>JBGAID010000095.1:0-43080 GCA_044225865.1 Polyangiaceae bacterium | reverse complement strand
TTGGCAGCCACTCCGGGTGCCGAGAGGCATGACGCCGACTTTTTCAATAACCTGTTAGGTCGCGTACGCCTTGACGAGCGACAGCAGCGCGCGCGCCGCCTCCGTCTCGATCGGCTGGACGAACCCGACGTCCTGCCCTCGGACCGCGACCTGGATCGGAGGAAGCGACCCCCCCGCCCCGAACATGTTCGCCCACTGGGCGAGCTGGGAGGCGCTCTTGAGGGCCTCCGCACCGGTCGCGGCGCGCTCCGGCGTCGCGTACGTGAACGCGCCCGCGAAGTTGAGGCCGGGGGGCGCGTAGTTCCCGCGCAAGCGGATGAGCCGGAGGCTGGACAAGAACGGGAACCGATACGCGGCGGACTCGATGATCGGGGTCGCGATGGATCGGGTGCCCCGCGCCACCTTCGACGCCGGTCGCGGGCCGCGATCGAGCACGGTGCCCGCCCCGAAATCGGCGACGACGTGGAATGGAGCGCGCCCCGACTCGTTGGCCGCGATCATCCACGCGGGGATGGAGCGCTCGAGCCTCTTGAACCGGATGCGATCGATGACGCGACGGATGCATGTCTCGCTGCCGCAGACGAGCGTCTTCGCGGAGAGGACAGCGAAGCCGGTGTTGCCGCTGGTCACGATGTCGTGCTCGCCGTACCGGGTGCGGACGAACGCCGCGGAGGCCCCCGCCGCCGCGCGCGCCTCGATGGCGCGCTGAATGGAGGCGACGTCGAATCGGCCGAGCACGAGCGCGCAGAAGTCGATCCCCTGCATCGCGTAGAGCGCGCCGAGCATCCGCGTCGCGTCGCGCCCGACCACGAGGTTCGAATCGGGGCCGAGGGGAAACACCCTCTGGAGGAAGCCCACCAGGTCGGCCCCGAGCGGAGTCGCGAACGCGGCGGTGAGGTCCACGTCGGCGAGGCCGAGGATCTTGGGGGGCAGCAGCGCGAAGGGATCCTCGTCGATCGCTTCCGGCGAGACGGAGCGCGGCGCGATCGGCTCCATCGCGTGCTCTGCGCAGGCGGCGAGCACGAGCGCGCCGCTTGCCGCGCCCGCGAGCCCGAGGACCTCGCGCCGTCGCATCAGCGCAGGAGGCCGCCGCCGAGCGTCGAAGAAGGAGCGGGCGGGTCGGCCACGTCGAGGGGGAACGAGCCCACGATCTTCAGCATCCGGACCTTCTGCTTCACCCCTTCGAGGGCGGAGACGAGCGGTCGGTCGGTCACGTGCCCGCTGACCTCCACATAGAAGACGTACTCCCAGCCCTCGCCCGGAAGGGCGCGAGACTGGATGCGGCGCAGGTTGCAGCTCTTGTCTTTGAACGCCTGGAGCACGTCGTGGAGCGCGCCGGGCCGGTCGTGCACGCTGAAGAGGAGGGCGGTCGCGTCGTTCCCCGTCCGGCTCATCGGCATGCGCGAGACGATCCCATAGCGGATGCGGAGCTCTCCCTCGTCCGCGATGTTGTCGGCGAGGAGGCGAAGCTCGTCGGGGGTGGTGAGGCCGCGCGGCACGACCGCGGCCGCCCCGTGATGCTCGAGGGCGAGCTCCGCCGCCATCACCGCGCTCCGCACGTGGAGCACGGTCGCCTTCGGGAAGCGCGCGGTCAGGTGCTCCTCGCAGAGCGAGTGGTGGTGCGAGCTCGCGTAGACGCGCTCCACGTCCGACGGGTTGCCCGTCTTCGAGAGGAGCTGGAGCGTGTGGGTCACCTCCCGTTCGCCGACGAGCTTCAGATCGAGGGCGGCCATGGCTTGCACCGTCCCGAACGCGAGCCCGTCGCGGAGGGTCTCGAGCGTCACGACCGCGAAGTCCGCTTGCGACCGCGACACCTCGTCGAGGGCCTTGTCGACCGTCTCGGCGCGCGAGAGCTGAGCGCGAGGTCCGAAGTGCGTCCCGGCCGCGAGCCACGAGAAGCCTCCCTCGGGCCCGACGCAGGTGACCCGCGGCGCGACGTCGAAGTAGCGACATGCCGCGTCGATGGCCGCGAAGATGGGCCGCACCGACGTCGGAGAGAGGGGCGCGCTCACCGCCTGCTCGAGCGCGGCGAGGCGGTTCGCGTCCGAGATGGCCGCTTTCTTCGAGCCCTCTCCGCGCGCGCCGGTCAGCTCTTGCACGAGACGCGCGCGCCGCTCGATCACCCCGAGCAGCTCACGGTCGATGTCGTCGAGACGCTTCACGAGCTCGTCGATCTTGGTCCGCTGGGTCACCCGGCAACCCTAGCAGCCTTTCGCGACGAGGGGCGCTTCGAGCGCCCTTCATCAAGCGGGCTGGGCGCTCGTGCCGCTGCCGCCCGACGAGCCGCCGCCCGCGGGCGCGGAACCGGAGCCGCCGCTCGAGGCGCCGCCCCCGGTGGAGCCGCTTCCGGAGGTGCCGCCACCCTTGCTGTCGCTCTTCGTCGTCGACGACGTCGAGGTCGAGGTCGAGGTCGAATCGGACGAGCTCGAGCCCTTCGAGTTGCTGCTGCCCGAATAGAGATCCGAGTACCAGCCGCCGCCCTTCAGGATGAAGCCGGTCCCGCGGCTGATCTGGCGCTTCGCCGTCATCGCCTCACAGGAGGGGCACTGCTTGAGCGGCTCGTCCTTGATCGACTGCTCCGCTTCCCATTCGTGGCCGCACGACGTGCACGCGTACTCGTAAGTGGGCATGACTTTGGTGACGCAAATGCGGCGCAGAGAGCGTTTCGTCAAGGACCGAATGCGAGAGCGCCTCCGCTCGGCCCTCCGACGCGCGAGCGGTGCGTGACGGCGGGGGCGTCGGTTGGAGCGCATGTCAAGGCTTGAACATTCGCCACCGCACGTGTACGCCGGTACATGGCGTGACCGTACGTGCAATGCCACTTGATGCATCGGCCCTGAGCTACCGAGAAGACTTGGGGGACGGATTCATCGGCAACGCTCCGAGGTTGCGCGCCGGTCGTTCTACCTGACTGGTGTTCTGCCCGCAGCCCGTTCAGCTTCTCTCCGTATTTGGGGCCACGCTTCGTCGAAGCACCCGCCCGTGACAGGCCCCTCGCCGCCATCGAAGGAATCGGTTCCATGCACATCAAGAAGCTCGAGATCTCCGGCTTCAAGTCCTTCGTCGATCGCACCGTCATCCATTTCGATCACGACATCGTCGGGATCGTCGGGCCGAACGGGTGCGGCAAGTCGAACATCGTCGACTCCATTCGGTGGTGCATGGGCGAGCAGAGCGCGAAGCACCTCCGCGGCCGCGCCATGACGGACGTGATCTTCGCCGGCTCCGCGAACCGCGGACCGCACGGCATGGCCGAGGTGACGATCACCTTCGACAACACCGATCGCGAGACGGCGATGGAGCTGCCCCTCGAGTACCGGGACTGGTCGGAGATCGCGGTCACGCGCCGCCTCTACCGCGATGGGACGAGCGAGTACCTCATCAACAAGACCCAGGTCCGCCTCAAGGACATCACCGATCTGTTCCTCGGGACGGGCGTCGGCACCAAGGCGTACTCGATCATCGAGCAGGGCAAGGTCGGGCTCATCGTGTCCGCCCGCGCCGAGGATCGGCGCATGCTGATCGAAGAGGCGGCCGGCATCACGAAGTACAAGGTCCGCCGCAAGCAGGCCGAACAGAAGATGGATCTCACGCGGCAGAACCTGCTGCGGGTCGGCGACATCGTCTCCGAGATCGAGCGGAGCCTCGCGTCCCTCAAGCGCCAGGCGGCGAAGGCGGAGCGTTACATTTCCTACAAGGGCGAGCTCGAAGACCTCGTCCTCCACGAGGCCTCTCACAAGCTGCTCGAGCTCACCGTCCTCGCCCAGGTCGAGGAGACGGGGCGCGCCGAGACGTCGGAGGAGGCGGAGCGCCTGCGCGCCTCCCTCGACGCCCGCGACGCCGAGCTCGAGGTGACGCGGCAGTCGGCGCTCACCCGCGAGGATGAAGCGGAGAAGGCCCAGACCGCCTCCTTCCGCGCCGACAACGACGTGCGCGCGCGCCAGACGGAGCTGGACCGCGCCCGCGAGCGCTACGCCGAGCTCGAGCAGCGCCGCGGGGCCTCGCGCGTCGAGCGGGTCGATCTCGCGGAGCGCAGCGAGGAGCTCGCGCGCGAGCGAGAGACCCTCGTCGCGATGCTCGAGAGCGCGCAAGAGGAAGAGTCGCGCGGCGAAGAGCTCATGCGGGTGGAGGTCGAGAAGCTCGACACCCTCCGCGAGAGCCAGCAAGAGGCCGACCTGCGCACGACCGAGCTCCGCAAGCGCGCCTCCGAGGTGAAGGCGAAGGTCGCGGGCGCGGAGGCGACCCTGAAGGGCTTCGAGCAGCGGGCGGAGGACATGCGCCACCGCCGCGAGGCCCTCGAGGACGAGGACGGACGCCTCACGATCGAGCTCGAGGACCTCACCGCCCACCGCGGTCAAATCACGGAGCGGCTCGAGGAGCTCGTCCAGGCGAAGCAGGACGCGGCCGAGCGACGCGACAGCCTCTCCGAGGAGCTGCGCGAGCTGCGCGAGCAGGCGGTCGGGCTCGACCGCGAGGTCGACCAGCACAAGACGGAGCTCTCGCAGAAGCGAAACCGCCTCCGCGCCTTGGAGGAGCTGCACTCGCGCCATGAGGGCGTCGGCCAGGGCCCGCGGATGCTCCTCGCCAAGAACGATCCGGCCCTCCTCGGGCTCGTCGCAGATCGGTTCGAAGCCCCCGCGGAGCTCACCCACGCCTTCGCGGCCGCCCTCTCCGAGAAGCTGCAGTGGATCGTCGTCTCCGACGTGTCGCGCGGCGCCGAGCTCCTCGCCGAGCTCGCGCGCTCCGGCAAGGGCCGGGCCGGCATCGTGGCGAGGCATCCTCGCTACGTCGCGGGCGGCTCGATCGATCCGGTCCGGGTGACGAACGAGGACGGCCGTGAGGTCGTCGTCGGGGCCCGGCTCGTCGATCACGTGCTCTTCGAGGCCGCCGACGAGCCGCTCGCGCGCGCCCTCTTCGGCGACGTGCTCGTCGTCGCGGACGACGCGGAGGCCGCCCTCGTGCGGAGCGCGGGCTTCACGAGCCGGGTCGTCACGAAGGCCGGCAACCTCTTCGGGGCCGAGGGGAGCGTCACCGGCGGCGCGGGGGACGCGGTCGCGGAGGGCATGATCGAGCACAAGCGCGAGATGCGCGAGCTCCACGAGGCGGTCGCGGAGGCCTCCGATCGCGTGAGCCAGCTCCTCGCCAAGCAGGAGGCGCTCCGCAGCCGGATCCACGAGATCGGCACGATGCTGGAGCGGGCCCGCAACGAGGCCCACCAGACCGACATCGCGTTCCTCGGCGCCGAAAAAGATCAGAAGCGTAGCGACGATCAGCTCGCGAACGTCCAGAAGCGGCTCGCGGTGGTGCGCGCCCAGGCCCTCGAGCTGGCGGAGAAGATCGCCATCGCGAAGGGCGACCACGAGCGCGCCGAGTCCGGCCTGACCGAGCTGCGATCGGAGGGCAAGGAGCTCGAGGGCTCCGTCGAGACGGCCGAGCAGGTCGCGGAGCAGTGGCGCACCGAGGTGACGAAGCAGCAGTCGATCGTCACCGAGCGCAAGGTCCTCCTCGCGCAGATCCGCGAGCGCACGAGCAGCGTGAAGCAGACGGCGGATCGGCTCGCGAAGAGCTGCGAGGAGATGCGGCAGCGGATCGAGCGCCTCGACCGCGACGAGATGGAGTGCGCGATCGGCGCCGGGCAGGCCGCGGCCAAGCTCTTCACCGAGCGGGAGGCCCAGAAGGTCGCCATCGAGACGGCCAAGCAGGCGGAGGACGCCTTCCTCGCCGCGAAGATCGCCCTCGACGAGGTGAGGCAAGCGCTCGCCCTCGCCGAGGTCGACATCAAGAAGACGCGCGAGGCGACGGAGGCCGCGACCGAGAAGCTCCGCCAGCACGAGACCAGCCTCGCGAAGCTCGACATCGAGCACCGCCACCTGGTCGACGGCATCCGCGAGCGCTTCCGGGGACTGGAGCTCCCGACGGTCGTGGGCGACTACCACAAGCGGCCCCCCGTCGACGCCGCCCACCGCGCCCGCGTCACCGAGCTCACCGAGCTGCTCGATCGCATGGGCCCCGTGAACCTCGACGCCGTCCGCGAGCACACGGAGGCGCAAGAGCGCTTCACCTACTACACGACCCAGAAGGCCGACCTCGACAAGGCCCTCGCCGATCTCGAGCAGGCGATCGCGCAGATGAACCGCGAGTCGAAGCGCCTCTTCCGCGAGGCGTTCGACGGCATCAACGCGAAGTTCCGGGTCATCTTCCCGAAGATGTTCCGAGGCGGCCAGGCGGAGCTCCGCCTCACGAACCCGGACGACATGCTCGAGACCGGCATCGAGATCCTCGCCCAGCCTCCGGGGAAGAAGCTCGCCAGCATCGAGCTCATGAGCGGCGGCGAGAAGGCGCTCACCGCCGTGTCCCTCATCTTCGCGATCTTCCAGTTCAAGCCGAGCCCGTTCTGCATCCTCGACGAGGTCGACGCCCCGCTCGACGAGGCGAACGTCACTCGTTACAACGAGGGGATCCGGACGATGACGGATCGATCGCAGTTCATCCTCATCACCCACATCAAGAAGACGATGCAGTCGGTCGACGTCCTCTACGGCGTCACGATGCAGGAGGCCGGCGTCTCCAAGCTCGTCAGCGTGAAGGTGAACGAGAACGCCACCGCCCGCAGCCAGACGGCGCCGCCGGCGTCGACGGACGTGGGCGCGGCCGCGGTCGCCTGATAGAACGCGGCATGGCCGGAACGATCTTCGACAAAATCCTCCGCGGCGAGATCCCCTGCTTCAAGGTCTACGAGGACGATCACGTCCTCGCGTTCCTCGACGTGGGGCCGCTCTCGCGCGGCCACACCCTCGTCATCCCCAAGGAGGCGAAGGCGACCCTCGGGGAGCTGTCCGACGAGTCGGCGGCCGCGATCGGTCGGGTGCTGCCGCGGCTGTGTCGCGCCGTTCAGAAGGCGACCGGCTGCGAGGCCTACAACGTCCTGCAGAACAACGGCGCCCTCGCCCACCAGGCCGTCTTCCACGTCCACTTCCACATCATCCCCAAGCCCAACGAGGACGAAGGGCTCGGGGTGGATTGGCCCGCGAAGAAGCTCGACATGGCGGCGGGGCCGGCGCTCGCGGCCGCCATCGCGGCCGCCCTCGGTTGAGGCGTCGTTCGTCCCCGCGACGAAGTTGCTATCGCTCTCTTCGCGGGGAGACGAAGCAGAAGAACCGCGACGTGGTCATCGGCCAATAGCCGACGATCGTCGCGGTGCACCAGCCGTAGCGCTTGCAGACTTCGCTCTGAGCGCAGTCGGCCTTCTTGCCGACGCCGCAGCCCTCGAACGTCGTGCTCTCCGAGCAACCTCCGAGCTTCTCGCAAGGGATCGACCGCTCACAGGCGCCGGAAGCGATCCGACACACCCCCGCCTCCACCTCGCACCGACCGTCGAAGCGGCAGCCTTCCCAGGCCGCGCAGATCTCCGCCGTCGCTTGGCACGCGCCACCGACGAGGGCGCATCGGCCGTCGAGGCGGCACCCTCGCTCTGCTCGCAGTCGGCGGCCGCCCCGCCCCGCAGAGCCCCTCCCCCATCGTCGCGCAGTCTCCGTCGCGCGCGCAGAACGTCGTCTCGGAGCAGCTCGCGGCGCACTCGGCGTGGCCTCGATCGACCCAGCGCCGGCACGCTCCTCGGGTCGTGCAGGCGGCGGAGCGCTTGCACTCCTCGTCGTCGCCCACGACGCACTCGCCCTCCGCGGTGAGGTCGCACGCGCCCTCGTCGTGGCAGGGCGCGGCGGTGCGGCACCGCGCGAGATCTCCCTCGATCGGGTCTCGACCACCCTGCATCATCCTCGCGTCGCCAGTCGAAGGGTCGACGGCGAGCACCGGGTAGCGTTCCTCGTCGATCGCCAGGTGCTCGGGGTCGCGGCACGCGCCCGCGATCGCACGACAGCGGCCGAGGACGCGGCAGGCGCGGCTCTCTTTGCAGTCATCGTCACGGACGGGCGCGCAGAGGCCGCTCGCAGCGCGACAATTCCCCCAATAGACGCACGCCTCCGTGAGCGCGCAGTCGGCGTCTGTCTTCGCTTGGCAGAAGTCCCTCACGACCGAGCACTGCCCCCCGAACGGACAGGGGGCGCGGCAGCCCTCGGGCTGAGGCCCCAACGGGGGGTTCCGCACGGCGCGCACGAGCGGCCCGGATGCGACATCGGGTGCCTCCGCGACCGCCGTGCACCAGGACCGCGTGCGGCACGCCTCGTCGGACCCGGCCACCGGGACGAACACACCTCGCACGAGCCACTCGCGGACGGGTGCGATGCCGACCTCGCATCGGCCGGTCAAGTCGCACTCCCGAGGGAGGTCGTCCTGGGCGCGCAGGTAGCTCGAGCAGAGGACGCCCGCGAGCAGGACCGCCGCGACGTAGACCGCGATCGAGACCGGGTGACCGGCGACCTTCCGAAAGGCGCTCGGCGCCGATCCCGGTGGAGGGTCGCTCTGCGACGCGCCGCGGGCCCGGTACGCGCCCCGATCGGCGCGCGCTCGCGGTGAGGCGCGACGCGCCGCCAGACGAGCGCGCACCACCATCGCTCCGCCGCCGAAGCTCCAGGCGGCGAGGACGAGCAGCAGCGGGGACAACAACAGGAGCCAGATCATGGGCGCGCGCTCTCCCTCGCCGACGAGCCCGTCACCTCACCGCTAGATATCGAAGTCGAGCACCCAATCGACGGCAGGGTCCCCCTGGTGCCGTTGGCCTGCCGTCTTCACGGTGAGCTCGGGGGGCTTGAGGGCGACGCGAGATCCCGCTGGCACGCTCTTCGTCAAGAAGACGGAGCCGCCGACGATGCTCCCCGCCCCCACCGTCGTCGTTCCCCCGAGCACGGTCGCGTTCGCGTAGACGGTCACGCCGTCCTCTGCGGTCGGGTGGCGCTTCGTCGAGCGGATGACGCGGCCGTGCTCGTCCTTGGGGTGGCTCAGCGCGCCGAGGGTGACGCCCTGATAGAGCTTCACGTTCGCGCCGATGTGCGAGGTCTCGCCGACGACGACGCCCGTCGCGTGGTCGATGAAGAAGCTCGGCCCGATGGTGGCGCCGGGGTGGATGTCCGCGCCGGTGTGGGCGTGCGCCCACTCCGTCATGATGCGAGGCAAGAGCGGGACGCCGAGGGCCTGCAGCTCGTGAGCGACCCGATACACCGTGATCGCCAAGAGCCCGGGATACGCGAGGATGATCTCGTGGAGGCTCCCCGCCGCCGGATCGCCATCCATCGCCGCCTGCACGTCGGTGATGAGGGTCCGGCGCAGCGACGGGACGAGGGAGAGCATCCGGTTCGCGAGCCTCATCGCCTCGTCGGCGCAGCTCGCCACGATCGACCCGCACTCGGCGGCGTGACAAAGGCAGAGCTCGATCTGCCGCGCGAGCTTCTGCCGCAGCGTGCTCACGAGCTCGCCCACGTGGTACTTCAGGTTCTCGTCGGTGAGATCCTGGCGGCCATAATACCCGGGGTAAAATAGCTGCAGGAAGAGCTGGGTGATGGAGATGATCTCGTCGCGGCTGGGCAAGAACTTCCGGTTGAGGAACTGCCCGCGCTCGTCGGAGCGGTAGCTCTCCACCACCGCTTCCACGATTCGATCGAGCTCGCGCATCGGCTCCGCCGCGCGCGCGGCCTCGCCGTCGAGCCCCGGCACGAGCTCCGCTTTCATGCCGTCATCCGCTCGACCTGATCGAACATCCCTTCGAAGAGCGCGCCGCTCAGGTAGCGCTCACCTGCGTCGGGGAGGACGGTGACGATCGTCTTGCCCGCGTGCGCCGGGTCGGCGGCGAAGCGCAGGGCCGCGACCATGGCCGCGCCGCACGAGATGCCGCAGAGGATCCCCTCCTCACGCGCGAGGCGGCGCGCCATCTGGATCGCCTCGTCGCTCTGCACCTGCTCGACCTTGTCGACGAGCGACAGGTCGAGGTTCTTCGGGATGAAGCCGGCCCCGATGCCCTGGATCTTGTGGGGGCCGGGCACGAGCTCCTGCTTGTTCAACGTCTGGGTGATGACGGGAGACTGGGCCGGCTCGACCGCGACCGAGAGGACGCTCTTCTTCTTCGTGTTCTTCAAGAAGCGGCTCACCCCCGTCATCGTCCCGCCCGTGCCGATGCCGGCCACGAAGATGTCCACGTCGCCGCCGGTCGCGTCCCAGATCTCGGGGCCTGTCGTCCGCTCGTGGATGGCCGGGTTCGCCGGGTTCTCGAACTGACGCATGAGGAGCAGCGTCGGGTCGGAGGCGGCGATCTCCTCCGCCTTCGCGATGGCGCCCTTCATCCCTTGGGCGCCGGGCGTGAGCACGAGCTCGGCCCCGAACGCGACGAGGACCTTGCGGCGCTCGAGGCTCATCGTCTCGGGCATGGTGAGGACACAGCGATAGCCTCGCGAGGCGGCCGCGAACGCGAGAGCGATGCCGGTGTTGCCGCTCGTCGCCTCGACGATGCCGCCTCCCGCCTTGAGCCGACCGCTCTCTTCGGCGTCCCAGACCATCGCCGCGCCGATGCGACACTTCACGGAGTAAGCCGGGTTGCGACCTTCGATCTTCGCGAGCACGGTCGCCGGTTTGTCCGGGTCACCGAGCCCCTTGGTGAGGCGGTTGATCTTGACCAGCGGGGTGCCCCCGATGGAGCGGGAGTTGTCAGGGAAGATGTTCGCCATGGCCTTCGTTTCCGAGGGCGTGAGCGTAGCAGTTTGCACGCGGGGAGGCGGCCCTCCATACTTGCTCCCCGTTCGACCTCGACGCCCCGCCATCGAGGGTCCCCTCGACGAATGAGCTCCATCATCGCGCTGAGCGCCGTCATCGGCTTGATCGTCATCGGATCGGCGAAGTCGCTGCATCCCGGGTGGTGGGCGCGGCGGGCATTTCGCTATGGGCTCTTCGTGTTCGCCGCCCTCGTTCCGCTCGGCCTCGTGGTGCGGATGCTCGGGCTCGGACGCCTCGTCGAAGGCATCGCCTCCGCGCCCCTCGCCATCGCGGGCGGCGTGATGGGCGGTGGGGGGGCAGTGGCGCTTTTGTCGCTCCTGTTCTCGATCCCGTTCTCCGGCGCGATGCGGGTCGTGGCGTCGAGGATCGATCTGGCCCCCTCCCCCAGCCGCCGTCGGATCCTCGAGGCGGCGGTGGCGGCGGTGCCGATCGCGATGCTCGGGCTGACCGCGGCCGGGGTCGCGGGGGCGTTCGAGCCCACCAAGGTCGTCGAGCGACGGATGCGCTTCCCGAGCCTGCCGAGCGAGCTCGCGGGTCTGCGCATCCTCCAGATCACCGACCTGCACCTGGGGGCCTTCCATTCGCCGGCGATGCTGCCCGCGCTGGTCGAGCGCGCCGCCCTCGCCGAGCCGGATCTGGTCGTGCTCACCGGCGACATCTGCGACTACGTGCCTTGGCTGGACGAGACCCTCTCCCGCCTCGCGTCGATCCCGGCCAAGCTCGGGCGCTTCGGCGTCTTCGGCAACCACGAGTACTACCGAGGCGCGCGCGCAAACCTGAGCGCCTACGAGAGGCGCGGGATCGATCTGCTGAGAGACGAGTCGCGCAACATCGACGTGAGAGGCCGCCGCCTCGTCCTCGTGGGGGTCGACGACCAGAGCGGCTTCGAGATCGACGACAGCTTCTACGAGCGCCACGCCGACGCCGCGCTCTCGGGGACCGCGAGCGACGCCGATGTCTTCCGGCTCGCGCTGTGCCATCGCCCCAAGGGCTTCAACGCCCTCGCAGAGCGCGGCGCGCACCTCACCTTGAGCGGCCACACCCACGGCGCCCAAGCGGGCTTCGGCGGTCGGAGCGTCCTCGAGCCGATCGCGTCCGACAAATACCTCTGGGGGCGCTACGAGCACGCCGGCAACCAGCTCTACACCTCGAGCGGAGCCGGCCACTGGGCCGCCTTTCGCCTCGCGTGTCCGAGCGAGATGCCGCTCGTCGTGCTCGAACCGGCCTGATCCGAAAAGCACCACTCCCGCGACCGAGCCCGAAGAGCGCGGTCGCGGGGAGGTCGATCAGCTGCAGGCGGCGACGCACTCGTCGTAGCTGTCCGAGCACGCGTCGAGATCGGTCCCCTCCGCCTCTTCGTGACACGCCTGGCCCGCCTCGGTGGTGGAGGGGTGACAGAGCTCGGCGATCTCGTCGCACCGCTCCTGCTTCTCCGCTTCGCTGTAGCCGCACGCCGCGAGCTGGAGAGAGATCAGGGCCCCCGCCGCGACGAGGACGGCCATCGTTCCCATGGGAAGCTTGCGCGAATTCTTCATGGGGTAGCCATGTAGACGAGGGCGCTCGGTTTGACCTGCGACAATGCGTCGCAGCCCTCAGGAGGCGCCCCGGAAGAGCTCCACCACCCGGCGCGCCGCCGAGCCGGCCCCGACCCGACCCTCCGCCACCTCCGCCTCGAGGGACGAGGCGAGGGACGCCACGTCCGCGCGCGCGACGAGGGCGCGCTTGAGGTGCTCGTCGATCTCGGACCAGAACCAGCGCTTCATTTGCCCGCGCCTCAGGGCGGCGAGCTCCCCGCTCTGCTCGATCGCGCGGCGGTGATCCACGAGGGCTGCCCACAGCTCGGTGATGCCGGTGCCTTCCGTGCTGCTCACCATGAGGGCGCGCTGCCGGAACGAGGCGAAGCGAGGCCGGACGAAGCGGAGCGCGGCCGAGAGATCCCGCGCCGCGATGCGCGCGCGCGGCAGGTTGTCACCGTCCGCCTTGTTCACCGCCACGAGGTCGACCGCCTCCATGATCCCGCGCTTGATGCCCTGGAGCTCGTCGCCCGCTCCCGGGAGGGCGAGGAGCAGGAACGTGTCGACCATCGACGCGACCTCGACCTCGCTCTGCCCGACCCCGATCGTCTCCACGAACACCACGTCGAAGCCGAACGCCTCGCACAGGAGCATCGCCTCTCGGGTCTTGCGCGCGACGCCTCCCAGGTGATCGGCGGCGGGAGAAGGCCTCACGAACGCGCGCGGATCGGTGGCGAGCCGCGGCATGCGCGTCTTGTCCCCGAGGATGCTGCCCCCCGTGGTCGCGCTGGAAGGATCGATCGCGAGCACGGCGAGAGAGCAGCCCTGCTCGAGCACGTGGCACCCGAGCGCCTCGATGAGGGTGCTCTTGCCCACCCCCGGCGGACCGCTGATCCCGATGCGTCGAGCCCGACCGGTCCGCGGGGCGAGCCGCGAGACGAGCTGCTCTGCCACGATGCGATCGCCCTCGCGGCCGCTCTCGACGAGGGTGATGGCGCGGGCGAGCACGCCGCGGCTCTTCTCGACGATGCCTCGCTCCGCCTCGTCGAGCCCGAGCCGACGGCTCATGCGCAGCTCCCGCCGGTGTTCATGCTTCGGTGACGGCGTCCAGGATCGCCTGCGCGAGCCTCCGCGCCGCGTCGGGGACGGCGGTGCCCGGGCCAAAAATGGCGGCGACCCCCATCTTCTCCAGGAGCGGGACATCCTCGGGCGGGATCACCCCTCCGACCACGACGAGCACGTCGGCGCGATCGAGGGCGGCGAGCTCCGCCTTCAGCGCGGGCACGAGGGTGAGGTGGCCGGCCGCGAGCGAGCTCACCCCGACGACATGCACGTCGTTGTCGACCGCCTGCCGCGCCGTCTCGGCCGGCGTCTGGAAGAGCGGACCGATGTCGACGTCGAAGCCCATGTCGCTGAGGGCGGTCGCGATGACCTTCTGGCCGCGGTCGTGTCCGTCCTGGCCCATCTTCGCGAGGAGGATGCGCGGCCTCCGCCCGTCCGCTCCTCGGATCCGCTCCACCAGCGCGGCGACGTCCTTCATGTCGTTCGCGCCATGGTCGATCTCGGACGCGTACACGCCGGAGACGCTCGCGGTGCGGGCCTCGTAGCGGCCGAACACCCTCTCGAGGGCGAGGCTCATCTCACCGACCGTGGCCCCCGCGCGCGCGGCCGCGATCGAGCGCTCGAGGAGGTTGCCGTCGGCCCGGGCGGCCGCCTCGAGCGCGGCGAGCGCCTCTTCGACCTTCGCCCCGTCGCGCTCGCGCTTGAGCTTCTCGAGCCGCTCCAGCTGGTTCCTCCGGACCCGCTCGTTGTCGACCTTGAGGACGGGCACCGCCGTGTCACCCGCCTCCGAGCGGAACGCGTTCACCCCGACGATCACCTGCCGCCCGCCGTCGATGCGAGCCTGGGTGCGGGCGGCCGCCTCCTCGATGCGCAGCTTGGGAACGCCCGCCTCGATCGCCTTCACCATCCCGCCGAGCTCCTCGATCTCGCGCATGTGGGCGCGCGCCCGCTCCGCGAGGTCGTGGGTGAGGGCCTCGACGTAATGGCTGCCGCCCCAAGGGTCGGCGGGCCGCGTGACCCCTCCCTCGTGCATGAGCACGAGCTGGGTGTTGCGGGCGATGCGCGCGGAGTACTCGGTGGGGAGGGCGAGCGCTTCGTCGAGGGAGTTGGTGTGGAGGGACTGGGTGTGGCCCGCCGTCGCGGCGAGCGCCTCGACGCACGTGCGCGCCACGTTGTCGTAGACGTCGCGGGCGGCGAGCGACCAGCCCGAAGTCTGGCAGTGGGTGCGCAGGACGAGCGACTTCTCGTTCTTCGGAGAGAACGCGCGCATGCGCTCCGCCCACAAGAGGCGCGCGGCCCGGAGCTTCGCGACCTCGACGAAGAAGCCCATCCCCATCGCGAAGAAGAACGAGAGCCGCGGCGCGAACGCGTCGACGTCCAGGCCGCGCTCGATGCCCGTCTTCACGTACTCGAGGCCGTCGGCGAGGGTGTACGCGAGCTCGAGATCCGCCGTCGCCCCTGCTTCCTGCATGTGATAGCCGGAGATGGAGATGCTGTTGAACTTCGGCATCTCCTTCGCGCAGAACGCGATGATGTCCCCGACGATCCGCATCGAGGGCCGGGGCGGATAGATGTACGTGTTGCGGACCATGAACTCCTTGAGGATGTCGTTCTGGATGGTCCCCGTGAGCGCGGCCGGCGCGACCCCCTGCTCCTCCCCGGCGACCACGTAGAGCGCGAGGATCGGCAGCACCGCCCCGTTCATCGTCATCGACACGCTCATCTCCCCGAGCGGGATCCCTTCGAAGAGGACGCGCATGTCGAGGATGGAGTCGATGGCGACCCCCGCCATCCCGACGTCGCCGACGACGCGCGGATGATCGGAGTCGTAGCCGCGATGGGTCGCGAGATCGAAGGCGATGGAGAGGCCCTTCTGCCCCGCGGCGAGGTTCTTCCGATAGAAGGCGTTCGACTCCTCGGCGGTGGAGAAGCCCGCGTACTGCCGGACCGTCCACGGCCGCTCGACGTACATCGTCGGGTACGGCCCGCGCACGAAGGGAGGCACGCCCGGCATGGATCCGAGATGAGCGACGGCGGCGAGGGCATCGCGGCCGTAGAGACCGCGCTCTTCGATGCCCTCGGAGAGCGGGCGCGGCTCGGGGACGAAGCCGGGAGCGGCCCCGAAGGCGCCCGGGTCGAAGGAGGCGTCGTCGAAGGAGACGTCGGCGAACGTGCGGTGCTTCATCGGTCCCTCTCGAGTCGATCGAAGATGCGCGTGGCGATCGCGACCACGTTGCAGCCGAGGTGAATGGCCTCGTCGAGGCCGGCCGCCTCGAGCGCTTCCGAGAGGGCGCCCGGCTTGCCCGCGAGCACGACCACCTTCGCCCCCGCTCCCTTCGCCGCCCGCACGGCGCGCTCGGCCTCCTCCGCGTAGGCCTCGTCGGTGCCGCAGACGACCACGACGTCCGCGGCCTCGCCCTCGGGGGCGATCGCGAGCCCCGCCGCCGCGAAGAGCTTCCGGGCGAAGGCCTCCCGCGCCCGCGCTTTGCGCGCATCCCCCACGATGGCGAGGCGCGCGCGCCGGGCCTTGCCGCCCTTGCGCGAGCGGGCGTGGAGCACCTCGAACGGCTGCGCGTCGCGCTGCTCGGCGAGGGCTCGGATCGGCCACACCCGCGTGCTCTCGGCCGCGTCCGAGATCGAGAGCTCCTCCGCGAAGGGATCGTCCTCGTCGACGAAGTCGTTCACCCCTACGAGGGTCAGCCGGCGCGTGGCGACCGCGGTCAGCCGCGCCTCCGCCGCCTGTTCGACGCGCAGCTGGAACCGCCCCGCCTGGAGCGACGCCACGAGGCCGCCCTCCCCTTCGATGCGCTGCATCTCCGCCCAGCCCGCCCGCGCGAGCCCGTCCGTCAGCGACTCCACGAAGTACGAGCCGAACGCCGGATCACGCACGCGCCCGAGGTGGCTCTCGTGAGCGAGCACGAGGGGGAAGCTCACCGACAGGTGGTGCCCGAGCGCGGTCGCCGCCTCCATCTCGTCGTAGGATCGCGCCGCCACCACGTCCGCGCCCCCCGCGAGCAGGGCGAAGGTCTCCAAGGTCACCCGGACGAGGTTCGTCGGTCGATCCAGCCGCGACAGCGACCGCAGCGACGTCGTCCCGAGCACGAACGCGGGCGAGGCCGGCAGCGCCGACGCGTGGAGCACGCGCGCGAGACCGAGCCGCAGCGCGCGAACGAGCGCGATGCCCGCGTACACGTCGGTGCCGGGCGCGACCACGAACGCGAGGTGCTCGAGGACGACCTCCGGCTCGACCCCGCGCGCCTCGAGCCGTCGCATCAGCTCGATCGTCGCCGCGAGCGCATAGCCCACCGCGAGGGCGCCGTGCCCACCCGCGTCGATCACGTCGGCGAGCGAGAGCGAGAGCGCTCGCCCCGCGCCGACCGCGCGCGCCTCCTCCGAGGCCTCGTTCACCCCCGTCGAGTCGCGGACGAGGGCGCCCGCGTCGTCGAGCGCCCCTTCGAGCGGCACGTCGAGCCCCCAGCGCCGCAGCGCCGAGCCGAACGGATCGTAGAGCGCGGCGGTGCCGCGACGGCCTCGCTCCGCGAGCACCCGCGCGAGCTGCGGCGCACGCGGTCCCGAGTCGAGGAGGAGCGGCACCTTCGCGAGCCGCTCGTCCGCGAGGACCGCGTCGAGCTCCTCCGGGCGCGTCGCGGTGGCGAACAGCGCCTCTGCCCCCGGCTCCAGCGCGACCGATCTCGCCGGCCCTTCGCTGCGCAGATCCACCCGCTGCACGATCCCGGGGGGCCGCGACCGCGTCGGCCCCAACGGGCCGTATCCGGCCCCGCCCCGAGGGAGGGCTCCCGGCCCGTAGACGGGCTCCGCCGCCAGCCCCTCGAAGCTCTTCGCGGTCAGGGCCTCCGCGATCGACTTTCCTCCGAGGCTCGCCTCGACGATCGCTCGCCACCGAGCTTCCGCGGCCTTCTCGGGCTCATGCGCGTCCATCGAGCGCGTTATGCCTCAGCCCCGCGCCGAACAAAAGGGCCTCTCCGAGGAGGCCCTGCCCTCCCTCGGCCCCCACCCGCTCGTGACCGCTCTTCGAAAGCGACTACGATGGACCGCGCCGTGCCTCACCTGCCCGATCCGACCCTCTACGCGATCCCGCTGTTCCTGCTGGCCCTGATCGTCGAGCCTTCCGTCCTCGCGCGGGCCCGCGCGCGAGGCGCCGACGTCCTCGGCTACCCCCAGTGGCGCGACACCGCCGCGAGCCTCGCGATGGGGGTCGGCTCCATCTTCTTCGTCACCGCCATCAACCTCGCCGTCTTCCTCCTCGCGGGCGCGCTCCACCCGCACCGCATCGTGGACGTCGGCTCCGGCCCCCTCGGCTGGGCGGTGGCGATGGTCGGCTGGGATTTCCTCTTCTACTGGCACCACCGCTTCGAGCACGACATCAGGCTCTTTTGGGCCTGCCACGTGAACCATCACTCGAGCCGCTACTACAATTTCTCGACCGCGCTCCGCCAGCCGTGGACACCGTTCCTCGGCATCCCGCTCTATCCGCCCCTCGCCCTCCTCGGGGTGCGGCCGGAGATGATCCTCATCGCGGGCGGGCTCAACCTCATCTACCAGTTCTGGGTCCACACCGAGGCCGTCGGCAAGCTCCCTCGCCCCATCGAGCTCATCCTCAACACGCCCTCCCATCACCGCGTCCACCACGGGAAGAACCCCCAGTACCTCGACAAAAACTACGGCGGCATCCTCATCGTGTGGGACCGCCTCTTCCGCACCTTCGAGGAGGAGCGCGAGCGCGTCGTCTTCGGCCTCACCAAGGACATCGACACCTACAACCCGCTCCGCATCGCCTTCCACGAGTACGCCGCCATCGGCCGCGACGTCGCCCGCGCCCGCTCCTTCGGTGAAGCGCTCGGCCGCGTCTTCCGTGGCCCCGGCTGGAAGCCCGCGCCCTGATCGACCCTGCCGCGACGGAGCACCGAGCGCGCAGTCGCCTGGCAGGGGTTCTGATTCGGCGCGACTCGGATATAAACCGCGGGCCCATGCCCAGCGACGCCCCCCCGCCCGGCGGACCTCTCTCGCGCGCGGCCCTCGCCGACATGCTCGCCGACGTCCGCGCCTACGTCCGCGGGATCCCGACGAAGCCCCTCGTCGTCCTCGCCCTCGCGCCGCTGCTCGTCACCCTCTCGATGCGCCTCGCGACGGTGAAGTTCGCGCGCGAGCTCTACGGCTCCATCTACCGCGGCAAGACGTTCGACCCCCTCTACTACTGGGGCTGGGTCTTCTTCCTCCAGGCCATCCTCTTCTACGCAGTCCCCGTCGCCGTCATCAAGCTCGTCTTCAAAGAGCCGCTCCGAAACTTCGGCCACCGCCTGCGCCCCGCCCTCAAGCTCTGGCCGCTCGCCGTCCTCTTCCTCGGGGTGATGATCCCGGTCACGTACATCGCGTCCCTCTCCCCGTCGTTCAAGACGTTCTATCCGATGTACCCCGGCTCCTACCGCGGAGCGCAGTACTTCCTGACGTTCGAGGCCGGCCTCTTCATCCTCTTCTTCACCCAAGAGTTCTTCTTCCGAGGCTTCATCATCGACGGCCTCGAGCCCCACTTCGGCCACTCCGCGATCCTCATCTCCACCGGGCTCTACGCCCTCGGCCACTACACCAAGCCCCTCCCCGAGCAGCTCGGCGCCTTCCTCGTCGGCACCCTCCTCGGCTACCTCGGCGCTCGGTACAAGACGTTCTACTTCGGCATCGTCGTCCACTACGGCGTCGCCTTCTTCATGGACGCCGTCCTCGTCGTGCCCGTCCTCATGGGGGCGCCCCGACCCTGAGCGAAGCGCGCCCACCAACGCTACGAAAAACGTAGCGTCGACGCGACAACGAGACGAGGACGAGATGCCCACCCGCGGCTCGCTTCGCTCGCCGACCCCTCCCAAGCGTGGCGCTTCGCGCCCCGCGGGAGGGGTGCGGTGGAAGAGATGGCGGGAGCGCGTGCGCAGCGCGCACCCTCACATGTTGCGCCGGTACTGCCCGCCCACCTCGTACAGCGCCCCCGAGATCTGTCCCAAGGTGCACACCTTACAGACCTCCATCAGGGCCTCGAAGACGTTCCGGCCGCGAAGCGCGGCCCCCTTCAGGCCTTCGATCGCGGCCTGCGCCTTGTTTCGCTCGCGGAAGGCGTCGCGGCAGGCGATCGCGTAATCCTTCTCCTCGTTCGTGGAGCGGATCACCTCGCGGGGGACGATCGTCGGCGAGCCGTTCGGGTCCTTGAACATGTTCACCCCCACGATCGGCAGCTTGCCGTCGTGCTTCATCGACTCGTAGTGGAGGCTCTCCTCCTGGATCTTGGTGCGCTGGTACATCCGCTCCATCGCCCCCAGCACGCCCCCCCGATCCGAGATCGATCGGAACTCGCGCAGCACCGCCTGCTCGACGAGATCGGTGAGCTCGTCGATCACGAACGAGCCCTGGAGGGGGTTCTCGTTCTTCGAGAGGCCGAGCTCCTCGTTGATGATGAGCTGGATGGCGAGGGCGCGGCGAACGCTCTCTTCGGTCGGGGTGGTGATGGCCTCGTCGTACGCGTTCGTGTGGAGCGAGTTGCAGTTGTCGTAGATCGCGTAGAGGGCCTGGAGCGTCGTGCGGATGTCGTTGAACGCGATCTCCTGGGCGTGCAGGCTCCGGCCCGAAGTCTGGATGTGATACTTCAGCTTCTGCGAGCGCTCGTTGCCGCCGTAGCGGTTCTTGATCGCCTTGGCCCAGATGCGCCGCGCGACGCGCCCGATGACGGAGTACTCCGGGTCCACGCCGTTCGAGAAGAAGAACGAGAGGTTCGGGGCGAAGTCGTCGATGTGCATGCCCCGCGAGAGGTAGTACTCGACGTAGGTGAACCCGTTCGCGAGCGTGAACGCGAGCTGGGTGATCGGGTTCGCCCCTGCCTCCGCGATGTGATAGCCGCTGATGGACACGGAGTAGAAGTTCCGCACCTTGTTGGCGATGAAGTACTCCTGGATATCGCCCATCATCCGCAGGGCGAACTCCGTCGAGAAGATGCAGGTGTTCTGGGCCTGATCCTCCTTCAGGATGTCGGCCTGGACGGTGCCGCGCACCGTGCCGAGCGTCTTCATCTTGATGCGCTCGTAGGTCTCGCGCATCAGGACGTCGTCGCCGCTCACCCCGAGCAGCATGAGCCCGAGGCCGTCGTTGCCCTCCGGCAGCGCCCCCCGATACTCCGGGCGCGGCACCCGCCGCTCCGTGTAGATGTTCGCGATCTTCGTCTCCACGTCGCGGGTGAGGCCCTGCTCGCGGATGTACCGCTCACAGGCCTGATCCACCGCCGCGTTCATGAAGAAGCCGAGGATGATCGGGGCGGGCCCGTTGATCGTCATCGAGACGCTCGTGGACGGGTCGCACAAATCGAAGCCTGAATAGAGCTTCTTCGCGTCGTCCACGTTGGCGATGGAGACGCCGCTGTTTCCGATCTTCCCGTAGATGTCCGGACGGTGATCCGGGTCCTCTCCGTACAGGGTCACCGAGTCGAACGCGGTCGAGAGGCGCTTCGCGGGCATGCCGCGCGACACGTAGTGGAAGCGCTTGTTGGTGCGCTCGGGGCCGCCCTCGCCCGCGAACATGCGCGCCGGATCCTCACCCTCGCGCTTGAGGGGGAACACGCCGGCCGCGTAGGGGAACTCCCCGGGGACGTTCTCGCTGAGCAGCCACGTCACGAGATCGCCCCAGTCGTGGAACTTCGGCAGCGCCACCTTGGGCACGCGCGTCTTCGAGAGTGACTCCGTGAAGAGGGGCTGCTCGATCGTCTTGTCGCGCACGTTGTAGCGGTAGACACCCTGCTTGTACGTCTCGACGAGAGCGGGGAACGCGCGGAGCTTCTTGCGGACGTCGGCGTCGAGCCGATCGACCTTCTCTCGATAGCGCGCGACGAGCTCGCGAACGATGGGCGAGTCGCTCTCCTGAGCCTCGACCTCGGGCAAGACGTCCCACTGGGTCGCCCACCCGCTCCGCAGCTCTCCGACCGCGCCGAAGATCTGATAAGCGCGACGCGCCCGCGCGCTCTGCTCCTTCACGAACGCGTCGTAGCGATCGCTCGTCTCCGCGATCTCCGCCAGGTAGCGGGCGCGGCTCGCGGCGATGATCCCAGGGGCGGCCTCACGCGCCGGCTCCGCCGAGACCTTCACCCGGAACGCGACCCCGGCCTTCTCTCCGATCGTGGCGAGCACGCGCCGATAGAGCTCGTTCATCCCCGCGTCGTTGAACTGGGAGGCGATGGTGCCGTAGATGGGCAGCTCCTCGTCCTTGGCGGTGAAGATCTGGTGGTTGCGCTTGTACTGCTTGCGCACGTCGCGCAAGGCATCGAGGCTGCCCGCCTTGTCGAACTTGTTGATGGCGATGAGGTCCGCGTAGTCGAGCATGTCGATCTTCTCGAGCTGGGTCGCGGCCCCGTACTCGCTCGTCATCACGTAGAGCGAGACGTCCGCGTGATCGGTGATCTCGGTGTCGCTCTGCCCGATGCCGCTCGTCTCCACGACGATGAGATCGAAGCGCGCCGCCTTGCAGACATCGACGGCCTCCCGCACGTGCTTGGAGAGGGCGAGGTTCTGCTGCCGGGTCGCGAGCGAGCGCATGTACGCGCGCTCGTCCGAGATCGCGTTCATCCGGATCCGATCGCCGAGCAGGCCGCCCCCCGACTTGCGCTTGGAAGGGTCCACGCTGAGGACCGCGATCGTCTTGTCCGGGAAGTCCTGCAGGTACCGCAGGACGAGCTCGTCGATGAGAGAGCTCTTCCCGCTGCCGCCCGTCCCCGTCACCCCGAGCACGGGGATCTTCCTCCCGATGAGGAGAGGCTCGAGGCGCGCCCGAAGATCACCCTCGACCTCGGGGTGGTTCTCGGCGGCGCTGATGAGCCGGCCGATCGCCAGCGGATCGCGAGACGACAGCCGCCCGACGTCGCGCGACACGTCGATGTCGGAGGGGAAATCGCACTGGGCGAGGAGATCGTTGATCATCCCCTGAAGGCCCATCGCCCGCCCGTCGTCGGGCGAGTAGATGCGCGCGATCCCGTACCGGTGGAGATCCTCGATCTCGCTCGGGAGGATCGTCCCTCCCCCGCCCCCGAAGATCTTCGTCGACGCTCCGCGATCCTTGAGGAGGTCGAACATGTACTTGAAGAACTCGACGTGCCCGCCCTGGTAGCTCGTCACCGCGACGCCCTGCGCGTCCTCTTGGATCGCGCAGTCGGCGATCTCCTTCGCGGAGCGGTTGTGACCGAGGTGGATGACCTCGGCCCCGGATGCCTGGAGGATCCGGCGCATGATGTTGATGGCGGCGTCGTGACCGTCGAAGAGCGAGGCGGCGGTGACGATGCGAACGTGGTTCTTCGGACGGTAGATTTCTGTGGACGGCATGGGCGGTCGCTCGATTCCAGGTGCCGAAACGGAAGATCGAGCCGAGACTTAGATCCGGGGCCCGGCCGGGTCGATCAGGAAATGCGGCCTATTCGCCGGCAATTCAACCCCGCCGCGACGGGGCTCGAAGAGCGCAGTCGCCTGGCAGGGGTCGGCGAGCGCGAAGCGCGCCGGGGTCGTTTGCCGACCGAGATCACGCGCCCGCTGAATGCTAGGAAGGTGCGCGCAACAAAAGGGATGGGAGCGACCGAGCCGGTGCCGCTCAGGTGCGGCTCGGATGCTGGGTAAACGATGAACGCACAACTGACGATCCGCGGAATCGTCCCGGCCGCGCTCTGCGCTTCCTTGGGGATGGGGTGCGGCGACACCGCGGGCGGGGCGGGCGGCGGCGCTGCGACGGCCGATGACGGGGGAAGCGCGGGCGCGGGCGCGAACACGGGCGGACAAGGTGGCGAGTCGGATGGGGGCGCGAACGCGGGGGGACAGGGCGGCGCCGCCGGATGCGCGATCGGCGACCAGAGGCCTTGCTACACCGGCCCACCGGGCACCGAGGGCGTCGGCGTCTGCAAGAGCGGCACGCAATACTGCAAAGACGACGGGACATATCACTGGAAGTGCTTCGACGAGGTCGTTCCGTTGGAGGAGAGCTGCCTCACGCCGGACGACGACAACTGCGATGGCGCCGTCAACGAAGGATGTGTGTGCTCGCCCGGAAGCGACGAGCCTTGTTACAGCGGCCCGACTGGAACGGAAGGCGTGGGCTTGTGCAAGGCCGGCACGCGCACCTGCAATGCAGACGGAACCGCCCTCGGGCCCTGCGAAGGGGAAATCACCCCGACCCCCGAGACCTGCAGCAATCCCGGCGACGAGGACTGCGATGGGGTCCCCAACGAGGAGGGACCGGATTGCACTTGCATGCCGGGCTCGGTGCAGACCTGCTATTCAGCCGCCCCGGAGACAATTGGGGTCGGGCCATGCGTCGAGGGGACTCAGACCTGTGAGACTGGGCTCGGCTTCGGGCCGTGCGTTGGCGAGGTCGTTCCGAAACCCGAGAGCTGCCTCACCCCGGTCGACGACGATTGTAACGGGCTCGTCAACGACGTACCGAACGGATGCTGCGAGCCCTATTCGTTCTACACCTGCTACACCGGGCCCGCCGGCACGGCGGGGGTCGGGGCATGCGCGACCGGCCTGGCCGTGTGCGCCTCGGACGGGACCTCGCTCGGCCCTTGCTTCGGGGAGGTGCTGCCGGCAGTCGAGACGTGCAATACGCCGGCCGACGACGACTGCGATGGCAGCGCGAATGAAGAGGGAGTCGGCTGCAGCTGCGAGGCCAACACCACAGTTGCTTGCTATACGGCCGCCCCCGCAACGCTCGGAATCGGCAGCTGCACCTCAGGCACCGCGTCCTGCGACGAAAGCGGCGCCCTCGGCGCGTGCCTGGGGGAGATCACCCCCCGGTTCGACGATTGCGTCACCGTCGAAGACGAAGATTGCGATGGAGCGACGGCGCCCTGCTCTGCCGCTCACATCTGGAGTCACGGATACGAACACGCCGGATACGAAAACGCCGGTCCGATGTCGGTCGCGGTCGACCCTGGCAAGAACGTCGTGGTCGTCGGCACGATGGTCGGTTCGACCGACTTCGGTGGCGGACTGCTACCCGCCCAAAGCTACGATGCGTTCGTCGCGAAGTTCGACGAAGCGGGCCACCACGTCTGGAGCAAGAATTTTGGGGACGCCGCCTTTCAGGGCGCGACGTCGGTCGCGACGGACGCCCTCGGCAATGTCGTGGTCGTCGGGAGCTTTGCCGGCAACATCGACTTCGGAGGCGGAAACCTCTTTTATGTGAACAACATGAACGGGTTCATCGTGAAGCTCGACGCGGCCGGGCACCACCTCTGGAGCAAGCGGTTCGGCCCTATGGGGAACTCGCACGGCTACAGCGTCTCCGTCGACGACCAAGGCGACATCGTGGTGGTCGGGGGATGCCCGGCAAACATCGACCTCGGCTCCGGTCCGCTGCCATGCTCTGGCGCCGATGTCTTCGTCGCGAAGCTCGCCGGTGACGGTGGCCTGCTTTGGAGCAAGCAATTCGACATCAACGTCGCCTACAATCTGCCCTACATTCCGCACGTGGCCACGGGACCCCTCGGAGCAGTGGTGCTGACAGGCCAGGCCAAAGCGACGACGGACTTTGGCGGGGGGCCGGTCGGCAGCGCTGGGGTGTTCGTCGCCGGCTTCGATAGCTCGGGCAACTACGCATTCAGCCGCGTCGTCCCCGGTGTCGTCGAGTCCAAAGGCATCGCGATCGCGCCCAACGGGGATATCGCCGTCACCGGCATGCTCTACGGCACCGCCGACTTCGGAGGTGGACCGGTCACGGCGACGGGAAACCACGACGCGTTCCTCATTCGATATGACGCCGCGGGAAACCACATATGGAGCAAGCACTTCGGGTACCCCCTCACCGGCGACAGTTGGGGAAACGCGGTAGCGTTCGACGGTGCGGGCAACGCCGTCCTGGCGGCTAAGCACGGCGGCGTGTTCGCCGCCAAGCTCACCCCGACCGGTGAAGAGGTTTGGAAAAGAACCTTCGGGGGCTCGGACGCGGCGGGGGTCGCCATCGACGACTCGGGCGCCGTCGTCCTCACCGGGAGCTTCTATGGAACGACGACCTTTGGGGGCGCGCCGCTCACCGCCACATATTTCAGCGCTCTCTTCCTCGCCAAGCTCGCCCCTTGACGCCCCTCCCCTCCCACCCACGGAGCCGGCTGGAAAAGTGACCATGGGGGCTGGCTACCCTCCAATGCCATCAATCTGAACCGGGTGGATTGAAACCGGCGTCTCCTCTGGAGGGGCATTGGAGATGAGCCGTCGTTTCCAACCAGGGCTTGCGGAGCGGTCATTTGCTGCCCCGCCGAGCGTTCCCCCTCCGAGACGAACGACGAGGTCAGCGCACCAACGCGAGCACGAAGAGATTCGCGGAGTCGTCAGGGCCCGTGAGGGGCAACGCCCCACCCCCGAAGTCGACGGACCCGAAGTATTCCCCGACGACGATGGGGCCGGCCTCTCCGATCGTGACCGCCTCGCCAAACACCGCGTAGTGGTCGCTGGACTCCGTGGGGAAGCTCGCGCTGTAGGTGTGCCCGCCGTCGCCGTCGAGCCGCGCGACAAACATGCTGGTCCATTGTTGGCTTTCGAAGACTGCCCCGCCGAAGCCGATCTGGCCCAGATAGTTGCCCGTGATCACGATGCCGTCTGCGTCGCGAGCCGCCCCTGCCGCTTCTTGCCTGGTGTTTGGGGTCCCGAAGATCTTCTTCCAGTTTTGCTGTCCCAGAGCGTCGAAGCGGATCACGAAGACATCATCGCCGGCGTCGAAAGAGGTGTGCGGATCGAAGGTCCCGACCGCAACGACGCCGCTTTCCATCGCGACGAGGTCCACGATATGATCGGGGCCTGCGCCCACGCGGATATTGCTCCAGAGATGCTCGCCGTCGGGGGAGAACCCCGCAAACGCGACATCCGACCAGCCATCGGGATCGGCCTCGAGGCGGCCCTCTCCGAAGTCGACCTCGCCTGAGATCTCCGCGCCGACCACGATGGTGCCGGCCGCGTCGATGACGATCGCACGCCCCGTTTGCGGGCGCCGATGAGGGTAGGGCATCTCAACCGAATCCCCGTAAGGGTTGCTCCAAAGGTGCGTCCCATCCGTGGCGAACTTCGCCACGAACATGTCGGCATAGCCTCCCGGAGCCGGGAAGGTCTCGCCCCCGAAGCTCGTCTCCACGTAGAATCCGCCAGTCACCGCGATGCTGTCGTCGGCGCCGACGGCGATCGCGGACGCCTCGACCAACGGGAGCGCCTTGACCCACTGGATCTCCCCTTCTCCGTCGAGCTTCGCGAGCGTGGTATCACCATCGAAGGCGACAATCACGTCGTCGTGGCTGTCGACCGCGACACTCTGGGCGGGGCTCTCTGGGAACACTTTGTCCCATAGATAGCCGCCCTCGGGATCCAGCTTCAGCACGAAGCCGTGGGAGTCTCCCGGCGCCGCCTCGAGCCGCGGACCACCGCCGAAGTCCACCGAACCTGAATATGCACCAACGACGTAGAGGTTGCCCGCGCTGTCGTGGGCCACGTCCCTAGCGGCCTGGTATTGGGGCGCGCCGAACCCGAGATCCCAAAGGAACGCTCCGCCACAGCTGGACCCTTCGACATCGACCGCGCCCTCGACGCTCCCGAAGTCCGTCTCGACGCGGACGACCGCGTCGGCCTGCGCCTCGTGGGCTGGGACACGCACCGTGATGGCGCCGCTTGCGACACCCATCACCTCCGCGGCGACGCCGTCGAACGTGACGCGCGGCGAGCCGCACGAGAGGTTGGTCCCCTCGATGACGAGGTCTTCACACGAGACGCCCGAGAGGGAGCCCGAGCCGAGCTCCGGCGCGCCGCAGGCGTCTCCGCCTCCCTCGGGATGGGCGGGCGGATTGGACGGTCCCCCGTCGGGCGGGTCGGAAGGATTCACGGTCTCCTCGCCGTTGCACGCGGCGAGGAGCATCACGAGCGGCAAGAAGACGTGAGCGACGAGCGATGTCGTGGAGGACAGCGGCCGTCGCGCCTGCGATTGGCGAGGACGTTCCATGCCCGAGTCGATAGCCCGCGACCCGTACGTGCGACTCTAAAACCGACTAAAACTTCCGAGCGCGGCGCGGCCGCCAGTCGAGGAGGCCGAGTCCTTGTCGCTACTTGAGCTCGATTCGCACGGAGGCGCGCAGCCTGTATCCCTCGTCGACGTGCTCGACGAGCTCGCCAAGGCCCATGCGCCGAAGCGACGACAGCGCGACGTAGACGCGGCTCCGCGCTGCCTCGGCCCCCATGCGCTCCCCGGGCCAGCCCGCATCGCGCAGCGCCTCGATACCGAGCGCCGTCGCGTCGCCGCTCGCCTTGTGCTCGACGAGGGACCGAACGATGCCTCGCAGCGCGCGCCGACGGCTGAGGTCGAGCGTCTCCCCGCCTGGCAAGACGACGCGCGTGCCGTCCGCGCTGACCCCAAGCACCACCTCCCCGCCCAGCCCCTCCGCGAGGATCTCTCGGACGGTCTCGGCGCAGAATGCTCTGAGCGCGTCCGGAGCCCCTTGAAGCTCGGCGATGCCGATCGTCGCGCGTGTCTCTTCATAGAGCGCGCGTAGCGCGGCGATGTCCGCAGGCCGATCGAGTGGGTCGGCAGCGAGCGCCCCCGCCGCGAGGCGATCGATGGCCGCACCGGTGCGGCGTCGAAGGTCGCGCGCCTCCTCGTCTTGCCGTTCGAAGACGCCGAAGCTGTCGGGCAGACGGACATACTCGAGGAGCCCGAGGACGAACCCGTGGGCGGCGAAGACGTCGCTCCGCGGGGTCGGCGCGAGCCCGAGTGACACCTCCGGCGCCTGCACGATGCCGGCGGCGCCGCTCGCGGCGGCGCCGTGGCTGGACCGCGAGAAGTTCTGGCCCAACCCCACGAGGAAGAGCTCTCCCTCTCGGTCCACGAGCACGTTGCCCCACCCGATCGCCCCCAGGCAGCGCGGCGACCCAGGCGCGTGATGGCCAGCCTCGACAGCGTCGTGGAGCCAGTCGACGAACGCCCCGCCTGCCTCGTGCGGGATGCGTCGCCCCGTCTCCGCGAGCCTGGCGAGCACGTGCTCGAGATCGCACACCGCGGCGCAGTCGAGGACCACCGCCTCGCGCCCCTGAAAGCGCGCCCTACGCTTGAAGCGCGGCACTCCCCCGCGCCCGAGTCCGTCGTGGCCGCTCGCGACCGCCTCGAGCACCCTGCTCCGTGCCTCGGGCCCGACGTCGGAGGGCGCCATGACGAGCAGCTCTCCTTGGCCGTGAACGTCCACGTCCGCGACGAGCTCGACGGACGCGCGACGTCGTATGAGCCGGGGGGCGGGGGAAGACACGATGCCCATTCTACGGATTGACGGCGGTGACGTCGGCGCCGTTCCGCGCGACCGGGCGCGCTGCGCCTCCAGATGCTCGACCGACCCCCGAGCCGCGATGATGCCCGTCCTTCGCCCCAGGGGATGGCGAGCGGCGTTCCGCTTGCCCATCACGGAGCGGGCATGGGCAAACCGCCCCCGACGATGATCCTTGCGCTCGGCCTCGCGACAGCCGAGGGCCCGGCGTGCACCCGGCGAGGTCGAAGCGGGGTGGAACGCCTCGCTCCAACGGTCGTCCCCTGCAAGAGAAGGAGGATGCCGCGGCCGCCGTTCGCTCAAGGCGCGGCGAAGAACCCAGCAATCGCAACCGGGGTGAAGGAGGGGGGCGTATGGTCGTTCGCGTTGGCGGCGCAGAAGAAGAGCGGCTCCTCGGCGGCGCACCCTTGGGAAGCGACGCACGGGCTCGGATCGACGGCGGATGTTCTGCTCCCGCACGCGTTTCGGTCCAGCCACAAATCCCGCGCCGCCACCGCGGCCGCATAGGGGACCACCGGATCACCGATATTGTGGATGATGTACATTCTCTCGTGCTCGGCCTTACAGAGCGGGCCCGCCACCGGTGCCGGAAGACCGCCACAAACCGTCGCCGTCCGCGCGACGAGGTTGCTGCGCTCGCACGCGAGCGTCTGCGAAAAGAGCCCTCCATGGCTGCGCCCCAAGCTGAAGACGCGACCCAAGTCGACGCAGTGGCTCTCCGTAATCGTCGAATAGAGTGCGTCGAAGAAGGCGACGTCCCGCCCGTCGGGGCGCCAATCCCAACCCGTCCCGATCACCCCTCCCGCAGCCTCCTCCGGGAGCCCGTCGACCGAGAGCCCATTGGGATAGACGTAGATCGCGGGGGCGCCCCACGCGTCCTCGATGTGGTGCCCCCACGTCTCGGGCATGCCGTCTCGCAGGGACTGTCCAGTCCAGTTGTTTCCATGCCAAGCGAAGACGAGGGGGACGGGCGTGTCGACAGGGGTATCGGGCAACACCAACAGATAGGTCCGCGCCGTCCCGCCAACCATGATGGATCCGGTCGTGACGCCGGCCGAAAATGGCGTACCGCAGCCCGCGCTCGGCCCGGTCGGGCTCGTCGGGCCGCCGCCCGCGCCGCCTTGCCCGCCTCCGCCGACAGAACCACCACCACCTGTCTGTCCCCCCTGGCCAATGCCCCCTGCCCCCGCCCCCGCGCCCGCTGGTGCACCCCCGCTCGGATGTCCGCCCTGCGACGACGCGCCCGTCTCGCCTGGGCCGTCGTCCGCGCAGCTCGCCGTGGTCACCAACAGAGGTGCGGTGACGAGCCCAGCCATGACCCAAGAGCGCATGGGCCGATCCTATTTCATTCTGCCCCTGCCGGCATCCAATCGCGACGCCCTCCGCGGCTTGCTTGAACCAGGAGCACCCTATCGCGGGATGAGCGGGCGCTTCATCCTCGTCCAACACGCGGGGGTGACGCCGTTCCCGGGCGCGCCGCCGCCCACGCGGACCAAGGAGGAAGCGGCGGCTCGCGCGGCGGAGGCGATCCAACGGCTCGAGCGCGGAGACGACTTTGCCGACGTCGCTTCCGCCCTCTCCGACGAGCCCCACGCCGACCGAACCGGCGGCGACCTCGGGCCCGCTCTCGCCCCGTGATCAGGAGCCGAGCCTGCCCGAGCAGCTGCTCGCTTGAAGTCGGCCAAACGAGCGCGATTGAAGAGACTCCAGTCGACTTCGCACCTTTCAACGGCTCGCCGACTGAGCGGGTCGCCGAGTGGACGCGGCCGCGCCGCCAATCCGTCCATTGCGAATGATCGAAGCCTCCCCCTTCCAACGAATGACAAAAAAACACTCGTTTCTTTTTTTCATTGACCGACGGCGCGGTCCCGCGCACCCTGCGGCGCATGAGCAAGGGGAAAGACTTCGAACGTGGGCTCGAGCGCGGCGTCCTTCGGCGAGCGGCGGCGGCGCTTCTTCTCTCGGGCGTGGTGGGGGTGCTCGCGCAGGGATGCGAGGTCCCGCAGACAGGAGCGGAGGGCGAGGAGGCGTCCGAGACAGCGGTCGAGGACCTCGGGGCGTGCGACATCAAGCACAAGACCCAACACGACGGCTCCAGCTACGCGGGCCTGAACTGCGGGATGACGTCGGCGGCGATGTTCCGCGCCGTGACCACGTGCGGTCAGTGCAGCTACTCGGGCGCGGCCATGCGGAAGCACTACATGAAGAAGTTCAATCACGGCGTCGACACCCACGCCGGCTCCAACACCGCGCTGCTCAACGGCTTGATCGCCGACCTGGCCGACTACGACGACTGCCCCAACTACGCCGTCACGTACAAGCGCTGGAGCGTGAGCAGCTTCACGACCAAGCTCTCCCATGGCTATTCAGCCGTCGTCAGCGGCCGCAACGATCACAACCCCCATCGGTGCAGCACGTTCGGAAACGCGGCGTGGATGGACGCCCACCCGGGCGACCTCCCCGGCCACACCATCTTCGTGCACGAGATGCGAGACGGTAAGTTCGTCGTCTACGACCCGGACTGCAAGAACGACGGCTCGGATAGCCCGCTCGTACCGGGGACGAACCGGCACGCCGGCCGTCTCTGGACAGGGGCCGAGCTCGAGCACTTCTCCCACGGCTTTGCCGGCTCAGGGACGGGCATCCTCGCCACCGTCGGCCGAGGGGTGCAGGACGACACGCCCGACGAGCCGCCCGCGTCGGACTCGGGCAACGTCGGGGACACGGCAAAGGAGAAGTATTGGGGGACCATCCGATATCCCGACCTGGACGGGGACGGCGTCTCGGACATCTGCGGCCGCGCGGCGAACGGGCTCTACTGCGCCCTCTCCAAGCCCTCTGTCTCTCACTTCTCCGCGCCGAGCTACTGGACCGAGGGCTTCTCCGACGCGAAGGGCTGGGACGAGGCTCGATACTACGAGACGATTCAATATGCGGATCTGAACGGTGATGGAAAGGACGACGTCTGCGGGCGGGGCGCGGCCGGGATGCGGTGCGCTCTATCCAACGGCACGTCGTTCGGCCCGGTGACGCTCTGGGGGCACTTCTCGGACGAAGGCAGCTGGGGCGCCCACGACTACTATTATGAGACGATTCGGCTCGTCGACGTGGACGGAGACGGCAAAGCGGATGTCTGCGGGCGGGGCAGCGCCGGCGTGTCGTGCGCGAAGTCGACAGGCAGCGCGTTTGGCGCTCTCACCCTCTTCACCTCCACGTTCTCGAACGCCGGCAGCTGGAACGACAAAGCCTCCTATTGGAAGACGATCCAGTTCGCGGACGTCGACGGCGACGGGAAGAAGGACGTCTGCGGGCGGGCCGCGGCGGGGGTGATTTGCGAGCGCTCGACCGGCGGCTCGTTCGCAAACCGCATATCGACCGGCATCTTCTCCAATGCCGCCGGCTGGGACGCCCACGACTACTACTACGAGACAATTCGGCTCGTCGACGTGACGGGCGACGGGAGGGCGGACATTTGTGGTCGGGGCGCAGCCGGGATCACCTGTGCGCCCTCTCAAGGCGCGAGCTTCGGCGCGGCCAAGCTGTGGACCGGGTCATTCTCCAACGAGAACGGCTGGAATGAAGAGGACTCCCGCTGGAAGACAATCCAGTTCGGAGACCTCGACGCGGACGGGAAGATGGATGTCTGCGGCCGCGGGGCCGGCGGAGTGCACTGCGGGCTCTCCAATGGTTCCGGCTTCACCGTGTCCAAGTGGACGACTGCTTACTCGGACAACGGCAACTGGGACTCACACCCCTCGTATTGGGGGACGCTCGCCATCGTGAAGTCGATGGACGGCTTCGCCGGGGACGACCTCTGCGGACGGGCCGCCCACGGGATCTACTGCGCGGGCTCGAACGGGACCGCGTTCAATGCCCCGGATTTTTGGACGAGCTCGTTCTCCGACGCGGCCGGCTGGAAGTGACGGCGGCCGCGACCGGCTGCAAGGCGGGCAGATAGGAGTCCGCCACGGCGTGGAGCGCGCGACGAAAGGCCTTCTCGTCGAGGTGCCCGTAGACCGCCCATCGGAGGACTTGCATGTGCAGGGCCCCGACGAGGCTCCACGCCACTGCCTCGGGGTCGACGACGGTCGCGCTCCCGCGTAGGCCCAAGCCCGCGAGCTGCGAGCGCAAGAGCGCGGCAAGCTGGGAGTAGAGCAAGCCGAGCGCCTCCGTCACAGCCGCGCTCGCGGCTGCCTCGGTGAGGGTGATGCGCACGAGATCGCGCCGCTCGAGGAGACCGTCACAGAGGACGTCGACCCCGAGCCGAAACCCCTCGGCGAGGTCCTTGGCCTTCGGGAGCGTCTCCGCGACCTCTCCCCCGATGTCGCGGAGGAGCCGGAGGACGAGCTCTTTGAGCACCGCCTCCTTCGAGTCGAAGCGAGCGTAGAACGCCGTCGTGGACACGCTGCTCTCGGCCATGAGCTGGCGGAGCGACGCCGCCCCGTAGCCCACGCGCGCAAAGACCTGCTCCGCTCCGGTCAGAATCGCGTCGGCGCTCGGCTTGCGACGCTTCGGCTTCATCTCCGCGCATCCTACTCGCCAGGGGTGAGAGGTAAAGCGGACGTCAGAGACCGTGGCCGCAGCGGTCATCGTAGAATGTCACGGCGAGCGCCCGGTGAAGACTCGAAGAGCGAGCCCCCCCACGCCAGCGGACCCATCGAGACGCGTCGTGCACACGCGCGAGACGTTCTCGGACGCGCTCGCGGGGCCCGCGCTCTCCGATCGCATCTTCGACCGCTGTGAATTTCGAAACACCTGGGTGCCGTGCCCGCCCCGCCCGCCTCGCTTCGTGCGGGCGGAGCGGCTGGACTTCATCGACTGTCGGGTGCGGGCGACGCGGGGTCTCTCGCGGGTCGAGTGCCACGAGATCCTCGTTCGAGGAGTGCCCAAGAGGAGCGCCCGGGTGCTCGCGAGCGAGTTCCTCCTCGACCGCGTGACGTTCGAGGGTGACTTCCACGCGGGCTGGTCCTTCTTCTGGATCGACGCTCACTTGGACGAGCGTGAACGCGACCACGTGCGGACCTTCTACGCGTCGCTTCCGTCGTTCGCGCTGGACGTTCGCGACGGTCGCTTCGCGTCCCTGACGTTGCGGGGGGTGCCGGGGCACCTCGTCCTTCGCGATCCCACCGTGAGCGCGCTCGTCCATCGCGATCGGCTCGAGTCCGACCGTAGCTGGTGCAAGCTCGACGCGTGGGGCCGGCCCGACGCCGGGGTCTCCAGCGAGCTCGACCTGTTTCTGCGCGCCGAGCCCCGCTGGCCGAGCTGCGTGCTCGTGGCAGGGACGCTGGGCGAAGCCTTCCAGGAGGAGCTCGCGGAGCTCGAGGCCCTCAAGCGCGCCGGCTACGCGGACTGAACGCGCCGAGACGCGGAGGGGCCCCCGCCAGTCCCGCTTTGGATCAGGCCTTGCCCGTCGCCGCCTTCCACGACGGACGCTCGCTGACGCGCTTCCACCACGCCAGCGTCTTCGGGAACTTGTCGAACAGGTCGCCCTGTTGCGCGGCGAACAGATACTCGATGTACGGCATGAACCCGATATCGGCGATCGTGAAGCGGTTCGTCGCGATGAACTCCGTCTTGCCGAGCTGCTCTTCCATCACCGCGCAGATCTTCTCGAGGGCGCCGCGCGCGCCGGACACGACCGCCTCGTCGGTGGGCTTGCCCATCATCGGGTGGAAGAACTTCTCGTAGATGATCTTCATCGCTTGGGGCGTGAACTCGCTCGACTCCACGCTGATCCACTGCTCGACGACGGCGCGCTCCTTCGGGTCGTTGCCATGAAGCTTCGCGCCCGGGCGGGTCTCGTCGATGTACCGCGCGATCGCCCTCGACTCGAAGAGCTTGAAGCCGTCGTCGTCGATCGAAGGCACCCGTCCGAAGGGTTGACGGGAGAGGTTCTCCGGCGTCTTTCCCTCGCCTTTCATGATGTCCACCACGACGAAGTCGGGCTCCTCGCCCTTCTCGCCGAGGACGGTGAGGACTTTCCGGGTACAGGTGCTCATCGGATGGCCGTAAAGCTTCATGGTTGTCCCTTTCGCTGAAACGCGCGCAGCGTCGCAGAATCCGGCGCCGGTCGAAAGGCACCTCCCTTGGGACGCTGTGTTGCCTTCCGAGCAACTGGAGCGGCGGGAGCCGGTATCCTCCCGCCGTGCCGCAAACTCGGCCGAGACGGCTATCAGGCCGTCGTCGAAGCGGGACTAGCAGGCAGTGCTAGAGCAGCTGCGCTACGAGCTCCCCCGAACGACCTCGAACGAGCCGTCGTGCGCGGGCTTGTGAGCACGGGCCGCGGCGCTCAGCGCGGCGGCGGCACGGAAGAGGTCCCGCTCGCGGCGAGCCGCAGCGCACGGCGAGCGTCTGTCCGGGGGACGGGGACGCCGCTGTCTTGTCCGCTCTCGGGGGCGACGCTCGCGCGGCGAGCCGCGCTCGGCGAAGCGGCCAAAGGCCCGATCTCGACGCGATCTCTGCCGTTCTGTTTGGCCCGATAGAGGGCGTCGTCGGCGATGGCTACGAGCTCCGAGACCTCGGCGCCGAACGCCGTGTCGGTGACGCCGAAGCTGCAGGTGAACGGGGGCACGTCGCCGCGGTGGGAGGCAGCGAGGGCCTCGCGCAGCCGGTCGAGGAGGACCTTCGCCCCCTCGCGGTCGGTCTTCTCGAACGCGAAGACGAACTCCTCTCCGCCATATCTGGCGACGAGGTCCGTGCTGCGCATCGCCTGCTTCACCACCCGCGCGAAGTGACGGAGGGCGCGGTCCCCCGCGTCGTGACCGGCGGTGTCGTTGAGCTTCTTGAAACGATCCAGATCGGCGATCGCGACCGCGACTTCGACGCCGGTCGCGAGGACCCCGCGGAGCTGATTTTCGAAGGTGCGCCGATTGATGAGCCCGGTCAGACCGTCGGTCGCCGCCTGCAGCTGGGTCTTCTGGAACGCCCGCACGGTCCCGATCCGCGCGCCGACCTGGGTCGCGAGCGTGGTGAGCTTCGCCGTCGTCTCCGCGTCGGCGGCCCCCACCACCGACGAGGTCGAGTGCAGCACACCGAGCGCGCGCCCCATGAACGACACGGGGATGCACACCGCCGAGCAGGGCCCCGAGGACCGGCCCTGGAGCTGCGGGCACGCGTTCAGCGCGCCCGAGTCGGGGAAGACGATGCTGCTGCCCTTGCGCACGGCCGGGCAATTGAACGGCGAGCGCACCGGACAGCCGGGCGCCCCCGCGGTGGGGCTCTCCGCGAACTGCTCGAGGTTCGCGTTGCTGGAGTCGGCGAGAAGGAGCTCGGTGGGCCTCTCCACCATCGCGCCCGCGACGGCGCGCTCGACCACCGTCGCGATGGAGCGCTCGGTGTCCGCCATCTCCAGCGCCTCGTTGAGCTGGCGGCCGAGGCCGTCCCGCTGAGCGTCATAGGCAAGCTTGTCGACGACCGAGGTCAATCCGTCCGCCATCGCGTTGAAGCTGGCGGCGACGGCCGCGACCTCGTCGCCCGACCCCACCGCCGCCCGGGCCTTCAGATCCCCGGCGACGACGCGATCCGCCACGCTCGCGAGATCGGCGAGGCTCTTCACGATGGCGCCGCTGATGAAGAGCGCGAGCCCGATCGAGGTCACGAAGGTGAGCAAACCTCCGCAGCCGACGAGCACCATGGCGCGCGTCCGCGCCGCGATCGCCCGCGTCCCCAAGTCGGCCTCGACCGACTCGATCGCTCTCAGCGCGCCGTCTTGCGCCTCCGCAGCCTCGTCGAACTTGCGCTGGAACTCGGCGAGCTCGTCCGGGGCGTCGCTCCCACGCGCGGTGACATGGGCCAGGTATCGGAGCGCGGTGGCGATGTAGTCCTCGAGGATGGGCCGGACGCGCTCGAGCTCCGCGCTCGCGCGCCCGTCGAGCTCGATGGCGCGGATCGACTCGAGGTCTCGCTGGAAGTCCGTCGCGAGCTGGGTCGCCTCCTCGAGGACCCGCTCCCGCTCCGAGATCGCCGCCCCCGCAGACGCCGCGTGCGCGCCCCGGTACACCTCCGCGCGCAGGTCGTCGTGCATCATGTCGGCGTGCTGGTGCAGTCGCTTGGCGGCGGACAGCGCCGCGACGCGCGACTGCATCGAGCCGGACTCGTTCAGCCCGAACAGGGCGACGACGCAGACCATGAGGGCGAGGACCTCTCCGAGGAGGACCACACCCACGATTCTCTGGCGAAGGGAGGGCCGCCGCAAAAGCACGGGCCGCATGCGATCAGCTGCGGCTCGAAAGCACGGCCCCTTTATGTAGTCTCCGCCGGCGGATCCGGCGCGAAGAATCGGTCACGGGTATCGTTCGCGCCCGGCCGAGGGCTTATCCTCTCTGCAATGCTCTCCGACGAGCCGCTCCCGCGCGTCCGCTTCCCCGACTTCGTCCGCGAGACCTTCGGCGCGCACTCCGGACACAAGCCCGGGACGTGGGAGGCGCCTTCGCATACGTGGGTGGCGCCGGTCGCGTGGAGCGTGGAGGCCATCGCCCCGCGCGTCCACGCCGCGATATTCGATCGCATGCTGCGCCCCCACGACATCGAGCAGGCGTCTCACGTCGACCCGCCTACCCTCGCGTGGATCCCGATCTGGCGGGTCGAGCTCTCCATCCACGGAACGCTCTTTTACATCTTCGGCGAGACCACGAACGACGACCCGAACAGCGTCATCCGCCGCGTCGAGAACGGCACCACCACGGGCGGCATTGGCAAGAAGCGGTTCGACGACACCCGGGCGTGGTGGGCGATCCCGGCGCGCCGACAGTTCCCCCTCCCCGGCTGGATCATCTTCAGCGACGAGGTCCAGAACGATCCCGACCAACACCGCGCGTGGTTCGAGCTCAGCGACGCTGTCCCCCTCCCCGAGGCGAAGGACGTGCTCGGCCCGGCTCCGTTGATCCTCGAGGGGGACGTCGCCGAGCACGAGGCGCGGAGCTGGGCAAGATCGCGGGTCGACGCCCACATCTCCAATCACCACGCGACCCAGCTCACCCTGAAGCGGCCCGAGCTGAAGGTCCTCGGCGCCCACCATTGCTTGTGGCCCGTCTACTTCGTTCCGTACTCGTATGTCGGGAAGGCCGCCCCCGCGAAGCGCGCCAAGCCCTACTTCGTCGCGCTCTCCGCGCGCACCGGGAAGGTCGTTCACCACGACCACCCCTCCTCCGCGCGCGCCGTCCTCTCGCGGGTCGCGTCGCTTCTCGCGTTCGACCGCTCCGCCCTGCGCTGAGCGACGCGGCGGGCGCGGACTTCGTCCTCCCCACTTGGGCCGGTTGCGCAACGTCCTGTGCGCCGCAGACCGCTCCGCAGCGGGCGCGCGGGCACGAATCGGCTGCACAACACGACAATCACCAATCGCGATTCGCGCCCGAACTTCGAAGGCCGGCATCTTGCTAATCCGATCGTGGGGTGACCCATGCGAAGCAGACGATTTGCTGTCGCGCTCGTCCTCACGATGATCGGCACCGCGGGCTGTGAAGACGACGCCAGCAGCGGCGGCGGCGGACAGAGCGCCCAAGGAGGAGGAGGCCAAGGCGGGGGAGGCTCGCCGCCCGACCCCATCACCCTCTTGCCGGAGGGCTGGAACAGGATCGAGCCTGGCGGCGCGACGCGGTGCGGAGACGGATCGCCGTGGGCGTTCTTCGTGAGGAAGGGCACAACGAACCAGCTCGTGCTCGAGCTCCAGGGGGGAGGCTCGTGCTGGGACGAGGCGACGTGCTTCACCGCCCCGAGGGCGGTGACGTGGCTCCGCGTCGAGCCGGACCTCGTGGACGAAGCCTCGAACGCGGGGATCCACGATCACGACCGCTCAGACAATCCGGTTGCCGCATTTCACCACGTCATCGTCTCCTATTGCACGGGAGACGCGCATTGGGGCGACCGGGACGTGAAATATGGGGTTCGCGACTTCTACCATCGCGGGGCCGTCAACATGCGCGCGGTGCTCGATTGGGTCGCCGCCAACGTGCCCGCGCCAGAGAAGGTCCTCGTCACCGGTCACAGCGCGGGGTCGCTCGGAAGCATCATGTGGGCGCCGTGGGTGGCCCACCAATACCCGGGCGCGCATGTCGTGCAGCTCGGGGACTCCGCGGCCGGCGTCTATCCGCCTGCCATGATCGCGTTCATTCGGAGCGCGTGGAACGTCGACCCGTCCATCCCCACCTTCATCCCGGGCGCCGATCCGGCGGCGATCCACGATCTCGCCGACCTCTACCGCCTCGCCGCGACGGGCTTCCCGGCGATGCGTCTCTCCGAGGTGTCGAGCGCGTTCGACCTGGACCAGAGCGATCGCTGGGCCTTCGTCGGCGGAGGCAACGCGCGCGAGTTCACCGTCGAGCTCCGCGACAAGCTGGGCGACGTCGAGAGCACGGTCCCCATCTTCTCCTCTTACGTGTTCGCCGGGTCGACCCACACGATCACCAATCGGCAGGAAACCTACACGGTCACGTCGGCCGGCACGCCATTCCGGGATTGGCTCGCCGCGCTGATGGGTGGGGAGATGCCGAGATCGGTGGACTGTGCTCCCGACTGCGGGGGACCCTTCACGGGCGATCTGGGCGCACCGGAGGAGTGGGCCTGCCTCGCCGGGGCGAGCGCGCGCGCTCCCGACGCTGCCGTCTTCGACTTGACCCTCCGGCTCGTCGGCGGCCCCTACGAGCTCTCGGAGGTGGATGAGTCTCCTCGCCTCGGAGACGTGCATATCCGCGCTTGCGCCCGGGATGACGCCGACTGCGCGAGCCCCGTCGTCGAAGGCGACACGAGCACGTCCGGAGAGCTCGTGCTCCGCTTGCCCGCAGCCGAGGCCGGCTTCGACGGCTCCTTCCTCATCGATGGTCGGGACGTGGTGCCCACGCGCGTGTACGCCTGGCCGCCCATCGTCTCGGGGGGCGCGTGGTTCCTCAACGGCCACGGCATCGGCCTAGAGTCGACGGTGACGGCAGAGACGATCTCCAGTCGCGCCGGCGCGACGTTCGATCCGACCCGAGGGCAGCTCCGGGTCGGGCTGCTGGACTGCAGCGGCAGCTTCACCCGCGCCGCCGCCGTGCGCCTCGACGGGCAGCCGCCCGACGCCTTCCTGACCGAGCCCCCTCTCTGGGTCGAGGACGCCCCGTCGCCGCGTCCCCTCTTCGTCAATGTCGAGCCCGGCCCCCACGTCCTCTCCTACGTCGCCGAAGAGACAGGCCTCGAGGAGGCGGCGCTCCCGATCGTCATAGAATCGGGGACGATCACGAGCGTGGTCGGAATGGGGCCATCCTTTCGATAGCAGATCCCAATTCCGGGACTTTTGACCAGCTCGGCCGCATGATTGGGCCGACAGTCTCGAAGCTGGGATAATCAATCTCGAATTCGGGACGCAATTGTCGAGGAGCACGGGACCGACGCGCCCGCCTCACGCGACGCCGCGCTCGAGCTTGATATGAATCGTGCATGAGGCTCGCCGCACCTTGGAGCGCTCGCCGCGCCTTCGTCACTGCCGTCACGGCACTGTCCATCATGGCCGGTTGCGACGAGCCGCCGCCTCCCCTAGCCCCCCTGACTTCGTGAAGGGGGGAGCCTTCGGCTTCTGGAGCCTCTTTGCCGCTGTTTTCTCCACTGCTCCCCCCTCGCGCAGCGAGGGGGGCCGGGGGGGTGAAAGAGCAGCTCCTCCCTCATCGAGCACAACGACGGGGCCTTTTCTCCACCCTGCTAACGGCTATTGGCGTCTTCCGGCTTCTTGGCGAAGGCGGGACAGGGCGTCTCCACCGGGGGCGGGGGCGGGTTGCCGTAGGTCTGGCTCACGAAGCACTTCCCGTCGGGGCCTTGGCCGAGGATGCTGCCCTCGCCCACCGCCGCGAATGCAGGGTCGTCGAGCTCCTTGGGACACTCGACTGCTTTCTCATCGACCCACCTTTCTCCCGACATCAGGTCCGCCGGAGGGTCGCCCTTCTTCTCCACCTGCACGTAACAGTCGCCGCCGCTCTTTCGGTAGATCAGGTGCCCTTCGGCGTCCTTCAGAGGCAGCGAGCGCGGCCCGGAATTCGAGGGATCGGTCCGCGGAGACTGACCATCGGGTGACGTCGTCGTCGACGAGCTGCACGCGCCGCCGAAGACCAACGACCCGGTGATCACGAACGCCTTGCGAAGTTTGCGCATCTCGCCCGCAAGCATCGTCCACGACGGGCCGGCGGCGCAAGCGCGGCGAGCGCATCGCGCGCCCGGGGTCTGATGATCAACCCCTCCCGCGACGGAGCTCGAAGAGCGTAGTCGCCGGGGAAGGGTCGGCGAGCGCATCAGAACGCGAGCGGCGAGAGCGACGGGTCCTTGAAGTCGACCGCACTGTCCGAGTAGACGGCGGTCAATATCCCGAACAATGTGGTGACAGGAAGCACCATCACGAGACCCGAGATCCCCAGAGCCTCACGCCGAGCTTGAGCCGCGGCGTCGGCGTCAGGGAGGCTCGAGAGGATCGCCGCCGCGATCACGAGCGCCCCGCCGACCGTCGCGGCCCCGATCGTGGCCCCGCGAAAACCCCAGGTCGTATCCAGAGAGACCGGTCGATGTCGTAACCAGACAAGCGGGTCTTCTTTCGAGTAGAGCTCGAATTGGGATGTCGGCTGGGCATCGGGGGCGAGAATCGAATAGCGCGCTCCCTCCTCGACCGTCACCTCTCGTCGGCACGGAGCGCGACAGACAACCCCGCCCTCCGCGCCATTCTCGACGAGCACGGCGCCCGAGATCGGGCTCTCGATCACGACCTGGACGGACTGGATGAGCGCGCCCGGGCGCGGCGGCGGCGCGGCGTGCCGTGGGATCTCCGTCACGCAGCCCGATGACAGGCCGATCATCAGCCATCCAATCGGCCCTCGCCTGCCCATCAGAATCGCACCGTGAGCGCTCGCGGTCCGATGGCGACCGGCAGCTGGTCGACCCGCACCTTCGGCTGAAAGGCGACCATCAACGGCCACCCGAGGGCGAGCAGGGCGGCGCCGCCTCCGATCAGCCCTCCGAACAAGTAGGCCTGCTCCTTGGGAAGGTCTTCTTCCGCGAGCGAGTGGCCGACGCCCGACAAGGCCAGTCCGAGCGCGCCCGCGCCGAGGGCGCCGGCCCCGACGCTCAGGCTCACGAGCCCGAGCCAGTGGACGCCCCAGTCTCCCTCGACGCGGACGGTGTTCCGTTGCCCCTGCTCGAGCTCGAAGGTGCCGAGGCCTCCGGGCGTCCCCGTGAGCTCGAACCGCCCGCCTCGAGCGAAGGAGATCGTCCTGTCGCAAGGCGCGTTGCACCACGTCCTCCCGAAGCGACCGCGCAGCTGCCGGAGACCGACCGCGGGCTCGGCATCGACGTGGACGAATGCTTCGCCCTCGGCGACGACGAGCGGCCTTCGATCTGCCTCCGGGGAAGGCGGCTGAGGCGACGGCTCGGCCGACGCGGACCCGGAGGCGCCGACGATAGAAAGAAGCAGAGCCCTGCACAACAGGCGTCGAGACGAGCCCATCGCGGAGCGCGTAGCAACGCGCGAGCCTTCCATTCGGAGCGTCGAGATCGCCGCGGTTCCGCGCCCGCCCCGCGCCGACCGCGGCCTTAGGCCCTGACAATCGTGTCGCCCCCTCCCTCCCTTACTCCGCGGGGCAGACTTCGGCCTCGAACGAGCCCAAGAGCTTCAGCCCCGTCTCACGAAAGTCATAGGTCGTGCTGGGGGCGGCCGGCAGCTCGCCGAGCAGCTTGCCCGCGAGCTTGGACTCGTCGCTCGACGTGATCTCCGCCGCCTCCGGGAAGAACAGATCGGGATCCGTCGGGGAGAGGTGGGTGATGCGCACCCAAGCCTTGGGGCTCGTGTCCTTGCCGAGCTTCGCCGCCTTCAGTGGCCCCGCGTCGGGGCGCTGCTCGACCACGATCTCGACCGCCTTCCTGTCTTTGCAGAGCGCCTCGAGCGACTTGAAGCTGTGGGCCTCCTTGCAGGTCGCCGCCGGGCAACCGCTCAGGAGCACGATCGTCTTGGTGGGCGTGGAGTCCACGACGAACGCCTTCTCGATTGGAAGGTCGGTGGCCTTCGCGCCTGCCTTCATGGTGACGAGGCCGGCCGCTCCACCCGCCGCCCTCGCCGGCGAGGCCGCCGAGCTCTCCGGCGGCTCCGCGCTCGACCTCGCCCCCGCGCCGGAGCCGGTCGTCGAGGTCGCGGCAACAGACTTGTCACCGCAAGCGGCGAGGAGGAAGAGAGACAATCCAATGAGGCTCGAGCCGAGCCGCGAGCGGAGCGAGGGCGAGGTGGGCATGTCCGCCGATCTCGCAAGCGACGGACCATCGATGGATCGCCGATGATTGGCGACTCGTGCTCACGGGACGTAGCACGCGGCGTCGCGAAGTAGCGGCCGACGCCACTACTGCCGGCCCGAAGCTCACTGCGTAGACCTCCTTGGACTCCGTCCACTGCGTGGACTGCGTGCAATCCGGCACGTGCCTGGATCTGCTCCGCCCCCGCGCACGGCGCGGCAAGTGAAGGGCGGAGCAGCTCCAGGCACGAAGCGCGAAGTCTGGCCGTGGACTTCTGTGTTCCTGGGTACGGCCGGATCCGGAAGC
>JBGAID010000094.1:0-45592 GCA_044225865.1 Polyangiaceae bacterium | reverse complement strand
TTCCGCGTACTCTCCCGACATGAACGACGAACGCGCCACCGCCGGGAGCAGGAACTGGATCGGCGCCGCGAGCATCCTCGCGGCCGGGCTCGCCCTCGCCGCCCCGAGCATCGCGTACGCCGACGACGACGGGGACGACGAGTACGAGGTGATCGAGGTCCACCGCCGCCCCCACCGCCGCGTCATCGTCGAGGAGGAAGCCCCGCCGCCCCCCGCCCGCCGCCCCAGCACCGGCGTCGGCCTGCTCGTGCCTGGCGGCATCTTCACCGGGCTCGGCATCCTCAACCTCGCGACCTCCCCGATCTGCCTCACCGATCTCGTCGATCGCGACTCGCAGACCCCGTGCCTCATCACCTCGCTCGTCGCGGGCGGCGTGTTCCTCGCCGTCGGCATCCCCCTCCTCGCCGTGGGCGGGGCCCGGCGCGCCCACTACCTCGAGTGGCGCCGCCGCCACCCCTACGCGTTCGACATCGCGCCCGTCGCTGGCGCGAGCGGCGCCCCGAGCGAAGCGCCGACTGGGGCGATCGGGCGCTTCGGCTGGTCGTTCTGAGTTTCCGAGCTCCCCACGCGCAAAATCGCACTCTGTACGCGGCGCTCGCGTCGCGTACAAAGAGGGCATGGCGCACCCGCTCGCAGGCAAGCCCGCTCCCGAGGACGTGCTGATCGACGTCGAGTCGCTCCGCGCGAAGTACTTCGACGAGAGACCGGACCCGAAGGTCGAGGCCGAGCGCGTCACCTTCGGCACCTCGGGCCACCGCGGCTCCGCGGCGCGCCGCTCCTTCAACGAGGCGCACATCCTCGCGGTGACCCAGGCCGTCGTCGAGCACCGCAAGGCCCAAGGGATCCACGGCCCCCTCTTCGTCGGCATGGACAGCCACGCCCTCAGCGCGCCCGCCCACGAGACGTGCCTCTCCGTGCTCTCGGCCCACGCCGTCGACGCCCGCGTCGCCAAGGGCGCTGCCCTCACCCCGACCCCGCTCGTCTCGCACGCGATCATCTCCTGGAACCGCGACCCGAGCGCGCCCCGCGCGGACGGCATCGTCATCACCCCGTCCCACAACCCACCCGACGACGGCGGCATCAAATACAACCCGCCCCACGGCGGCCCCGCCGACACCGACGTGACGGGCTGGATCGAGAAGCGCGCCAACGCGATCCTCGAGACGAAGGAGGCGGTGCCCCGCGACGCCAAAGGCTCGCGCGGCGCGACCGTGCGCGAGCACGACTACGTGAGCGCCTACGTCGACGATCTCGACCACGTCGTCGACATGGGGGCCATCGCGGGGGCGAAGCTCGCCCTCGGCGCCGATCCCCTCGGCGGCACCAGCCTCGACGTGTGGCGAGCGGTGTCGGCGCGCTGGAACATCGCGATCGAGATCACCAACCCCACCATCGATCCGACCTTCCGCTTCATGCCCCTCGATCACGACGGCAAGATCCGCATGGACTGCTCGAGCCCCCACGCGATGGCGAACCTGCTCGCCCTGCGCGACCGGTTCGACGTCGCCTTCGGCAACGACGCCGACGCGGACCGCCACGGCATCGTCACCCGCCGGGCCGGCCTCATGAACCCGAACCACTACCTCGCCGTCGCGATCGAGCACCTCTTCCGCCACCGCGCGTGGCGAGGCGACGTCGTCATCGGGAAGACCCTCGTCTCGAGCTCCATGATCGATCGGGTCGCCGCCGCCATCGGCCGGCGCGTCGTCGAGGTCCCCGTCGGCTTCAAGTGGTTCGTCCCCGGCCTCGGCGACGGCTCGCTCGGCTTCGGCGGCGAAGAGAGCGCCGGCGCCTCCTTCCTACGCAAGGACGGCTCCACTTGGACCACCGACAAGGACGGCATCATCCTCGCCCTGCTCGCCGCCGAGATCCTCGCCGTCACCGGAAAAGATCCCGGCGCCCACTACGAAGAGCTCGAGGCGCGCTTCGGTCGAGCCTCGTACGTCCGCCTCGATCAACACGCCACGAGCGCCCAGAAGAGCGCCCTCAAGAAGCTCTCCGGAGACAGCGTCCGCGCCAGCGAGCTCGCCGGAGAGCCCATCGTCGCCAAGCTCACCAAGGCCCCCGGAAACGGCGCCGCCATCGGAGGCCTGAAGGTCACCACCGAGAACGCCTGGTTCGCGGCGAGGCCGAGCGGGACGGAGGACGTCTACAAGATCTACGCGGAGAGCTTCCGGGGGGAGGAGCATTTGGGGAGGGTGGTGGAGGAGGCGAGGGGGATCGTGGACGCGGCGTTCGCGGGGGGGTGAGGGGCGCGGGCGCGGGCGCGGGCGCGGGCGCGGGCGCGGGCGCAAGCGCAAGCGCGGGAGCAAGCGCAAGCGCGAGAGCAGGCGCGGGAGCGGGCGCGGGCGCGGGCGCGGGTGCGGGCGCGGGAGCAAGAGCGGGTGCCCACCCCCGGCTCGCTTCGCTCGCCGACCCCTCCCAAGCGTTGCGCTTCGCGCCCCGCGGGAGGGGTGGGGTGGCGCGAGCAGCGCTTGTGACAATTCAAATCGGGCGGCTGTGCTCGCTCAGGCATTCCCATCGTGCCGGGGTGCTCGGTCGGGTCAAGGCCAAGCCGCGCTTCGCGCGGTCGGTCGCTTCGCGGCGACCTTGACCCGCCCTGCGACTCCCCGGCGCGCCGGGCACGCCCTCGCGGCGCACGGTTGCGTCGGGTGCGGGGGCAGGAGGCTGTGATGCTTCGTGTCTATCAGCGCTATCTGTCGGTTCTGCGGTCGCTTCGTCCGGTCATCGAGGGGATCGAGCGTCACGACAAAGAGCTCGGGCGTCAGATGCGGCGGGCGGCGTGCAGCGTTTCGCTCAACTTGTGTGAGGGCAGCGGCTCGGAGGGGGGCACGCGGCGGCAGCGGCAGCTGAACGCGCTCGGCTCCGCGCGGGAGGTGTCGGCGGCCTTGGATTCGGCGGAGGCGCTCGGTTACGTGGCGCCGCCGCGGGATGTCCGCGTGGGGCTCGGCGGGGTCATCGGTACGCTGGTGGTGCTCGTGCACGGGCGGCGGTGACGGTGTGCGGCCGCGTCCCTCGCGGGGCGCGGCCGTTCTTGTTGCGTCAGTGGCCGCACCGACCGCGGAGCCACGCCTCGATATCGGTCCCCCCGGCGCCGTCGTAACGCATTTCCGCGAGGACCTCGTCCCGGCTCCAAATCGCCAAAGATGTGTCCGAAGACCAACTGATCACGTAGGCCCCTCGCAGCGGACCGCGGTCGAGGCGGAGCCAGCGCATTGTCGATTCCGGTCCGCGCAGCACCTTGGAGGTGCGCCTGCACACCTCGGTCGCTGCTCCGCTAATCAGCAACACGCTCGAGAGTGATTCTCCGTCAATCTCGAGATCCCATCGCGCTCGGCTCGCGCGGAAGGTGGTCAGCTCCACCTTCGTCAGCGGCGGGATTGAGTACGAATAGGTCGTCGAGCCCTCGGCTGGATTCGTGTCGGTGCTGGTCGGTTTGAGCGCGGTCGGCTTCGTCGTGAGCATCGCGAGGGTATCGACCCAGGTCGGCCACTCGCGCGCTGAAGCCGTGGTCTCGGCGGGGCGCGGCTCGCTCGTGGTTTCGCGCGCCGCCGTCGCGGGCTCCGTCGTCGTCGCGGAGGCAGGCATCTTCCGCAACGAGTCCGCCTTCGCAGCGGCCTCGGACGCGGGTGCCGGTTGCGCGCTCTTCAGGCTTCGCCACGCAAGAAAGCCGAGCACCATCACGGTGGGAATCCCAAACAGCGCGAGGAGGACCCAGACGATGGTTGGAACGCCCGAGCTCGCCGGCGTTGCCCGCGGCGTGCCGGTTTGCTCTGAGGGATCCCACTCAAGGAGGCGTGTTCACTCGAACCCACCGCTTGGTGCTACGTCATTCTGCCACCGCCGCCCCCGCGGCCCGCCCCGGCTCACGCCTCCGATCCTAGCCTGCCCTGCCTCGCTCCGGCTGAGCGTCGTGGGCCTGCCCACTGTGGCAATCTGTCGCTACGCTGGTTGCAGGGGGACGGGATGCATCACGGCAAGATCACGAAGACCCTTGCGAAGGGCCTGCAAGTGCTCCGAGCGCGCATCGCGCGGGCGAAGGTCCCGTCGTCGAAGCTCGACGAGTCGATCAACTTCGCGACCTGGAACATTCGCGAGTTCGGTCGCCGCGAGCGTCGCGAGGAGTCCCTCCACTACATCGCCGAGGTGCTCAACGAGTTCGATCTCGTCGCCATCGTCGAGGTCCGCGACAACATTGAGCAGCTCAAACGGGTCAAACAGTACCTCGGGCCCTATTGGGACTTCATCGACTCGGACTATCTCGCCGACGCGGGTGGCAACCACGAGCGGATCGCGTTCCTCTACGACAAGCGCGCTGTCGCGCACACGGGGCTCGCTTCCAACGCGTTCCCTCAGCGCACCCACGATGGCGAGGAGTACGTCACGGCGATCAACTGGTGGAGGCCGCCCTACCTCGCGTCGTTCTGCGCCGGCAGCTTCGACTTCATTCTCCTCTCCGCGCACATCCGCTGGGGCGACAGCGACAAGAGCCGCGTCCCCGAGCTCCAGATGCTCGCCGACTGGGTACACAAGCGCACGAAAGAGAAGCTCCTTGGCGATCAGGACGTCATCGTCGCCGGCGACTTCAACATCCCTTGCGAAGACAGCGATCTCTTCCGCGCGATCACCAGCCACGGCCTGCGCATGCCCGACGGGCTATGCGGGCAGCACGGCTCGAACCTCGCCAAGAACAAGCGCTACGACCAGATCCTCCACAACCCGAAGTTCACCAAGAGCTTCACCGTACGCGGAGGCGTCCTCGACTTCTTCGAAGGTGACCACCATGCCCTTTACCCGGGCGTGAAGATGACGCAGAGCGAGTTCACCTACGAAATGAGCGATCATCTCCCGCTTTGGATCCAGATCGCGACGGACGTCGAAGGTGAAGAGCTCGATCGGATGCTCGAGCGCTAGCCCAATTGGCTTTGCTCTTCACTTCAGTGCCACTATCCCGCCCCATCCCTTTCTGCCGGTTGCGCCGGCAAACCAACGGCAATTCTGTCGGTACTTAGCGGTTTGTCAGCGGCTGGAGGTGAAAGTCGAACGCGGCGGGATACCGCTGGCTTAGTTCACGCAGAGACGAACCCTTTAGACACTCGATCTGCCAATCAAGGATCGCCGCGATCGGAACCACAAACTCGTATACATCTCGCATTCCACGCGAAATGACACCGTAGGTGTGGCCTGACTCTTGAGCGAACATCGGCCCACCACTCATGCCCGGGTGTACGACGCTGTCAACGTCGTACACCGGACCGTTCGGATGGTCAGCTCGAAACTCCCGCACAACGCCGTCGCATGCATACGGCTTGAAGTTCTGAGACAGGACGACACCGCCGTCGGGATCAGGGGAAGTAGCCTGCTGCGTCGCGGGGAAGCCCATGAAAATGACCCTCTGGCCGCTCTTGAGTTCATCAGCCCCAATACTGAGGCAAGGGACGTTTTTCGCGCCGATCACGCCCACTGCAATGTCGAGCTGCGGATGTCGAGATAGCCGATGAATTCGGTGCCCAACGCAGGTCCCGTTTGGGACGTTGATCAACATCAGGCTGTACGGCACATCGTTGGACGGCACCACGTGCTTCGCCGTGAGAAAGATGCCTGTTCGCGAGATGAAAAAGGCTGTGCCCTGCTGCTCAGTATCGACCTGAAATCCGCCTTCAGTCGCCTCAAACGGGAAGATGGGATGAATGGGGTAGTATTCTCCCGTTACTGAGAAATGCCCGTGCGCTCTTGCGCGGTGCTTCAGCGCTTCTGTGCTGCCCGGCACAATGTCCTGCCAATCGGGCGAGCTGTCTTTGTCTTCGTAGTTGTTGCTCATCTGTCTGGTTCCTCACGACGACTTCTTAAGACGCTCAGCGCTAAAACGCGAGCGCGAACTGCTCCCAGTTCTCCCCGAACTTCTTCAGGATGTCCTGCGCGCACTCGATCACTTCCGCGCTTCGCCAATGCACAGCACAGGCTACGATCTGCGGCATGGCTCTGACCGACCGGGCGCGCGCTTCGTGACCCATCAGCGACGGCGGGATGACTGGCAGCTCGCCTGTGCGGCACGCTCGCGCGCAGGAGGTGAGCGAATGTCGAAGTTGCGCAAGGTGGTGGACGCGAGGGACGCGCGGAGGTGCTTGTCGACACTCTCGAGGTCGGGCGAGACGCTGCGGGCGTGGTGCCGGAGCAATGGCGTTGACGGCCGGTCATTGCGGGCGTGGCAAATCAACATGTCGAGGGGAGCGGCGCGGGACTCGGCGACGTCGACGCCCGCACAGCTCGTCGAACTGGTGCCGGTGTCGAGTCCGCGCGCGGTAAGCCGGCATGTGGTTCGAGTGGGGCCCGGCACCATCGAGGTGGCCGACGGCTTCGACGCAGACACGCTACGCCGCATCGTCGAGGTTCTTCGGTCGTGCTGACGTTCTCGCCTGCTGTTCGCGTGTTCGTGGTCGTCGCGCCGCGCGACATGCGCGGCTCGTTCGACGCGCTGGCCGGGGCGGCGCGCCACCTCGGGCTCGACCCGACGGACGGCCATCTGTACCTCTTCCTCAACAAGCGGCGGCGGCTTGCCAAGGTTCTCTGGTTCGATGGCTCGGGCTGGTGCGTCTTGGGGAAGCGGCTCGAGACCGGCAGCTTCCAGCTGCCAGCGTTCACGGCCGCCGACACGCAGGTCCAGATCGACGGTGCGGCGTTCGCCTCGCTCCTCGCGGGGATCGACTTCACGGCGGCACGCCGCGGGTGGTATCGACGCACCGCGATCGAAAAGGGGATCGACAAGGATCTCCCCGCATGATCTCGTGCCCCGGTGACGGACGCGGAAGGCGAGAAACTGCTTCGCGACAACGCGGAGCTTCGCGCCCAAGTCGAGAGGCTCACCGAGCAGATCGCGAAGCTCACGGAGCGTCTGGCCGAGCTTCTGGCCGCCGCTCAACGTAAACAGCGCAAGCCCTCGCCCGATAAGCCCGCGTCGCCACCGCCCGTCGTCGGTGGCGACGCGAAGCAAGCGTTTGAGGCGAGGCCGATGCCCCCCGAGAAGCCCGCGCGCCCCGAGCGCCCGGACAAGCCGCGGCGTCCCACGGGGCGAAAGGCTCTTCCCCGCCACCTCGAGGCCGAGGAGCACACGCTTCGTCCCGCGCAGTGCGAGCACTGCAAAAGCACAGCGCTCGACGCAGCTGACGAGGTCGTCGAAGAGAAGCTACACGTCGTCAAGGAGCACCAGCGGCGCCGCGTCGTTCGTCGCACGACATGCCGTTGTCGAGCGTGCGGCAAACGTACGACGCCGCAGTCCCTCCCTGCTCCCTACAACCGCTCGAAGGTCACGAGCGATTGGCTCGCTTGGTTCGTTCACAACAAGTTTGGCCTGCTTACGCCCCTCGATCGCATTCGTCGAGATCTGGCAGACCGAGGCGTCCCGCTCGCGATGGGCACCCTCGTAGGGTTCGTCGAGCGCGCTGCGGATCTGCTCGCGCCGATCGACGGCCTGCACTGGAAGCAGCTCCTCGCCGGCTCGTGGATGGCGACCGACGGCACCGGCCTGAAGGTGCTCATCCCGAAGCTCCCTGCCGCGCACAACGGGTATATCGAGCTCTACAGAAATACCGAGTGCGCCGTCTTCCAGTACGCGGCCGACAAGGCGGGTGACGACGTCGTCGCGAAGCTCAAGACATTCCGCGGTACGATCACGGCCGACGCCGAGCATCGCTTCAATGGCGTGTACGCATCCGGGGACGTCTTGGAAGCGGGCTGCAACGCACACGGACGACGCAAGTTCCGCGACGCCGAGCAAACGCAGCCCGTGCTCGCCGTCGAGGGCGGCGCGTTCATTGGCGCGATGTACGGTGCGGAAGAAAAGGCGCGCCAACTCGGACTCCGAGGCAAGCACCTACGTGCGCATCGCCGCAAATACATCCGCCCAATCGCAAAGCAGTTCGAGCAATGGCTCGCGGCCGTAAAACCGACCCTACTGCCATCCGAGCCGCTGATGGCGGCCGTGCAGTACTACCTGCGTCATCGCGACGCGCTCTTCCGCTTCATCGACGATCCCGAGGTTCCGATCGACAACTCGGCCACCGAGCGAGAGTTCCAGAACGTCGCGAAGCTCCGGCTCAACATGCTATTCGCTGGCAGCACGGAGGGCGCTCATCGCGCCTGCGTCTTGCTCGGCATTATCGCAACCTGTCGCGCCCTCGGCGTACCCGCGCAGGCTTACCTTGCATGGGCATTCGATAGACTTGGCACCCATCGCAACGCCTTCGGGCTCGACCTCGAGCAGATCACTCCCGCTGCGTTCAAGAAACTCCGCCGCTGAGCGGCGCTCTTCCGCTCGAGCCGCGGCATGGATTCTTGTCCGACGCATCCCGGCTTGGCCGATCGGTCACCGCGCTTCGTCGGCGATCGGTCGATCGCGACTGGCATCGTGTCACGGCGCGAAGGCTTCGTCGCTCCTTACTGCCATGAGTAGTGGATGCCAACCTCCTCATTGGGTCGCACGAGCTGCCACTTCGCTCCGATCGTACTGATGCGTTCGCTGTCGCCAGTCTGTGCATCGCCTTGCGAAATCTGACGGTCCGTCAGTCGCTTTGCGCCCTGGCCGACCGGTCGGAGTTTTAGAGACTTAGATTTGACAAGTACGATTGTCTCGCAAAGTACGTCGTCGCGGTTGAGGTAGGTCGCTTCGTCCTGATTTTGTGTCAAGTTTAGGCTTCCGCCGAATGCCGTTCGTCCTCCTTCCAGTGGCAGGTGTTTTTGAAACTCTGCGGCGGTCTCGATCGTGCGTATGCCGCCTTTTTCGGCTTGGAATAGTACGTCATACCCGATGCCCGCGGCTTGTGAAAAGTGATCTATTTCCCGCTCCGATCCGGGGATACGGAGGGCGGCAAAGCTGTTTCGTTGGTCGTAGTCTTCTCTGAAAATTGTTTCGCCTGCCGAGATCGGTCGCAATGCGAGCACCGAGTAGACCGTTCGGTATTCGTACGAACGGCTTTTCTTTGTGTCCTCGACGTTGATTGTCATGAGAGCGCTTGCGATTACGTAGGGTCGGCCAAGCGCGGCGGCCTCCTGAGCGCAACTGGCGAGCTGTGTCGACCAATCGGGACCTCTTGTGGGGCTTGTTGTGACGACGTGCTGGGACTTTGCTGCCGGTGGGGCAGTGGCTGCTTCTCCCGTCGGCTTGGTCTCGGTTGTTCCGGTGTTGCTGCACTTTGTCAGCTTGTCGCGACAGTCGTTGTATTCGACGTCGCGGCGCAAGGCGCCTGCATAGTATCCTGCTGTCAAGACAGTCCCTAGTACGAATAGCGATATGCCTACTTTGAAGGGTAGTTTTGCGGCGACGCGTGCTGGGCCGAGACTTCCTTCCAGGGCAATCGGTTCAGATTCTGTTTGGGTTCCGACTGCTGCTGGCTTGTTGGGCTGCACTGGACCGTCTACCCCCGCGCCCGCCGATACTCGCTTTTCCGTGGTGCCACGGTCCGATTTTGACAAGGCTTCTTGGGGTGCATCCGGGGTACCGCCGACCCCAGGCGCGGCAACGGCAGAAGTCTCCTTGCTTAAGCCTTGCTCGGACCCTTCGGCGGGAGACTCCGAACCGAGAAGTCGAGCGATCAGAGTTGATTTTTCCCTGCCGTAGTCGGGGACGCTGCGCGATCGACAAAGCTCTTTCAGGCGATCGCGGCTCAATACAGCCAGCGCGCTACGAGCGTCACTGATGGTGACCCCACCAAAGCGCAGTCGCAGTTCGTGGTCTGTTCCCCCGAGGCTTTTTGACAGGTGCTCCAGCAACTGTTGGAGCTCGGCGCGAGTTAGGAGCTCGGCCAGTTGGCCCGGTGTCAGCATCGGATCCTCCCGTAGCAGGGTGTGATAGGCAAATCGGCTGTCGCTGGGGCGGTACTGAAGTGGTGCCAGAAGGCCAGGGGGGGCAGCCGCGCCAGCCGCAGCGCCGCTACCTTGCCCTCGGATGGACGTTCGCTTTGGGTAGCTGCGTGGTCCCGAGCGTGCTGCACCGGCCGATCCAGGGGCGGGCGTCGGCTGGCATAACGAAAGCGCGAGTTATGGCACCGGGGCCGGCCGCCTTTGCGGCCCGGACCCCCAAGCCAGACCTCTACCCGTTCCCCACGCCCCCGCCCCCGCTCCCCCCCGTCACCGCGACCGGCTCCGGCACCGTCGGCGGCGCCTCATCCCCCGTCGACCCATTCGCGCGCATATGGATCCGACGGTACTGCGGCGACTTCGGTCCGTACGCGTTGCGCACCACGTTCTTGAACGCGAGGTATCGCTCGTAGGCGACGCCGTACGCGGCGGCTCGCTTGTCGCGCGCGGCGCTGAGGGCGGTGCTCGCGGTGATCGCTTCGTTGAGCTCCTGGATGACGGCGCCCGCTTTCGTCCCGAAGTCGCCGCTCAGGAGGTTGTCGGCCCAGGGCTGGCCGACGTGGTCGTCGATGGCGTCCAGGAGTCGCTCGATCGCGTTCTTCCGATCGGTATCGGTCGGCAGGACCTTCAGCGTCTCGGGGAGCGACGCGTCGGGGAAGTAGGCGAAGAGCACCGCGCGCGCTTCGGCGTAAGGCTGGTTGAGCGCGGCCAGCGCTTCGTTCGCTTCGCGGCTCTCCTTGCGCGCGGATGCTTCGGCCGTGGCCATCGCGTCGTGGGCCGCGTTGAAGTCTTCCAGCGGGCCCTTGGTGAGCTCCGTGAAGACGCGCGCCACGGTGTTCTTGGCGTCAGGAGCCGTCGCTATCTCGGCGACGCGCGACGCGATGCGACGCATGTGGCCGTAGTTCAAACTCGCCATGCTGTGTCCTCCCTCCAAACAAACGGGAGGCCCATCACCCCCCGGCGCGCCGAGGGTATCGCAAGTCTCGCGAGCTACGCCACGGGCCTCCGCCGCCGCGCTCGTAGCGACCGCTCGCCCGCGGAGACGTCTCGCCGAAGCATTCGATGCTTCCGACTTTGGCGGCGAGCCCTCGCCCCGCGCATGCGAGGCGCACGCGCTCGGATGCGACCGTCCCGCGCGCGCCCGTGACGCACCCGCACACGCATGGGAGCGCGCCGCCCTCGACGATGAGCCTCCCGCGCTCGCCCGCGGAGCCCCCGCGCTCGCCCGAGAGCCCTCCGCACTTTCACGCGAGGGCTCCACTCGTGAATGGGAGCCTTCCGACCTTTCATGGGAGGCCTCGGCCAGGCCCTGGGACACTCCGCCCTCCGCTGGCAGCGGAAGCCCCGCGCGAAAACTCCCCAAATCCAAGGGACTTGTCGTTGGGCGATCGTCCCACCAGATCTACCCTTCCCTTGGGGAGATAAGGATGTGCGCCGAGCCCGCCGACCCGTCGAAGGCCAACACCGAAGCGCTCGCGCCCGGGCCCCGCGGCCCTGGCTGGGCGGTCTTCATGACTCAGAACCTGGACCGGACATTTTCTGAAGCGCTGTCCGGTGCGATGGCGCTCGCGCGCGAGCGCCGCTCGCTGGAGGTAGGTGCGCCCGTCCGCTGGCGCGAAGTGCTGCGCGTCTTGGACGATCAGGAGCTCCGCCGGCAGCTCGCGGACCAGCACGGCGATGCGCTCGTCGAGCGCGTGCGCGGCTCAGCGAGCCACGCGAGCGCGGACGAGCAAGCGAGCCCGCCCCACTACCACGCGCCCGATCGGAGCGACTTTGTGCCGAATCAACTCCGCAACGATCCCGACATGCCCGAAGGAGATCTCGGCGCGTGCGCGACCACGCTCGCGGACGGACGGGCGGCGGTCGTGGAGCGGTGGTTCTCCGAGGGCGCCACCCTCGTGACCCTCTTCTTCTCGGCGCTCGATCTCGAAGACGCGACGCTCGAGCGGCTGCTCGAGCTGACGCGTACGATCCTCGAACGAGAGCGCGTGCCGACCGACCACGAGGCGCCTTCGTCACCGGGCGTGATGACGCGGCGAGACGGCGCCGGACGATGGGTGTTCTCGATGACCTTCGTCGTGTCCCTCCCCGAGTAAGCCCGCGCCCGCTCCCGCTCCCGCCCTCGCGCTCGCGCCCGCGCTCGCTCTCGCTCCCGCCCTCGCGCTCGCGCCCGCGCCCGCTCCCGCTCCCGCTCCCGCTCTCGCTCTCGCCCTCGCGCCCGCGCCCGCGCTCGCGCCCGCGCCCGCGCTCGCTCTCGCCCTCGCGCCCGCGCCCGCGCCCGCGCCCGCGCTCGCGCTTCGAAGCCGCCCCGCTCCGCCGCTACCGTGCATCGATGACCGCGGAGACGCGCGATCGACTCACCGCTGCGATCGCATTGGGGGTCCGTGTGGAACGAGGGCCGCGACACGTACGTGGCGGATCTGGAGGACTTCGCGGCGAGCCAGCGGCCCAAGTCGATGGCGGCGGATCGCGCGGTCTTCAAGGAGGTGCTCGTCACGGCCGCGATGAAGGTCACCACCGAGAGCGCGTGGTTCGCGGCGCGCCCGAGCACGCGGAGAGATCGTGGACGCGGCGTTTGCGGGGGGGGGTGAAAGGTTGGTCGAGCGCCGAGGCATGAGCGTTGCAACGCCGGCGCGCCATGAAACTTGCGCTCGTTGGGCTCATTTGCGGGACGACACTGATATCCCTCTCGACGGCGACTCGCGCTCACGCCGAAGACTCGGCGGTCGCGCCCCGTCCCTCTGATGTCCTTGCCGCACCCCCCAACGAACCCGCGCTCGCCGCCGGCTCCACCCACATGCACAGCCCGGGGCTCGTCGCCGGAGGCGTCGCGCTCCTCGTCGCCGGCGCGGGCATCACCGGCACGGGCCTCGCGTTCCTCGCCGCCTCCGCGTGCGGCCAGACCGAGCTCTTCTGTCTCCCCGAGCTCGGTCGAGCCGTCGGCGGCACCCTCGTCGGGATCGGCCTCGGTCACATGGTCGCGGGGGTCGTGCTCGGAGGGATCGGCGCCCGAAAAGACCCAGACAACGCACAGCGCGCCGCGGCTGGGCTCGACGTCTCGGTAGGCCCGCAGGGCGTCTATTTGCTGGGCACGTTCTAACCGTGTGCTGGAAAAAGGCGGTCGTCAGGCCCACCCAGTGGCCTGACGACCGCCTTTTTAGCACGCTGCTAGGATCGCCCTCCGTGGCGACGACGAAGCCGAGGCGCACCGCGGCGTGCAACCCCGAGCTCGAGGCGTCCATCGACGAGGCGCCGGACGACGCGGAGCGGTACTGGATCTACGGCGACTGGCTGGAGTCGCAGGGCGACCCGAGAGGCCAGGTGATCGCGGCCGCGCGCACCTCGCGCAAGCGGGAGCGCGCGCTGCTCGAGAAGTACGGCGCGCAGCTGTTGGGGCCGCTCGCGCGCATCAAGGGCGCGCCGGGGGCGGCGCCGCTTCGATGGCGGTACGGCTTCATCGAGCGCGCCCGCTTGCGGCGAAGGTCGGCGACGCCGAGCCTCGCGGAGCAGATCGAGCTCCTCCTCGCGCACCCGTCTGCGCGGTTCCTCCGGCACCTGTCGCTGCGGACGCCGGACCACGGCGACGACACGCCGGGGTACCGCCAGGTCCTCGAGCTCGCGGCGCGCCGCGCGCCTCGGACGCTCGCGTCGCTCGCGCTCGGCGAGGGCGGGGAGTCGATCGGCGATCTCGGCGACGCGCTCGGGGCGCTGCCGTCGCTGCGCGCGCTGTGTCTGTTCGCGGACACGGCGCACCTCGACCCGAAGAGCACGGAGGGCGTGGTCGCCCTCTCGGTCCAGCGGATCCGCGCGCGCGAGCCGGCGCTCCTGCAGGCGTGCGCGTGGCCGTCGCTCCGCCACCTGGAGCTGCACTACGACTACGTCGGGGCGGCGTGGAGCGAAGGACCTCCTCTCCCGCTCGGCGAAGATCTGTTCCCGCGGCTGCGCTCGGTCACCGTTCACTTCTCTCGCGCCTGGAGGGGCGAGGTCCTGCTGCAGCTCTTCGACGTGGAGCACCTGCGCCGGTGGTCGGCCTTGCGCCTCGACACGATCTTCCTCGGGGCCGATCTCGACGCGTGGTTCTTTCGCAACGCGGACGCGCTCGGCGGGCTCGGCGAGCTCCGGTTGGCCGCGCAGGAGCTCGGCGTGTCGCGCGAGCGAGCGGACCGCCTCCGCGAGGCGCTTCCCAACGTGGTCTTCGGCGAGATCCCGATCGCAGATCCCTTCGAGGACGCGGAGCCGGCCTGGTAGCTCCTCTCGCGAGCGCGTCTCGCGCGGGAAGGGCGGCCCACCTGCGTCGTATGTCTCGGCGTGGGTGTGCGGCGCGGCGGGTGAGGGATGCAAGGACCGATCGGACTCGAGCACGATGACGTGGTGCACGCCGGCGTATCGACCGGCGTCGCCGGCCCGCCGATCGGGCCGACGGGGAAGGCGCCGGTGCGAGGGCTCGGCAAGAGCGTCGCGCCCGTGTACACGTCGACGGTTTGTGACGGATCGAAGGGCGCGATTCACGCTCCCGGGCCCGCCCACTTCGTCACCGGGGTGAAGGGTGTGAACGTCTACGGCGTGCCGATCCTCCGCACCCAAGACCCGAACATCCAGACGAGCTGCGCGGCCACGCTCCGCAGCCCGAGCCGCAGCGTGATCATCGGCGGCGAGGCGGAGAGCCCGGCGTCGACGATGGCGGGCGCCCGCGGGCTGATGAAGATCGGCGGACACGGCACGCTCAGCGACGCCGACATCGTGGCGAAGGAGCTCTCCAAGATGCCGCACGCGTACCTCGGGGAGATGAAGAAGAACGGCACCAAGGTCGTCGCGTGCCGGGGCTCGGTCACGGACTACGCCACCGACTTGAAGGGCGTGCACCCTCGCGGCTGGGCCGACGGAGACACGTGGGACACCGTCCCCGGCGCGAACATGGGCGGCCGCAACGAGGTCGTCATCGCGACGCGGGGCCACGACACCCCCGCCGGCGCCCACGTCCCCGCGACGGGGGATGGGCACGGCTCGGCCAACCTCGTCACCCACGAGTCTCTCCACTCGATCGACAACGGTCGCTCCGGATCCGGCGACTTCAACGGCGCTCGCGACAAGGACGTGAACAACCTCCCGGCCTACGAGCGACAGGACGGCAGCGCCGGGAAAGAGGAGTCGTACGCCGAGAGCGGCGCGCGGCACTTCGAGAACAAGGACAGGTCCACGCCCGCGCTGCGCGACTATTGGACCCGACACGAGAAGGCGCCCTGATCGCGCCCGAACAAGCGAGGCTCTGCCATGGCGAACGACGATGACGACGACAGGCCCATCGGCACCGCGACGATGCTCGCAGACGGCACGATCGTCCTCGATCTGATCGCGGAGAGCCCGGGCGCGCGCGGCAACGCCCAGTTCCGGTACCCCCCCGGTCACCCCAAGTATCAAAGGACGCTCGACCACCTGGGTGGCCTCGCCGTCGGCGAGCAGAAGCTCGTCCCTCCCTACAAGCGCTGATCGCCGCCCCGAGGCGAGCGGTCAGAAGAGGACCGTCACCGGCACGCTCGACGGGGTGGTGCCGCCGTTGCCGAGCTGGCCGAACCCGTTTGCGCCCCAGCATTTCACGAGGCCGGACTCGAGCAAGGCGCACGTGAACTGAGAGCCGAGCGCGGCCGACACCGGCTTGTCCGAGGTCGACAGCGGCGCCCCGACCGGAGTGATTTGGTCTCCGCCGCTGGGGACGCACTGGCTCTGATCGTTGTCACCGAACATCACGAGCGTGCCGCCTTGCTCGAGGACGGCGTTGTGGGAGCGGCCCACGAACAGCGCCTCGGCCACGCCTGTCACCATCGTCGTCGGGGAGCCGTGCACGGAGTTGCTCGTGCCGCTCGAGCCGATTCGGTTGCGGCCCCAGCACTCGACGTCGCCGGTCGTGGTGAGCGCGCAGGTGTGCTCCTCGCCGGTCCCGACCGCTTGAAAGCTGCCCGCCACCGCCGTCGGGGCCGAGACCGTCTGGCCCGCGCCACCCGAGCCGTTGCCGACCTGGCCGTAGCTGTTGGAGCCCCAGCACTTCATCGAGTTGTCGGCGAGGACGACGCAGCGGTGGCCGCCCGAAGTGGAGACGGCGAGGCCGGTGCCGGTCGCGGCGTTCGTCATGGTGACGGTCTGCGTGCTCAGGTCGAAGGAGAAGAGCTTCATGGCGTGGTTCGGGCCCAAAAGCGCGAGGTTGTCGCCGAGGTTGCCGAGCTCGAACTCGGTGATGTCGGGGACGCCGTCGCCGGTGACCTCGACCGCTTCGCTCTGGTCGTTGCCCCTCCAACACGCGAACGCGCCCAGGTCGGACTGGGCGCACCCCGCTTGGAGCCCCTGGGAGATCTTCACCGCGCGAAAGTCGGGGAGCGAGGTGATCTGGACCGGGGCCGAGTTGATGGCGAGGGCCGTGTTCACGCCGAGCTGGCCCCAGGTGTTCGCGCCCCAACACCAAATCGATCCATCGCGCTTGATCGCGCAGACGTGATCGCGTCCCGCCGAGAGCTCGACCGGATCGTTGCACGCGTACGCGTCGTCGATGAGCTGGCAGTCGTCGTAGCCGCAGTCCACGCCGCAGCCGCCGCAGTTGGGCTCGGCGGTGAAGTCGACCTCGCAGGTCGTCGGGTCTTCGTCGCAATCGCCGTGGCCGGGAGCGCACGTGTACTCGCAGGCCCCGTCCACACACGACGCGGTGGTGTTCTCGTCTCCCGCCACGCACGGATCCGCGCACGGGGCTTCACCGCCGGCTCCCCCTGCTCCGCCGACCGGCCCCGCCCCGCCGACCGGCTGGCCGCCCTGGCCGCCCCGGCCGCCCTCGCCACCGCGCCCGCCCTCGGGAGCGGCTCCGCCCCCACCTGTGCTCGAACACAGATCGCTGAACTCGTCGCAGACATCGGCGCTACCGCAGCCGGCGACGAGGAGGAGGGCGGTGAGGACGAAGGACGTCGCGAGTCGAGCTCGGTTCACGCGCTGAGGATACTCCCGTTCTTTCCGTCCGCGCGTCTTCGAGGACCGCGCCCCTCGGACGAAGGTTGACCGGCGTCCTCGAAGCGCGTCCCATCGCCTGATGCGCGCCGCCCCCGTCCTCGTCGTCGTATCCGCGCTGCTCGTCGCTTGCGGCGACGGCGGAGCGCGCTCGAAGGTGAGCTCGTCGTCGACCAGCTCGGCGTCGTCGACCGGCTCGGCGTCGTCGGCCAGCTCGGCTTCGGCGATGCCCAGCGCGGCCGAGGTCCCGAGCGCGGAGGACACGAGCCGCGCCCGCGCGTGGCCGGGGCCGAAGCAGCAGGCGTCCTTCCCGGCGGAGGGGATCCGCAAGGTGGTGCTCCGCGCCGTGCTGGCGAAGGACGCGACGGTGAAGGCGTCGAGCGACGGCAAGATCAACGTGAGCGGCACGCCCGTCCTGCGCGGCATCGAGGGCCGCCCCTCGGATGGAGCGTTCAACGACGCGGGCTTCGTCTCCAAGGGCTTCGACGACGCGCTCCTCGTCACGACGAAGGGCGAGTTCTTCTATATCCACTTCGGTACGGTGATGAACGATCTCGTGATCGAGGTGCCCGACGGCATCGAGGTGGTCCGCGAGCCGATGGTCAACAACGGCGACACGAAGCCCGACCTCCGCCCTCCCGGCTCTCCTCCTCGCCCCGAAGGTCGCTGATCCCGCCCGCCGCGGCTCGCCCCACCCCCCCCCTCCCGCGGGGCGCGCAGCGCCACGCCGGGAGGGTCGGCGAGCGAAGCTCGCCGGGGGTGGGCATCCCGACAAAGCTCGCCACGCCAACTCCCGCGCCGCCACGGCAGCGCAGCGCGACAGCCGCAGCACCGCCGCCGCGAAGCGCGCTTCGAATGGAGCCGAGGCTTCCTCCAACTGCTATGGTTTTCGTAGCAGAGGCGCCCCCGCCGCGAGCGGTGCCACCCCCGGCTCACTTCGTTCGCCGACCCCTCCCTTGCTCGGCGCTGCGCGCCTCGCGGGAGGGGTGCGCACCGCCCACCCCCGCGCGCTTGCTCTCGCTCTTGCGCTCGCCCGCGCGCTTGCTCTCGCTCTTGCGCTCGCCCGCGCGCTTGCTCTCGCCCTCGCTCTCGCTCTCGCGCTTGCTCTCGCCCTCGCCCTCGCGCTCGCGCCTGCTCTCGCGCTCGCCCTCGCGCCCGCGCCCGCCCCTCAGAACTCGAGCTCCCACCCATCCCGCAGCAGCACCCGGTCCACCCTCGACCTCGCCGCCTCCACCGATCCCGCCGAGCCCGTCATCCCTCCCGTGCCGTGGACGCGCACCACGTACCAGCCGTGGTCGGTCGCTTGCGCCACGACGTAGGGGACCGACTCGCCGCTCGCTTCGTCGAGGCGGGTGGAGAGGGTGCGGGCTCGCTCTGCGAGGGCGTCCTTCTCGCTGGCGGGCGGCATGGGGAGCACTTCGGTGCGGACCCAGCGGCCTTCATCGAGGTGCCAGCGGCTCGCTCTCACCGATCGACGATAGCACGCGAGGTTTGAGGCGCTCGCGAGGGGGCTCTCAGTTCAGCTCGCCGGGGGGCGTGCGCTTTCCGAAGACCTGCTCCCAGCCGGCGCGGTAGGCGTCGGTGGCGATGCGCGGGGGACCCTTGTGGGTGGGCGCGGCGGGCTCGGGGGGCTTGGCGAGGACCTCGACGTCGAAGAGGCGCTCGTGCTCGGGGCGCGGGGAGAGCTTCACGAGCTCACCGGTGATGGGCTGGCCTTCCTTGGCGGCGACCATCTCGCCGACGGAGACCTGCTCGTCTTTGACGCGGACGATGCTCACGCCGCGTCCGCTCTCGGCGGGGCCCTGGACGAAGACGACGTCGCGGCTCTTCTCCGCCGGCGGCGCGGGGGGAGGCGCCGGGGGCTTGCCGTGATTCGAACCTTCGTCGGCGGCCATTTCGCTGCTCGGAGCATAGCACTCGCGGGTGCGTTTTCGCCGCGCGCTCGGCGTCACGAAGTTGGCCGTGGCTCTTGGAAGCACGTAAGGCCGGCGTCGTAAGGAGAAGCTTGCCATGACGGGTCGAGTCGGAAGGGCGGCGGACACGAAGGAGCGCCGGAGAGCCTCGGGACAGCGCGTCCACTTCGAGGCCATGGTCGCCGTGGGCGGCGCCGAAGGCGGCGCGGCGTTCGAGGCGGAGAGCGTGGACGTTTCGAGCGAGGGGATGCGGCTGCGCACCGCCTATCTCCCTTCGGTCGGCGACCGGCTCGTGTGCCGCTTCGACGGCTCCGGGACGGAGGTCGTCGCGGTCGGTGAGGTGCTCTGGGCCACCGAGCAGAGCAAGGGCGGCGAGTTCGGTCTCAAGTTCGTCGATCTCGACACGGAGACGGAGCAGGCCCTACGCGAGCTGTGCTTCTACGAGGCGCAGGCGGAGCCGGCGGAGCGCGAAGAGCCGGCGAAGCCGAAGGTCGCCAAGAACGCGCGCGTGAAGCTCCACATCGAGGGGCTCGCCTCGCCGATGAAGGCGCGCGTGCGCGACGGCGACGACAAAGAGGTGTGCGTGGGATCGTCGCTCGAGTTCTTGAAGCTCGGCCGGCAGGTCGAGGTCGAGGACGTCGACGTCGGGGATCGGCGCGAGGGCTTCGTCGACGCGGTGAAGGTCGAGGTCGATCCGAACACGAGCATCCCCCAGCTCGTCGTGTCGCTGCGGTTCGACGCGGCCGCGATCGGGGCGGGGCCGAAGACGGTCAGCGTGCCGAAGGGCGCGGACGCGGAGATCGAGGCGGCGCCGGTGACGAAGGTCGTGCCGTCGAAGCGCGTCGAGGACGCGCCGAAGGCGCCCAAGTCGGTGAAGAAGACGGCGTCGATGCCGCCGCCCGCTCCGGAGGCGCAGGCCAAGGACGCCGGCGCGGAGGAGAGCGAGGACGACGACGACGACGCGATGATGCAGCCCAACAAGCTGCGCGCGGCGCAGGAGAAGGCGAAGGACCTCACCTCGAAGGCGGCCGCGAAGATCGGGCCCGCGTTCACGAGGATGGGCGACGGCGCGAAGGGGATCTGGTCGACGATCCGCGGCACCATCGACAAGCGCCGCGAGGCGCGCGACGAGGCCCGCAAGGCGAACGCGCCCCGGCGCGTGACCGCGCCCCCGCCGAGCGGGGCCCTCACGAGCGAGGGGCGGCGCGTGGTGCGTCAGGACCAGGGCAAGGACGAGGAGGAGGGCAGCCCGCTCTCCGTCTCGCCGAAGCGCTCGAAGAAGGGGATCGTCATCGGCGCGGCGGCGGGGCTCGCCCTCGTGATCGGCGTCGTCGGGGTGACGAAGGCGATCGGCAGCAAGGGCGACGAGAAGGGCTCGACCCACGCCGCCGCCGCCGAGCGCAAGAACGAGACGCTCGCGATGCCGCCCATCCCCGGCGCGGCCGCGAGCGTGAACATGCCGATGTACGGCGCGACCCAGATGTCGACGATCGGCGAGGTCGTCCCGACCCCGCCCGCCGCCGACGCGAAGGGCAAGAAGGGGGAGGTCGCGGACAAGGGCGACGCCGCCGAGTCGGGCGAAGAGAAGAGCGAGATGGTCCGCGAGTGGGGCCACGGAGAGGTCCACTCCGGCAAGCCCTTCACCGTCCGCATGGATGGCCCGATCGAGGGCTTCGTCGGCAGCGAAGAGGAGGACGGCTTCTCGATCACGGTGCCGAAGACGCGCAGCAAGTCGACGGGCAGCGCCCTCGTCCGCAAGGACCCGCGCCTGTCCGCGGTGGACGTCGTCAACCGCGAGGACGGCTCCGAGATCCACGTGAAGTTCAAGGGCGAGCCGCCGCCGTACAAGGTGAAGGTCCGCGGCGACAAGCTCGAGATCGCCTTCGGCAAGTCGGGCTCCGGCAAGGCCGAGAGCAAGAAGGGCGAGACGAAGAAGGTCGCCCAGAAGTCCGACAAGAAGAAGAGCGGCAAGGGCGACAAGAAGAAGGCCGGCAACAAGGCCCACGCCGGCCACAAGTGACGGGGAAGGGGCCGGGGGGGCCCTCCGTCACTTGAGCCCGTGCCGCCAGAGCAGGCGGTAGAAGTACATCCGATCGACCTCGGCGGCGCGAGCCGCCGCTGTCACATTTCCCCCTGCGCGCGCGAGGGCCGCCTCGACGTAGCGCCTCTCGAAGGCGCGGCTCGCCGCCTCGCGCGCGACCTTGAGGGGCTTGTCGAAGGCGATCTCCGTCCCCGCCGCGTCGTCGTCGGGGGCGTCGAGGGGGGCGCGCGATCGCATGACGAGGCAGCGCTCGAGGTAGTTGCGCAGCTCGCGGACGTTGCCCGACCAGGTGTGGCGAGCGAGCTCGGCGATGAAGTCGTCGCGGGAGAGATCCGCGGCCTCGGGCCTCTTGTCCGCGCCGAGGGAGCGGAGCAGCTCGGTGACGAGCGTCCTCATGTCGCCGGCGCGCTCGCGCAGGGGAGGCAGGCGGATCTCCACCACCGCGAGGCGGTAGTAGAGATCGGAGCGGAAGCGGCGCTCGTTGACCTCGCGCCTCAGGTTGCGGTTCGTGGCGGCGACGATGCGCACGTCGGCGGGGACGTACTTGGTGCTGCCGACGCGCTTGATCTGCTTGCGCTCGAGGGCGCGCAGGAGCTTCGGCTGGAGGGAGAGCTCGAGCTCGCCGATCTCGTCGAGGAAGATGGTCCCGCCGGAGGCGGCCTCGAAGGCGCCCTCGCGGGCCGTCACCGCGCCGGTGAAGGCGCCCTTCTCGTGGCCGAACAGCTCGCTCTCGAGCAGCTCCGCGGGGATCGACGCGCAGTCGACGACGATGAAGGGGCCGTCCTTGCGCGAGCTCATCTCGTGGATCGACTCGGCGGCGAGCTCCTTGCCGGTGCCCGTCTCGCCTTCGATGAGCACCCCCGACTCGCTCGCGGCCGCGAGCTCGAGGAGGGCGAACGCGCGGCGCATGGGGACGCTCGCGCCGACCATGCGGCAGAAGCGATCGCTCGGGTGGATGGGGACCTTCACCGGATCGCTGCGGAGCTCGAAGGAGAGCTCGCTGCGGCCGACGCGGATCGCGCTCGGTCCCGTGAGGTAGGCGGCGAGGACGGCGACCCCGTTCAACGTCGTCCCGTTGCGGCTGCCGAGATCGCGAAGGAGGAGCCGGCCGTCCTGGGCGACGACCTCGAAATGGAAGCGCGAGACCGTCTCGTCGGTGAGGACGAGATCGGCGGACTCGTGGGTCCCGACGACGGCGCGCTCCTTCGCGGACGTGAGGGTCTTGCCCGCGTCGGGGCCGGAGGTGACGACGATCCAGAAGCGCGGGACGCTCTCGTGCGGTCCGTCGGGCCCGTCTTCCAGCGAGCGCGTGGTGGAGGAGGAGCTCATCGCGAGCCCCATGGTGCCTCAGGGAGGGCCGGCCGTCTCGGCGTCTTCGAAGAAGGCGTCCATCGCGTCGCGCTGGGCCTCTGCGTCGGCGCGCCCGAGCTCGATGAGTCGGCGCGCGAAGCCGCCGTCGAAGAGGAGGTAGCTCGCGAGGTCCGCCTCGGAGGACTGGCCCACGTCGAGGAGGGAGAAGACGCGGCGGAGGGTGGGCCCGGCGCGGAGCTTCGACGAGCGGACGTAGCTCTGGGCGAGCTTGCCGAGATCCTCGGTGGGGCGGACGGTGAGGGTGGAGACGCGCCGGTAGCGCGGGTAGCCGGACTGCTCCGCGACCTGGTTCATGGCCTCGAGGAAGCCGGGGCCGAACGCCTTCGTGCCGTGATCGATCATCGTGTTCACCCGATCGAGGATCTCGAAGTCGCTCGTGATGTGATCGAGGAGGAAGGCGTTCATGATCTTGCCGACCACGAAGGCGACGTTGGGCGGGTGATCGTGGGTCATCGGCGGTGGCCCCACCTCCGCGGAGAGGCCGATCGCAAAGACGTGGGTCGCGCCGAGGCGCAGGGCAGGGGCGATGGGGGTGTTCTGCCGGACGCCTCCGTCCATGTAGAGGTGCTGGCCGATCCGCACCGGCGGGAAGAGGACGGGGATCGCCGCCGACGCGAGGGCGTGGATGGGGCCGATGCGGGCGGGTCGGATGACCGTTCGCGGCACCGCGATCTGGGGCAGGGGGGTGCCCGCCGCCGTCTGCATGAAGAGGACGGTCTTGCCGCTCGAGAGCTCCGTCGTCGACACGCTGAGGGCGACGAGGCGCTTCTCCCGGAAGGCGCGGGCGATGGCGCGCCACGCCACCTCGCGCTCCACGAGGCGCGCCATCGGCTCGACGTCGAAGAGGCCCACCCCTTGGTCGCCGCCCCCGAGCAGGAGGCGCGGCAGCGACGTCATTTGGGAGAGGCCGAAGCCGAGCACCTCCTCCATCTGGATGTCGGACCACAGGTTCGCGAGGCGGCGGGTCGCGATCGCGGGATCGCCGAGGTGCGACGCGAGGAAGCAGCCGTTGATGGCCCCCACGCTGGTGCCGAGGATGAGATCGATCTTCGGGATCTTGCGGCGCACGCGCGCGAAGTGATCGAACAAGTAGGCGAGGACGCCGACCTCGTAGGCGCCGCGCGCCCCGCCGCCGGAGAGGATCAACGCGACGCGCTTCTCCGTCATCAGCTGGGCCCCGCCGGCTCGCTCGGGAGGGCGCGCTCGGTGCCGGTGGGCGGCATCGCCCCGCGTGCCGGTCCCGCGCCCGTCTGCTCGTCGAGCGTCTCGGTGAGCAGCTCGAGGGGAGGGGTGCCCGCCTCGATCAGGATCCGCTCGACGATGGAGCGGCAGAGGAAGGTGCGCTTCAGCTCCGGATCGCGGATGTGCTTCGCGACCGCGCGCACGTGAGCGGCCGCCCGCTGGTAGGCCTCGTCGGCGCTCGTGGGGGCGCCCTTGCGGATCGCGTCGCAGCAGAGGGCGCGCACCTCGATGCCGTACTCGGAGCCGCCGCACGTCTCGATCGCCCCGAAGGCGGTCCGGGCGAGGAGGACGCCCTTGTGGAGCTCGCCGGCGTCCACGCGCGCGGCCGCCTCGATCGCGGTCGCGTAGATGTGGAAGCTCATGAGGGCCTGGGCCTCCGCCGTCTGCCGGGCCTCGCTCGCGTACGTGATCGCGGTGGCGGTGTCGCCGGCGATGCGGGCGAGGCAGGCGCGGATGATCCGCTCGTTGACGAGATCGTAGACGCTGCCGGTGACGGCGACGAGGGCGCCCGCGTCGCCGACGAGGGTGTGGGCGGCGTCGACGTCGCCCGCCTCGATCAGGATGCCGGCGGTGGAGAGCAGGGTGTCGGCGCGCGAGTCCTGATCGGCGTAGCGCTCGTGGGCCTCGCGGGCGCGGCGCAAGAAGGAGAGCCCGCGCGCGAGATCGCCGAGCCGCGCGAAGGCCTGGCCGACGTTGGACAAGGTCTTGGCGATCTGGAAGCGGCCGCCGATGCTGAGATCGATCTTCACCGACTCGAGCCCGAGGGCGATGACCTCCTCGAAGCGCTCGAGCACGAACATCGCGAACGCGAGCGAGGTCATGACGCGCGCCTCGCTGCGGCGGGCCCCGACGGCGCGGAAGATGGCGAGGGCCTCGACGTAGAAGCCGACCGCCTCTTCGACGCGGCCGACGTAGCGGAGGAGGACCCCCTTGGCCCGCAGGACCTCCGCGTGGAGGCGGGGCTGGAGGTTCTTCCCCGCGGAGACGGAGAGGGCGCGCTCGCACGCGGTGATGGCGCCCTGGGTGTCGCCGAGATCGCGCAGGATCTCGGAGAGCACGGTGAGGGCCTCGACCTCGAGGGGCGCGTTCTTCGCGAGGCGGGCGATCTCGGCGGCCTTCTGGGCGATGGGCAGGCCGCGCGCGAGGACGCCCTCGTCGAGCTCGAGGCGCGCGGTGCGGATGAGGGCCTGGGAGGCCCACTTCGCCTGGCCCTGCTTGCGGGCGAGCTTGCGCAAGCTCGACAGGTGCATGCGCCGCTCGCGACGGCGGCCGAGGTAGCGATAGATCGCCTCGAGGGCCTCGTGGGCGTGGAGCCGCCGCGGATCGTCCTCTTGGAAGAGGGAGAGGGCGCGCAGGTAGTAGCGCTGGGCGAGCTGGGATTGGTTGGTGTTGCGGGCCGCCCCCGCCGCCTCGAGGTAGAGATCGGCGGCCTGGGCGGCGGCGTCGCCGCGCACGAGGTGGCGCGCGACGATGGCCGCGCTCAGGCCGTGGGCGAGCGGGGTCGTCGCGAGGTGCTCGCCGAGGAGGCGGTGGAGCCGCACGCGCGCGTTGGGATCGAGGGCGAGGTAGGCGACGTCGCGGGCGAGGGGGTGGCGGAAGTCGATGACGCCCTGCTTGCGGTCGCAGAGGCCGCGCGCGCAGAGCCGGGTGATCCCCTCGTCGCTCTCGGAGCGGGTCAGGGCGAGGATGTCCGACTCGAGCAGGGGCCCCCCCGCGACCGCGAGCCAGTCGACCACGTCGTGCTCCGCGCTCGGCAGCTCGCGGATGCGATCGCCGATGAGCTGCTCGAGGGTGGAGGGGAGGGCCTCTTGGCGATCCGCCCCCGAGCGCTCGTTGCGGGTGAGCTCGTGGCGTCCGTCGTCGCGCTCGACGATCTCGAGGGTGCCGCGCTCGAGGAGGGCGTCGACCATCTCGAGGAGGAAGAACGGGTTGCCGGCGACCCTCGGCAAGAGCTCCGAGCACACCGCGGCCACCCCCTCGCGCACCCCGAGGCGCGCCTCCACGAGCCGCACCTGCTCCTCCGGGGAGAGGCCGCGCAGCTCGATGCGGACCAGCCCCTCGACGAAGGAGATGATGCGCTCGTCGGGGCGGGTGACGAGCAGGACGAGGATGGCGAGGCTCTCGTCGCGCTTGAGGAGCTCCTGGATGAGCTCGAGGCTGGCGCGGTCGGCCCAGGAGAGGCCGTCGATGACGATGACGAGCGGCTGCTCGAGGGCGAGGGCGCCGAGCAAGAAGCGGATCCCGAGCAGCAGCAGATCCCGGCGGTAGTGGCCCCCCTCTTCCTCGGCGGCGCCCACGCTCTGCTTGCCGGTGGCGACCTCGGCGAGGCGGGTGACGAGCCGATCGTTGGTGCTGCTACGAACTTGCCCGAGGAGGCCGCGGAACACGGCGGAGGCCTCGTCGAGGGAGTGATCGAAGCCGACCCCCGTCGCCTCGCGCAGCAGATCGCACAGGACGGCGAGGGGGATCTCGCTCTTCACCGGGGAGCACTCGATCGACACGACGCGGGTGTCGCGGGGCAGCTCGCTGAGGAAGGTCGCGACGAGCGCGGTCTTGCCGATCCCCATCTCTCCGATGACGGCGCGCGAGACGAGGTGGCCGCGCGCGGGGGCGGGCAGGGAGGTGCGGGGCGGATAGGAAGAGCTGCGCTCGCCGGGGCCGTCCGTGTCGAGCAGGACGGGGGTGACGGCGCGGTGGTAGGCGGCGTGGAGATCCGCCTTCTCCGCGTCGCGCCCGACGAGATCGTTCGGGGCGAGGGCCATCTCGACCGCCCGCTCTTCGCGCGTGAGGGGGCGGAGGAGGGCGTAGGCGCGCATCGTCCGGGGCGCGCCTCGCGGCTCCGCGTCCTCGAGCTCCAACGTGGGCGCGTCGCCCCAGCGGAAGTCGCGCCGCACGAGGCGATAGAGCCCGCCCGCGACCCAGGTCCGCCCGAGGGGGGTGCGCTTGCCGAGGCGATCGGCGAGGAACGTCACCGGCTCTTGGAGGGCGTGGTCGACGAGGTGGCCTTGCGCGTCGCGCTCGCCGGCGGCGATGCCGCGCACGATGCCGATGGCGGCGGTGACGCGCTTCGGGAGATCTTCGGACGCGCCCGCGAGGGCCTCGTGCACGTCGACGGCGAGGGAGGCGGCGTCGAAGGCGGCGCGCGACGGGTTCGAGAGGAGACCGACGATGCCGGTCGTCAGCTCGGTGAGGCCCTCGTGGCCTTGCCAGATCCACTTCGCCCCGCGCTTGTAGGCGATGTGATCGAGGGTCGCGCGGAGGTTGTCGCACGCGCGCTTGTAGGCGGGGCTCTCGACGCGCCCGCGCTCCGGATCGGAGGCGCCTGGAGGGGCGAGGGCTTGCTCGAGCTCGGTCAGCCCGTCGAGGCGCATGGTGAGGACGGCGACGTGGCGGACCTCGCGCGGGCGGCGGGGGGCGTGGCGCGAGTCTTCGTCGGGAGCGCTCGTCCCGATGGATCCGATGGGGCGCTTCTGGGGGATGGCGGCGAGGGTCTGCTGGGCCGCCTCGCTGCCGGGGGGCGCGCTCGGCATCACCGAGCTGCGCCCGAGCAGCATCATCAGCACCGTCTCGATGTTCGAGGCGTCGACGAGCTCCTGCCGGGCGAGGAGGGCGCGCCCGATCGCCCCCGACATGTCGCGCGCGGTCTGGAAGCGATCCTCGCGGTCGCGGCTCATCGCGCGCATCACGATCTGCTCGAGGTCGGCGGGGATCTCGCCGACGTGGGCGCTCGGCGGCTCGAACTTGCCGTTCTTCACCGCGTCGAGGAGGACGTCGTCGGCCGGCTTCACCACCGGCTCGCCGCGCGGCGCGTACGGGGATCGGAGGGCGAGCACCTCGTAGAGCACGACCCCGAGGCCGTAGATGTCGCTGCGCCGATCGACCCGCTCGCCGCGCGCTTGCTCGGGCGACATGTACCCGAACTTCCCCTTGAGGGTGCCGGGCTCTTCGCGGAACAGGTTCGCGCTCGCGATGCCGAAGTCGGCGATCTTCACCGCCCCTTCGACGCTGAGGAGGATGTTCTGCGGCGAGACGTCGCGGTGGACGATGGCGAGGGGAGAGCCCCCCTCGTCCCGCCGCTCGTGGGCGTAGTGCAGGCCCTTCGCCGCCTCCGAGACGATGTACGCCCCGACCCACGGCGGGATGCGGGTGCCCTTCTGGCGGGCCGCGCTCATGAGGCGGCCGAGGTCGTAGCCCTCGACGTACTCCATCGCGAGGAGCAGGCCCTCGTCCCCGTGATCGATGAACTCGTAGACCTGGACGATGTTCGGGTGGTTGAGGCGCGTCGCGAGGTGGGCCTCTTCCACGAACATCGCCCGGAAGCGGCGCGACCGCGAGTGGGCGGGGTGGATGCGCTTGAGGACGAGGAGCTTGAACGTCCCCTCCGCCCCGAGCTTCTTGGCGAGGAAGACCTCCGCCATCCCGCCCGCGCCGAGCCGCTTGATGATCTCGAAGCTGGCGAGACGATCCGCGATCATGGGCAGGCTGCGATCATCGGTTCAGGCTCGAGAAGGGATCGGCCCTCCCGGTGACGTGCTTGCGCTCGGCGACGGCGGCGCTGCCCGCTTGGTGGGCGAGGCTCTGCCGCCAACCGTCGAGGCGCGGACCGGCGGGCTTGGGCCACGCCATCGAGGCGAAGCGCTCGAGCAGCATCGGGGTGTGATCGCCGGTCCGGATCGGATCCTTGAACGCGCTCCGGGCGAGGTCGAGCTCCTTGGCCGCCTCGTGGAAGCGGCCTTCGTGGTAGGCGAGCCACGCCTTCGTCAGGTGGCGGTGCTGCTTCGGCTCCGACTCGACGAGGGCGACCGCCTCGCACGCGATGAGGTGCTCGCGGGCCGCCTCCGCGTCTCCGCGCGCGAGCCCGATCTGGGCCATCAGGAGGCGCACCTCCACGAGGCCCCACGGATCCGCGAGCTTGTCGAAGAGGCCCGCCGCCGCGCGCGCGTGCTCCTCCGCGAGATCGATCATGTCCTGATCGATCGCGACCATGGCGAGGATGCGCTCGCAGCCCGCCTCCCCGCGCGGGTTCGCGAGATCGCGGAAGCTCTGCCGCGCCGCCATCGCCACCTCGCGGGCGCGGTCCCACTGGCCGTCGCGGTGATCGGTGTGGGCGAGGGTCAGATCGCACTGGGCCATCCCGAGGCGGTAGCCGATCGCCTCGAACTCGCGCCGGGCGGTGAGGATGGTGTTGCGGGTCGAGGCCTGCCCGCCCGCCGCCTGCTCCGTGAACACTTGCACGACGAGGCTCTGCGCGTAGCCGAGGCGATCCCCGACCCGCGCGAACCTCGAGGCCGCGCTCGTGATGACCTGGCGGGCGCGGGCGTGATCGCCCATCAAGAAATCGATCTCGCCGAGGGTGACCTCGCACTGGGCGGCGCCGTGGTCGTCCCCGAGATCCTCGAAGATGGCGAGCCCGCGCGACACGAGGCGCCGCCCGAGGGCGGGCGCGGCCTGATCGCTCGCGATGTGTCCGAGCAGGCGCAGGCACGTGGCCTCGCTGCGGCGATCGCCCTGCTCCTGGAACATCTGCCGCGCCGCCTCTGCCTCGCGCCGGGCGTCCTCGAGGCGGCCCGCGTGTCGCAGCGCCTCCCCGCGCCAGAGGTGCTGCACCGCCGCCGGGCGGCCCTCGAGCCGCCCGTCGAGCAGCGCGAGATCGCGCAGGGTGGCCGCCGTCTCGCGCGACCTCCCCCAGTTGGCGGCGATGAAGCCGTGGAGCAGATCCGCGGCCGCGTTCACGTCGTTGGCGCGGATGAGGTTCACGACGCGGTGGCGGACGATGCGCCTCGTCTGGCCGGCGGGGTGGTGGCCGAGGGCGTCGGCGGCGGCGTGGAAGATCTGGGCCGCGTCCGGCCGCGAGAAGAGCTGGGTGAGCAGGTGCTCTTGCAACAGCGCGTGGGGCCAGCGCAGCCGCTCGGTGCCGGAGCCGAGGAGGATCTGCGCGCGCTTGAGGACGGCGATGGCGCGGGCCGCGTCGATGCCGAGCTGTTCGTACTCCGCGCGCAGCACGTCTCGCCGGATGTCGCCGCCGAGGGCGGCCGCGGCGAGGGCGGCCTTGCGGAACTCCTCCGGCACGGCGATGAGCCGCTCCTCCCAGAGGTCTGCCGTCGTGCTCGCGCGCGTCGCGAGGGACGTCTTCGGCACGTGGTAGAGGCCGTCGCGCATCTCGAGGTGGCCGCCCATCGCCCACGCGTGGAGCAGCTGCAGCGCGAAGAGCGGGTTGCCCTTGCTGCGCGCGGCCGCCTCCGTCACCGCCGTCTCGTCGAGGGGGAGCGTCTCCTTCAGGAGCTCGTGGGTGTGGACCGCGTCGAGGGGCGGCACGCTGATCGTCTCGCCGCCCACCGCCGTCATCATCGCGGCGAGGCGCTCCGCGTTCTGGGGCTCTGCCTCGACCGCCTCGTTGCGCACCGTCGCCACCACCAGCACCGCGAGCCGCTCGCTCTCCTTCAAGAGCCGCGTCACGTTCTCGTAGGTGCCGGGGGGCGCGAGGTGGATGTCATCCATCCACAGGAGGATCGGCCGGTCGCTCGCGATGCGCTCGAGCGTCCGGCGCATGACGAGCCACCGCAGCTCCGGGTGATCGAGGGCGAAGCGCTTCCCGCTCGGGCCGGGCTTCTGCGCGTCGTTCGGGCCTGTCGCGGGGCAGAGCCACTCCGCGGTGGCGGCGACCCACGTCGTCCCGTCGTCGTCGGAGAGCTCCACCCCCCAGAGGTTCATCAGCACCTTCTCGGCGACGTCTTTGTCGGCGCGCTCGAGCCGGTAGTACTGGGTCACCGCGCCGACGACGCCGTCGAGCGGCGCGGGGATGCGGCGATAGCGCGCGCGCAGCTGGGTGAGCAGCCCGCGCTCGTGGACCTCTTCGCAGAGCCACTCCGCGAGGCGGCTCTTGCCGACGCCCGCCTCACCCGTCATGAGCACGAGCCGGCGCGCGCCCGGGTTCTTCTGCCGATCGGGGAACGCGTCCGCGACCTGATGGGCGATTGTCAAGAGGCGCGATCGCTCCTCGGCGCGCGCGACGAAGGGGCTCGGCCTCAGGGCGAGGAGCCCGGCCGCGGGCGGCGGCCGCGCCGACTCTCCCTGGGTGAACGGCTCGGGGAGGGTGATCGCGTTGCGCGAAGATCGGACGTCGCGCTTCGCGCGGGTCGAGGTCGGCAGCGGCGTGCTCGTCGCCGAGTCTTCCGGCTTGAACGCGCGCCAGGCGCGGCGCGCGTCGGCCGCGTAGGTGAAGCGATGCCAGGGCCGCTTCGCCATGAGGCGCTTCACGAAGCCGGCGATCTCGGGCGGGGCGGTGGGAGGGATCCCCGGCTCCGGGATGGGCGCGTTGCGGTGCTGCTGGAGCAGCTCCTCGTTCGTGCCCGTGTACGGCTCGCGGTTCGAGACGAGCGCGAACAGGATGCAACCGAGCGCGTAGAGATCCGTCGCGGGCCCGATGTGCGGGGTCGCGTAGCGGATCTGCTCGGGGGCCATCCACCCCGGCGTGCCCGCGCCGTAGCGCACCGTCGGCTCCGCCTCGATCGATCCGTCGAGCCGATGATCGATGCGGTCTTGCATGAGCCACGCGAGCCCGAGGTCGAGGATGTACGCGCGCGCCTCTTCCCCGTCGTGGGGGATCTCGAGGAGCACGTTGCTCGGCTTGAGGTCGCCGTGGATCACGCCGCGCGCGTGGGAGTGGGCGAGCCCGGCGAGGACCTGATCGGTGCACGACCAGATCACCGGCCACGGAAGGAGGCCGTCGTGCTGGGCGAGGTAGATCCACTCGTGGAGCGATCGACCGGGGGCGGCGTCCATGACGAGGTAGGGCGTGCCGTCGGGCAGCGCCCCGAAGTCGCGTGCGCGCACGATCGCAGGATGGTTCAGGCCCGCGAGGGCGCGCGCCTCTTCTTGGAACCACCACGCGTCCTCGGGGCGCGTCGTCTCGCCGGGCTTGCCGAAGAGCTTGAGCGCGACGCGCTCGTCGAGGGCGAGGTCGCGGCACAAGTAGACCATGCCCATGCCGCCGCGCCCGAGCTCGCGCCGGACTTGGTAACGCCCGGCGAGCACGGTGCCGGGAGGAAATGCAGCGTCCTCGGTCATGGCCAGCCCGAATATAGAGAAAGGCAACCGCCGCGCTAGATCTTGTCGAGGTCGTTCGCGACAATGACGCCCCGCTCGACGCCGTCACCCCGAGACGATCTCGCAGACCCACTTATCGCAGCGCTTGCGCTGCCAATATTTGCTACAACTGCGTCGGAGTGTCGGTCCCTGAGCAGCCCCCCGAGCAGTCGGCCGGTCCCGATGGAGGGATCATCCGCGTCCTCGCCTTCGCGGCGGTTCGTGACATCGTGGGCGCGGCGGAGGTCGAGGTTCATTTGCCCGCTCCGTGCACCGCCGACGAGGCGATGACGCTCCTTCTCTCCCGGTACCCCGCGCTCGCCCCTCACCGCCGCTCGATCCGGATCGCCGTGAACGGGACGTACGCTTTTGCCACGGATCCCGTTCGCCCCGGTGACGAGATCGCCCTCATCCCGCCGGTCGCGGGAGGGTAGTAAGGAGGAAGCGATGCCCTCGGCCGCTCCGATCTCCGCGCGCACCGGCAAGCGCTCGCTGCCGCTCGTCGGCCAAGCTCCGGCGCTGCGCTCGCTGCCGGTCGTCGCCTCGCCGGGCCACGCGATCCGCCCCCGCAGCGTGCGGCTCTCGATCACGGACCGCTGCGACTTCGCCTGCACCTACTGCCGCCCCTCCAAGAGCGAAGCCTACGCGAAGGACCGCCTCGAGCTCGACGCCTTCACGACCATCGTCGAGGGCCTCATGGACGCGGGCGTCGTCCGCTTCCGGCTCACCGGCGGTGAGCCTCTCATCCATCCCCGCATCGTCGACATGGTCGAGCGCATCGTCCGGGCCGCCGTCGGTCGCGGCAAGTGCCGAGAGGCGATCGATCTCGCCCTCACCACGAACGCCTCCCAGCTCGAGGCCCTCGCCGAGCCCCTCCGAGAGGCCGGCCTCGCCCGCATCAACGTCTCCCTCGACAGCCTCGATCCCGAGCGCTTCGCCCGCATCACCCGCGGAGGGGACCTCGACGCCGTCCTGCGCGGCATCGAAGCGGCCCGCCGCGCCGGGCTCGCCCCCATCAAGCTCAACGCCGTCATCCTCCGCGGGGTCAACGACGACGAGCTCGAGGCCATCACCCGCTTCGCCTGGGAGCGCGATCTCGTCCCCCGCTTCCTCGAGGTCATGCCGATCGCGGAAGGGCATCGGCTCGTCGGCGATCACCTCGTCACGGTGGCAGAGATGCGCGCGCGCCTCGCTCCCCTCCTCGTGGAAGAGAAGGCGGAGCCGGAGCCGGATCGCGGCCCCGCCCGCTACGTCCGCGCCCGTCACGATCCCACAAAGCGCGTCGGCTTCATCTCCGGCACGAGCGACACCTTCTGCTCGACCTGCGATCGCCTCCGCGTCTCCGCGACCGGCGTCCTGCGCCCCTGCCTCGCCACCGACGCCGGGATCGACGCGAGCGCGGCCGCCCGCGAAGGCTCCCCGGACGCGGTCCGCGATCTCGTCGCCGTCGCCTGGGAAATGAAGCCCGACGGCCGCGTCTTCAAGGGCTGCACCGAGGAGTCCGCGTCTCGAGTCAGCATGCGCGCGATCGGCGGGTAGGCGCGCTCTTCGTCCGCTGTCTCTTTCGCGCACCGTCCGGTTGGGACAAGCTAGGGCCCGCATGCCAAGCGGCGCACACCTAGCTCCCGGGACCATCTTCGCGAACGACTATCGGATCGAGCGGCCCCTCGCCTCGGGAGGCATGGGCGTCGTCTACGTCGCGCACCAGATCTCCACCGCCCGCGAGCGCGCGCTCAAGATCATGCTGGGCGATCTCGCCGACAACCAAGATCTCAAGCGCCGCTTCGAACAGGAGGCGAGGGTCGGGGCGCAGATCGAGAGCGAGCACGTGGTGGAGGTCGTCGGGGCCGGCATCGACGCGGCCACCGGGTCGCCGTGGCTCGCGATGGAGCTCCTTCAGGGCGAGGACTTCGCGGCATACCTCGCGCGGGGGCCCCTCGCGCCGAGCGAGGCGCTCGTCGTGTTCGAGCAGCTCGCCCACGCCCTCGGCGCCGCCCACGCGAAGCAGATCGTGCACCGCGATCTGAAGCCCGAGAACGTGTTCCTCGCGCGCTCGCGCCGAGCGGGCGCGTCGTTCGTCGTGAAGGTGCTCGACTTCGGGATCGCGAAGCTCCTGAGCCAAGCGAACACCTCCCGCACCGCCGCCATGGGCACGCCCCTCTGGATGGCGCCCGAGCAGACCCAGCACGGCGGTCGGATCAGCGCCTCCGCCGACGTGTGGGCCCTCGGCCTGATCGCGTTCCGCGCGCTGGCCGGCCGCCATTTCTGGATCAGCGCGGAGGACCCGAACGGCTCCTCGATGATGATCCTCCGCGAGATCGTCTTCGAGCCGATCCCGCCCGCGAGCGTCCGGGCTGCGCAGCTCGGCGCGCCTGCCCTGCCGCCCGGGTTCGACGCCTGGTTCGCCCGTTGCGTCGCGCGCGCCCCCGAGGATCGCTTCCAGGACGCGAGCGAGATGTTCGCGGTGCTCCGGAGCGTCCTCGCCCCCGCGGCTTGGGCCCCCGCGAGCGCGCCGTCCGACCGGCTCCAGAGGACTTCGATCGGGCAGCCCATCGCAGGGGCGCTCACGGGGCCGGGCTCGGGCATGACGCAGCTCGCCGCCGCGTCCACGCGCGCCGAGTCGCCGACGCTCGTCGCGTCGAAGCAGATGCGAGGCCTGAGCGTGGCGATCGGCGGCGTCGTCGCGCTCGCCGCGGTGGGCGGCGTGGGATATCTCGCCGCCACGAAGACCGGTCCCTTCGGTTCGAGCCCCGACGCAGCGCGGCCGGCGGCGGCGCTCGAGGCGAACGAAGGGCCCACGAGCACGAGCACCGCGGCGCCGCGCGAGACCAGCTCGAGCCCGCCCCCGGCGCCGACGACGGTCGCGTCCCAGCCGGAGCCGATCGCCGCGAATGATACGGCGCCGAGCGCGGGGGCGAGCGCCGCGCCGATGCTCTCCGCGTCGCCTCAAAGGCCGGCCCCCGCCTCGACGGTGAAGAGCGCACCGGGAGGCAAGGCAGAAGAGAGGCCCAAGGCCGAGCCTCCGAAGGCCGAGCCTCCGAAGGCCGAGCCCGCCGGCGGCGGCGGCGAGTTCGATCGCGGCGCCGCCTCCGCGAGCCTCTCCTCCGCGGCCGGGACCGCGAAGGGATGCTCGGTTCCGGGCGGGGGTGGGCCCAGCGGCAGCGCGAAGGTCCAGGTCACCTTCGCTCCTTCCGGTCGCGTCAGCTCCGTTTCGGTCGGTCCCCCGTACGCGGGCACGCCCACCGGCAGCTGCATCGCGGGAGCCTTCAAGGGCGCGAAGGTCCCGCCCTTCTCCGGTCAGCCGGTGACGGTCTCGAAGACGGTGACCCTTCGGTGATCGGCCGGGGCGGTCGTCCCCCGTCCCCGCGCCGCGAGCGGACCGTTCATCGAAGCAAAGACTTGGACCCGGCCGGTTTTTCGGCAACCCTGGTCGCGGTGTCGAGCCCCATCCTCTATCCGTTCGAAGACGTCGGCGACGGGATGTCGCTCCTGCCGCTCGCCGCGCGCCGCGCCCTCGACGCGGTGGGCTTGCGGCTCTCGCTCGAGGGCTACCGCTCGCTCTCGGCCGGCGATCGGCGCGAGCTCGCCGCCCTCGGCAGCGACGAGGTCGTCGACGTCCCCGCCGTCGATCGCCTCGTGAAGAAGAGCGCGCTGCCCGCGTCGCGCATCAAGCCGGTCGCCGATCCCGATCCGCGCAACCCGCCCGAGCAGCTCGCGTCGACCCTCGGCTCACGCTACACCGTCGATCCGATCGTGTGGTCCCGCCTCCGCGCCCTCGATCGGTACGCGCTCGTCCACGTGATGCGCCGCTCGATCGCCCACGACGATCCGGCCCGCCTCGACGACGCGGCGGCCGCGCTCCTGCCGCGCGCCCAGCGAAGAGAAGGAACGAGCCGGAAGGGAGAAGCACGGCCCGCACCGCCGGCGCCGAAGCGCGCGTCGCCGCGCGCCCCCGACGCGGGCGCCTGGTCCGAGGCCGGGTCGAGCCCGGCTCGGCTCGAGCTCGACAACCCGCGCACGCCCCCCGGCTTCGACGACCCGTGGGAGCTCGACAACCCGCGCACGGAGCCTCCCAGCCGCGCCTCTCACGTCCCTCCCACCGTCGAGAGCGAGCAGCCGGCCACGGAGCGCCCCATCGTGTTCCGCCCGTCGCCGAGCGTGCCCCCGCGATCGCAGCCGCCGCTCGCCCACATCGACGAGTCGGGCAACGCGCGCATGGTCGACGTCGGCGACAAAGAGGTCACCCAGCGCCGCGCGACGGCGAGCGGCATCGTGCGAATGGGGGCGGAGACGGCCCAGCGCCTCGCCCACGGCGACACCCCCAAGGGCGACGTCCTCGCCGCCGCCCGCATCGCCGGCATCATGGCCGCCAAGCGCACCCACGAGCTCGTCCCCCTCTGCCACCCCATCGCCCTGACGAAGGTCGAGGTCCAGCTCGAGATCGACGCGGGGGGCGCGGTCGTCGTGTCCGCCCTCACGGAGGCGCGCGACCGAACCGGCGTCGAGATGGAGGCCCTCACCGCCGTCAGCGTCGCGTGCCTCACGATCTACGACATGCTCAAGGGCATCGATCGCGACATGGAGATCGGAGACATCCACCTCGCCTCCAAGAGCGGCGGCCGCACCGGGACCTATGTCCGCAAAGGGTAGGATCCGGACGGAGCCGCTCTCCCTGGACGAGGCGGTGCGCGCCGTCTCTCACGCCGGCGCGGGCGGCGTCGCGACCTTCGTCGGGGTCGTGCGCGACGTGAACGAGGGCCGCGCCGTCTCCCTCCTCGAGTACGAGGCGTACGGCGCGATGGCGGAGGCCGAGCTCGCCCGGATCGAGGGGGAGATCGCCGCCGAGATCGAGGGGGTCCGCGTCTTCGCGACCCACCGCACCGGCCCCCTCTCCGTCGGCGACGCCGCCGTCGTGTGCGCCGCGAGCGCTCCCCACCGCGGCGAGGCGTTCCGCGCCTGCCGCCGCCTCATCGACGAGATCAAAGAGCGCCTCCCGATCTGGAAGCGCGAGCACGGCCCCGACGGCCCGTACTGGGTCGGCTGGGTCGACGCGCGCTGCCACGCCGAAGGCCACCACCACGAGTAGCCCCGCGGGGCGCCCGGAAGCCGCCTATCGGACCACTTCGGGGTCGAGGCGCAGCTCGTCGTTTGCTGACGGCCTCCCCTCTCGCCGCGCCGACCGCGAGAGCTCGACGATCTCGAACGCGCTCGGATCGAAGCGCAGCGTCCGCTCGAAGCCGACCATCGTGTCCGGCCACAGGGTCGTGTTCTTGCCCGTGCTCGTCTGGTACCAGCTCGTGCAGCCGCCCGTCGCCCACACCCGCTTCGCGAGGCGCGCCTGGATCTCCTCGTTGTACCGCCGCTGCACCTCCGGCAAGACGTCCAGGAACGCAGGGCCGCGCGCGTCCACCGCCTTGATCGCGTCCACCACGTACGCGACCTGGGCCTCGATCATGAAGATCATCGAGCCGTGCCCGAGCCCGGTGTTCGGGCCCACGATCGTGAACAGGTTCGGGAACCCCGCGACCGTCGTGCCGAGGTACGCCTCCGCCCCCGGCTCCCACTGCTTCGCGAGATCGACCCCGCCCCGGCCGCGCACCTCGAACGGCGCCACCGACTCCGCCGCCTGGAACCCCGTCGCCAGCACGAGCACGTCCACCTTCCGCGTCGCCCCCCCCGCCTCGATCCCCTCCGGCACCACCCGCGCGATCGGATCCGTCACGAGCTCCACGTTGTCGCGCGCGAACGCCTGGTAGTAGTCGTTGCTCAGCAGGATCCGCTTGCAGCCGATCGCGTACCTCGGCGTCAGCCTCTCGCGCAGCGCGGGATCGTGGACGCTCTTCGCGAGGTGCCGCCGCGCGAGCCGCTCCGCCACCTTCCCCAGCGGCGAGCCGCTCACGAACCCGTAGAAGAACAGCTCCCTCCGCGCGTAGAGGCTCGCCCGCGCGAGCTTCAGCGTGAGCGGCACCTTCGCGTAGAGCTCCCGCTCGCGCGCCCCGATCGCCCGATCCGGCCGCGGGATGATCCACGGCGGCGTCCGCTGGAACACCGACAGCTTCCGCACCTTCGGCGCGATCGACGGCACGATCTGGATCGCGCTCGCGCCCGTCCCGATCACCGCCACCGACTTCCCCTCGAGCGGCACGTCGTGCTTCCACCGCGCGGAGTGGAAGACCTCCCCCGCGAAGCTCGACAGCCCCTCGATCGCGGGTAGGGCCGGCCGGCTCAGCCCTCCCGTCCCGCTCACCACGAAGCGCGCCCGAAACGTCTCGCCGCCCTTCGACGTCACCGTCCAGATCCCGCGGCCCTCGTCGAACGTCGCCCGCTCGACCTCGATCCCGTACCGCACCCGATCCGCGATCCCGTACCGATCCGCGACCTCCCGCATGTACGCGAGGATCTCCCCCTGCGGCGCGAACTTCCGCGTGAACTTCGGGTTCGGCGCGAACGAGAACGAATAGAAGTGCGACTCCACGTCGCACTGGCAGCCCGGGTAATCGTTGTCGCGCCACGTCCCCCCGAGCGAATCCGCCTTCTCCAAGATCACGAAGCCGAAGCCCGCCTCCTTCAGCTTGATGGCGGCGCACAGCCCCGCGAACCCCGACCCGACGATGAGCACGTCTTCGATATCGGACATGGCTTTCCCCTTGGTGCCCGAGCAGCCTAGGACGAATTGACCGTAAGTCAATAGAGGAGAGCGCACTTCGGATGCCCACCCCCGTCTCGCTTCGCTCGACGGCCCCTCCCTTGCTCGGCGCTCCGCGCCTCGCGGGAGGGGCTCGGGCCGACCCGCACCGCAGGCCCGTTCTGCCCAGCGCTATGGGTTTCGTAGCGCGGGAAGCAACCCAGGGACCGGACAGGGACCGGACCGGCCCGGGGATCGACAAGCTTGTGACCCCCCCGGAGGCCCTTGGAGAGCCCCATCGGGCGGGCTTGGCTCCGTCCTGCTACGACTTTCGTAGCACGCGGCCCGTCACCCCGAGAGCAAGTCCGCGAGCGCGATCACGTCGAGCTCCTCGCCGTCCGCGACGTCGCCGCGGTCCGCCTCGACGCGGACGAGCGCGTCCGCCTCCGAGAACGACGTCACCGCGCCGGAGGCCTGGTTTGCGCAGAGCCGCGCGACCGTCCGCCCCTCCTTCTCGACCAGCTTCGCGCGCGCGAACTCGGTCCGACCGGGCGTCCTCCGCAGCGAGCCCTCCACCGCGAGCCTCCGCGCGCGCCCCTCGCGCCGCGTCTCTCCCTGCATCGCCCGCAGCACCGGCACCCCGAACAGCAAGAACGTGAGCGACGCCGACGCGGGGTTTCCAGGCAGCCCGAGCACGAGCGCTCCGCTCGGGTGCCGCCCCACCGTGAGCGGCTTCCCCGGCTTCATCGCGACCTTGTAGAAGTCGATGGAGACGCCGGCTGCCTCGAGCGCGCCCTTCACGAAGTCGCGCGCCCCGACGCTCACCCCTCCGATCGTCACGAGCAGATCCGTCCCGCGCAGCGCCGTCTCGATCGAGGCCCGCATCGCGTCCGGATCGTCTCGGAGGAACGGCGCGAGGCGCGCCGTCGCGCCCACCCGCCGCGCCGCGCTCGCGACGAAGAAGCCGTTCGACTCGACGACCGATCCCTCCGCGGGCGCGTCCCCGGGGCTGCGCAGCTCGTCGCCGGTCCCGACGACGGTGACGACCGGGCGCCGCCCGACCGCGAGCGTCGCGCGATCGAGGGCGGCCGCGAGGGCCACGTCCCCCGGCGACAGGCGCCGCCCGCGCGCGAGCGCGATCGCCCCCTCCGCGAGGTCGTCGCCGCGCCTTCGGATCCACGCGCCCGCGCGAGGCCGCGCGCGCAGCGCCGCCCGCCTCGCGCCGCCTTCCTCCGAGGCGTCGACGTCCTCCTGCATCACGACCGCGTCCATCCCGATCGGCAAGGGCGCCCCCGTGTAGATGCGCACCGCCCCGCGCTCGCTCGGCGCCGGGCGCGGCGGATCCCCGGCCGCGCTCGTCGCGATCACCGGCAGCGACCACGGCCCTTCCCCCTCGAGATCGCTCGTCCGGAGCGCGTAGCCATCCATCGCGCTGTGATCGAACGCGGGCAGCGGCCCCTTCGCCACCACGTCCTCCGCGAGCACGCGCCCGTCGCAGTCGAAGATGCCGACCCGCTCCGAGCCCACCGCCCCGACCGTGTCGAGCAGGCGGGCCACCGCTTCGTCGAACGCGAGCATCGCGCTACTTGCTCCTGCCCTGGCCGTGGCCGGTGCGACCGCGCGCGAGATCGATCGCGTGGCCGACGATCGGCGCGAGGAGGGACTTCACCGCGAGATCGAGGGCCTTGGGGCTCCCCGGCAGCGCGACGATCAGCTTGCCGCCGCGGGTCCCCGCCGTCGCGTTCGAGAGCATCGCGCGCGGCCCCACCTGGTCCCACGAGAGCCGGCGAAAGGCCTCCCCGAACCCGACCATCTCCTTCTCGAAGAGCGGGACCACCGCCTCGATCGTCACGTCGCGCGGCCCGAGCCCGGTGCCCCCCGTGGAGACGACCGCGTCCACCTCCGGCGACGCCGCGAGCTCGCCCAGCGCCGACCGCACCGCCTCCACGTCTTCGCGCACGATGCGGTGCTCGCCGAGGGCGAAGCCCGCCTCCTCGAGCAGCCGGCGCAGCGTCCGACCTCCCTCGTCGTCCGCCTCCGTGCGCGTATCCGAGAACGTCACCGTCGCGATCCGCGCGCTCACCTCGAGGCCCCTCCTGCTTCGTGCGAGGCCGCGACCTCGCGCTCGTCCACCTCCGAGAGCGCGCCTTGCACGATCGTCACCCCCGAGGCCGCCGCCGGCCTGTCCGCCTCGAGCACCGTCATCTTCCAAGGCATCGTCAGGGCCTCCTCCAGCCGCTCCGGATCGAAGTCGAAGTGCTTCAGCCGAATGGGGCGCTCCGGCGAGATGAGCCGCAGGTGCACGTGGCGCGGGACGCTCGGCGTCCGCTCCCGCTCGAAGAGGGTAGGGGACACCGCGCCCCCTTCGTACGGCGTCACGACCGTGATGTCGGTCGCGCCCCGGTCCAAGAGCTCCCCGAGGAGGGTGTTGTCGGCGGCTCCTCCGTCCACGTGGACCTCCCCGTCGAGCACCACCATCCTCCCGTAGAGGCCGGGGATCTGACGTCGTGCATGTCCTTGCGCCCGCGGTTCGAGTGGACGCAGAGCGCCTCCGACCGCACCGCGAGGGCGTGGACCGGGCTCGGGTCCGCGAAGGGAACCCCCGACCGCCCTGGCTTCGGCTCGATGGGCACGATCTTCTTCCGCCCGATCGTGTGGCTGAGCGCGCTCTTCAAGAGCCGGCTCGCGCGCGTCGTCGACACGAGCAGCTCCGTCTCGCTCTCCACGATCTTCTCCTCCGGCACGTAGCGCGTGAGGGCCTCTCGGACGATCGTCGCCATCCCGAACGGGCCGCCGTCCGAGCGCAGGTACTTGGCGGCGAGGATCGGCGTGCTCGAGAGCGACCGGAAGAAATCCGGCCCTCGCTCCGCCAGCCCCGCGACCGCGACCGCCCCGCAGATGGACCCGCTCGAGGCCCCCGCGACGATGTCGAACCGCTCCCCCATCTCGAAGAGCCGCTTCACGACCCCGAACTGGAACGCCCCCCGGCACCCGCAGCCCGGCAAGCACAAGGCTCGGGTCACGGTCGTCCCCGTCTGCCGCTCGACAAAACCCTTTGCATATCGTCTCGCCGACGCCCTGGGTAGAAAGGCCCTTTGGCGTCTCGGCTTTGTGGAAGTAGAGTCCCGCCGTGTCCGGCCCGCTGATTCCGTATATCAAAATCCCCGAGATACCGCTCGGCCCGCTGCCCGCCCCGCTCAACAGCATCAAGCCGTTCGGGATCCTCGTGGCCACGGGCGTCTACGTCGGCGCGATGGTCGCGTTGAAGCGCGCCCGACAGCGCAACCTCGACGAGGCGAAGATGAACTCGTTCATCCTCTACGTCGTCGGGATCGGCTTCGTGGGAGCGCACGTCTTCGACGCGATCTTCTACACGCCCGACAAGCTGATGAAGGACCCGTCGTACCTGTTCCAATTCTGGGCAGGGCTCTCGAGCTACGGCGGGTTCCTCGGCGCCATCATCGGGCTCGTCATCTTCAAGTACGCGAAGAAGGAGTCGGTCATCGCGTACGCCGACACCGTCTGCTCGGCCTTCCCCATCTCGTGGGTGTTCGGCAGAGCGGGATGCGCCTCCGTCCACGATCACCCCGGGCGCGACACGACGAGCTGGCTCGGAGTGCAGTACTACAACCCGCGCGTCCACGACCCGCACGCGTGGGGCTTCATCTACGATCCCGGCCAGGCGAAGGGCCGCTTCGATCTCGGCTTCATCGAGTTCGCGCTGACGATCCCCCTCGCGATCGCGTTCATCGTCCTGTGGCGCAGGAAGCCGCGCGCCTACGGGTTCTTCCCCGCCTGGATGTGCATCTTCTATGCGCCCGTGCGCTTCGTGCTCGACTTCATGCGCGTCGAGCCCGGCTCGATGCACGAGGCCGACCCTCGTTACTTCGGCCTGACGCCGGCCCAGTGGGCGTGCTTCGGGCTGCTCGCCCTCGGGATCGCGCTGCTCCGCTTCTCCCAGCGGTTGAAGGCGCCCGCCACCTGGGAGGAGGTCTACGCCGAGGGCCAGGCCCACGAGGAGGAGCGCAAGAAGCTCGAGGCGGAGGCGCGCGCCGAGCGAGACGCCCTCCGCGCGCGACGTCGCCGCGCCGCCGCCGTCGAGCCGGACGAGGCCGACGACGCGAGCGACGCCGAGAAGGCCGAGAAGGCCGAGGCCGAGCGGGCCGAGGAAGCAGACGACGCAGAGGCTCCCGCCGCTCGACCGGCGCGGCCCAAGAAGAAGAAGAGGCGCGCCGCCCCGAGAGAGGCGGAAGCGTCCGCGAAGCCCACCTCCGAGGAGGACAAGCCAGACGCAGAGCACGCAAGCCCGCCCCAGGAGCTCGGGGAACCGGCCGAGGAGAAGCCCGCTGGATAGGGCTTCGCCGGCACCGCTATGACTTGACGCCCCGTCTCAAAACGATAGCTTCGAGACTTCGGCCGTCATGTTTTCAATTTCCCAGGTCTCGCTGACTCGAGAGGCGCGCGGGCTCGCGTCGCCGCTCCGACAGCGACGGGCAAAGAGAGCTCGGCCGAGCTCGCGCGCTCCGCTCGGGGGCGTCGATTCGTGGTTCATCTCTCCTTCCGTTTTTTTCTCTCGTTCAAAGGTGGCTCCCGCGTGGGGCGAAACAGGTTGATGTTCGATGGCTGAGGATTCGAGGAAGCTTTTCGTTGCCGGGTTGCCGGATACCATCAGTGAGGATGTTCTGAGGCAGTTGTTCGAGGCGACGGGCGGCAGCGTCGTCGAGGTCAGCCTCCCCAAAGATCGCACGACAGGGCGCCCGCGAGGGTTCGGGTTCGTGACCATGTCCACGACCGACGCTGCCAACGTCGCGCGTGAGTCGCTGCATGGAAGCTTCCAGGGCGGTCGCGTGATCTCCGTCAGGCCCTTCGAGTCCGCGCCGCCGAAGCGCGACGGCGCGAGCGGCCCCAACTCCAGCGGTCCTCGCTCGGCCAGCCAGGTCGAGTCTCCCGATCGCAAGATCTACATCGGCAACTTGCCGTACGACGCCACCCCCGAAGAGGTCGAGGCCGTCGTCAACGCGACCGGCGGCGGACCGGTCGTTCGCGTGATCATGCCGTCCGATCCCGACGGGCGAAAGCGAGGCTTCGCGTTCGCCTACATGGCGAGCTCGGAGGCGGCTCGCGGCGCCATCGATTTGCTCAAGGGCGCCGAGGTTCGAGGCCGTCGCCTCGTCGTGAACCACGCCCACGATCGGCCTCCGCGCGAGGGAGGCGGCTTCAGCGGCCCTTCTTCGTCCGGTCCTCGCTCGGACTACGGCGGCGGCGGTGGCGGCCCCTCGAGCCGCGACTTCGGCGGCCCGCCGCGCGACTTCGGCGCTCCCCCGCGCGAATTCGGTCCTCCCGCGGCCCCCGCGCGCTCGGATGATTTCCGAAGGGCGGGCGGCCCTCCTCCTCAGGGCAAGAAGGCCTTCGAGGAGAAGCGCCGAAAGAACTTCGACGACGGCGGCGGCCGCGGCCGTCGCAACAAGAACGATTGGGACACCCGCGACGAAGACGATTGAGCCCGGTTCCGGGCTCTTGTCTCCGTTTTCTAGGGTTGACTCTGGGCGCGCGTTGACTACGTTGCGCCCCTCTCGCGTGGTCGAGATTGAGGAGTTCTCATGCGTGACGTGATCAAGCTCACCTGTGGAAGCTGCGGCCGAGCGAACTACCACACGACCAAGAACAAGCGGACGATGACCGAGAAGTTCGCGGTCAAGAAGTTCTGCCCGGCGTGCCGAAAGCACCACGAGCACAAAGAAGGCAAGATCTCCCGCGGTTGATCTTGGCTCGCGCGCGAGGTGGCGGCGGCTCTTCGTGAGCCCCGCCCCCGTGCTCGTTCGTCCGTCGCTGGTCCATTGGCTCACTCCCGGGCCGACCACGGCGCCGCCCCCCGGATTTGCCGCCGCGACGGTCGCGTGGCAGGATGGCCCGCCCTGAAGGCTGCGCCTGATGGGCACTCCCGCGGATAGCTCATGGTCTTCGACTGGGTTCAGGGCCTCTTCTCGAACGACCTCGCCATCGATCTCGGTACGGCGACGACCCTGATCTACGTCCGCGGCAAAGGCATCGTCTCGTGCGAGCCCTCCGTCGTAGCGGTCCAGCGCGACTCGCGCGGCACGAAGAAGGTCCTCGCCGTCGGGCGCGAGGCCAAGGAGATGCTCGGCCGCACGCCCCACAACATCCAGGCGGTGCGCCCCCTGCGTGACGGCGTCATCGCCGACTTCGAGATCACCGAGGCGATGCTGCGCTACTTCATCGCGCGCGCCTCGAACCGCCGCACCCTCGTCAAGCCGCGCATCGTCATCTGCGTGCCCTTCGGCATCACCGAGGTCGAGAAGCGCGCCGTCAAAGAGAGCGCCGAGAGCGCTGGCGCCCGCGAGGTCTACCTCATCGAAGAGCCCATGGCCGCCGCCATCGGCGCGGGCCTCCCCATCACCGAGGCCTCCGGCAACATGGTCGTCGACATCGGCGGCGGCACCACCGAGGTCGCCGTCATCTCCCTCGCCGGCATCGTCTACTCCCAGAGCGTCCGCGTCGCCGGCGACAAGATGGACGAGGCGATCATGGGGTACATCAAGCGCAAGTACAACATGGCCATCGGCGAGCAGACGGCCGAGCGCATCAAGATCACCATCGGCAACGCCTACCCCCTCGAGCAGCCCACCACGATGGAAGTGAAGGGCCGCGACATGGTCGCCGGCATCCCCAAGACCGTCGTCGTCGGCGCCGACGAAATCCGCGAGGCCCTCGCCGAGCCCATCAACGCCATCGTCGAAGCCGTCCTCATCGCCCTCGAGCGAACCCCCCCCGAGCTCGCCGCCGACATCGTCGACAAAGGCGTCGTCCTCACCGGCGGCGGCGCCCTCCTCAAGAACCTCGACGTCCTCCTCCGCGAAGAGACCGGCCTGCCCGTCATGGTCTGCGACGACCCGATCAGCGCCGTCGTGCTGGGGAGCGGCAAGGCCCTCGAGCATTTGGAGCTGCTGAAGGAAGTCACGCTCTCCTAAATGAGCGAGCGCAATTCTCGATCAGCGATGCTCGCGCCGTTCGATAGCTGGCTTTGGGCCTGAATCGTCGCAGCGGGGCCTCAAGGATACCTCCGCTGAGGCCAGGCCCCGCAGAGCGCTTCTAGTCCGGAGGGCTGACGCAGCCCTCCGCCTCCGCGCCCGCCAAACGCGGGCGCGCCCCATCGCCACGGCGACGGGCCCCATCCATCCACGCTGAACGACTGCTGTAGCAGGATCACGATCGCTGATTTAGACGGCGGAAGCTTCGTCGCTGCGCATGCTCGGGCGGCCAAAGCGCAGCCCTGCGCGTCCGTGGGAGAGACATCGGACCGCGCTACGGATTCAGTAGCACCCGCTGCCGCGACGGAGCCCATTCCAAGCCCGCAACAACCTCTCAGCGCGCCCCCGCCCAACCTCGCCACGACCTCCAAGCGCGCCCCCGCCCAACCTCGCCACGACCTCCAAGCGCGCCCCCGCCCAACCTCGCCAC
>JBGAID010000093.1:0-42593 GCA_044225865.1 Polyangiaceae bacterium | reverse complement strand
AGGGGGGCGAAGCCCCCCTCTCAGGTCAGGCGACGAAGCTTCCGAGGATTTTTGCGAAGCAAAAATATCTCGAGAAGTGTCGCCCGGTGCGCGCCCATGCGCGCACGCGAAATAAACACAGTGTCGCCCGGTGCGCGCCCATGCGCGCACGCGAAATAAACACAGCCCGCCGCCCCGCTACGCTTTCAATAGCACCACGCCCCCCAGCCCCTCCCACCGTTTCGAGCAAAGGGGGTGGCCGAAGGCCAGGGGGGCGAAGCCCCCCTCTCAGGTCAGGCGACGAAGCTTCCGAGGATTTTTGCGAAGCAAAAATATCTCGAGAAGTGTCGCCCGGTGCGCGCCCATGCGCGCACGCGAAGACTACAAGAGCAGCCCCGGGTCGGCGGAGCTTGGCGGCGGCTGGGGAGCGTCGTCGTCGGGGTCGGGCTTGGCGAGGACGATCACCATGGTCCCTGCGTCGGACGGGACTTCGGCGTCGCGCCTTGGGTTCAGGCGCACGACGCCGGGCGAGGTCGGGGTCGGCCCGGCGTAGAAGAGGCCGATCGCGAGCTCGTCGCGGGCGCGGGCGGCGGCCATGATCTCACCGAACGTGGCGGTCGAGTCGCCCGCGAGATCGGCGCACGCGCGCAGGCAGAGCTCGAAGCCCTTCGCGTTGAGCAGCTCGCGGTAGGCGCCTCGCGTCTCCGGGTGCATGACGGCGCGGGCGAGGAGCATCGCGATCACGTCCGTGCTCACGAGGACGTCGCAGGCGCGGGCCGCGATCGTCCGCGCCGAGTGGGCGTCTCGGACCTCGGTGACGATGCGCCGGGGGGCGTGGGGGGCGAGGGTGTGCCGGAGCAGGAGCAGCGTGGCGAGCGAGCGCGCGTCCCCGCCGTCGTCGCGATCGTCCTCGCAGCCGAGCACGAGGATGGCGTCCATCCGCGCGAGCGACTCGTCGCGCGCCTCGATCATCTCGAGGGGCTCGCGCGGGTCGTGAGAGAGGCGGACGCGATCGAGGGAAGGGCGGAGCTCGTCGAAGAGGGCGGCGAGCCGGCCCTCGTCGGCGGCGCCCATCACCACCACCTGCGATCCGCGCGGCAAGGTGAGATCCAGCTCGCGCAGGACGAGGGGCAAGCTTCGGTTCTGTCCGATCACGAGGACGCGCTCCGGTCCGCGGCGCGCGCCGAGCGGAGCTCCCGGTCGGAGCGGTCGGCTCGGGAGCCGGCCGCGAGTGCTCGGGCGCGCGCGCCGCTCCGAGACCACGAGGAGCCGGTCCGAGGCGGCGAGGACGTAGCTCGGGCTCTCGGGCACGAGGTGGGTCGCGCGGCCCGTCTCGACCGCGCCGATGACGATCGCGCCCTCGACGCGGCGGTGCGCCTCGTCGAGGGTGAGGCCGGCCAGATCCGCGGCCACCGGCGTGCTGCGGATCTCGTTGCCCTCGAACGACACGAGCTCGCGGAGGGCGTGGTAGATGCCGGTGTGGCGGGTGCTCTGGGCGAGCACCCGCGAGAGGACGTCGTCGCTCGCGACGACCTCGAACTCGAAGCGCCCCGGTCCCGCGAGGTCCGGCTCCGCGACGAGATCGAGGACGCGCCTCGCCGCCGCCTGCCGCACCTCGACCACGATCTTTCCGCGGTAGCCCGGCCCGACGGCGCGGCGCAGGGCGAGCAGGGCGGACAGGGTCCAGTGGATGGTGGCGTCGTCGTCGAGGTGAGCGGGAGGCACGACCACCACCCCGCGGGCGCGATCGACGGCGACCCGCGCGAGCGCCGCCTCCGATCGCGGATCGCCGTGGCGAACGACGAAGCGCACCCGGCGGTTGAAGCGCGAGAAGCGCGCCGGCTTGAGGGCCCTGTCGATCCGCGCCTTGTCCTCTTGGGCGAGGGTGACGACGACGAGGCGCTCCTCCCAGTGGGCGAGCTCCCGCGCGAGGAACGTGACGTGGGCGTCGAAGCCGAGGATCACGACGTGCCCCCGCTCTGGCGCTGCGCTCTTGCCCTCGCGGAGATCCTCGAGGCGCGCCGACATGCTGCTCGCGAAGGCGCCGGTGAGGAACGAGAGCGCGAACACGCCCGAGATCGTCACCACGAGGGAGAAGGAGCGAGCGAACGGCTGCCCCGCCGTCATCGACCCGCCGTCGAGCATCATCGCGAGCGACCAGTAGAGGGCGTCGCCGGCAGAGCGCTCGTCGCTCGTCGCCCAGAACCACAGCGTGCCCGAGACCGCGAAGAGGCAGACGAGGGTCGTGACGAGGCCCACGACGACGAGGACCTGGATGAGGGGCGGATACGAGAGGAACCGGTCGGCGCGGTAGACGATGCGCGGCCCGAGCGCGCGCGCCCACTGTCGGAGCTCCTTCATTCGAGGCGCCCATTGAACGCCCGCGACGAACGCCCGCCAAGAGCGCGCGTCAGCCCTCGGTCACGACGCGGTTTCTGCCGGAGCGCTTGGCGATATAGAGCCGGCGATCGGCGTGCTCGATGAGGCTCTGCTGGATGGGCTCCTCGCACTCGACGAGCGAGGCGCACCCGATGCTCACGGTGACGGCGAGGTTGTCGGCGATGGCCGCGCGCAGTCGCTCCCCGGCGCGACCCGCTCCCGCGAGCCCGACGTTGCGCAGCAAGACCACGAACTCCTCTCCGCCGTAGCGGGCGAGCACGTCCTCCGTGCGGAGCCGCGCCGTCGCGATCTCGGCGACGTCGCGCAGCACCGCGTCGCCTCCGCTGTGGCCGAGGGTGTCGTTCACGAGCTTGAAGTGATCGATGTCGACCAGCAGCAGGCTCATCTCCGTGTCGTGGCGGAGCGCGTACGCGAGCTCGCTGCGGAAGCGCTGCTCGAAGTACCGGCGGTTGAAGGCCCCCGTCAGGAGGTCGCAGGTGCTCGACGCGTAGAGGTGCCGCAGGAGATCTTCTTCGTCCTGGGCGACCCAGCTGAACCGGAGCGAGCTGTGCGATCCGAAGCGCAGCACGTCGCCGTCTCGCAGCACCCGGCGCGTCACCCGCTGGGCGTTCACGGTCGTGCCGTTGCGGGAGCCGAGGTCGAGCACCACGAAGCCCGAGCCCGGCTCGTACCGGATCACCGCGTGGACCCGGCTCACGTCGTCGTCGTCGAAGCGAAGGTCCGTCTCCGCCCCTCGTCCCACCTTGAGCCCCTGGTCGGGCACCCGCGTCGGCTCCCCCGCGGCGGCCCCCTGGAGCCGCACGACCACGGCCCGGTCCGCGTGGGGCGCGGGAGGAGCCCCGACCACCACCGTCTGGACCGGCGTCGGACGGTCGAACTGGGTCTCCTCCCCTTCGTCGACCCGGCTCACGAGCCGCTCTCGAGGCTGGCTCAGCGCGCGCACCGCGGGTCGTACGCCGCTTCCGGCGTCCTCCGATTTCGGTGCTGGGCTACGGATCGCTCGAACCACGCTCGGAATGAACGGCGCGCCCGCGACATTCCTTTAACCGCCCGCCCGGGGATGCCCACCCCCCTCGGAGCTCCGCTCCTCGGCCCCTCCCAAGCGTCGCGCTCCGCGCGCCGCGGGAGGGGGCGCGCTACGAAATTGAAAGCGCGGCTGACCCGGGGATCAGGGGTGGATGCCCATGGCGTCGAAGGCGAGCGTCGCGAACGCGAGGGCGCACAAGGTGAAGGTGCCGAGGACGACGAAGGCGGTGAACAGGGAGCTGAGGACGGAGCGCTTCTCGCGAAAGAACGCCTCCGACCCGTCCGATTCTCGCGGCGGCAGCGGCACGGCCCGGATCCAATCCGCGTCGAGGGCGGTGCCGCAGAGGTTGTCGGCCGCGTTCGTGGCTTCGAGATGGATGGGCTCACCCAGCGGCATGGGTCCGAAGACAGCGAGGCGCGGGCGAGGTTCCGGCCGGTCGAAACAAGAGTGCGACGGTGTGGGCGGACGCTATGGTGAAGTCCATGGCCGAGAAGCGCGCGGGCAGGGAGCTGACCACGAACGCCGAGATCGATGAGCTGCTCGCGCGCGTGCGCACGGTGGCGGTGCTCGGGATCAAGACGGAGGCGCAGTCCGATCAGCCCGCGTTCTATGTGCCCGCCTACGCGCAGAGCGTCGGACTCAAGATCTTTCCCGTGCCTGTGTACTACCCGGAGGCGACGCGGATCCTCGGCCAGCCCGTCACGCGCACGGTGGCCGCGATCGGAGAGCCGGTCGACCTCGTCGACGTCTTCCGACGGCCCAAAGATCTGGCGCAGCACACGGAGGACCTCATCGCCGCGAGCCCGAGAGCGGTGTGGCTCCAACAAGGGATCCGGGACGACGCGTTCGCGAAGGCCTTGTGCGATCGAGGGATCGACGTCGTTCAGGACAAGTGCCTCCTCGTGGAGCTGCGCCGACAGCGACGCTGAGGTACGGTCCGCGCCATGACGGATCGGGCACACGACATCGTCGTCTGGGGGGCGACGGGCTTCACCGGCAAGCTCGTCGCGGAGTACATCGCCAAGAACGCACCGGCCGGCCTGCGATGGGCCATCGGAGGGCGCGACGCCGCGAAGCTCGAGCGGGTTCGGAGGGAGCTGCCCGCTTCCGCTTCGAGCGTCCCCATCGTCGTCCACGACGCCGGCTCGCGCGAGGCGATGACCGCCCTCGCCCTGTCGACGCGGGTCGTCTGCACCACCGTCGGGCCCTACGCGAAGTACGGGTATCCGCTCGCGAGCGCGTGCGCCAAGAACGGCACCGACTACTGCGATCTCACCGGCGAGCCGCCCTTCATGGCGAAGGTGATCCGAGCCTGTCACGACGACGCGAAGAAGAGCGGGGCGCGCGTCGTCCACGCGTGCGGCTTCGACTCCATCCCCTCCGATCTCGGGATGCTCGTCCTCGCGGAGGCGGCGGGCCGACCGCTCGCAGAGGCGCGCCTCGTCGTCACCGCGAGCCGCGGCGGGGTGAGCGGGGGCACGCTGGCCTCGATGTTCGAGATGGTCGACGAGGTGCGCCGCGATCCGGAGGCGCGGAAGGTGCTGATCAACGCGTACGCCCTCGATCCCAATCGCGCCGACGCGCCGCGCTCGCGCGCGAAGCGACCGCCCCCCGTCCGCTGGGACAAAGAGCTCGGGAGCTTCGTCGGCCCCTTCCCGATGGACCTGCCGAACGGCCTCGTCGTGAGGCGCTCCAACGCCTTGCTCGGGTATCGCTACGGGCAGGACCTCGACTACAGCGAGGGGATGATCGCGTCGCGCGCCGGCCTCGGGCTGCCGAGCGCGCTCGTGATGACGGCGGGCATGGCCGGCCTGATGGTGGGGGCGGCGTTCGGGCCGACGCGCCGGCTCCTCGAGGCGCGCTTGCCGAAGCCGGGAGAGGGCCCCTCCGAGGCGGAGCGCCAGCGCGGGTTCTTCAAGATCCAGATCGCGGGGCGCCTCGAGGGCGAGCGCTCGCCGACCGTCTTCGCCCACGTCGAGGGCAGGAGCGATCCCGGCTACGGCGAGACGAGCAAGATGCTCGGCGAGTCGGCGATGTGCCTCGCCCTCGACCCGCGCGCGCCGGGGTTCGAGGGGGGCGTGCTCACCCCGGCGACGGCCATGGGAATGCGGCTCGTGGCGCGGCTGCGCGCGGCCGGGATGCGCTTCGACGCGGCCTGATCAGAACCCTCCCGCGACGGAGCGCGAAGAGCGCAGTCGCCTGGGAGGGGTCGGCGATCGCGAAGCGCGCCGGGGGTGCTGATTACTTCGTCTTCTTCGGCTTCGGGCAGCCGTCCGGGGTCTTCGACGGATCGTTCGGGCACTTGTCTTGAATGTCGGGGACGCCGTCCTTGTCGTTGTCGGGATCGGGGCAGCCGTCCTCGTCCTGGAACGAGTCGCGGTCTTCCGGCTCGTCGGGGCAACGGTCGTCGTCGTCTTTGATCCCGTCCGCGTCGCGATCCGCGACGCGCGGCTTGGGATCGGCGGTCGGCTTGGGATCGGGAGGAGGGGTCGTGGTGGGAGGGTTCGCGACGGGAGCCTCCGCGACGGTCGTCGACGACGGCTCGGTCGAGGCGGCGGGAGCGGCCTCTCCTTGGGCCTCTGCTCCGGTTGCGTCACGGGCGGGCTCGCCCCCGCCGCCGCACGCCACGATCATCGAGAGGACCCAAGAAGCGCCCAGCCATCGCGTCGAATTCGTTCGGTTCACGCCGGGAAGGAGAGCCGACCCGACCCGCCCTGTCGAGCCCTTCGAAGGAGGCGCGTCACACTCCACCGACCTCGCGCGATGGACCTTCGATGATGGGAGCTCTCGGCATGGGTCTACTTCGCTCCGCGACGATCGCGGTCTTGGCTATCTGCTTCGGGGCGGGGTGTGAAGGACGCCGAGGCACGAACGAGGGCGCGACCGTCGCGCGATCGTCGAGCCACGCGCGGACGGTCGAGAGCGCTCCCGTCGACCTCACGATGGGTCACCCCGCGTTCTCCGCGCCGCCTGCGATGAGCGCGCCCCCGCTCGTCCGCACCAGCGTCGACCTTCCGAAGGAGCCGGCGGTGGACGTGCGCATGCCCACCGATTGGCTCGCGGATCTCTCGTGGAACGGCAACGAGCGGCTCGCTCACGCGAAGCGCGAGCGCAGCGCCGTCGTCCAGCAGCTCTTCGAGAAGGCAGGGGCGACCTTCCCTCCTCACGACGTGCTCTATCGCGTGTTTAAGAAGGAGCGCCAGTTCGAGGTGTGGGCGGCGGGCCGAGGGGAGCCGATGAAGCTCATCGCGACGTACGGCATCTGCGCCGCCAGCGGCGAGCTCGGGCCGAAGCGTCGCGAGGGCGACATGCAAGTGCCGGAGGGGTTCTACAAGGTCGGCTACTTCCACCCGATGAGCTCCTATTATCTGTCGGCGCAGGTCGACTACCCGAACCGCTCCGACAAGATCCGCGGAGGCGCGTCGCCGGGCGGCGACATCCTCATCCACGGTCGATGCGCCTCCATCGGCTGCATCTCGATGACCGACGAGCGGATCGAGGAGATCTACTTGGTGGGCTGGGCCGCGTTCATGAACGGCGGCCCCACCGCGATCCACATCTTTCCCTCGCGCGACATGGACGCGCTCCTCGAGGACCCGAAGTACGACGAGCACCACGCCTTCTGGCGGGAGATCAAGCCGGGCCTCGACGCCTTCGACGCGAGCCACCGTCTGCCCTCGATCCGCATCGAGAGCGACGGCCGGTACGTCGTCACCCCCTCCGGCGTCTGAGGCTCGCTGGGCACGCGACCAACGCGCGCGCGGTGAGTGCCCTGCGATCCATCCGTTCGTTGCCCCGTTCACTACAGCGACGGGCTCCGTGATTTCGGGTAGGCTCGAGTCGTCGTGGCTCTCCCTGAGCTCGATCAAAAGACGGATCGTTTCGTCCTCGAGGACCGCGCCGGCGGCGGAGGGATGGGCGACGTGTATCGTGCGACGGACCGCGACAGCGGTCGCATCGTCGCCGTGAAGGTCCTGCGCACGTCGGCGAACGCTACGGAGCGGATGCGCTTCCAGCGCGAGATCTCCGTCCTTCAGGATCTGCGCCACCCCAACATCGTCGACTACATCGCGCACGGCTCCCTGCCGGATGGGCGCCCGTTCTTCGCGATGGAGTGGCTCGAGGGCGAGGACCTCGTGCAGCGTCAGCGGCACGCGCCGCTGGGGATGCGCGACGCGGTCGAGGTCATCCGGCGCTCCGCCCAAGCCATGGCGGCCGTTCACGCGCGCGGCATCGTCCACCGCGATCTCAAGCTCGGGAACATCTTCCTCATCCAGGGCCGCGGCACCAACGTGAAGCTGATCGACTTCGGCGTCGTCCGCATCCCCGGCCAGGAGATCGCGGAGGACCGCGGCGCGATCCTCGGCACGCCCCACTTCATGGCCCCGGAGCAAGCGCGGGGGGAGCCGGTCGACGCGCGCGCGGACGTGTACTCGTTGGGGGCCGCGCTCTTCAAGCTCCTCACCGGCCGCAACGTCTTCGAGACGGAGCACATCGTGGCCCTCCTCGGGCGGCTCGTGATCGAGGACCCGCCCAGCCCCGCCTCGGTGCGATTCGACATCCCGGAGGCGCTCGACCGGGTCGTCGCGCAGGCGATCCAGCGCCGCCCCGACGAGCGCTTCGAGAACGCGGGAGAGCTCGCGCGCGCGCTCGCTCGCGTCGGAGAGCTCAGCAACGATCCGCCCGCGACCGACCGGAGCGCGTCGGCGATTCGCCGCGCCGTGCCGCTCCCCAAGGCCGCCCCCACCATCGAGCCCCCCCCGCCCGAGGTGGAGAAGCCGCGCAAAGAAGCGGCCGAGCGCCGGGTCGTGGCGGCCGCGCTATTCGATCTCGGCGCCGCCTCTCTCGATCATCGCCTGCACGAGGAGCTCTGGGAGATCCTGGGCCAAGACGCGCGCATCGAGTCGCTCCTCGGAGGGCGCATCGTGACCATGCTCGGGCTCACCGGCTCCGTCGGCGACGAGCCGCTGCGGGCGGCGCGCGCCGCGCTCCTCGTCACGCAAGGGATCCCCCAGGCGAAGGCGGTCGTCGCGGTCGGTCACGCCATCGCGACCCCGACGAGCTCGCGCACCCGCGCGTCGAGCTTGGCCGCGCAGGCCCTCGAGCGGGCGGCGGAGCAGCTCCTCACGACCGAGCCGGGCACCGCCCGCGTCGACGCGGGGGCGATCGCCGCGCTCGCGGGGCGCTTCGTGGTGCACGAGGACAAGCACGGCGCCGTCCTCGTCCGCGAGGACACGACCGGGTTCGGCTCCCGGCTCCTCCTCGGCCGGCCGTCGCCGACGGTAGGTCGGGACAAAAGAAGCTCGCCCTGCTCGTGAGCGTCTATCAGGAGCTGCTCGACGAGGGCACGCCGCGCGCGGCGATCGTCACGGGGCCGCCCGGCATCGGCAAGTCGCGCGTGAGACAGGAGCTGCTCTCCCGGCTCGAGAGCAGCGGCCTGCCTCCCGAGGTCCTCGTCATCCGCGGCGATCCGATGAGCCAAGGCTCGAGCCTCTCCTGCCTCGGGCGCGCGCTCCGCGCCGGCATGGGCGTCCACGACGGAGAGTCGCTCGACGAGCAGATCCGAAAGGTCCGCCAGCACCTGCACTTCCGCCTGCCGAAGCCCCTCCGATTCCTGACCGGCTTCTTGAGCGAGCTGCTCGGCGTGCCCTTCCCCGACGACCAGGACGAGCCCCTCCGTGCCGCGCGGCGCAGCTCGCAGCTGATGCAATCGCGCACCCGGATGGCCCTCGAGGCCCTCGTGCGATCGCAGGCGGATCTGATGCCGCAGCTCGTCTTCATCGACGACGCCCACTGGGCCGACGAGACGACGATCGATCTCCTCGACTGGCTCCTCGGGTGCCCGGACCTGAAGTTCGCGGTCTACGCCTTCGGCAGGCCGGACATCGAGAGCCGCTTCCCTCAGCTTTGGGCGAACAAGAACGCGACGCGCCTCTCCCTTTCTCCGCTCTCCCCGAGCGCGGCCGACAAGCTCGTGCGCGTCGCCCTCCCCTCCGCGGATCCGAAGCAGCGCGCGACCATCGTCGAGCGCGCGGGAGGGAACGCCCTCTTCTTGGAGGAGCTCGTGCGGGCCGCCGAGAGCGGTCAAGACGAGCTGCCCCTCACCGTCCAGGCGATGCTCCAGATGCGCCTCGACCGCATGCCCAAGACGGACCGGGAGATCGTCCGCGCGGCGAGCACGCTCGGCGCGATCTTCTGGACGGGGGCCGTCTCGGGGCTGGTCCAGCGCGACGTGGCGGAGGAGCTCTCCGAGCTCGAGCGGCAGGAGATCTTCACCCGCCAGCCGGCGAGCCGCATCTCCGGCGAGACGGAGTGGACGTTCCGCCATCCCCTGCTCCGGGAGGCGGCGTACGTCTCGATCCTCGAAGAGGATCGCACCGAGATGCACCGCTTCGCGGCGACGTGGCTGGAGTCGAAGGGAGACGTCGACGTCGGGCTCATCGCGCAGCACGCGGACGCGGGCGAGGATTTCGATCGAGCGGCGAAGCTCTACGCGAAGGCGACCTACCAGGCCCTCTCTTCGGGCGCGCACCTCGAGACCGCCCTCGAGCTCGCGGAGCGCGGCCTCGACTGCGGCCCGCCCGACTCGGTGCGCGCGGAGCTGCTCCTCGCGGCGGCGCAGGCCCGCATCCCCCTCGGCCGCTTGGAGGACGGCGTCCGCGCCGCGGGCCAAGCGGCCGAGCTCTCCCAGCCGGGGAGCGACACGTGGGCAGAGGCCCAGTGCCTCGCCGCGACCGCCCTCATCGAGAGCGGCCGCTCCGAAGAGGGCGACGAGCGCGCCGCGCGCGCCCTCTCCCCCGAGCTCGTCGATCGGTTCTCCCTCGCGACGCGCGTGAAGTTGATGGCCGCTCGCGTGCGCGGCTGGGTCGATCTCGGGCGCCCCCGCGACGCCCTCGAGCTCGCCGACCAGGCCCTCGTCCTCGCGCGCGAGACCCCCTCCACGGAGGCGCTGGTGCGCGTCCTCGACGCCCGGCTCTTCGCGCTGATGCAGCTCGCGGCCCCCTCCGACGTGGTCCTCAACGGCCCCTCCGTCGTCGACATCGCGGAGACGGCGGGGGACGTCGTGCTCGCGACCCGCGCCCGGCTGAACATGGCCTCGTCGATGAACCTCCTCGGCCTCTTCGAAGAGGCGAAGTGGCTGCTCGACCGCGCCCTCGGAGACGCTCGGGACCGGCGCATGCGCATCCTGGAGGCGTTCGCCCTCCACAACCTCGGCATGACCGAGGCGCGGCTCGGGCTCGTGGATCGCGGCATCGAGATGCAGCGCGAGGCGGGGAAGATCGCCGACGAGACAGGAGCGGCCCGGCTCCGCATCCACGCCCGCGTCTACGAGGCGCTGCTCGTGCTGTGGCGGGTCGCCCAAGCCCGCGATGACGGGGCCGACATCCAGGACGCGAGCGACCTCGCGGCCGCCCAGTTCCTCGCCGCGTTCGTCGAGGCGGAGGTCCGCGCCGTCCCCGTCCTCGTCCCAACTTCGAAATTCGTAGCAGCGGCGGTCGCCTACTCGCGGGGCTCGCTGGAAGAAGCCCTCGAGCTCGCGCGCGAGGCGGTGCGGCTCCTCGAGGTCCAGCCCGTCGAGGAGTGGGAAGAGCTGACGTACCTCACCCTGATCGAGACGCTCATCGCCCTCGAGCACGACGAAGAGGCGGATCGGGTGATCGACAAGGCGTTCACCTCCATCTGCAATCGCGCCCGAAAGATCTCGCGCGCCGAGCACCGCCACGCCTACCTCGAGCGGATCCCGGAGGTCTATCGGATCATCGAGCTCGCGCGGGAGCGGCTGAAGAAGAGCCTGCCGTTCTTCGCTTCGCTGCCCTCGAAGTCGGACCCTGCCTCCGGCCCCGTCAGCGCTCGGTCCGGCGATCGCGAGAGCATCGAGACGCCGACCCTCAAGCCCCCGCCCCCAGCCCTCCCCGGCCCCCGCGAAGGAAGAGGCCGGCGAGGCGCCGCCGCCCGCTCCCGCCGCGCCTCCCGCGAAGCCCGCCGAGGCGAGCGAGTCGCCCCTCCCCGACTTCACGCCGTCTCCTCCCGAGTCGCCGCGCTCGTCCGAGCCGCCGCGCTCGCGCGCGTCCGATCTCGGCGGGACGTCCCGCCCGCCCCCCCACGCCGCCGCCCAAGCCGCCCGAGCCGAGCGCGGAGGAGCCGGATCTTCCCGCGACGGTGCAGCCCCCCTCTCGGCCTGCCCCGAGCGGGGCCCCGACGCGCCCTCCCGCCGGTGAGCCCGCCGTCGAAGCGGCGCCGCTCAGCTTCGACGATCTGTTGCGCGGCCCGGAGCTGTCCGCGCGCAAGGAGCCCGAGCCCGAGCCGCGCGCCGAGCCGGTCGCGGAGCGCGACCTTCGCCAGAGCGACATCCCGACGAGCGTCACCAACATCGCCAAAGAGATGGCCGCTTCGCCGCTCGCGCGCGGACCTCGCGCCACCCCGATCCCGTCGATCGGCGCGGCCACGCCCCCGCCGCTGCCGCCCGTGCCACCGCCGCCGCCGCCTGCGCCACCGATCCCGCCGCCGTCGCGACCGCTGCCGCCTGTCTCATCGCCCAAGCCTGCGCCGCCGCCTCCTCCCGCGCCGCCGATGCCGCCGCCGCCTCCCCCGCGTCCGCCGACGCTCGCAGAGGGCAAAGCGCCGCTCGCGGAGGAGAAGCCTACCTTGAAGCCCCCTCCGAAGCCGCCGCTACGGCCCCCGCCCCCCAAGCCGAAGCGCTGACGAAGGGCCGGCTCAGCCGCCCTTCTTCTTCTTCGGCTCGGCCTTGGGCTTCGGCTGCTTGGGCTCTTGCTTCGGCGCCGGGCCGCCGATCGCGGGGTTGCTCGTCCCGTTGTCGCCGGCGTTGTAGGCCTGGATCACCCGCTCGGTGATGTCGAGATCGCGCCGGAACCAGACCGCCGCTTGCTTGTCGATGACGGCGTCGAACGCGTCCGCCTGCGCGATGTTCTTCACGATCGCGTAGACCTTCTGGAGCATCGGGTTGTAGAGCTCGCTCTGCTTGCGCTGAAACTCGTTTCGGAACTCGAGCTGCGCCTGCTGGTACGTCTGGTAGCGCACCTTGAAGTCTTCGATCTTCGCCTGGAGGGCCGGGCTGACCTTGCCCCCCGCGGCCTTCTGCTGCTTCGCGAGCTCCTCGTACTCTTGGGAGAGGGCCTTCTCTTTGGTGATGAGATCGGCCTGCTTGCTGTCGAAGATCTTCCGGAGGTTCGCCTCGATCCGCATCCCCTCCTCCGTCTCGCGGAGGATCTTCTGGGTGTCGACGATGGCGACCTTCATCGCCGCGGCCGCGGGAGCGGTGCCCTGCGCGGGGGCCGTCTGGGCGGGCGGCGCGGGAGCGGGCTGCCCGCCCGAAGGCTGAGCGAAGGCAGTGGCCGCAGAGAGGAGGCCGGCGGCGACACCAGCGATCACGAAGGTCGAGCGAGCGAAGAGCGAGGAGGCACCAGCCATGGCAAGGTCTGTACCGGCGGCACCCAGGGTCGTCAAGAACGAGGGCGAAGAACCAGGGGCGCTCTTTTCGTGCTGAGCCGACAGCGAGGGAGCCCCCGGTCCGGGCTGCCGCGGGCGGGGGGCCGCCGCTATGTTTTTGATAGCGCTGCGGTCAGAACCTCAGCTGGGCGCGCGCGCCCGGACCTCGACCGTCCGGGGCTCCGAGGCCGATGGAGAGCGCGGTCGTTGCGCCCTCGGCCGACGCGGGCTTCGGCTTGGTGACCACGAACAGCACCGCCCCCGTGACCATGGAGACGGCGCCGAGGGGAAAGAAGATCTCCGAGAGGCCGGTGCCGAGGCGTCCGCGGTCGTAGGCGGACTGGGCGGAGGCGGGGCAGGACGAGTCGCCGCCGCACGCGTCGTCGAGCTCCCCGATCGCCTGCTGACGCACCCCGATGCCGGCGCCGCCGACGACGAGGCTCGCCCCTCCCAGCACCATGAGGACGATCCCCGCCGTCTGACCGGAGGAGAGCCCGCCCGCGGTGACAGCGGGCTTGCTCCCGTCGCCGGCAGCGACGTCGACCATGGCTGGAATCTCGATCTCGACTGCGCGCGACTCACCCTCGCGCAAGCGCACGCTCGAGAGCCTCACCGGCTTTCCGCCGACCATGACCCGCATCGTGTGGTCGCCGGGGTCGACGAGGATCTCGGAGCCGATCTGGCTCGGGCCGAGCTCGGCGCCGTCGAGCTCGATGGTGGCGCGTGCGTTCGGGGTCGGCTCTTTGCGGGTGATCTTGAGGTGGGCGATGCGCGGCAACAGCGCCTCGATGCGGCCGGGGGCCGCCTCCGCGACCTTCTCGGTGCCGGGCTCCCTCGCCTGGGCGAGGGCGACGCGATAGTTCCCGAGCGCGGAGACGAGCTTGCCGAGCTCGCGCTCGCACTCCGCGATGTTGAACGCGATCTGGGCGTTCATCTTCACCTGCGCGACGCGCTTGAATTTCGCGAGCGCGTTGGCCCAGTCCTGAGCCGCCATGAGCGCGACCCCTTCACGGAAGGTGAGGCGCAGCTGGGTGAGGGCGGCGTCGTCGGGGGGATCTGGCTCGGCGGCGGCGATCCGTTGCGGAGCGAGGCCTTGGGCGGCGAGCGTCGCCGTGACCGACGCGCAGATCAGGATCGCGCGCGCCCCCAAGCGCGCGAGGCTCGAACGACGACCAGGGCGGACCACACGGCGAGCCTATCACGGTACACTCGCGCCCAAGGAGAAGCCGACGTGAAGATCCTCTACGGCGTTGTGGGCGAAGGAATGGGGCACGCCATGCGATCGCGCGTCGTCCTGGAGCACCTCGTCGGCGAGGGGCACCAGATCGAGATCATGGCCTCCGGCCGAGCGGTGGAGTTTCTCACCAAGCGGTTCGACACCGGCGGATCCTCGGGCGTCACCCCGATCCACGGCCTCCACATGATCTACGAGGAGAACCGCGTCCGAAAGGGCAAGACCCTCTTCTCCAACGTGCTCAACGGCGCGGCCGGCGTCCCGAAGAACATCGCCGCGTACTTCGACCTCATCACGTCGTTCCGCCCCGAGGTCGTGATCAGCGACTTCGAATCGTGGACGTACCTCTACGCGAAGGCCCACCGCCTGCCGATCGTCTCGATCGACAACATGCAGATCATCAACCGGTGCGTGATCCCGGAGGATGTCTACGCAGGGCACGAGGCCGACTACCAAATCGCGCGCGCGTTCGTGAAGGGCAAGCTGCCGTACTGCGACGAGTACCTCATCACCACGTTCTTCCAGCCCGAGATCCGCAAGACGAAGACGCGCCTCTTCCCCCCAATCCTGAGGCCGGAGATCCTCGCCGCGAAGCCCTCGGACGGCGATCACTTGCTCGTCTACCAGACCGCGGAGGGCAACGACACCCTCGCCGCGACCCTCGAGCGGACGGGCTTGCCGTGCCGCATCTACGGGATGCGCCGCGGCCTCGAGAAGGATCAGGTCGAAGGCAACCTCACCTACCGCCCCTTCAGCGAGCAGGGCTTCATCGACGATCTCGCGAGCGCGCGAGGGGTCATCGCCGGAGGCGGGTTCACCCTCATGGGCGAGGCCGTCTACCTCCACAAGCCGATGCTGAGCGTGCCGCTCTCTGGCCAGTTCGAACAGCTCCTCAACGCCCGCTACCTCGAGAAGGTCGAGTTCGGCGCGGCCGCCGAGACCCTCGACGACCCGCGCGTGGTCGCCGCGTTCGTAGAGAACCTGCCCCGCTACCACGAGCGCCTGTCGACCTATCGACAAGACGGCAACGTCGAGCTGCTGCGCGCCGTCGACGAGTTCCTCGACCGCGCCGCCGCCGGCCTCGTCTGACCCGCCCCGCGCCCACACGCGCCCGACCACCGCCACGAAAACAATGGCACCCCGCCCCGGGCCTTCCGCGTGCGTGAGCGGAGACAGCGGACCGCGCCACGCTACGAATTCAGTAGCACTCGCTCCCCCTCGAGCCCCCCAGCCTCGCAACGACCCCGGTCGGCGATTCGAGCGCCGAGCGGGTGCTGCCCCCACGCGTCAGCGCTGCGCGCCGCCGGTCTCCCCCTGTTCCCCTCGCGTTCGCGGACCGCCGCGAACCCAGCGACACTTCTCGCCGACTTGCTTCGCAAGACGGCGGAAGCTTCGTCGCTGCGCATGCTCGGGCTGCCAAAGCGCAGCCCTGCGCGTGCGTGGGGGAGACCAACGAACTTCGCTACGGATTCCGTAGCATCGGCAGCCACGACCCTCCCAGCTCGAGCCCACGCCAAGCCGAGAACGACCTCTCAGCTCGCCCCCGCCCAACCTCGCCACCACCTCTCAGCTCGTCCACGCCCAGCCTCGCGACGACCTTCAAGCTCGCCCCCGCCCAACCCGGAACAACCTCGGTCGGCGCATGTTCCTCATGCGACGACCGGCGCAGCGAGCCTTATAGGCGAGCGAGCATCTTCCTCTCGGGCCGAGCGCCGAGCGGATCATAGAGCCCCTCAGTTCTTCTCGGGCTCGGAGCTGGGCGCTTCTTCTGGTGTCGCTTCGGCGGTGGCTTCTTCGGGGGCGGGTGGGCTCGATGCGCGCTTGGCGGCGCCGTTCGTGGTGCCGGGGACGATCGAGGGAGCTCGCGCGCCGGGGCTGCGGCGGCTCCACGGCTCGGCGTCCTCTTCGATGCGGATGAGGACGGCGGTGATGTTGTCCTTTCCGCCGTTCCGGTTCGCCGCCTCGACGAGGCGCGCGCAAGCGTCGGTGAGGACGGTGGTGTCGCGCGCGATCTTCATGAGCAGCTCGTCCTCGACCAGACCGTGGAGCCCATCCGAGCACAGGAGGAAGACGTCGCCGACCTCGGCCACGATGGTGGCGGCGTCGACCTCGACGGTGGGGGCGATGCCGAGGGCGCGCGTGATGACGTTCTTCGGCAGGTAGGCGAGATCGCTCTCGGTGAGCTCGGGTCGCTCGAGGAGGGCGTCGGAGAGGAGGGAGTGGTCACGCGTGAGCTGCTTGATCGCCTCTCCGCGCAGGTGATACGCGCGGCTGTCCCCGGCGTGGACGACGTGCATCGTGGAGCTGGTCGGGTTGAACGCGGCCGCGACCACCGTCGTGCCCATCCCCCGATGCGCTCGCGAGTCGTCGGCGCGCGCGTAGATCTTGGAGTTCGCGTCGCAGACCGCGCTCTTCAGCTTCTCGCCCACCTCCAGGGTGGCGCTCCCGTTCTGAGCTCGGAAGAAGCTCGCGATGGTGCTGGCGGCCATTCGGCTCGCGACCTCACCGGATTGGTGACCGCCCATCCCGTCAGCCACGACGAAGACATTGAACTCCGGAAGGAGAATGAACCGGTCTTCGTTGTGATTGCGCTCTCGTCCGATGTCGGTGAGACCCGCAGCGATCGCCCGCATTTCTGCGGATGCTAACAAGAGAACCCGCGCGCCCGCCAGCGCCGCGAGACGCTTCTTGCGAGCGGGCCCCGCGGCGTCACCGGGAAGGCGGCCCCACGCCGACGGAGACCAAGGAGCGCTTCAGCCTTCCTTTGGCGCGATCGATCGCGCGCTGGACGGTGCGCGGGGCGACCCCGAGCCGCTCCGCGACCTCCTGGAGGGTGCGGTTCTCGAAAAAGATCGCCTCGATGCAGGTACGCTCGACCTCGGGGAGCCCTGCGATCGCCGCGCGCATTGCGCTCGCCCCCCGCGCGCGCGACTGGGCCTCCGCGACCTGCGCCTCCGGGTCCCTTGGCGGCGCGGCGTGGGTCAAGGACGCGGCCACCATGAGGAGGGCCTTCGAGGCGAGCAGGTCGACGGCGCGCTCCCGCGGGCTGCTGTTGGCTTCCGCCATGATATCGAGCGACTCGGGCTCCTCCGCGCCGGGCGACTCCGCTTCGATCCGCTCCTCGACGGAGGCGATCCGACGCAGCTCTTTCATCGGAGCCTCGATGTGGCGAATGGCCTCGTCGATCATCTCGCCGCGCGTACGAAAGAAGGCGTAGCGCTCGAACGGGACCTCCTTGCTCGGGTCGAACCGCTGCGCCGCCCGCAGCAGGCCGCGGTAGCCCACGCTGCGCAGGTCGTCGACGGCGACGCTCGGGAAGCGGGTCCGAACGAGGTGCCGAGCCACCCGCTCCACCATCGGCAGCACGCTCTCCGCGAGCTTGCGCTGGGCGGGCGTGAGTCGCATCGGGCTGTGCTCGGCGGGCGAGGACATCGGAGCTTCGCGCCGAGGATTAGACCGCGGCTCGCGAGCTCCGTCCACCCGGTGCGGAGCTCCGGTCTGGCTCCGCGCCGCGCGCCCAACGCTCCAGGAGCCGGAGGGCGAGCGCGGCGATGACGACGCTGAGCACCCAGATCGCGATCCGATAGGGGCGCGGGATGCGCGACGGCGGCTTCGGAGGAGCCGCGCTCGGACCGGGGGGGGTGCGGCGCGCGGGCGCGCTCGGGAGGGCCTCGACCCCGGGGGCCCGCTTCGTGGCGGGCGGCTCCGGAATCGGCTCCAGGTCGGGAGAGAGGCTCATCTTCTCGGTGGCGGCCCGAGGACGCGGCTTGGCCGGGGGCATGGGACGCACGACGGCGGGCGCGGTCGGCGCCACCGCCTCTGGCGCGATGGGGACGGTGCGGGGAGCGGGGGTGACCGACGCCTCCTCGGTGCGGGCGAGCTCGGCGGCGATGGCGGCGAGCGGATCGACCCCCGGCGCGCGACGGGACAGGACGATCTTGATCGTCTCGCGAAGAGGCTCGGTCTTCGGCGGCTCATCGAGCGGCCCTGCGAGGAGGCGCTCGACCTCTTCGAGCATGAGCTGTGCCGTCCGGAAGCGCCCGTCCGGCTCGACCGCCATCGCGCGCGCGATCAGATCGTCGATGGTGGCGGGGACCGCCGATCTGCGGCTGCTCGGGCGGGGTCGCGGCCCGACGAGGTGCGCTTGGAGGATCCCCGCGACGTCCTGCGCCGCGAAGGGATGGGCGGTCGTGAGCATGAAGTAGAGGACCCCGCCCGTCGCGTAGAGATCCGCGCGCGCGTCGAGAGGCGCGCAGCGGATCTGCTCCGGGGAGGCGTAGTTCGGCGTGCCGAGCATGGTGTCCTGCGCGGTCGGCAGCACGTCGCCAACCTTCTGCTTCACCTCGGCGCCGACGAGCTTCGCGATCCCGAAATCGAGGATCTTCACGACGCGACGACCGGCGGGGCCGGCCTCTTGGTAGATGAGGTTCTCGGGCTTCAGATCGCGGTGGACGAGCCCGGCGGCGTGGGCGCAGGCCAAGCCGCGCAGGATCTGGGCGGTGATGTCGAGGGCCTCTTCGATCGGCAGCGGACCGCGCACCGCCACCTCTTCGCGGATCGTGCGTCCCTCGAGGAGCTCCGTCACGAGGTAGGCCCGGTCCGACTTCGTGAACCCGAAGTCGAGGACCTCCACGATGTTCGGATGGGAGAGGGCTCTCAAGACGCGGCCCTCGGTGCGCAGCCGCCGGGTGAGCTCACGGGCGACGGCCGGCTCCTTCGCGTGGAGGAGCTTCATCACGCTCCTTCCCCCGAGCTCGCGGTGCTCGACGATGTGCACCTCCGCGTGCCCGCCCCGGGCGATCCCGCGCACGTGGGCATACGGTGTGGACTCGAGCTCGGCGACGACGTGGGCGCCCGGCGTCTGGGTCATGCGTCTATCTCGGTCCGAGCCTTCCCACGTGGACACCCCCCGAAGCAATACCGTCGCGCACCCTGTTAGAATACCGGCATGACGAGCAGGCTCCTCGGGATCTTGTCGCTCGGAATCCTGAGCTGTGCGTCGCAGGAGCATGCAGGCCGCGCCGCCGGCCCGGGGGCGAGCGCCTCCGCCGCGAGCCCGAGCCGGCAAGCGGTGGCCCCGCCCTCCCCCGCCGTGGTGGCGACCGATCGAGAGATCCTCCGCATCGACGAGAAGGGGAAGGTGAAGGTCCTGTGCCGTGCCTCCGAGATCCGGGACTTGGAGCGAGAGGCGGACGGCGAGATCTACTTCGTCTCCTCGGAGAGCGTCGGGCGGGTCACGGAGACGTCATGCCAGCCGATCGCCTCCGCGCCGGACGTCGAGTACAAGCGCCTCGTCCTCAGCTCGCCGTCGTCGATCTGGGCGTTCGCCCCCACGAGCTTCGTCCACTACGACGCGAAGGACTGGCGGCGCACGGACGCGAGCGCCGTCTTCAAGAACACGGCGATGCGGATCGCGGACGTCGCGATCGACGAGATAGGCAACGTCTGGCTCGCCGCGGGCGAGCAAGGCCTCTTTCGCTTCGACGGCTTCGCGTGGAAGCCGTTCACGCTCCTGCCGGACACCCAGCCGATGCGGCTCAGCCCCTCCCCGTCGGGAGGGGTGTGGGTCGCGGGCCGCGGCCGGATCGAGCACGTGACGCCCTCCAGCGTCGAGCGTCTGTACACGCACGCGCGCCCCACCTCGATCGTCAGCTACGACCTCGGGCGAGACGGCAGCTGGGTGTTCGTCGGGACCGACCCGGACACCACGGGCAACGACGCGAGCCGGTACGTCGCGCAGTGGGGCCGCGGCAAAGAGGAGCTCGGTCGGTATCGACTGCCGGGAGGGTTTTGGCCACTCCTCGCCCTCGTCGTCGACGGGAAGGACCGGGCTTGGATGGCGTCTCCGGGGAAGCTGATCGTCGCCCCGGCGGGCGAGGGCGAGGAGACCTCGCTCAGCCTCGACGGCCTCGAGGGCACGCGCTTCATCGGGGTGGCGGTGCCGGGGGCGGGGCCCTCCACGCTGCCGAAGCAGCTCGCGACCCCGGGGCCCAGGGCACCCGAGGTCAGCGCCACCGCGACGGCGGCCCCGAGCGCGGAGGTGGCGCCCGAGAAGGGCTCGACGCAGGCGATCATCGCGAAGGTGCAGGCCCTTCAGCCGAAGTTCGTCGCATGCAGGCCGGACCCGAGCATGGAGGGATCGATGAAGGTCGTCGCCGCGCTCGACGCCAAAGGACGCGTCGTGTCGGCGGTTCCGTCGGGGGGCAAAGGCCTCTCCCCGGAGGTGATGGCGTGCATCGCGGCCCGCGTTCGTGAGACGGTCTTCGACCCTCCGAACGGAGGGGCGACCACCCTCGAGATCCCGATCCGGCTCGTCGCGCGGTCGCCCTCCGTCGTCACTCCGTGATGGTCGAGAGGGTCGAAGCGGGAGGGCCGCCCTCGCCGAGCCACACCGTCTTCTGGTTCACGAAGGCGCGGATGCCGAGGTCGCCGAGCTCGCGCCCGTAGCCGCTCTTCTTGATGCCGCCGAAAGGGACGCGAGGGTCGGAGGCGACCATCGCGTTCACGAAGGTCTGACCGGCCTCGATCTCTTCGATGAAGCGGCGCATCTCCGCGGGCTCGCGGGTCCACACCGAGCTCGCGAGCCCGAGATCGCTGTCGTTGGCGAGCGCGACGCAAGCGTCGATGTCGCGGGCGCGGAACAGGCTCGCCACCGGCCCGAAGATCTCCTCGTCGCGCGCCGGAGATCCTTTCGGGGCGCCCGCGAGGACGCCCGGCGAGAACCAGTTGCCCCTTTCCCCGAACGGCTTGGCGCCGGTGAGCAAGCGCGCCCCCGCGCGGACCGACCGCTCGACCTGATCCGTCACGTCGGCGCGAACCGAGGCGAGCGCGAGCGGCCCGATCTCCGTCTTCGCCTCCATCGGGTCGCCGACGGCGAGCGCCTCGAACGCGGCCACGATGCGCGCCTCGAAGTCTTCGTACACCGCGTCGTGGATGATGAAGCGCTTCGCGTTGATGCACGACTGCCCGTTGTTGAGCGTGCGGGAGGCGACCGCCGCCTTCGTCGCCGCGTCGAGGTCCGCGGACGGCATGACGATGAAGGGATCGCTGCCGCCGAGCTCGAGGACGGTGGGCTTGATGAGCCGCCCCGCCCCCTCCGCGACGGCGCTGCCCGCGCCCTCGCTCCCGGTGAGGGTCGCCGCGACGACGCGCCGATCGGCGAGCACCTTCGGCACCGCCCCCGCTCCGATGAGGAGCGTCTGAAACACGCCCTCGGCGAAGCCGGCGCGCCGGAACAGATCCTCGATCGCGAGCGCGCAGCGCGGGACGTTCGAGGCGTGCTTCAAGAGGCCGACGTTGCCGGCCATGAGGGCGGGCGCGGCGAACCGGAACACCTGCCAGAATGGGAAATTCCAGGGCATCACCGCGAGCACGGCCCCGAGCGGAAGGTGCTTCACGAAGGCCGAGCCCGCGCTGGGGAGGGCGCGATCAGAAAGGTCACGCTCGGCGTGCTCGGCGTAGTGGCGGCAGACCCGGGCGCACTTCTCCGCCTCCGCGATCGCCGACGCGAGCGTCTTTCCCATCTCGAGGGTCATCATCCGCCCGAGGGACTCCTTCTCGGCGTCGAGGAGATCGGCCACGCGTCGCATGGGCGCGGCCCGCTCCGCGAACGACCGCCTTCGATGTTCGGCGAAGGCACGCTCCGCCGCCGCGAGGCGCGCCTCGATCTGCCCCGGCTCGAGCGCGGCGAACGTCTCCAAGGTCTCCCCCGTGCGGGGATCGATGCTCGCTATCGGCATGGTCCGAGAGCGTACTCGTCGATCAAGGGAGGCGCGCGCGGCAAAACCGCCCCAGCGCTTCGAGGACGACGCCGGGGATCTCGTGGCCTCCCGCGAACGTGACGAGCTCGACCTCCGCCCCCGCGGCGGCGAGGACGTCGCGGAGCCGCTGGGCCAGGGAGAACGGCAAGAGCGGGTCGTGCTTGCCGTGAGACTGGAGCACGTGGAGACCGGGGCCCACGACCTTCGCCGACGCCGTCCAGCGGTCTGCCTCGATCAGCATCCCCGAGAGCACGGCGAGGCCGGCGAACGGGCGCTCCCGAGCGGCGAGGGCGAGATCGACGGAGAGCATCGCGCCCTGGGAGAACCCGCCGAGCACGGTGCGCGCCGGATCCAAGCCCGCCTCTTGCTCGAGGCCCTCGAGGCAGCGCTCGAGGGCGGCGCGCGCCTCGTGGATGCCGGCCGCGAAGCCGCGGGTCGCGTCGGGCGAAGATCGGGCGAGCTCCTCGACGCGCCCGCTCGCGAGGATGCGGTCGAGCTCCATCATGTCGAGGGGCCACCACGCCCGCGCCGGCATCCCGAACATCGCGCCGAGGTCGATGGGCGCCTCGGGGAAGAACCACCTCGTCCGGGGCCCCGCGTCGACGACCTCGTGGAGCGCCACCAGATCGTCGCCGGGGGCGCCGAAGCCATGGCAAAGCACGACCGCGGGGCCGTCGCCCGAGCCAGCGCCGTCGTCACCGCCCGCTGCGTGAACCGTCAGACCGCCGAGCCGACGCGTCTTCACCCGTCCTCCTCGTCCTTGCCCGGCGTCCTTCGCCGATGGAATTGATAGCGCGCGGTCTCCTCGCCGAACACTTCGAAGAGGACGCGACTCCTGTCGATCGTGGCGAGCCCGAACGCCCGGGCGGGACGCCCCGGCGCGTCGTCGTCGAGGTTCTCGATGAGGCTCTGGACGGTGACGTAGGGGATGTCCCCGTGCAGATCGAGGTGGTTCCAGTGGAGGTGCCCGTTCACCACGAGGAGCACCTTCCCGCTCCGTTCGAGGATGGCGCGGAGGCGCTTCCGCTCGCGGATGAGGCAGATGTGAGCGCGGCCCTCGAACCAGCGGTTGCCGCCGAGGACCTGGTCGGCAGGGCTGTGATGAACGAGGACCAACACGGGCAGGCGCGCGGCGGCGAGGTCGCGCTCGAGCCACGCGAGCTGCTCGTCCTCGATCGAGACGGCGCGGTCCTTCTCCTCGCGGCTGTGGAGGACGACCACGTGGAGCCCCGCGATTTCGAGGGACCGGTAGAGCCGCGGGCGGCCCGTGCCCTCGCTCTCGTGGATGGCGCGCGGATCCGCCCACGCGTCGAGCAGATCCTGCTCGGAGAGGAAAATGGTGTCGTGGTTGCCCGGGACGTGGACGACGGGCGCGTCCAGCCCTCGAAGGATGTCGACGACCTGTCGATAGCGGACGCGGTCGAGCTCGCGCGACTCGTCCTCGATGTCGTCGCCGAGGTTCACCACGAGGCTCGGGCGCACCGAGCGGTTCATCCTCTCCACGAAGCCGGCGAGGAGCTCGGGGGCGCGGGCGGAGAGCTTGCGGAGCTTCCCTTCGAAGCGAGCCTCCGGACCGAAGTGGATGTCGGTGACGAAGGCGATCGAGACCGGGCTCACCGCGCTTCGGCCTTGCTCCCGCCTCGGCACGCGGGCGACGCCAGCACCTCGGGCGAGCGCTCCCATTCGGCGGGCGTGAACGCGGTCACGGTGAGGGCGTGGAGACCGGAGCGGAGCTCATCGGCGAGGAGCCCGTTCACCATCCGGTGGCGAGCGACGCGGCTCATGCCGTCGAACGCGTCGGAGGCGATCACGAGCTTGAAATGGCTCTCCGCGCCGGGCGGCACCGAGTGCATGTGAGACTCGTCGATCACGTCGACGTGCACCGGACGGAGCCCGGTCGAGACGGCGCTTCGAATCCTTTCCGCGCGTGTCATGGCGAGTGAGCGTAGCGCAACGCCGGTGCCCGCGCGGCGCGCGGACCGTCACTGTCGCGCGAGGCGGCGGCGCAGCTTTCAGGGCTGCGGTTGGCCTTTCATTTTCGCAAAGCCTGGAGGGGCTTCGTCGATCCAAACCGAGGGCTCGGCGATCCACGGCGTCGAGACGATCGCGTGTCGTGTTCGCAGTTTTTTGGGTGATCTGCTCGAGGCGTGATAGCCGGATCGAAGAGGGACGCGTAACAGCTCGTTGGCCCACAACGTGCTTACGCGGCGGGCACGATGAAGCTTGGTGTGTTCATGCTCTGGACCGAGATGCGAGAGGCGGCGCTGTCGCCGTTCTCCTCGGACGGCATGACCGAGCTTCCGCAGGACGGCTCGACCGAGGCGGAGGGTGACGGCGAGCACGCCTCGAAGGAGGCGCCGTTGTCCGCCGCACCCGCGACCCTCGCGAGCGCCGGCCCCGGAAGGACGCGCCAGCCTTCGTACCCCGATCTGGACGTGACGCCCGGCTTCGATGTGACGCCGGCCATCCCGCCCGTCGCGTCGGTGCCTTCGCTCGTCGTGCCGTCCCTCAGCTCAGGCTCGGGGCAGGCGGGCTCGGGGCAGGCGGGCACGAGCCGTCCTTCGCGCGCTTCGGTCCCGCCGCCGTCGCTGGGCTTCGGCCCCGCCTCCCGTCGAAGCGCACCCGGCCGCAGCGCCTCACCGTCACAGAGCCGGGCCTCGCGCGGATCGGCGAAGCCGGCCTCGAGCGCCGGCACCCGGTCGAAGCGGCGCCGCGCGACGCTCGTCGAAGAGATCGCGAGCTGACCGGCTCTCGGATCGCGCGAGTTGCCAAAGCGCCCTGAGGGCGCAACGATGGCTTCGCCGATGGCCGAGCCCGTTCGCTTCGATTTTCGATACGAGACCCGGGCCGACATCGGGAGGGCTTTCTGGGCGCTCGCGGACACGGACGCCTTCAACGGCGTCGCGCGAGCGGACATGACGTTCACCGAGGAGCGCCAGGAAGACGGCTCGGTCGCGACGATCGGCTCGGTGAAGAAGCTCGGGCTCACGGTGCGATGGCGAGAGCGGCCGTTCTCGTTTCGCGCCCCGCACTGGTTCAAGATCCGGCGCGACTTCGAGAACGGGCCGGCGTCCTCGATGACGGCGCGCGCCCAGCTCGCGAGGGGGCCGCGCGGCGGGACGGTCATCGCCTACCAGCTCGAGGTGGTGCCGCGCACGGCGATCTTCCGGCCCGTGCTCGCCTTCGATCTGAAGCGCTCGCTGGAGCCGAACCTCCGCAAGGCCCTCGAGCGCGTCGTCGAGCACCTCGAGCGATCCCACGAGGAGGATCCCCACACGTCGTTCGCGCTCGCTCCGCCCGCCCTCAAGCCGCTCGAGGCGGCCCGCCTCGCCGAGCTCGCGGACGAGCTGCTCGAGTCGACCCATCGAGATCGCCTCCTCGCCTTCATCCGCGCCGCGCCCGAGCGCGAGCAGTACACGATGAGCCCGATCGCCCTCTCCGAGGCGTGGTCGGCGCCCCTCGAGGACGTCACCGCCCTCTGCGTCGCAGGGGCGAAGGTGGGCCTCCTCGGAGTCCGCGTGGATCTCCTGTGCCCGGCGTGCATGGTCCCCAAGGCGAGCTTCGACGAGCAGGGCCGGCTCCCCGATGCCCACTGCGACGCGTGTGGGATCAAGCTCGACGCCGCCTACGCGGAGGGGCTCGCCGTCCATTTCTTTCCCTCGCCCAAGATCCGCACCTTGAACGTGAAGGTCGAGTGCGTCGGCAGTCCGGCGAAGACCCCGAACGTGGTCGCCCAAGACACGGTGGCCCCGGGCGCGGAGGTCGATCTCGCGACGACCCTCGAGGCGGGGACCTATCAGCTCCGCACCATGCCCGCGGCTGGTCCGCCCGCGCTCGTGGACGTTCGCGAGGGGGAGGTCGCAAAGGAGCTGCGCTTCTCCGTCCAGGGCAGCATCCAACCTCAGCTCGCGCGCGTGCGCCCCCAGCCTTCCGCGCTCGTCGTGAGGAACGCGAGCAGCGCTCCGGTCCGCGTCGTCCTCGAGCGGCTCGTGCCCCCGCGGCGCGTGCTCTCCCTCGGGAGGATGCTCGTGGAGTACCCGGCCCTGCGTGAGATCTGTCCCGCAACGGGCTTCATCGCGTCGCTCTCGAGCTTCTCCGGCTTCGCGGTCGCGATCCGGGCCACGAGCGACGAAGCCGCGCTGGCGACGGCGGGGCGGCTTCCGAGGGCGCGCCTCACGTACGCGTCCGGCCCGGTCGTGCTCGCGATCTACGCCGACGGAGAGCGCGCCCACGAGGACCTGCGCACGCTCGATCTGGCGGCGTGCCTCGTCGGCGTCTCCGAGGGCACCGTGTGCGAGTCGGTGATCGGGGGGCGTCGCGTCCCCGTCGGTCCGGCCATCGACGAGGCCTACGCGGCGATGTGCGGCGCCGGCTTCGGCCGGATCGGAGACGCGAGACCGACTACCGCTGCGGTCGGCGCCGAGCGCGGCGGCGAGACCGGCTGAGCCCGGCCGCGACCGCGAGCGCGAGCCCAGCGCCGAGGCCACCGCCGCCTCGCGACGAGGTCGCCCCGACCTCGCACGCGCAGCCGCCCCCCTGCGGGATCGCCTCGTTCACGTCCGTGCTCGGGCCGGGGCCATCCCCTCCTTCACCGAAATCTTCGGGCTCGCTGACGTGGGCGTGGAGCTCGACGACGCGCGCGGGCTCGTCGGGATCGTTGCTCGAGACGACCACGGTCGCGACCTTGTCCCCCGCGACGTTGGGCGACACCGCGATCGAGAGCGACGCGGCCGCGCCGGGCTCGATGGAGAGGTCCCCGCCCGTGACGGTGACGTCGAAGTCGGCCGTCGGAGAGGCGTCGGCGGTGCCGGCGAGCTCGGCCTCCCCCGCGTTCGCGATCGGGACCTCGACGCTCTTCTGATCACCGATCTCGAGATCGCCGAGATCGATGACGACGGGCGCGGTCGGATCGTCCTCGGAGGGAGCGCCCTCGCCGAGCGCGATGTCGGGGAACGTGTCGTGGATCGTGACCGGATCGAAGATCCAGTCCTTGTCGACGAAGTTGAACGGGATGGGGATGTCGACGATGGGGATGGAGAAGTCCTGCCCGATCACGGAGATGTAGAACGACGGGACGAGGTGGAGGATCCCGTCGTAGACGACCTCGCCGGCGGGGGTGACCTCGTAGTCGATGCTCGTCTCGTTCGCGTAGACATCCGAAGTCGTCTCGCCCTCCGCGGTGATGTCCCCGCCCGGCACGCCGTCTTCGCTGCCGACCCGCGTCACCTTGATCGTGGTGGTTCGGTAGGTCGCCTCGAGATCCACGTAGGTGTCGAGCGCGAATCCTCCGTCGAGGCCGGGGATATCGAGGCCGATGAAGTCGGTCGCGCTCACCTGCGCGATCGTCGCCTGCTCCGTCGAGCCGTCCACCGAGACACCGTCGAAGGCCCACGGATCGAACGCGGTCGACTCGTGCACCTGGAAGTCGAACTGCGGGAAGTAAGGGATGTCGAACGTGCCCTGGAACGTCTGCCCGAGCACGGTGATCTCGATGTGGGCCTGGGCTCCGATCTCGAAGCCGTAGTGGATGCCAAAGTCTCCGAGTCCCGGCTCCGGCACCGCGTCGAGCTGGAGGGCGTCGGGCCACGTCGTCACGAGGTTGCCCTGCAGGTTCACGAAGCTGTTCGCGTAGAGCTGCGCGAAGAGGTGGACTTGGAGCGGCGAGCCCGCGGGGACCCACCCCGTGTCGAAGCCTCCCTGCACCGGCAGAGCGACCTCTTTCGCGAACGCCATCGGCGCCGTCTCGCACTGCTTGTCCGTCTCGGAGCAGTACGCGGCGTCCCCCGCGCGCGCGGCCCCCGCGAGCGAGGTGATCGCCAAGGCGGAAGAGAGCGCGGAGACAGAGGCAAGCAAGCGACGTCGCATGGAGTGATTGTCGCAAGAACGGACCGGCGGAGGAAGCGCGAGGGACCGCCTCCGCGCCGCTTCTCCTTCAGGCCGACGCCCCCCTTGCGCTTCGCCCACCACCCGGCCATGACGAAAGCGGCATGAGCCTGCCCTCCCGGTTTGCGACGTCGTTGGTGGTGGTGGCCCTCGTGAGCGCGTGCACGCCCGCGACCCAGGAACCCCCGCCGGCGTCCCCTCGCCCGCCCGCGCCCGCCCCCGAGAAGCCTGATCCCGACGCGGCCTTCGCCCCCATTCCGTACACCGCCGCTCAGATCCGCGGCGCGTCCGCGACGGGCCGGACGATCACCTTCGTCATCGAGTCCCCCGACAAGCCCCCCTCGCGCAAACGGATCCGGTTCGTCGCCGCCGACGACGAGCACGCGACCCTCAAGAGCGAGACCCTCGACGCAGACGGCAAGGTCGTGGGCGAGCCTGAGATGTCGATCGCCTCGTGGGACGAGCTCCGCCACCACGCCGCCTATCCCAAGGAGATCACCACCGTCGTCGACGCCGTCGCGGAGACCCCGGCCGGGAGCTTCAAATGCCGGCGCTACACGGTGATCGAGAAGACGAAGGAGGGCGACAAGCGCACCATCGCCTGCTTCGCGAACGATTTGCCCGGTCCGCCCGTCGAGATGAGCGTGGAGATCGGGGGGGCTCTCGTGATGACGATGTCCCTGTTGAAGAACGAGCCTGGCGGCTGAAGCGCGGGCGGGTTGGCCCTCGAAGAATCGGAGGGCGGCCCCTACGATGAGGGCCCATGCAGACGTCCGTCGCGTCGCCCTCCGCACCTTCACCCTCGGCGCCCCCTCCGCCCGCGTCCGTGCCCGTCACGCGAGGGCTCCCGCCCGGTCCGCGGCTCCCGTCGTTCGCGCAGTCGGCGATATGGATCCGGAGGCCGGTCGAGCTCATGGAGCGCACCTTCGCGCAGCTCGGGGAGGTGTTCACGATGCAGCTCGCGGCCCTGCCGCCGATCGTAATGATCGCGGACCCCGCCGCCATCAAGGAGATCTTCACCGGCGATCCGGACGTCTTCCACGCCGGCAGCGCGAACGTCGTCTTGAAGCCGATCCTCGGCTCGAGCTCGCTGCTCCTCCTCGACGGCGAGCGACACCTCGAAGAGCGGAAGCTGATGCTCCCCTCGTTCCACGGCGAGCGCATGCAGGCCTACGGCGCGGTCATGGATGAGGCCGCCGATCGCGCCATCGACGGCTGGCCGGAGGGTCGACCGTTCCCCATCCACCTCGAGATGCAAGAGATCACCCTCGACGTGATCCTCCGCACCGTCTTCGGCCTCCGCGACGGAGAGGCGAAGGGCGAGCTGCGCCGCGAGCTCGTGGAGATGCTCGCGTTCGGGGAGCGCCCTTCCCTCCTCCTCCTCGTCGGACCGGACGGGCGGCTGCGCTTCGAGGGGCTCCACGCTCGCCTCGGCAAGTACTCGCCTTGGCACGAGCTCGAGCGGACGATCCGCTCCGTCGACGGTCACCTCCGGCGCGCGATCGAGGCGCGCCGCGCCGCCGCCGAGGGCGGGGACGACGTGCTCGCGATGCTGCTCGCGGCGCGCGACGAGGCGGGACGCTCCCTCTCCGACGACGCGCTCGTCGACGAGATGAAGACCCTGCTCGTCGCGGGTCATGAGACGACCGCGACCGCCCTCACGTGGACCGTCCTCGAGCTCCTCGCCCACCCGGAGGTGCTCGCGAAGCTCCGCCTCGAGATCGCGGAGGGCCGGGAGGAGTATCTGGAGGCGGTGGCGAAGGAGAGCCTGCGACTGCACCCCATCGTGCCGCTCGTGGGCCGCCGGCTGCAGGCGGAGGCGACCGTCGGCGGGCGCACGTACCCCAAGGGCACCGTGCTCGCGCCGAGCATCTACCTCACCCACCGCAATCCACGGATCTGGGAAGACCCGAGCGCCTTCGTGCCGGAGCGGTTCATCGGCAAGAAGACGAGCCCCTACGAGTTCATCCCCTTCGGAGGCGGCGTGCGCCGCTGCCTCGGGATGGCCTTCGCGCTCTTCGAGATGAAGCACGTGCTCCGGCGCGTCGTGATGCGAACGCATCTCACGCTCGCCCCCGGCTACACGCCGAAGCTCGTGCGCCGCGGGATCACCTTCGCCGTCGACCGCGGGTTGCCCGCGGTCATGCGGTCCCGGCTCGCCCGCGGCTGAGCCCGACACCCGGCCCCCCGCCGGGTGTCGGTGCGCTCGACCTCAGGCCGCGCGGCGGCGGCGGCGGCTCACCGCCACCCCGAGGGCGAGCGCGAGCAAGCCGACTCGGAAGCCCGACGCCCGCTGGTCCACCGTCGAGCAGCTGCAGCCCTCCTCGGGCGTGGTGTCGGCGGTGCACACCGAAGGCGTCGCGTCGTCGCAGGTGTACCCGTCCTCGACCGTGCACGTCTCGCTGCAGCCGTCGCCGGACGCGGTGTTGCCGTCGTCGCACGCCTCTTCGCCGACGACGGCGCCATCGCCGCACGTCGGGGAGCAGCCGCTCTCGTCGCAGCTCCAGCCGTCTTCGATGGTGCAGGTGTCGCTGCAGCCGTCGTCGACGTCGGTGTTGCCGTCGTCGCACGCCTCGGTCGAGGCGAGCTCGCCGTCGCCGCAGGTGCTCGTGCACACGCTCGGATCGGCGTCGTCGCAGGTGAAGCCGGGCTCCACCGCGCAGGTGTCGTCGCAGCCGTCGCCGTTGTCGGCGTTGCCGTCGTCGCACGCCTCGGAGCCGGCGACCGTGCCGTCACCGCAGCCGGCGGTGCACACGCTCGGCTCGCCTCGGCACGCGTAGCCCTTCTCGATGTCGCAGCCGCGGCTGCAGCCGTCGTTCGCGGTCGTGTTCCCGTCGTCGCACTCCTCGTCCGAGGCGACCGCCCCGTCGCCGCAGCTGCTCGTGCAGACGCTGGGCGTGCCGCGGCAATTGAAGCCCGGCTCGATCGTGCACGAGGCGCTGCACCCGTCGTTCGCGGCCGTGTTGCCGTCGTCGCACTGCTCATTGCCGGCGGTGGTGCCGTCGCCGCACGTCGTCGAGCACACGCTCGGCGAGCCCGCGCACGTGAACCCGGGCTCCTGGGTGCACGCCGCGCTGCACCCGTCGTTGCCCTGGGTGTTGCCGTCGTCGCAGCCCTCCGCGCCCGCGACGATCCCGTCGCCGCAGCCGGTCATGCAGACGCTCGGCGACCCGGCGCAGTTGTAGCCGGGCTCGACCGTGCACGTCGAGCTGCAGCCGTCGCCGTTCGCGGTGCCTGCGTCGTCGCAGCCCTCCGCCCCCGCGACGACGCCGTCACCGCAGGTCGTCGAGCACACGCTCGGCGAGCCCGCGCACGTAAAGCCGGGCTCTTGGGCGCACGACGAGCTGCACCCGTCGCTGTTCACGATGTTGCCGTCGTCGCAGCCCTCCGTTGCGTGGGAGGCGCGCGCCCGAGGAGTGAGCACCACAGCACGACTCGCAGTCATGCGAGGAGCGGAGCGACGAGGCCGCGTGGATCACGCGTGAAATGGCGCGAAAGCGCCGGCTTTCAAACGGATCGGTGCTCTAGAGCCGGCCGCTTCGAGCCGCGAGCCTCCGCGCGAACGCCCGGACGAAGAGTGCGCAGGGGTGCGCCTCGGCGCCGTCCTGCTTGGGGCGCACCTCGACGAGGGCGCGGATGGGGAGGCGATCGAAGAGCGGGAGCTGGTCGCGCAGCTCGATCGGCAGATAGAAGACGACGGCCGGCCTTCCTTCGGCGAACGAGAGGTCCGCGCGGATCCGCTCCGCCCCGAGGATGCGGGCGGTCTTGAACTTGCGACGCTCGAGGAGGAGCCGCTGGATGGTCGCCTCCACCGTAGAGCGCGACATGTCCTTGGAGGCCTTGGCGAGCGCGTCCCGGAGCCGCGCCGCCGCGTTGTCGATGGAGAACGCCCCCGACCACTCGCTCTCGAGGACGGCGGACGCGAAGTCGACCGCGTCCTTCAGCGACCGATCCAGGGGCACGAACGGCTGGGCGACTCCGACGGTGGCCCGGAGCGCCTCGCGCTCGTCGAATTTCAGGCAAAGGTCCCCGTGCAGCACGACGAGCGGCGGCCTCGTGAGGAGATCGAAGCGGTCGCGGCCCCCCGAGAAGCCCGCGATCGACTCGAGCTCGGACGGCTCTGCCGGCAAGGCGTCGTAGAGGACGCGGATCGCGAGGGATCGCACGTCGTCGCCTTCCGGGACGGGCGCGGGCGGACCTTCGAGGATGCTCCGCTTGCCGCGGGCGCGGCTGAGGACCTCGCGGAACTGCGGCTCGCGCTGCAGGTCGTGGGGGAGCCGCTCGTCCGCGAAGAGGAGCTCGAGGGGGTCGTCACGCCTTAGAGGCGCGTCCGGCTCGGGCTCGATCCGTCGCAGATCGACGCGCGACGAGGTGAGCGGCTTCTTCTCCGATTGTGGATCGGCGGCGCGATCGGAAGCGGCGAGGATGCTCTCGGGCGCGGCGCCTCCGACGGGCGCGAACACGCGCGGCGGCGGCGGCGATGGCTCCGCGACCGCGCGCTCGGGATGGACGGCGAGCGGCGCGCTCGGCATTTGGATCCGCGGAGGGGCCGCGGGGGTGGCCGAGACCGGAGGGGGCGCCTCGATCGGAGGGACCGTCACGCGCGGCGGGACGGGCGGAGCGCCGAGGGCCGGCATCCCCGAGCCGAGCCCGCCGCTCACGCGAGAGGGCGGCGCGGCCGCGGGCGCGCGGTCCGACACCCCTCCCGCGAGGAGCTCCTCGGAGCGACGAGCTTGGGAGGGGTCGGCGAGCGGAGCGAGCCGGGGGAGGGCATCGAGCCCGGCCTCGTCGAAGCTGGGAAGGACGCTCGTGGCGAGGGACGGAGCGCCAGCGAGGCTCGTGATGCTCGGGCTGGAGGGTGGCGGGGGCGGCGGAGCCGGGCGGCGATACAGGGGCGGGGCGGCGGATCGAGCGATGGCGCGGGCGAAGGGGAGCGCGGCCACGTCGCTCGTGATGGCCTCCATCGTGGACTCCGGATCGAGCCGGATCTCCGCGGTGTCGAGGCGGATGATGTCCTGCGATCGCTCGTCCTCGATCGCGATCTCGCTCGGCACTTCGGGACGGCGCCTGGGAGGGGGCGCCTCGAGGGCGGCGCGGCTCGCGGCCGAGCGCACCGTCACGCGGCCCTTCTCGCCGCGGGCGAGGGGGAACGACGTCCGGAACGTGACGGTGCAGAGGCCGCGGTCGGTGTCCACGAGGAGCGTGTCGGCCGTCATCGCCTTCGTCTCCGAGCCGCCGGCGCGCTCGAGATCCGCGGCCACGTGGACGGGAGCGAGGTTCGTGGAGAGCCGGGCGTGCTGGGGATGGAGGTGCTCGAGGACCAGGCGCGGCTCCGCGTCGAACGCGTTCTTCTGCCACTGGTCGCGAGGGGCGGACTGGAAGAAGTCCGGGTCGACGCTCGGATCGAGGGCGAAGCTGCCGTCGAGGCCGCGCGTGACCCCGCCCGCGCGCGCTCGCCTCGAAGGAAAGGTCTCGGGGAGGGCGGCATAGCAGGCGGGGGCGATCTCGGAGCCGTCGCGGGAGGGCTCGGTGGCGGGAGGGACGAGGTTCGGCAGCCGGCGCTGGGCGGGCGAGCCGTCCCGCGTGAGCCCGAGGGGGTTCTGTCCGGCCGGTCCCCTCCCCGTTCGCTCCCACGTGAGAGGCATGCGCGAAAAAGGAGGACCCTCCACGAGATCCCCATCGGGGCCGAGCGATCGGTCCGCGAGGACGATGACGCTCTTGTCGAGATCACCGACCCGCACGCGCGTGACGAGGGAGCCGACCTGCTCCCCGGGCCGCGCGTACGCCGAGCCGATCACGAGGAGCTCGGCGCGGTGCTTGAAAGGCGCCCCGTCGAACGGGCCCGCGCTCTCCGGCGCGATCGAGAGCACGAGCGGCTCCTGCTGCTTGGCGAGGGGCGAGACGGTCGGAGAGAGGACGAAGGTTGCCTTCGCGACCACGGTCACGAAGAGCTGCGATCCGCCCAACGACCATTCGAGGCCCGCGCAAGGCAGACCATCCGCGCACACGACTTCCACGCTCGAGGACACGTCGTCCGACGTTAGCAGGGACCGTGCCGGCCCGAGAATGGTCAGCGACGGGGGGGCGAGATCGAAGGAGGCGCGCAGGTCGAGGCGGTCAGGGCGAGCAGCGACTGCCGGCAGTAAGCCTCCGCCTCCTTCGCCGTCATCATCGCGCGCATCTGACGCTTGGAGGTCTCGTTCGCCTCCGCGTAGCGCCGCCGAACCTCCGCGCGCGTCGCCTCCGGCTGTCCGCCCATCGTCGAGTCCATGCACTCGAGCATCTTCGCGAAGTACGCCTCGCAGATGAGGGGCAGCTCCCCGGGCGGCGGCTCGACCGCGCTCGCGCTCGGAGGGGGACCGAGCTCCACAGAGGCGGACGCGTCGGGGGCGACGCTCGCCGAGGGCGCCGCCGAGGGCGCGCTCGGGCGAGCGGACGACAGCGGGAGCGCGCTCATCGCCGCCCCGAGCTCGGACGCGGCGGGGGGCGGGCTACCGCCGCGAGAGCACCCGACGAGGAGCGCGAGCGAGGCCAGTCCGGCCGCGCGCAAGCCGCTACTCCTCTTCTTCCTCTTGCGCGACGTACATCGCGCCGCCCGCGTCGCGGAACGCCTGGGCGCGCTCCTTCATCCCCGCCTCGCGCTGCTCGTCCTCGCGGATGTCCTGCGTGATCTTCATCGAGCAGAACTGGGGCCCGCACATCGAGCAGAAGTGGGCGCCCTTCGCCGCCGGAGCAGGGAGGGTCTCGTCGTGGAACTCGCGCGCCTTCTCGGGATCGAGGGAGAGGTTGAACTGATCTTCCCAGCGGAACTCGAACCGCGCCTTGGAGAGGGCGTTGTCACGGGCCTGCGCGCCGGGGTGCCCCTTGGCGAGATCCGCGGCGTGGGCCGCGATCTTGTAGGCGATGACGCCGTCGCGGACGTCGTCGCGATCGGGCAGGCCGAGGTGCTCCTTCGGGGTCACGTAGCAGAGCATCGCGGTGCCGAACGATCCGATCATGGCCGCGCCGATCGCGCTCGTGATGTGGTCGTAGCCGGGCGCGATATCGGTGACGAGCGGCCCGAGGGTGTAGAAGGGCGCGCCCGCGCAGATCTCGTCCTGGAGGACGACGTTCTCTTGGATCTTGTGCATCGGGACGTGGCCGGGTCCCTCGATCATCACCTGCACGTCGTGCTTCCACGCCACCTTGGTGAGCTCACCGAGGGTGCGGAGCTCGGCGATCTGGGCCTCGTCGTTGGCGTCCGCGATCGAACCGGGGCGGAGCCCGTCGCCGAGCGAGAAGCTCACGTCGTACTTCTTCATCACCTCGCAGATGCGCTCGAACTCCGTGTAGAGGAAGTTCTCGCGGTGGTGATGCAGGCACCACTTCGCCATGATCGAGCCGCCGCGCGAGACGATGCCGGTCGTGCGGTGGCGGGTGAGCGGGATGTGCCGGAGGAGGACGCCGGCGTGGATGGTGAAGTAGTCGACCCCTTGCTCCGCCTGCTCGACGAGGGTCTCGATGAAGACGTCGATGTCGAGATCCTCGGGCTTGCCCTTCACCTTCTCGAGGGCCTGGTAGATCGGCACCGTCCCTATCGGCACGGGCGCGTTGCGGAGGATCCACTCGCGCGTCTCGTGGATGTTCTTGCCCGTCGAGAGATCCATCACCGTGTCGGCGCCCCACTTGATCGACCAGCGGAGCTTGTCGACCTCGTCCCCGATCGAGGAGCTGACCGCGGAGTTGCCGATGTTCGCGTTCACCTTCACGAGGAAGCGCCGCCCGATGATCATCGGCTCGCTCTCGGGGTGGCGCATGTTCGCGGGGATGATGGCCGTCCCCTTCGCCACCTCTTCGCGCACGAGCTCCGGGGTGACGTTCTCGCGGATCGCGCAGAAGCGCATCTCCGGGGTCACGACGCCCTTGCGAGCCCAGTAGAGCTGGGTGCGGTGGCCCTGGGGCGTCGTCTCCCGCGCTTCGATCCAGGCCCTTCGCAGCTTGGGCAGGCCGCGCCGGAGATCGTCGTTCGATCGCGTGGCGCCCTCGAGGTGAGGACCAGACGTGTCGTAGACCCGGAACGGCGGCTCGCCCCCGGCGAGGCTCACCTCTCGGAAAGGAACACGCACGTCGCCATCCTCGACGAACACGCGCTTCGACTTCGGGAAGGGAGCGAGGGGCTCGAGTCCCCCCACCGGATCGTCGACGACGTTCAGCGAGGTCTTCTTCTCGGGATCATTTCTCGTGATGGACATGCGCTTTCCTCCGCCGGTCCGAACCGGATCAGGTGCAAAGGGTCGCGCGCGAGTGCGCGCCTCTCAGCCCTTGGTCGGGGCTCCCCTAGCGATCGAGGGCGGACGCTACTTCGGCGTGCCCCCGACGCCAGCAAAAAAGGGCGGCGATCGAAAGACGGTCGACGCGGCCCCGGCTAACATGCGGCGACCGTGTGGCGACTCTGCTCGATCGCGCTCGCGCTCGTCGCGCTGGTGGGGCCGGCGTGCGCGTCCGACTCCGACCGCCGCGCGATCGAAGGGCGCGACGAGGGGCCCGCGAGCGTCGCCGCCTCTGGCGCTCCGGCGCCGTCCGCGCCTTCGCCCTCGGCCGCGCCCGCGACTCCCGCGCCCGCGGAGCCGGTGTTCGCGTCCGCGAAGCCGGTGTCCATCCTCATCCGCGGCGGCACCGTGGTCGACGGCACGGGGGCGCGGCGCCGCTCCGCCGACGTCGTGATCGAAGGAGACGCGATCGCCTTCGTCGGTAAGGTCGCCGACGATCAGCGCGCGACCACCGTCATCGACGCCAAGGGCCTCGTGGTCGCGCCCGGCTTCATCGACGCCCACGCCCACACCGATCCGAAGGGCAAGGTCGATCACCTCCTCGCGATGGGGGTTACGACGATCCTCGTCGGGCAGGACGGGACCAGCGACGAAGCGGGCGTCGCGGGGTACCTCGACGAGATCGATAGGGCCCGTCCCGGCGTGAACGTCGCGACCTTGATCGGACACGCCACCGTCCGCTCGAAGTCGGGAGCGGGGAACAAGATCCACGCCTCCAAGGAGGAGCTCGCGAAGATGAGCGCCGCCGTCCAGCTCGGCATGGAGCAAGGGGCCTTCGGTCTCAGCACCGGGCTCGAGTACGACCCGGGCGGCTTCGCCGGTCCGCTCGAGCTCGCCGCCGTCGCCAAGCCCGTCGGGAACGCGGGCGGCATCGTCATGAGCCACCTCCGGAGCGAGGACGACGGCGCGATCGAGGCGTCCATCGACGAGCTGCTCGCCCAGTGCGAGGCGACGGGGGCGCGCGCCCACGTCGCTCACATGAAGATCGTGCTGGGCAAGGGAGCGGCGCGGGCGCGGGCCGTGCTCGACCGGCTCGCGAAGGCCCGCGCCCGCGGCGTGCAGGTGACGGCGGACGTCTACCCCTACACCGCGAGCTACACGACCCTCGCCATCTTGTTCCCCGCCTACGCGCGCCCGCCCCACGACTACCCGACGGTGAAGGCCAAGCGAAGGAAGGACCTGCTCGCGCACCTCGAGCAGCGGGTCAACGCGCGCAACGGGCCTTCCGCGATGCGGTTCGGGACGGGCAAGCTCAGGGGGCTCACGCTCGAGGAAGCAGCGGCGCGCGCCCACAAGCCGTTCTCGGAGGTGCTCCTCGATCTGGGACCGAACGGGGCCGCCGCCGCGTACTTCGTGATGGACGAAGAGGTCATGAAGACGTTCCTCGCCGATCCGTTCGTCTCGTTCTCGACCGACGGCGCCGGCCACGGGACCCACCCCCGCGGCTACGGCGCGTTCTCTCGCATCTTCGGGCGCTACGTCACAGAAGACGGCCCCCTCACCCTCGAGCTCGCGGTCCACAAGGCGAGCGCCCTCGCCGCGACCACGATCGGCATCCCTCGCCGCGGAACGATCGCGGCGGGCGCGTTCGCGGACGTGGTCGTGTTCGACCCGCGGACGTTCATCGACCGCGCGACCTTCGAGCAGCCGGAGGAGACGAGCGTGGGGATGCGCGACGTCGTCGTGGGCGGGGTCGTCGAGATGATCGACGGCAAGCTCACGGATCGACGCGGAGGGAGAGCCCTTCGGCGCGCGATGAAGAGCGGGCCGTGAGCGCCCCGAGCTCAGAAGCCGACGAAGCGCGCGTAGACGGCGACCCCGCCCGCGAACGCGCCGAGGACGAACGCCACGAACGCGATCGCCGCCGTCGTGAAGAAGCTCGCCCCCGACGACTCCGAGACGACCTCGCCGAGGGGCGGCGGCGGCACGCTCGAGTGGACCTCGTCCTCCTCCGTCACGGAGAGACCGCACGCCGCGAGCAGCCCCTTCGCCTGATCGAAGAAGGCGTCGTACGAGGTCTTGTCGATGTCGAGGGGGCGACCGCGGTACCGGGCCTGGTGCACCCCGACGAGGCACCGATGGGTGCGGAGCGACGCCTTGCGCTGGGGGATGTCGACCCAGCCGATCGTGATCGCGGGGCCGCTCGCCGGCGCCATGCTCTGAGGACCGGCGCTCATCGGGCCGCCGCTCATCGGGCCGGCCGGCCCGCCGACGTACGCCGACGATCCCTCGGGCAGCAGCACGATCGGCTGCCGCGCGCGACGACCGCCGCCGGTGCTCATCCCCTCGGGGGCCATCAGCTCCGGCTTGCGGACGATGGCGCCGAGCACCCGCACGTTGCCGAACGCTTGCGCAAAGTAGTTGCTGAAGTCGAACGCGCTTTGCGCGACCTGCGTACGCCTCGCGTCGAAACCCGGCACGGCTTCTTCACCATAAGCGGTTCGATGGTGCCGCCGCCAGTTTGTCGAAAACATCGCGGCCTCGCCGTCGCTCTTCGGAGCCGCCCATGACGGGCCGGGAAGGCAGAGGGACCATGATCCGAATCGAGCCTGCGACCCCCGAGGACTACCCCACGTTCGAGACCCTGTTCGTCGAGCTCGCGACCGGGGAGGCGCCGCCGAACGAGGCCTACTTCGTCCGCGAGATCGCCCCCAACACCATCATCGCGCGCGGCGCCGACGGGAGCGTCGCCGGCTACGCGTTCTTCCAGCACTTCGGACCGGCGTGCTACGTGCGCAACCTCGTGACCGCGCCCGGGTTCCGCAGGCGCGGCGTGGGCAAGCTCCTCATGACGGAGATCGCCGCCCGCGCGCGAGCGAGAGGGGCGCGGACGTGGGAGCTCAACGTGAAGGCCGAGAACGTCCCCGCCGTGTCCCTCTACACCGGCCTTGGGATGCGCCATCGGCACGACACCATCGTCGTGCGCCTCCCGTGGGCGCGGCTCGAAGGCTTCGCTTCCGGCGCCGAGCCCACGAGCTTCGAGGTGCGGCCGCCGCGCGCCGAGGAGCTCGACGCGATCGAGCGCGCCTTCGAGATGCCGAGCGGCATCCTCGCGACGAACCTCGCCGACCCGGCGAAGATCGTCCGGGTCGCCTTCCGTGACGACGGAGCGCAGGCCCTCGCCGCGTTCGACCCCGGCTTTCCCGGATCGTTTCCGTTCCGGGCGCGCACGGCCTCCGCCGCGCGCGCGCTCCTCGATGCGCTCCGCCCTCACGCCCGCCCGATCGAGGACGCCGAGAGACCTTGGCGCGCCGACGCGATCCAGCTCGTGTGCGAAGGGATGAACGACGTCGCCGACGCGCTGCTCGCGGCGGGCGCGACGCTCGTCTTCCGCCTCGCCCACTTGGAGGGGGCCCTCCCGGTGTGAAATACAATGTCCGATCCAAGGCCGCCCGCGCGAGACGGGCGCGGGCGGCCGGTGATAAGACGCTATCGCGATGCACCGAACCGAAGGTCAAGGCGAAGCGCTCGGGATCACGTTCGACCTCTTTCCGGAGGCCGGCGCGGCGGCGACGGCGGGGGGGGAGGCATCGATGACGGCGCCGGGCGCGCGTTGGGACGTCGGAGCGATCGTCGATCACCGCGTGGAGCGCGCGGACGCGATCGACCTCATCGCCCGCCTCCCCGACGCGAGCGTCGACCTCATGGTGACCGACCCGGCCTACGAGTCGCTCGAGAAGCACCGCGCGATCGGGACGACGACGCGGCTCAAGCACTCGAAGTCGTCGAGCAACGACTGGTTCACGATCTTCCCCAACGCGCGCTTCCCCGAGCTCTTCGAGCAAGCGCGTCGGGTGTTGAAGAAGAACGCGCACTTCTATCTGTTCTGCGACGCCGAGACGATGTTCGTGGCCAAGGACATCGGCGAGCGCGCGGGCTTCAAGCTCTGGAAGCCCCTCGTCTGGGACAAGGTCCAGATCGGCATGGGCTACCACTACCGAGCCCGCTACGAGATGATCCTCTTCTTCGAGAAGGGGAAGCGAAAGCTGAAGGACCTCTCCGTCCCCGACATCCTCACGTGCCCCCGGGTGCGCGGTGGCTACCCGAGCGAGAAGCCCTCTCGCGTCTCGGAGGTCCTCGTGAAGCAGAGCAGCGACGAGGGCGACCTCGTCCTCGACCCGTTCTGCGGCGCCGGATCGATCGGCGTCGCCGCGCGCTCCCTGGGGCGGCGGTACGTCGGCGGCGACGTCTGCGAGGAGGCGGTGGAGATCACGAACGAGCGGCTCGCCGCGTTCGCGAAGGGCGGCGCCGAAGAAGGGTCATGACCGGCAACGAGTACAAGCTCCTCGTCGCGCGCTACATCGTGAGCGCCTACGGGCCTCGCGGGGTCGATCTCTACGACGAGGTCACGATCGGGACGAGCATCCTCGGCAAGCCCCGGCGGATCGATCTGCTGCTGCTCGAGCGACACCCGAACGAGGGCGCGGCGCGGAAGGCGCTCGCCATCGAGTGCAAGTACCAGGACTCCTTCGGCACGGTGGACGAGAAGATCCCGTACGCCCTGCAAGACCTCTCCGCGGTGAGGATGCCGGCCGCGATCGTGTACGCGGGCTCGGGGTTCTCGGAGGGCGTCCTCCACCTCTTGAAGGCGAGCCCGCTCGCCGCCTACTGCATGCCCGACGAGTCGCTTCGTCCCGTCGCGCGCCCCCGGACGAGCGACGCGATCCACGGAGGGACCTGGCAGCTCGATCACATGATGGCGCAGACCTTCGGGTTCTGGGACATCGTGCTCGGGGAGCGAAAGCCGCTGGCCTTCGCCCGCGGCGAGACGTGAGGCGGACCGCTGTCGGAGTGGAGCGCGAGCACCTCGTGCCGACCAGCGCGTGAGAGGGCTCAGAACTTCGTCGTCACGCCGACGAAGCCGGGACCGACGATCCAAGTCGGCGCCGTGCTCGCTTCGCGCTTGCTGGTCCCCCGCGTGGCCCCTGCGATGAGCAGGCCCACCCCGAGCCCGGTCGCGACGCCGCCGGCGGCCCACCCGATGACGCCGAACGCCTGCTTGTCACGGCCGTCTTGGATCTGCTGGGCCTTCTCCTTCGGGCACTGGTGGAAGTCGGGACCGCAGACGTCCTCGAGATCCTGGAAGTCGCTCTTCGCCATCATGTAGAGGGCGGTGCCCAGCGCGACCCCACCCACGCCGACGGCGGTGATGATGCCGCCCGAGACGTAGTAGCCGAGACGCGACTCGTGCGGAGGCGCCTTCGGCTCCGGCCGAACGGGCGCGATGGGCCTCACCACCGGAGGCACCGGCTCGGCGGCGATCTCGAGCTCGAGGGTTTTGTCCTCGCCCGCGACGAGGTCGACGTCCTGACCCGTCTTCTCGAGCGCGCCCTCGAACGCCGCGACGCGAACGCGGCCCGGCATGTAGGCGTGGGGCTCGCCCGGCTTCACGGTGGTGGGCCCCACCTTGATCGAGAGCGCGGCCAGATCCCCCGCCCCGCGGACAGAGACCCGGAGGATCACGATCTTGCGGCGCACCTCGGCCGTGTATGCGTGGATCTTCTCGAGCGTGGCGGCGTACCGCTCGTTTCCGCGCGCTTCTTCTTCGGCGGCGGTGAGCTCTTCGTAGGCAGGCAAGAGCTGGCCGAGCTCGATCTGCGATCGCGCCAGCATCAAGTGAGCGTTCGGGCTGCGAACGACCTCGTACGACTGCTTGAAGGCGGCGAGGGCTTCGTCCCACTTCTTCTGCTCGAAGAGCTTCGCCCCGCGGTCGTAGTGGTTTTGAGCGTCCTTCTTCTGCGTCGGCGTGGCGTCCTGAACGGCGACGCCGGGAGCGGCGAGGACCGGCGGAGCGATCGAGGCCACGCCGACCGCGACGAGAGAAGACGCGAGCGCCCAACTGCGGAGGACCGAGGCCATGCGGCTGCGATGATAGCTCGCTTCGTCCCCGAATCGCCCAACGGGCTGCTGCGATGTTCGGATCGCAGCAGGCCCCCCACGGACAATCGACTCGCGCGACCGATCCGTCGGGTGTACGCTCTTGCTCCGAGGATGCCCACCTCCGGCTCCAGCAACCCCGACGATTCGAGGCCCGGCGACCCTCGCATGGGAGCCAAGGCCTTCGATGGCGAGGAGCCTACCGAGGTGATGCCCCCCAAGGGCGCCTCCCCGTCCGCCGCCGTCGCTGCGGTCGAGCCGGAGAACAAGGACAAGCAATACGTCGCGCCCACGTCGATCCCCGTCGGTCGCGTCCCCGACCGCGAGCTGGAAGGCGCGAAGGTGGTGCTCAACATCCCGGAGCCCTCCAAGGACGTGAGCCTGCGGGGCAGCGGCGTCGCCGAGCAGCGGGCTCGCCGGCGCGCGCCCACCGTGAAGATCGCGCGCGGCGCTCTCGGCGCCGAGGGTGGCCCGCACCGCATCGAGGGCCAAGCGGGAGAAGCGCTCGGCGCTCTCGAGCCTCATCCCATCCCCGTCGGAGCCGGCGGACGAAGCGCGAAGAGCGACGAGCTAACGACCCCGGATCACGCCGCGATCCGCATCCCGATCGACGTCACCGTGGACGACCCGGAGCTGCTGCGAGAGCTCGGGGTGGACGTCCCCGCCGCGTCACCCTC
>JBGAID010000092.1:0-45875 GCA_044225865.1 Polyangiaceae bacterium | reverse complement strand
GTGCGTCGCTCAAAGCCGATGAGCTCGCCGCCCCGGCGGGAGCGATCACGGTTCCTCCGAAGGCGCCCTGACCGCCCAGCCCAGCTCCGCTGTGCTGGTCAATAACAGAACCCTCGTGGGGTCGGCGCAGCGCTTACCGAGAACGTACTTCGAGCAGGAAATACCCATGCCTCAACGCCACAGATTCGATGCATACTTTGCGACGGCCGCCAGCGTCGGAGTCGACCACGCGATGAAGCTTCCGCGCCGCAAGCCGCACGATAACGATGTCGAAGACCTTGGCCTCGTCGCCCTCGTAGCCCTTCCCACACTCGTAGTGACGTGGGACCTTGGGCTGGTCGCGGAGGTTGATCGAAGTGCCACCTATCAAGCGCCATGGGTGAAGACCCTGGGTGAGCTACTAACCGACCCCCTACCGCGAGGACTGCCATGGGGTGAATCTGCCGTCAGGCAGAGTAAGGCATTTCTGCGTCGCTCAACCGACTCGTTGAGACAGCTCGAAGAAAGGGTTCGCGGAAACCTTCGCCGCAGGCCAGACTCCGTCTGACCCCATCCGTGCGTTGGCACAGCGAACCGCCTCGCTTACGGTATCTCGAAATGGGGCATCCCATCGAGACTTGCGCTCCACGAGCGACCTTTTTCGCGTTGCAGAGCCGACAGGGAGACGATGGGGATAGCCGACTCCAAGAGAAACGCTGAAGGAATCACTTCGCGTGTGACAACCAACGGGACCAAACGCCACGTCCCGGAGGCGAGCCCAAGACCAAGTCGAACCTTCTCGGCATTTGCTACCATCCAATGCACTCGGCGCATGTGCGCGTCCACTCGCGAAATGCCTTTCGCGCTAGACGGGTCGCCCTTAATGAGCCGCTTCATTTCACCACTAACTTCAACAGGGTTGCGCGCCGCATCTAAGCTCTTGCACTCAAAACAATAGGCAATTCGTCGCGCGTCATCGAGCACCACAGTATCAAGATCGCCCAGGTCCGTGTCAGCGACGAGTGTCTCTCTCGGGCCGATGCCCACGTTGGAGAGGACCCGCCCAACACGACTCTGAACCGCAAACTGCGCAAACTCTTTTTCAAAGTCCTTGCCGCGACGATCGACGATCGAACCCCAGAAGGCTCGCATCTCTCGCGACTGCAGGTGCTCTCTCTTCACGGCCGCCGAAGCTATCTGCCCAACGAAAGCCGCGACCGCTCGGTGGAGATGCCGGCTCCCCCACATTAACATCTCACTGCCGGCCATCTGAAGTCTCAATATTGGCCTCCTGAGAAAAGAAAGACGGCGCCCGTAACGCTGGGGAAGCAGGTCACTCACGTCGCAACCCACTGGCAGAGCCTCCCAGGACCCTCGGGGCGACAGGGTCAACAACTCAAGCACCGCGCGGACGACGCTACCGTCCACGCCAGTTGCGTCAGCAACGTGAGCCTCGACTATGGCACTCTCCTCGCACCGAACGACATCCTGCCCAGCGAAGCCCTGCCCAACGAGAGCACTTCCAACGCAAACAAAGTCCTCGAGTGACACCCCAAACTCGCAACGAAAGGCGGAGCTGAGGCTTGCAAACTGCATCTGAGAAGCTGCGCCCTCGGAGCTTCCATCGTACTCGCTCACCAGTGCATGCTCCTCAGCCTCAAGACCCTCCAGAGCGCGAGCGTTTGCAAACGCCTCCATCCCCCTTCGCGGGTCCTTCATGGTGCCGACCCGACCGTTCGGAAGCACAGACAGTTTGTGCGGCCACACGCGACACCGAACCTCGTCAGCCAGGAAGGCCCAGCCGATCAGCCCCGCTGAGATGGCGACAATCTCGTCTAACTCTACGTCATCCGGCTCGCCTTGGCCGGAAGGGGGCGCTGCCACTGCCACCTCGAGCGCGAATCTCAACGCCAAGGCTACTCTATCATACTCACCTATCTCCTTCGCAAGCACCTTCGAATGCTCCACGGTTCCTGCGAAGCACGCCGCGGAGCTTACCGCTGACGCCCGGGTCAAGTAGATCTTGGCTGTCAGGGCTTCATTGGCGGCCACCAGTCGCCGGAGCAAGGCGACCCCATCGTACAACGCGAGCCGCTGCTTCAGTCGCGACAGGTAGATTGCGTCGATTGCCCCAAGCACCTCCTTGTACTCGGCCGGAGGGAGGTCGCCTGCGGAGCACTTTCGACCGATGTGGTCGCCTACGGCATCCGCAAGCCCCTCAAGCTGAGCCTCAACCAGCGAGACCTGAACCTTGCGCGATAGAATATCGGGCACTTCGCGAATCGACGGGACTCGATCTGGATTGGTAATGACAATGTTCTTCTTTAGGCCCGGGGGCGCGGCAAGATCTCGCGCTTTTGCCAACGCCTCGTCGCTCGGCCGGATCTCCGAAGGCAGACAGGCGGAGAAGGCTCTCAACACTTCCAGAAGCAGTACTCGTTCCCCCGCATTGTCGGCACGAGCGAGAAGCGGGCCCAGCGTCGTGGGGACGCGGACAATCACGACACTCTCGGCAACCTGTAGGTGCTCAAAGACGATCGATTCATCGGCCCTGTCGACGGCAACGAGGTTCTCCCACCCTCCACCCTGCTCATGGTTGCTCAGTTCCAGCTCGAGGAGCAGGGGAGCTGGGGCCAACTGCGTGATCACGCTCGGTGAGGTTGCTGCGACTTGCCACAGCCAATAGGCCACTGCTTCGACAAGATAGAGCGACACCAGTCTCACGGGCGCCCGCGCTGGCACCGTAGCTGCCGGCCGAATCCAGAGAGGCGAAGCGCCCGTCTCGACAAGAAAGGTTGGCCTCGATGCCGACGGGTCGACATAGACCGGGATTTCGGAATGGTAGCGGCACACCACATCAGCGAATCCACCGCCCGCAGAATGCGCGGCATGCGGGTCGCTTTGCCGGGCTGTTTGGTGGCGGAGTCCCCGCCCGTAATCCGAGCTGATGACTATGAGGTTAGGCGCCAACTCATCATCCGTACAAAATGATTCGTGCGACAACCGATAGAATGCGAAGAGGTCCAGGAAGCTCCAGTATTGTACGCGAGCCCGTTCCTTCAAACGAGAATATGCCGCGGCGAAATGCCACAGCGCCACGGCGTCGACGTCGCGCAGGCCGGCAATGACGAGGAGGTTTTCCTGGGTTGCTGACAGCAGCAAGTGTGGCGGAGGGGGCAAGTGCGCGCCGACGTGGATGGGTCGACCGGTCCCTCCAAGAACAATAAGGAGGAGCACAGGCTCACGGTGTGAGGATGAGGACGCTTGTAATGCATCGAGAACCTCCGAGCGCCGCTTATCCAGAATCCTGGACCCTTCCTCGTCGCCTGCTGCACCCGCACCGTCTCGTTTGGTGGGACAAGCGTCCGTGATAAGCTGCACGTAGCAGGTGCGTGCGACGTCAAAGCTCAGTAAGAAGTCGGACGCAAAAGCAGGCTTGTCGTGCCAATCGGGCAGGCGAAGAGGCGTGGAGCGAAAACCTAGGCTGGTGAGAGAGTCGACAAGCTGCAAGCAAGAAGCCTCGTGGAAGGCTCGCACTGCTTCCGCAAGCAGGCCGTGCTCCTCAGCTACCGCGAAGATTCGCGCCTGAATGGCCGTGATTACCCCGGTGGGAAGGGCGAGAACGCACCCTCCTCCGGCGGTCGGAAGCACCGGCGAGTAGAGCAGCGGGCCAGCCTCAGGACTCACGGGTGAGGTCCAACGCGACGGGACTGCGCAGAAAGCTCTGAGCTCCCCCGGAGTCGCCCCAACAGCGGACAGGACCGACGCTAGATCCGCTGAGGAAAAGCGTACTGCTTCAGCCAGCGTTCTTCGACGGGCGCTGGGTGGGATCGTGATGGCGTCGCTCGAGGGCACATCGCCGGTTTGCCATCGTTCGTGGCCTACCCGCCGAGCAACTTCGTTGGAGAGCGCGAGCAGCGCCACTATCTCGCGCAGGAGTGACCGTTCAACCTCTCGCGGGAGAAAGCTGTTCTTGCGCAGAAAGGTCGCCCGAAGCAGGACCCGTACAGCGTGCCCGCCCTCCGGCGAGAGGCCAGGGTAAACGATGTATGACCCGCCGACGAACGAGACCGCTTCGGTGAAGAAGCCTTCAGGCGGATCCTGCACCTCGTGCAGGGCCTGCAGATCGGGCGCGTGCTCTAGCGCCGTGACCAGCGCCGCGGGCGTAATCGGAGCAGAACCATTCCGCGTTTTCGCCGCGGCAACCGCGAGATGAAGCGCGCCCTCTAGGCGAAGCAGGTGACGAAGGTTTTCGGGACAGAGGGTGAGGGCTGCGAGATCCGCGACGATGCATGGCCTGCCACGGGCCGAGCACCATGAAGCGAATGAGAGGTTCCTGAATTGCCCCCGGCCGGCGGCAGCCGTCGAACGGGTGCCAAGGGCGCAGCACTTCTTGTATTTCTTCCCTGACCCGCAAGGGCACGGAGCGTTACGGCTCGGCGATGTCATTGAGAAGCTTTTATTGACGGGGATCCCTTCGCCCCCGCTGTCCTGACGGCCAGGATCGTCCACTCTGACATAAGCGGGGCGCTGAGCCTCATGAATCGCGCACAAAGACGCTTGTCGGTACGACCTGGCCCCCTCGGACAATATGGGTGAGCTGCTTTTCGGGCCCTTGGACCGTGTTGTGCGATTTCCGGGTGACCCAAGAACGATGGAGGCCGCGATCGACCCTTTCGCGGATCTTGAAGGACGAGGAGTACACGGGGAAGTACCTGTGGAACCGGAGCACGCACGTGAAGGATCCGCTCTCCGGCAAGCGGAAGAAGGTCGAGCGAGCGAAGGACGAGTGGATTACGCAGGATCGGCCGGAGATGCGGATCATCTCGGACGAGGGCTGGGCGGCGGCGAAGAAGCGGTGGAGCGAGATCGATCGCGCGCTTCCGATCCGGCGAGCGAAGCAGTCGCCGCCGAGGCAGATGCGGAGCTACGTCGAGGCGAATCCGACGCACCTTCTCTCGGGGACGCTGAAGTGCGGGACGTGCGGCGGCGCGATGGCGCTCGTGAGCGGCAAGGGCAACGGGTACTACGGCTGCCTCAATGGCTCGCGACGCTCGTGCGAACAACCGGGTGCTCATCGCGCGCAAGCGTCTCGAGGATAAGCTCGTCGGCGCGCTGAACGAGGAGGTTCTCAAGCCCGACGTCCTCGAGCTCGTCTACGAGCGCGTAGCGGTGAAGATCCGCGAGCACTTCAAGCACGTGCCGGAGGATCTCCGGCTGAAGAGGATCGAGCTGAACCGCGCCGAGTCGCGCGTCCACAACTTCATCGAGTTCATCGCGTCGGGGCGTGCCGCACCCTGCCCTAGCCGACGCGCTCGCCCAGGCGGAGGAGCAGGTGAAGACCCTGACCTCGGACGTCGCCGGGATGGAGGGCGCGAAGGACCACGCCTTCACGCCGCCGCCCCGCGCCTGGATCGCGGACCGGCTCGGCAAGCTCGACGATCTGCTGTCCAAGCGCACGGAGACGGCGGCGCTCACGCTGCGCGGCCTCACGGGTCCGGTGACGCTGACGCCAGAGGTGCCTGAAGTAGGGAGACCCCTACTTCATGGCCTCATGCAGATTCAATGCGTTGAACCTACTGCCCATCGCCGAGGGCGCGGGTTCGAATAGGTTGCACTGGTGGAGCTGAGGGGAATCGAACCCCTGACCTCTTGCATGCCATGCAAGCGCTCTCCCAACTGAGCTACAGCCCCGTTTGCCGTGCGGGGGCACCGCACGCGGGAAGCGCTGTATAGCGAACCCGCGCTTGCGTGTCTCGATCTTTTTCTCGGTGATGGGTCCCTGACGAAGCGCTCAGAGGCACTCTGACTCTTGGCGGCTGATCCGCGTGAGCGCTCCCGCCGGATCTACGGGACGCGCGGCGAGGTCCGCGTATCCGTCTCGCTCGAGGTAGTCGTCGTGGGTCCACACGCGCTTCTCGAACGGGGGCGCCGCGGGCCAGTCGATCTCGGGGGGCAGCTGCGGAAACACGGCCGAGATCGGGCTCCGGCGCGGGTCTTCGGCGAGCTTCCATTGGATCGGTTCCTCCCCGCTCGGGTCGTCGAAGGACCATAGCTGAAAGACCACGTCACCCGGTTCGCCCGGACCCGTGAGCGCGACGGACCCATCTTCGTTCAAGCGCGCGAAGGCGAGGCCCGCCGGCTCGAAGGATATGGGTTGGTCGGCAAAGCCCCCGAAGTAGAGGCTGGTCCCCTCGCAGAGACCGTCGTCATCGGGCCCGAACGTCGCCCACGCCATGAGCCTCTGTCGCCCGTAGCCATCCCGAGGCGAGAGCGGCGCGACCTCGAACTCGAATGGCGAGGTGGGCTGCATCACCGATCCGGCGACATGATCCGAAGGGAAGAAGTTGGGGAACCCTTGCCAGCCGGCGTCCCAGCTCACCCTCGTGAGCCCTTCGGCCGCGCCCACGTCGACGGTGAGCGAGCGCCGCTCGAGATCGGACAAGCTCAGGTCGAAGAACGTCGCGCCTCCGGGCTCGAAGGGGATGTCCGTGATGAGCTCGTAACCCTTGGTTCCCCACGGGCCCCACGCTTCGGCGAACAGGTCGAAGTCGGCCTCGCAGGTCGTGACGTCGAAGGTGACCTCTCCCGGCTGCGAGGCAGCCGCGTGGCCGAGCCCGTCGACATCGGCGCGGAAGAGCGTCACGTCGTCGAGCTCGGGAAAGCGAACGGTGACCTCCATCGGCTCGACGTCGCAGTCCACGTTCGAGAAGGGATGGCCGACGCTCTCGGCGATGCGGTGGACCTCGGGGGTGACCCGATAGGAGGCGAGCCCCGGGTATGCGGCGTCGTAGAAGCTGACGATGTCGCCGTCGTCGACGACGACCTGCGCGGGCAGCGCCGTGCCCGCGACCTGAGCTTTGAGGGTGCCGTCCGGGCCGTTCACCAAGACCGTGAACGCCTCCGTCGTCCCGCCGTAAGGGGTCTCGATGGCGACCTCGATCGAGCGCGGTTCGGACGGCGCGCCGCCTTCGCTGGGTGCGCCGCCGCTCTCCGAAGCGCCCCCCGCACCCCCGCGCGAACCGTCATCACCGCCGTCGTCGTCGACGACGCGGATCTCCGCCGCGCACCCCATAGCGACCATGAGCAGCACAGCCGCCCACGGTCGCCGCCGTCCCAAAGCAATCATGAAGATGATTTATCGCACGGGACGGCGCATCAATCGACGGTCACATCCCGAGGAGCTTCGCGAGGTAGTACTTCATCGTCTCGGTGGTGCCGCCACCGATGCGGAGCAGGCGCTGGTCGCGCCAAGCCCGAGCGATGCGGAAATCCTCGATGTAGCCCCAGCCGCCGTGGAACTGGAGGCAGGTGTCGGCGGTGTCGCTCGCGATGTCACCGACCAGGATCTTGCACATCGAGATGTGCTTCACGGTGTCCATGCTGAGGGGCTGCTTCTTCACGTAGCGCTCCTCGTTGTAGCGATCGACGGTCTGATAGACGAAGGCGCGCGCGGCCTCGAGGCGGGTGAGGAGGTCGACGAACTTGTGCTGCCAGACCTCGCGCTTGATGATCGGCTTGCCGAACGCGGTGCGCTCGCGGCCGTAGGCCATCGCGTCTTCGATCATGTAGAAGCCGCCCGCGATGGCGGAGACGGAGGCGACGAGGCGCTCCGTCTGGAAGTTCTGCATGAGGTACATGAAGCCCATGTTCTCTTCGCCGAGGCGGTAGCGGGCGGGGATGCGCATGTCCTCGAAGAAGAGCTCGGCGGTGTCGCTGGAGCGGTTGCCGATCTTGTCGAGGGCCTTGGCGACGCCGAAGCCCTTCGTCTTGGTCGGCACGAGAAAGAACGAGCAGCCGTGGGCGCCCGCCTCCGGGTTCGTCTTGGCGAGGAGGGTGACGAAGTCGGCGCGGGTCCCGTTCGTGATGAACGTCTTCGAGCCGTTGATGACGTAGTCGCCGCCGTCCTTGCGCGCGACCGTCTTGATGCCGGCGACGTCGCTGCCGGCGGCGGGCTCGGAGACGCCGAGGGCGGCGATCTTGTCTCCGGCGAGGGCGGGCTTCAGGAACTCTTCAATCTGCTCGGGGGTGCCGATGTCGCTGATGACGGGGGTCGCCATGTCGCTCTGGACGAGGAGGCCCATGCCGACGCCGGCCGCTTTGCAGCGCGGGAGCTCCTCGGCCTTCGCGACCGAGAACCAGTAGTCCTGTCCCCCGCCGCCGTGCTCCTCCGGGAAGTGAGCGCCGAGGATCCCGAGCTCCCCCGCTCGCTTGAAGACGGAGTTGGGGAAGCAACCGCTCTCTTCCCACTCCTCGACGTGAGGGGCGAGATCCTTCTCGGCGAAGGCTCGGACCGTCTTTCTGAACTGCTCGTGCTCTTCCTGGAAAGGCTGAAACATGGGCTCACGCTCCGAGGGTGATGGGTCGGGCTCGGTCCGACGACAAAATGATTCGTACACGAAACTTCTCCAGGCGCAACTCCCGAGGCGCTGGGGAGGGGTGCTGGCGATTCCGCACGTCGCATCGATCGGGCGGGTACACTACGCGGCCCGATCGCCGCCTATGAAGATGCTCGTCCTGTCTCGGAACGCCTCCCTGTACTCCACGAGCCGGATCGTGCTCGCGGCCCGCGCCCGCGGCCACGAGGTCACCGTCATCGACCCGCTCGATTTCCAGATCGTCGTTTCGCGCGGCAAGCCCTCGATGTCGGTCGGCGGGGAGAAGGCCCCCCGCTTCGACGTGGTCGTCCCGCGCATCGGCGCGAGCATCACGAGCTACGGCTTGGCGGTGGTGCGGCAGTTCGACCTGATGGACGTGCCGGTGCTGAACTCGGCGGTGGCCATCGCGCGGAGCCGCGACAAGCTGCGCGCGCTGCAGCTCCTCGCGCGGGCCGCCATCGACGTGCCGACGACGATCTGCGCGCGCAACCCTCAGGGCCTCGACACCGCGCTCGAGCTCGTGCACGGGTGCCCCGCGATCGTGAAGCTCCAGCAGGGCACGCAAGGGATCGGGACGATGATCGCGGACACCCATCAGTCGGCTCACGCCCTGCTCGAGACGTTCTGGGCGATGGGACAGGACATCGTCCTGCAGGAGTACGTGCGCGAGTCGAAGGGGCGCGACGTGCGCGCGATCGTGGTCGGGGGGGAGGTGATCGCGTCGATGCGGCGGGTCGCGAAGAAGGGGGAGTTCCGAGCGAACCTCCACCGCGGGGCGAGCGGGACGAACGTGCGCCTGTCGCCTCAGTATCGTCGCGCCGCGATCCGGGCCGCGAAGATCATGGGCCTCGAGGTGGCGGGGGTCGACATGCTCGAGGGCCGCAAGGGTCCGCGCATCCTCGAGATCAACAGCTCCCCCGGGCTGGAGGGGATCGAGAGGACGAGCGGCGTGGACGTTGCGGGCGCGATCGTCGAGCACGCAGAGAGCTTCGTGCGGGTGCGCGCGGCGCGGAAGCGAAGCGCGATCCGACGCGGGACGAAGGTGAACGTCGACGCGGACGCGCTTCGCCGGCTGGACGGATGAGCGAGCCGCACGTCGAGGTGATCCGGCGGGGGCCGGTCGCGATCGTGACCCTGAAGCGCGCGACGAAGAGGAACGCGCTCGCGAAGCGGACGGTGCGCGAGATCACGGCCGCCCTCGAGGAGGCGAGCTTCGATCAAAAGGTGCGGGGGGTGGTGCTCGCGGCCGAGGGCGACGTCTTCATGGCGGGCGGAGATTTGGGAGAGTTCGAGACGATCCTCGACGACCCGCGGGGCGCCGCCCACGTGATCGAGATGGGCCGCGCCCTCGCGTGCATCGAGGCGTGCGACGTGCCAGTCATCGCCGCCGTATCGGGAGACGTGTTCGGAGGCGGCTGCGAGGTCGTCCTGCTCTGCGACGTCGTGCTCGCGGAGCGGCACGCGGGCCTCTCGTTCCGGCACGTGCCGATGGGGCTCACGACGGCGTGGGGGGGAGCGGCGCGGCTGCTCGAGCGGGTGGGCCCGCTGCACGCGACCCGGCTCGTCCTGACGGGGGACCGCATCGGGGCCGAGGAGGCAGAGCGGATCGGGCTCGTGACGCGGGTGGTGGACGCGGGCCGCGGCGCGGCCGAGGCGGAGCTCTTCGTCGAGCGGGTGGCCCGGCATGATCGCGCGGTGGTGGCCGCGAACAAGCGCGCCCTCCGCGACGCGCGGGCGCGGCGGAGAGAGGGCCTCGCCGAGATCGAGGGGGCGGCCTTCAGCGCGCTCTGGGGCGGGCCGGCTCACCGCGCGGCGATGTCGCGAAGGCCGGGCTCGAAGCGCTCGTGACGCGGAGATAGGCGGCCTTGCCGATGAGACCGCCGATGACAGCGACGTGCCAGGGGCGGAGGCCGCTCGCCTCGCCGCGATAGACGGGACGGACCGGCACGTCGACGACGCGCAGCCCCGCGCGGCCGAGGTGGCCGAGCAGATCGTTGGGGTAGCCGTAGCCGGTCCACACCCGATCGAGATCGATCGACTCGAGGGCGGCGCGGCTGATCGCGGTGAAGCCGCACTGGCTATCGGAGAGGCCGCGGTATCCGGTGGCGACCCCGGTGAGGACGCTCAGCCCGCGGCCCACCACGTGGCGGAGGACAGGCATCGTGCGGGTGACCTCGGGGTGGCGGAAGCGGTCGCCCTTCGCGTAGTCGGCGAGGCCGGAGGCGACCGGCTGGACGACCTTCTCGAGATCGTCGGGGGCCATCTGCCCATCGCCGGCCATGACCGCTACGACCGACGCGCCGAGGGCGAGGGCCCGGCGGTATCCAGCGACGATGGCCCCTCCGACGCCGCGGGACGCTTCGTGGCGGAGGACGATCGCGCCGCGGGCGCGCGCGATGGATGCGGTGTCGTCGGTGCTCCCGTCGTCGACGACGATCAGATCGTCGACATAGGCCGGCATCGTCTCGACGACCTCGGCGATGAAGCGCGACTCGTTCTTGGCCGGGACGACGACGGCGAGGCGGCTCCTGTCGAACACGGCGCGGGTTTACACCACGCCCCGAGGGCCGTCGATGGCCTATGCTCGGGCGGTCGTGGCGACGGACTATCGGCCCCGAGTGGAGCGCGCGATCCGCTTCATCCTCGATCACCTCGACGAGCCGATGACCCTGCGCGACGTCGCGAGATCGGCGCACCTCAGCGAGTTCCATTTCCATCGCATCTTCGCGGCGACGACGGGCGAGTCGGTGGGGAGGTTCGTGACGCGGAAGCGGCTCGAGACGGCGGCGATGCGCCTCGCGTACGAGCCGGAGCGGAGCGTGACCGACGTCGCCCTCTCCTCCGGGTACTCGTCGATCTCGAACTTCACGAAGGCGTTCACGTCGCGCTTCGGAGTCGCCCCGAGCCGGGTGCGGCGCGGCGAGACGCCGGCCGGCCTCGACGCCACCGCCGAGAAGCCGGATCCGCGCGCCCTCCTCGCGGACGACGACTCGGTCACGCGGGCGCGGGCCGCCCTCGCCAAGGCGGCGACGATCCGTGCCTTCGAAGCGATCGACCTTGCGTGCCTCGCGAGCGAAGCGGGCTACGAAGCGACCGCTCTCACCGAGCTGTTCGGAAGGGTCGTGGCCCGCGCCCTCGAGCTCGGCGTCGCCGACGGCGAGGTGCAAGCGTACGGCCTCGCGTTCGACAGCCCTCGGATCACCGCCCCCGAGCTGTGCCGGTATCATGCCTGCTTCGCCTGCCCTGCCGACGTGGAGCTCGCCCCTCCCCTCTTCCGCGGCCGCATCCCGAAGGGGACGTACGCGTGCTTCCGCTACCGAGGGCCGGTGGCGGAGGTCGAGGAGATGTACCGCGCCATCTACTCGGTCTGGCTCCCCTCGAGCGGGTACGCGCCGGGAGATTTCGTCGCCATCGACCACTACGACGAGGGCGCCCCGCGCGAAGGACAGGTCGACTTCGAGATCCGGATCAAGGTCGTGCGGCGAAGGACCGCAAGCTAGGAGAAGCGCTCGGCAAGGGCGGAGAAGCGGGCGCGCCCGCGGGTGGGCATCCTCCCGTCTCGAGAGGAGAGGAGCATGTCCGAGCGAGCAGAGCGGGTGTTGATCACGGGGGCGTCGAGGGGGATCGGGCGGGCGGCGGCGATGGCGTTCGCGCGGCGAGGGTTCGAGATCGTCCTCGCGGCGCGGTCTCGCCCCGAGCTCGAGGCGGCGGCGCGCGAGATCGAGGCGATGGGGACGAAGGCGCAGGTCGTCTCGATGGACGTGACCGACGACGACGCGGTCGTGGCCGCGACGAGCGAGATCCTGCGGGCAGGTCCGGTCGACGTGCTCGTGAACAACGCCGGGGTCTTCCAGCAGCAGCCGTTCCTCGCCCAGGATCCGGCGTGGCGCCGGCGCGAGATGGAGGTGAACTACTTCGGGCCCCTCCGGGTGACGGCGGCCATTCTTCCTTCCATGATCGCCCGCGGTCGGGGGACGATCGTCAACGTCTCTTCGCTCGTGGGCGCGATCCCCTGCCCGAGCGTCGCGAGCTACTCCGCGACGAAGGCGGCGTTGAGCGCCTGGTCGCACGCGCTTCGAGGCGAGGTGGAGCAACACGGCGTGCGGGTCGTGGTGTTCCTGCCGAGCCACACCGACACGGAGCAGGCGCGGGCGTCGACGCGCTTCGACGGGGTGTACGCGCTCAAGGTCGACTATGTCGCGCAGGAGCTCGTGCGAGCGGCCCGGCTCGCCCCGCGCGCGTACGCGGCGAGCCCATTCTTTCGAGTGTTCCTCCGAATCGCGGGGGCGTTCCCGTCGTTCGCGGAGGCGAGGATGCGGGCGACGACGCGGGCCCTCCTCGCCGCTCACTCCGTTTGAGGTCCAACGATTCGGAGCGGGGTGGGCGCGCTCCGTCACGATCGTGCGCGGGCGCTCGGCGGCGGTGTGGGCCGATGAAGGTACGGCGCGTGCATCACCCATCGCGGAAGGAGCACGAAGATGCCGAACCGAATGGAAGAGATGGCGGCGAAGGGGATGGGCGCGATGAAGGAGGTGAAGGCCACCCTCAAGGGATTGAGCGGGGTGTTCAAGACCCTCTGCGAGCAGCACGGAGAGGTGAGCGCGCTGCTCATGCGGACGAGCACGACGAGCGACGGACCCAAGCGCGCCGAGCTCTGGCAGAAGATCCGAGCCGAGCTCTTGTCCCATGAGCGCGGTGAGCTCGAAGCTGTCTACCCGGTGCTGAGGAATTACCCCGAGACGCGCGCCCTCGCCCAGGAGCACGACCGGGACGCGAGCGAGCTGGAGCGGACCATCCGCAAGCTCGACGGGATGGACCCTTCTTCACCGGCGTGGACGGCGACGTTCGACGACCTGAAGCGGACCGTGCAGCAGCACGTCGCGGAGGAGGAAGGAGAGATCTTCCCGAAGGCGCAGGACGTCCTCGGCCACGAGGCGGCGGCGCAGCTGGAGAAGACGTTCCTCGCCGCGAAGAAACGGGCGAGCGAATATCCTTCGTGAACGAGGCGCGGGGAGGGCGGGCACGGGAATTGGATTGTCGTGGCCATCGGTATGGCTGTCCCGGTCGTGAAGTCCCGTGCCTCGAAGTCGCGCGCTCGTGCTCGCGGGCCCGAAAAAGAAGGGGCAGGCTCGAAGCCTCCCCGCTGGGCGGCGGGAAAGAAGGCGCGAAAGCGGGCCTCCACCCCGGAGTTTCCCGCGACCCAGGAGCTCATCCGAGACCGACCCTCGTGCTCGGGCAGCCGACACGAGCGCGCAGGCGAGGCAGTCACGCAGGTCACGGAGCGCGGAGCGGAGTCGAGCGGGCCCGACGATCGAGCGTCAAATCGATGGCACCGTCGGCTGGGCGACGCCGTCTCGGAGCGATGGCGCCTGGTTCGGATGATCGCCCATGGGGGGACCTCGGACGTGTTCGAGGCGGTCGACGATCTCGGGCACGCCGGCGCCCTCAAGATGCTCCGGGACGAGCTCCGCGCGAGCACCGCTTGGCGTGAGCGCTTCGAGCTCGAAGGGCGCATCGTCGGTCGGATCAATCACGCTTCGATCCCGAAGGTCTTCGACCGTGGAGTGAGCGAGGACGGGGCGCCGTACGTGGTGATGCGCATCCTCGACGGTGAGCCGCTCTCGGCCGTCCTCGAGCGGGACCCAGCGCCCTGGACCGTCGCGCGGGTGGCGCGCTTCGGGCTGCGGCTCCTCGACGTGCTCGCGGCGGTGCACGCGGCCGGCGTGGTCCATTGCGATCTGAAGCCCGGGAACATCGTCGTCACCCCGGAGGGAGAGATCCGCCTCCTCGACTTCGGGATCGCCTTCGCGCGCGACGAAGCGGCCCGCAACGACACGTGGGCCGGCCTCGTGATGGGCACGCCCGGCTACATGCCGCCCGAGCAGGCGCGCGCCGATTGGGATCGCGTGGATGCCCGGAGCGACCTCTGGGCGGTGGGGGCGCTCCTTTATCGCCTCCTCACCGGGCACCGGGTCCTCGCCGCCGAGACGCCGCGCGCGATGATCCGGCGCGCCGCCTCGGAGCGTGTCCCTCGGACCGCCGACGCGATCCCCGATGCGCCCGCGATGACCGCCCTGCTCGATCGAGCCCTCGCCGCCGAGCCGGCGGAGCGGGTCGCCTCGGCGGCAGCGATGGCCGAGGAGCTCGAGGCGGTGCTTCAAGAGCTCGAGGAGCCTCCTCCCGCCTCGAAGCCCTCACGTCTGCGCCGGTTGGCGCGCATGCTGAGGATCCCGCTCGTGGCGGTGGGGCTGGCCGTCCCGATCGTCGCGCTCGCCGCCTGTCACTGGCTCGCCGAGAGCGCCCCCGACGACGGCGGCGAGGCTTCGGACGGTCACGCCGTCGCCGACGATCCCTGACAACGAATTACGTATGTAGCGCCTGCGAGCCGCGTTGTCGGTTCATGACATCCGGGAAACTGCCGTCGTGGGTCGCACCTCTCGTCCTGTTGCTCGCGACCGGGGGCGCCACGGGTTGCGCAGAAGCCAAAGACAAGCGTGAGCCCGCGAGCGGGCGATCGCACGCGAGCGCGCCCGCTGGCGACGCCGTGAGCGAGAGAGACTCCCCCGCCGCTGCTTCGCGCGCGATGCGGATCACCGCCGATCTCACCGTCGAGGCGAAGGACGTCGACGCGGCAGCGCGGTCGATTCGGCAAGCGGCCGTCGACGAGGGCGGATACGTCGGGAACGCCACCTACGGCGGGCCGAAGGAGCGAAGGTCGGTGGACCTCGAGCTCAAGGTCCCTTCGGACAAGCTGGAGGCGTTCCGCGCCGCCATCGCGGAGGCGGGGGCGATCTCGCGCTCGAGCGAGAAGGCGGAGGACGTCACGGATCAGCGGGCGGATCTCGGCGCCCGTGTGAGGAACGCCCACGCTCAAGAGAAGCGCCTGCTCGACCTCTTGTCGGATCGCACGGGGACCCTCTCCGACGTCATCACCGCGGAGAAGTCGCTCGCGGAGGTGCGAGAGCGGATCGAGCGGCTCGAGGCCCAACAGGCGACGCTCGATCATCAGATTTCGTTCGCGACGGTGACCGTCCACCTCGTCCCGCTGTCGCCAGAGAAGAAATCGGAGAGCGTCTCCGAGCGGATCGCCGTCGCGGGCAGGAACGGGATCGCCACCCTCGGAGAGGTGCTCGTCGCCCTCGCGATCCTGGGCGCCTCCGCGGGTCCGACCCTCGCGCTGGTCGCGCTCGTCGCGTACGTCGTCTACCGCCTGGCGCGGGCGTGGCGGGCGCGGCGCCCCGCGCCGGCCCCGGCCCCTGTCGCGTCGGGGATGCCTTACCCGCGAGGTTGAGCGCAGCTCAGCGCTTGCTCGCCTTCTCCTTGAGCTCGGGGTAAGCCGCGCCCGGCGTCTCCTTCTCGGTGGGCAGGCCCGCCGCCGCCCAGCCGGGCTCGACGACCTTCCCGAACGGATCGCGCGCGCCCTCGAAGCCGGCGCGCTGATCCACCACGTCGGTGAAGCCGGCGGCGAGCAGGGCGCGCGCGGCGTTGAGCGAGCGCCGCCCCGTCTTGCAGCCGAGGACGAGGCGGGCGTCCTTGGCGAAGAGGGCCGTCATCACCGGGACGAAATCCGGGTTCTCCACCATGCCGGAGGGGCCGGCGAGCATGCTCGGGACGTTGAGGGCGCCCGCCGGATGGCCCGCCGACCACTCCGCTTCGGTGCGGACGTCGACGTGGACATAGCCATGGTCTCGAACGAGCGCGTCGACTTCCTGGGGGCTCTTGCGAACGGGATCTTCGGCCATTGAAGGGTCTCCTGACGGGGCTCAGAACGTGTGCACGAAGAGCCCGCTCCTCAGCTTGGGCTCGAACCACGTGCTCTTCGGCGGCATGAGGCGCCCGCGGTCGCTCACATCCATGAGCTCCACGAGCTGGGTGGGAAAGAGGTGCAGGGCGAGGGTCATCTCGCCGGAGTCGACGCGTCGCTCGAGCTCTTCGGAGCCACGGATGCCCCCCACGAAATCCACTTGGCGATCACGGCGAGGATCGCTCACGTCGAACATCGGTCCGAGGATCTGATCCTGGCAGATCGAGCAGTCGAGCGAGGCGACGGGATCGTCGGCGTCGTAGGAGCCGGGGCGCACGTCGAGGGTCCACCAGCGCCGATCCAAGTAGAGGCTCATCTGCTTGGCGGCGCGAGGGACGGCCGCGTCCGCCTCCGAGACCTCGAAGCGCTCTCGAAAGAGGGCGAGCAGCTCGCTCGCGCTCCGCCCCTTCGGGTCGCGGACGACCCGGTTGTAGGCGAGGATCTGCATCTGATCGTGAGGGAACACCACGGCGAGGAAGGCGTCGTGCTCGCCCCCGTCGCCCCTGTGCTTCGCGTGGACGCGCGACGCGGCCGCGGAGCGATGGTGCCCGTCCGCCACGTAGAGGGCCTCCACCGCGACGAACGCGGCGGCGAGGGCGCGCGAAGCGTCCTGGTCCAGCGCCCACAGCTGGTGGCGCACCCCGTCCACGGAGGAGAAGTCGTAGAGCGGCATCATGGCCGTCCCCGCCTCGACGAGGGCGTCGATGTCTCGACGCGCGCGGTAGGTCAGAAAGACGGGCTCGTCGTGGGCGGCGAGGGTATCGATGTGCCGCGTCCGATCGTCCTCTTTGTCGGCGCGCGTGTTCTCGTGCTTCTTGATCCGCCCGTCGTCGTACTCCTCGACCGACGCGCACGCGACGACCCCGACCTGACGGTGCTCGCCCATCGTCTGGGCGTACAGGTAGAGCCGCGGGTCCGCGTCTTGGATGAGGACGCCGTCCGAGATGAAGCCCTCGAGGTTGACGCGCGCGGTGTCGTAGACGGCGTCGGCGTGCTCGTCGGTGCCCTCGGGCAGATCGATCTCGGGGCGCGTCACGTGGAGAAAGCTGTACGGGTTGCCGTCCGCGAGGCGGCGGGCCTCGGCCGTGCTCACCACGTCGTAGGGCGGGCTCGCGACGCGCTCGGCGAGATCGGGGCGAGGGCGAAAGGCTCGGAAGGGGCGCAGATCGGCCATGCCGGGAGCTATGCCCCGGTCGCGTCCGAGCGTCGAGCCGTGCGCGCGCTGGTGCTCCATGCCCCGGGCGCCTTCTGTATAGTGCGCGCCGTGGTGGACGAGCCCGACTACGAGAGCGTCGCCCCGACGCTGCCGCCGCCGTCACGCTTGCCGCGAGGCCGGCGGGTCATCGCGGTGGGAGGAGGGCGCGGCGGCGTCGGCAAGAGCACGCTGACCTTGAACCTCGGGGTGTACTTCGCCCAGCTCGGTCGATCGGTCGTCGTCTGCGACGCCGATCCCGCCGGCTCGAACCTCCACGCGATGCTCGGGCTGCCGTCGGCGCCGTTCGTCACCTACGACGCCGACGACGAGCGCATCCCCAAGCCGGTGCCGACGCCCGTCCCCGGTTTGAGCCTCTTCCCCTCCGCGTTCGATCTCCTCGCGATGTCGCCGGTGAAGCCGACGCGGCGGGCCCAATGGCAGAAGAAGTTCGCCGGGATCGAGGCGGACTACGTCTTCATCCACCTCGGGGCGAGCATGTCCACGCCGAGCCTCGACCTCTTCGCGGGAGCGGACGTCTCGGTGTGCGTGACGGCGCCGGAGCCGGTCGCGATCGAGACGACGTACGGCTTCATCCGCGCGCTGTTCTCGCGAGGCCTGAGGCGGAGGCTGATGCGCGAGAAGCTGAAGCTCCGCCTCGTGGAGCGGGCCATCGAGCAGCTCTCGCCGATGTCGTCGCCCTTCGACATCGTGGAGGCGATCCACAAGTACGATCACAACCTCGGCAACATCGCGGCGTACGAGATCACCCGGCTCGCCCCGCGCCTCGTCGTGGGGCAATCGCGGCTGCGATCGGATCTCGAGCTCGGTCCGGCGATGGCCAGCATCAGCGAGCGGTTCTTGGGCGTGCACGTGGACTACCTGGGCCACGTCGAGCACGACGACGCGGTGTGGCTCAGCGTCCGCCGCCGCAGCCCCCTCCTCATCGAGAGCCCCACCTCCAAGAGCGCTCGCAACATCGAGCGCATCGCGCGCCGGATCCTCGCCTTGTTGATGGCCCACGACGCTCGCAAGACCGCGCCCGACCCGGCCTACGAGCGCGGCGGATCGCGCGTCGAGGGCGCCTCCTCCGACTGGCGGCGCCCCACGCCGAAGAACCTCTACGAGGTGCTCGGGGTCACCCGCGCCGCCGCCGACGACGAGATCCGGCGCGCCTGCAAGCGCCAGCGCGAGATCTTCCGCGACCACAGCTTCCCGGTCGTGAGCGTCGTCTCCCCCGCCGCGCTGCGGGAAGAGCAGGCCCGCATCGAAGAGGCGTGGGACACCCTGCTCGATCCGAACAAGCGGCGCGCCTACGACCTGTCGACCTTCCCCGCCGACGTCCGGGACGACACCGGCTCGAATCGGGCCGTCGACGAGGCGCGGGCCGCCGAGCTCCTCATGCTCCAGGCGGAGCTCGCCCGCGAAATCCACGGGGAGACGGAGTTTACGGGGGCCCTCCTGAGGAAGGCCCGCGAAGCCCAGGGCGTCGAGCTCGTCGACATCGCCCAGCGGACGAAGATCTCCAGCCTCCACCTCCGCGCGATCGAGGAGGAGAACCCGAGCGAGCTGCCCGCGATGGTGTACGTGCAAGGCTTCGTTCAAGAGGTCGCGAAGTTCTTGAAGCTCGACCCGACCCAGGTCACGAGGACGTACATGCGCCGGCTCCGAGACATCGACGCTCGCACCCGCCGCGCTTGATTCGAAGGAAAGCTGATCGCGCGATCGCTTCGTTGCTACGATCGCGCCGTGAAGCAGGCCGGCCGCACTCTGGGCTCGCGGGTGGGCGTGATCGCGCTCGCGGGCGCGCTCGCCTTCGGCGTGGGCGGGCGACGCGAGGCGGAGGCGTTCCCCTACACCGCGCAACGCGGCGACACCCTGGCCGACATCGCCGAGCGCTTCTATGGCCGCGTCGAAATGGAGCGCGTCCTCGTCGCCGCCAACGGGTTCGAGGACGACGTCCCCCTCATCGCGGGGATGCGCGTGGAGGTCCCCGCCGTCAGCCACTACCGCATCGTGAAGGGCGACTCGTGGTCCGGGCTCGCCGAGCGGCTGCTCGGAGACGACAAGCGAGCGGAGGCGCTCGCCCTCTCGAACGACACCATGCCCTGGGTTCCGCCGACCCCCGGACGCGAGCTCGTCGTCCCCTACCCCCTGCGCTACGTCGTGCGCCGAGGAGACTCCACGCTGAGCATCGCCTATCGATTCCTCGGCAAGCGCGATCTCGCCTACGTCGTGGATCGATACAACCACCTCAAGGGCGAGCCGGTCGAGCCCGGCGACGTGGTGCTCATCCCGGTGACGGACTTGGTCCTCACCGATGAAGGCCGCGAGGCGGCGCGACGGAGCCAGGCGGTCGTGCTGGGGGAAGCGGGCGGCGACGACGCCGACGCCCAAGACCGCGCCGCCCGAGAGCTGCCTGCCCTCACCGCCGAGGTCGCCCGCGGTGACTACGTGGAGGCGATCGCGCGCGGCAATCAGCTCCTCGGCGCCGGCTCCCTCACCGACGAGCAAATGGCGACCCTCTCGATGGCGCTCGTGGAGTCCTATGTCGCGCTCGATCGCGTCGATCTCGCGCGGCAGGCGTGCGCGGAGTGGCGCCGGTACGATCCCGACACGCCCCTCGACCCCATCGATCGCTCGCCGAAGATCATCCGCGCCTGCACGACGGCCCCCATCGATCCCCAGATGGGCGCCTTCGGGAAAGACCCGCCCCCGGACGCGGGCGCACCGAAGAAGGAAGAGCCTCAGGAAAAGCCGACGAGACGAGGGCCGAGGAGAGGGGCGCCGCGGCGGACGACCCCTCACGACGACGGACCGACCCCATGAAGGCGGCCATCGCCGATCCGCCCTCCACCGACGATCCGATCCCGGTCGGCGAGATCGTGGCGGGGACCTACGTCACCGAGCGCATCCTGGGACGCGGCGGCTCGGGCGTGGTCTACGAGGCCCGGAACAAGAACGACGGATCGAGGGTGGCCCTCAAGGTCATCCACGCCGAGCTCTGCCACTCGCGCCAGATCTTCGGGCGGTACCAGCGCGAGGCGAAGATCCTCCGGAGGATCGGCGGCGCTCACATCGTGAAGCTCCTCGATTTCGTGGAGCACGAGGGCCTCCTCGCGATCGCCCTGGAGCGCGTCGAGGGCGTGTCCCTCGAGAAGGCGATCGAGGCGGGGATCTCTGTCGATCGGGCCGTCGACCTCGCCGCCCAGATCTGCGAGGGCCTCGCCCTTGCTCACGGCGGCGGCGTCGTCCACCGCGATCTCAAGCCCGCCAACGTGATGCTGGAGCCGGACGTCGCCGGGCGTGAGCGCGCGAGGATCCTCGATTTCGGGCTCGCGAAGGTCGTCCACGGCGAGCACATGACGACCGGACTCACGGAGCGCGACATGATCTTCGGGACGCCGGAGTACATGGCCCCCGAGCAGGCGCGTGGAGACGAGGTCGACGCGAGATGCGATGTCTACGCGTGCGGCGTCATCCTCTACGAGATGGTGACGGGGACGGTCCCCCTCCGGGGACGCACGCCTCTCGCGACGATGACGGCTCAGCTCACCGAGAAGGTCCCGCCCCCGCGCGAGCGCGCCCCCGGCCGCCCCATCTCCGCCGCCCTCGAGTCCATCATCCTGCGCGCCCTCGAGAAGGACCGTGACCGCCGCTTCGAGTCCGCCCTCGCGATGGGCAACGCTCTCCGCGCCGCCCACGAGAAGAAGGTCATCTCGGTCCATTTCGACGAGGCGAGCGGCGACCTCTCCGCCGGAGACACCGAGCTCAACCTGCGCAAGAGCCAGCTCCCCTCCGCGAACACCCCCGCCTTCGTCGAGCCCGCCCGATCCACGAGCGCGCCGAGCCCCCTCCTCACCACGAGCGCAGACCACGAGAAGTCCTCGTGGACCTTCGTCGTCCTCGCCGTAATCGCAGTGGGCGGCTGCGTCGCGCTAGGGATCTGGCTCGCCCTCGCCCATTGAAGAGCCGCACCCCTCCCGCGAGGCGCGCAGCGCCGAGCAAGGGAGGGGTCGGCGAGCGAAGCGAGCCGCGGGTGGGCATCCCCTCCCCGAGCGCACCACGTTCTCAGCAGCACCAGCCAAGCGCCGAGCGAGTGCTGCCCCCACGCGTCGGCGCTAACGCGCCGCCGGTCTCCCCTGTTCCCCTCGCGTTCGCGGACGGCCGCGAACCCAGCGACACTTCTCGCCGACTTGCTTCGCAAGACGGCGGAAGCTTCGTCGCTGCGCATGCTCGGGCTGCCAAAGCGCAGCCCTGCGCGTGCGTGGGGGAGACAGCCCTGCGGCTTGCTACGGATTCAGTAGCGACCGCCCGCCACGACCTCCCAGGTCGAGCCCATTCCAAGCTCGCAACCACCTCTCAGCGCGCCCCCGCCCAGCCTCGCCACAACCTCTCAGCTCCCCCCCGCCCAGCCTCGCCACAACCCGGTCGGCGACGGTTCCTCCGTCGACGACCGGCGCAGCGAGCCTCATAGGCGAGCGAGCATCTGGTACTCGGGCCGAGCGCCGAGCGAGTGCTGCCCCACGCGTCGGCGCTAACGCGCCGCCGGTCTCCTGTTCCCCGCGTTCGCGGATAACTCCAGCGAAGATTCTCGCCGACTTGCTTCGCAAGACGGCGGAAGCTTTGTCAAGCTGCGCATGCTCGGGCTGCCAAAGCGCAGCCCTGCGCGTGCGTGGGGGAGACAAGGGAGCGCGCTACGGATTCCGTAGCGCCTGCTGCCACGACCTGCCAAGTCGAGCCCCATGCCAAGCTCGCAACCACCTCTCAGCGCGCCTCGGCCCAGCCTCGCAACGACCTCGGTCGGCGACGGTTCCTCCGTCGACGACCGGCGCAGCGAGCCTCATAGGCGAGCGAGCATCTGGAACTCTCGGGCCGAGCGCCGAGCGGATAACAGAGACCTCCAAGCTCGCCCCCGCCCAGCCTCGCCACAACCTCGGTCGGCGCATGTTCCTCATGCGACGACCGGCGCAGCGAGCCTCATAGGCGAGCGAGCATCTGGAACTCTCGGGCCGAGCGCCGAGCGGATCAGAAGAGCTCGCACGTCGGGGCGGTCTCGGAGGGTCCGATCACGCAGATGTCTCCCTGTCCGCCGCCGCCCGCGAAGCTGTCCATTCCGTCGCCGCCGTCGAGGTAGTCGTCCCCTTCGCCGCCGTCGAGCTGGTCGCTCCCCTCGTCGCCGAACATGGAGTCGTCGCCGGCGTTTCCGATGAGGACGTCGTCACCGGCGCCGCCTTCGAGGGTGTCGCTGGCTTCGCTGCCGGTCATTTGATCCGCGAACGGCGTGCCTTCGACGCCCTCCACGTTGGTGAGGTTGTCGGCCTCGCCGGGCTCGCCGTCGTCGGCGGCGCAGGTGCACCCTGCCGTCGCGTCGCAGCCCTCGTTGCCAGACCAGGTGCATAGCGTCACCGAGATGCCTTGGCCGCGGTCGGCGTAGGAGATCGAGTCCATCCCCGGTCCCCCGTTGACGATGTCCGCGCCGTCGATCTCTTGGGAGCCGAGGAACACGTCGTCGCCGGCTCCGCCGTCGAGCTCGTCATCGCCCGGCCCGCCCTCGATCGTGTCGTTCCCCGGCCCGCCGAGGATGACGTCGGGGCGGTCGGTGCCGCGCAGGAGGTCGTCCCCGGCGCCGCCTTCGATGATCTCGTTGGTCATCAGGACGTTGTCCTTCTCACCGGTAGCGCCGTCGTCCTGGGAGTCGTCGAGGGTGATCGTCACCGCCTTCGTGCGCGCGGCGTAGCTCACCTCGTCCACGCCGTCGCCGCCGTCGAAGAGATCGGAGGCGTCCACGTCGGCACCGGCGCGCATGATGTCGTCGCCCGCCTCTCCCTCGTAGACGTCGAGGCCCGATCCGCCGCGGATGTCGTCATCGCCGGCTCCGGCGCAGATGGTCGTGTTGGTGGCGACGGGCGTCATACCCTCGGGGGCGCCGTCGTAGAGATCGTCGCCGGGCCCGAGCGAGATCACCATGGTGCTGGCGCCGACCACGCTCGCCTCGGCGTCGCCGTCGCCGTCGAAGTCGAACACGGCCGCATCGCTCGCCTCCGCCGCGAGGATCGCGTCGTTCCCTTCGGACCCGGCGAGGAGCACTCGGTTCTTTCCGCCCCCGAGATCCACCGAGAGCCCGGCGCTCTCGGTGAGCGCGAGCGCGGCGGGAGACCCCGTCGCCAGATCGAAGAGCACCGCGTCGTCCGACGCGCCGCCCACGAGGTGAATCGCCGTGTCCTCGGCGAGGACGAGCTTCGACCCGGTCGACGTCGTACAGGCGACGCCGTCGATGGTGAGCCCGCCCTCCTCGAAGCCGACCACGATCGATCCCGAGAAGGTGACGTCGAGCGTCCCCGCCTCCTCGTCGTACCCGCCCTCGCAGCCTTGCACGGTCGCGGACCCATCGAACTCGGCGCGCTCGACGCCCAAGAACGAGGCGTCACCGCCGAGGTCCGCGCACCGCGGGGGAGCTCCCTCGACGGTGCCTCCTCCGTGATCGCCGCCTCCTTCGGCGCCGCCGCCGTCCGTGACGTCGCCGCCGGTGCCCGCTCCGCCGCCGCCTTCGGGGCTCTCCGAGCTGTCGCCGCAACCGACGAGCGCGAGCGCGCCCGCGAGCGCCGTCGCGAGGCTCCATCGCCACGAACGGAGCACCTTGGCTTCACTTCCCCCATGAAGAGCGTCGCGTGAGAGCGAGCTCGTCTTCGTGAACAATGAGGTCTTCATCTCTTCCCCGTCGGTAGCCCGCCATCGCTTTGGCGCGCCGTCATGGCGTTGACGTTCTTCTTCGGCGTCCGCTCACGAGAACCAGGAAAAACCCCGCGCGATCCGCCGCACGCTCAACCGCTGTGCATCGCGCGTGCCTCGTGCGGCGCGGCAAGGAAGCGTGGCGACAAAATAGGCGAAGGCGCGACCTCCATGGTCGCGCCTCCTCCGCTCAGCCTGCGCTCGCTCTGGCGATCAGAGCTCGCAGCCGACCTGCGCCGCGACGTCGCTGCCGTCGCCGATGCAGATGTCGCCGTCGCTGTTGCCGCCGGAGATCGTGTCGTCGCCGTTGCCGCCGTCCACGTAGTCGTCGCCGTCACCGCCGGAGAGGTCGTCGTCGCCGTCCTCGCCGTAGATGGTGTCGTCGCCCGCGCCGCCCACGATCACGTCGGCGCCCGCGCCGCCCTCGAAGGTCTCGCCCGCGGAGCCGCCGGTGAGGTGGTCATCGCCGTCGCCCGCGGAGACCCACTCCACGTTCGTGAGCTTGTCGGCCTCGCCCGACTCGCCGTCGCTGTCGGTGCAGGCCGCCGTCGCCACCGTCGGGAGGCCGACGTTGTCGTTCGCGTCCACGCAGAGGGTGATGGTGAGGTCGTTGGTGCGGGCCGCGTAGCTCACCGAGTCGGTGCCGACGCCGCCGTTGATGACGTCGTCGCCCGCGCCGCGATCCACGGTGACGGTGTACTCGCTGTCCGTACCCGACTCGAGGACCTTGTCGTCCCCGGCGTCGCCGTTGAGGGTGTCGTTGCCGTCACCGCCGACGAGGATGTCGTTGCCGCCGCCGCCGTTGAGGGTGTCGCTACCGAGACCGCCGTGGAGCTCGTCGTCGCCGGTGCCGCCGGTGATGGTGTCGCCCCCGGAGCCGCCGAGGACGATCTCGATGTCGGTCGGGACCTTGTCCGCCTCGCTCGCCTCGCCGTCGTTGGCGCTCGTGTCGACGGTGATCGTGAGGGCGTTGGAGCGCGCCTGGTAGTCGGCGCGGTCGGTGCCGGCGCCGCCCGCGAGGGCATCGCCGCAGTCCTTCTCGTAGCCCATGTCGAACGTGTCGTTGCCGTCGCCGCCGTTGAGCACGTCGACGTCGCTGGCGCAGGACGCCGCCCCCGGACCGCCGGAGATGATGTCGTTGCCGGCGTTGCCGTTGATGGTGTTGGAGGCGGTGCTCCCGATGAGGTGGTCGTTGCCGCTTCCGCCGTTGATCTTCTCGACGCTGAACTGGACGTCGTCGTTCTCACCGGCGAGCCCGTCATCGGCGTCAGCGAGGGTGCGGGCGACCGCGCTCAGGCCGAGGTCGGTGAGGACGCTGTTGGTGCCGCTCACGACGGTGATCTCCGCCGCGCTGTCGTTCGTCACGGACGCGAGCACGAGGTGATTGCCGGGGGAGAGCGAAGCGATGGTCGCGCCCATCGCGGTGTTGATCTGGGTCACCGCCGCCGCCGCGTCGGCGGGCGTGGCGAACGTGACGGTGACGTCGGAGCCGCCGTCGGTGTGGAGGACGAGGTCCTCGCCGTCGATGTCGGCGCTGTTGCCCCAGGTGAGGGCGGAGATGTCGGCGGTGCCGCGGATGGTCGGGTACTCCGGCGCGATGTCGACGGTGAGATCGCCGGTGCGGTTGGAGTAGTCGATCAGGTCGACGCCCGCGTCACCGTAGTAGGTGTCGGAGCCGTCGTCGGCGATCGTGGTCTTGAAGGTGTCGTCACCCGCGCCGCCGTAGAGGATGTCGTCGCCGTCGCCGCCCTGGATGGTGTCGTTTCCGTCGCCCCCGTAGACGGTGACGGCCTGGGTCATCGCGTTCAGGGACGTGACGCCGGCGGTGAGGTGAGCCGCGTTGATGGCCCCGCCCGCGGCCGCGAAGGAGTCGTTACCGCCGAGGAGCGAGATCGAGTAGGTGTCGGCGTTCGAGACCTTGATGTCCGCCTTCGCGTCGTTGGTGAGATCGAAGTACACGTCACCGGCCGCGCTCTTGCCCGCCTTGTAGGTGTCCGCCGCGGCCGTGCCGCGGATCATGAACGAGTCGTTGCCGGTCCCCATGTCGACGATGACGCCGCCGTTGGTGGAGAGGATGGTGGAGCCGAAGCTCCCCGGCAGGCTGTCGAAAATCACCTTCTCGTTGGCGTTCGTGCCGGTGACGGTGATCTTGCTCACGTTGGTGGTGGTGAGCGAAGCGCCCGCGGCGCTCACGCAGTTCCAGCCGTTCACGGCGATCTTGCCGCCGCCGGCCGAGAGCACGACGGTGGTCACACCGCCGCCGAGGGTGAGGGCGAGGACCTTGGTGTTGGCGTTGTACCCGCTCGATCCGGCCGTGGAGCACGAGGCGAGCGCGGCACCGAGCTCGTCTTCGGTCGTCCCGGTCTCTTCTCCATCCGTCTGCTCCTCGATCGTCGGGGCGATACATCCCGACGCGGCAAGCGCAGCGATGGCGATCAGCGGAGTGCGGTTCATTCGCAGACGTCGGGTCATGGTTTCGGATCCTTCTGATGAGAGGTGACGGGAGCCGGCACTCCGGCTGGTCGGGTGCACGTTGGACACCTCGGACCGCGAGCGGCGCGTTTCGGGTCTGCGCGACGCCCCCGTGACTGGCCCGAACGGATCGCGGTGCCCTCGCCTTAACCCGTCACCGGATCGAGGCGCGTGGTCCGGTCACTCCTCGGCGGCGCCGCAGAGCCTTCGAACCATCTCCATCAGGAGCGCGGGCGCGAAGGGCTTCGACAGGACGGGCCCGAGGTTCTTGTCCGTGATCGTCTGGATGGTCTCCCGCTCCATGTGACCGGACATGAACAACACTTTGATGTCGGGCCGCGCCGCGAGCAGCCGCTGCGCGAGATCGCTCCCCCCGAGCTTCGGCATCACGACGTCGGTGACGAGGAGGTCGATCCGCCCCTCGAAGCCCGCCGCGAGGTCGAGGGCCTCCGCTCCGTTCTCGCTCTCGATCACGCGATAGCCGAATCGCTCCAGCTCACGCGCGAGGATCCGTCGCACCGCGCGCTCGTCCTCGACGAGGAGGATGGTCTCCGCTCCGGGGTGACTGTTGCGCTGCGGTCGGTCGGAGATCGCGCGCAGCTCCGGGACGGCGACGGCGGGGAGCGACACCCGCATCTCGGTCCCGACGCCCAGCTCGCTCGTCACCTCGATGAGGCCCCCGAGCGCGGCGACGATGCCGTGCACGGTCGCGAGCCCGAGCCCGGAGTTCTGTCCCCGCTTGGTGGAGAAGAACGGCTCGAACACCCGCGAGCGCGTCGCGTCGTCCATGCCCGCCCCGGTGTCGCCGACGACGAGGTCGACGTGCCCGGGCACCGCGGATGGGGTGAGGGCGAGCCGGATATGCCCCGCCCCCGAGATGGCGTCGCGCGCGTTCACGATCAGGTTGATGACGACCTGCTCGAGCTGGGAAGGGTCGGCCCGAACGCTCGTCGCCTCCGGCACGTCGAGTTGGGTGACGAGCTCGATGTCCTCGCGGAGGAGGCGCCGAAGCATGCCGATCAGGGGCCGGACGACCTCGACGATCGAGAGCGTCCGCATCTCCACGGGCGCCTTGCGCGCGAACGTAAGGAGCTGTCGGACCAGCGTCTTCGCGCGCTCGACGGCATCTCTGAGATCGGTGATCTCCTCGGACTCGGTCGCCCCCGCGAGCGCCTCCGCGCACCCCTCGATGACCATGAGCAGGTTGTTGAAGTCGTGGGCGATGCCGCCCGCGAGCCTGCCGATCGCCTCGAGCCGCGTCGCGTCGGAGAGAGCGCGCTCGCGATCCTGCCGCGCGCGCTCCTCGGCCCGGCGCTCCGTGACGTCTCGGCTCACCGCGAGGATCGCCGGTCGCCCGCGGTACTCGATGGACGACGCGTTCACCTCGACCGTCATCTCAACGCCATCCGCGCGACGCTGGAGCGTCTCGAAGCGCCCCTGACCTGCGCCCTCGGCGCCTCGGGCGAGATCGTTCGAGGCGCGGACCGGGTCGACGGAGTAGGTCTCGATCGAGTTGCCGACGAGGTCCTCGTATGCGCAGCCGTAGAGCTCACACCCTCTCGGGTTTGCCTCGAGGATCGTTCCGCTCGGGTCCAGCACGAGGATGGCGTCGTGGGCTCCGTCGAAGAGGCGCTTGTACTCGACCTCCACGGACGCGAGGGAGGTCGCGGTGCGCATCGCCTCCGTGGTGTCCCAGGTCGCGCCGCGCAGGAGCGTCGGGCGCCCCTCCGCGTCGAGCGCCAGCCGCGTCGTCACGGTGCGATGACCCATCGTGCCGTCCGCGTTCATCATCTCGAGGTCGAGCGGGCAGGCGATGCGCTCGCCGCGCTCGGTGAACGCGGCGAGCTGATCGCGGATGGAAGCGCGGAGCTTCTTCCGGGAGGCCTCGGGGTAGAGCTTCTCCCAAGTGGACCTCTCCAGCTCCTCCAGGGTGTATTGGTTCGCGGTCGGCCGCTCCGCGGGCCGCGCCATCGTGAAGCCGGCCGCCCGCATGTCGTACTCCCAGATTCGGAAGCCGAGGGCGCCCGCGTGGGTGAGCATGTCGAGGACGTCCGCTTCGCGCTCCCGCTCACGCGCGCCACGGATGCGGCTCGCGAGATCGACGATGCGGCGCGAGATCTCCTCCGGCTCCGGATCGACGAGCAGCTCGACTCTCCGGTGCGGATCCTCGAAGAGCGCCCGCGTCTCTCCGAGGCTTCGACTGCCATCGCACAGGTACAAAAACGCGGGCGCGCGCGGGGCGGCTCCGAGTTGCGCCGGCTCGACGTCGGGGAACGCCTCGCGCTCGACCACGATGATCGTGAACGTCGTCTCGGAGGCGAGCGACCGCGCGCGCGCCGCGTCGTCGGAGAGCGAGACCAAGATGCTCGCGGACGCGGCCTCGACGGCGGAACGCCACGCTTCGCGCGCTACAAGGCCGAGCAAGCGCATCGACAAGCTTACAGAATGCTCAAAATCTATCGCGATGACCACCTCCTCGTGAGGGCCGCCGCGGGCGGCTCATGTCCCCGTGCGGCGGGTTGCCGTCGATGTGGCCGAGGCGCCTTCACCGGCACGGGCGGCGATGCGTCGCTCCAGAAACGCGGCGAGGCTCTGGTCCGCGCTCGCCGACTCGCTCGCGATCCGCAGGACGAGATCTCGGATGACGCCGGCGTCCCCGTCCGACTGTCGCTCCGCCTCCGCGACGAGCCGCGAGAGCCCCATCGCCCCCACCGCCGCGCTGCTCGACTTCATCTTGTGGCAGATGCCCTTCACCGCCCGGGCGTCCCCCTGCTTGTGGGCCTCTACGAGGGCCTGAACGCTCATGGCCGAGTGATCCAGGTAGGTCTTCACGATGTTCTCGACGAAGTCGGGCCCGCCGGGCCGCGTCAGCTTGCCGAGCTCCTCCAACACCGACACCTCGATCACATCCGGCTCGGTGAGGACGTTCACCGGCACGGGGGCGGGCTTCGCCACCCACCGCTCGACGACGGAGCGGAGCGCGGAGACGCTGAACGGCTTGGTCAGAAAGTCGTCCATCTTCGCGGCCAGGCACCGCTCCCGATCGCCCATCATCGCGCTCGCGGTGAGGGCGACGATCGGCACCGCCCCTCGCTTGAGCTCGGCCTCCCGGCGCCGGATCTCCGCGGTCGCTTCGAGGCCATCCATCCCGGGCATGTGCCAGTCCATGAGGACGAGGTCGAACGTGCCGCTCTGCCACGACTCGACCGCATCCATCCCGTTGTCGGCGACCTTCACGGAGCAGCCGAGCGCCTCCAGGAATCCGCGCGCGACCTCCTGGTTCACCGCGTTGTCCTCGACGAGGAGGACGCGCGCCTGCATCGGCTGGGCCGCCCCGATCGCGGGCAGGTACATCGCCGACTCGGCCCGGACGCGCTCGTGCTCGACGAGCTCGTTGAGCAAGCGCCGGAGGGCGGTCGGCCGGAGCGGCTTCGTCATGACCGACGACGCGCTGCGCTCCTCGCGGAGCTCCTGCCGGGCGTCCGTCAGCAGGACGAGTCGCTTGGGGATCGCCTTCTGGATCTTCTCCGCGTCCGAGACGCTCGCGTCGAGGAGCACGAGATCGTACGGCTTTCGACCGGAGTCGAAGACGACAGCGAGGGCCGCGCGCGCGGATTTGACCACGTCGAGCTTCACTCCCCACGCCTCCGCATAGTCGCGGACCATGGCCGCGACCGAGTCGCTGTCGTCGACGAGCAGCACGCGGAGGACCTTGCGGAACGGAGGCGGGGCGGGGAGGGCGCGATCGTTCGCGGGGAGGGGGAGCTCGAACCAGAACGTGGACCCCATGCCGACGGTGCTCTCCACCCCGATCGAGCCGCCCATCAGCGTGACGAGCTTCTTGGCGATGGCGAGCCCGAGACCGGAGCCCTCGTAGATGCGGGTCGTGGTGCCGTCCGCTTGTCGAAACGGATCGAAGATGACAGGGAGGGCCTTCTCCGGGATCCCGATCCCGCTGTCTCTCACCGACACGCGAACGAGGTTCCCGGACGGGCCCTGCGTCTCGGCGACTCGAACCACGATCTCGCCGGTCGACGTGAACTTGGTCGCGTTGCCGAGGAGGTTCATCAGCACTTGGCGGGTGCGGAGCGGATCGCCTCGATAGGAGGTCCGGAGCCCGGGGCTCACGTGGCAGATGATCTCGACCCCCTTTCGCTGGGCCCGCTCCGCGAGCGCGTCGACGGAGTCCTCGATGACGGACCGGAGATCGAAATCGATGCACTCGACCTCGAGCTTGCCCGCCTCGATCCGCGAGTAGTCGAGGATCTCGTTGATGAGGTCGAGGAGGGTCTCCGCGCTGCGACGGACGGTCATGAGCATCCGCCGCTGGGGCCGCGTCATCTCGGAGGCGAGCACGAGCTCGAGCATGCCGAGGACGCCGTTCATGGGCGTGCGGATCTCGTGGCTCATGTTCGCGAGGAACTGGGACTTGGCGCGGTTGGCGGCGTCGGCGCTGTCGCGGGCGACCTTGAGCTCCTCGTTCGAGCCCTTCAGCTCCGCGAGGGTGGCTTGCAGAGCCGAGGTCCGCTCTCGCACCTCGCCCTCGAGGGCGGTCGCCGCCTGGAACAGGCAGAACGCGCCCTCGTCGAGGTTCATCCCGCGCTCGACGCGGTCCATCAGGGCTCGGTTGATGCGCTCGAGGCGCTCGATCTTCTTCTCGAGCTCCTCGACGGTGGGTCGCTCACCCATGGGACCTCCCCAGCGCGACCCCCGTGAAGGTCTGGTTGACGTGCATGGCGTTGAACTGCTCGCCGTAGGTGCTGAACCCGAAGGTGCGGTTCTCGACGAACAGTCGCCCCGCGTCTCCCATCAGCCCCTTGCGCTGGAGCTCGAGCTTTCGAAGGATGCAGTCGCATCCGAGGATGAGCTCCGGCTCACCGATCGACGCCCGCAGGCCGTCGAAGGTCTCGCGGAGGTTCTGGATCATGTCCACCCCGTGCGCGACCGTGAGCACGATGCCCTCATCGATCGCGCAGAAGAAGGACAGGCTTCGATCGGGCAAGACGCGCTGGATGGAACGGACGTAGTAGGCGCCGCCAACCTTCACCACGACGGGGTACTCCGCGAACGTCATGGGGGTGAGCTCGGTCACATCGAGGCCGACGACGCGCGCGTACTCCTCTGCGGCGGGCGCGCCGTTGATCCCCGTGACGACGCGCCTCGCGGGATCCGCCTCCGTCACGACCATCTTCTCCGCGCCGCTCACGAAGTGTTGGGTCTTGAAGACGGTGAAGGGGTGGGTCGTGTGGACCATCGTCACCACCGCGCAATCACGGCGGAAGCGGCCCTCGTGGTAGACGTGCGCCTGCTGAAAGCGCCCGCCGTCGGCCGCGGACCCGCCGAAGATCCGGATATCGGCGAGGTGCCGACGCACCGCGCTCACGACGATCTCCTCTTTGAGGGAGAGCCCATCGATCAAGAGGAAGCCGAACGTGTTGTCCCCGGAGGGCCTCACCCCGCGCTGCTCGAGCTCTTCGAGCGCGCTCCGTGCCGCCTTCACCCCGACCGCGAACTCGAACGACGCGAGGTTGTCGATGCGCCGGATGACGGGGGTGAAAGAGGACGAGGCGATGCTAATCGCGGCGAACGTGCCCTCCAGATATCCGAGGGGGGTAATCTCGCCCGCCGTCGTGCATCCGACGACGGGCAGATGGCCCATCGTCTCCTCGATGGCCTTCGCGAGGGCCTCGAGGTCGTAGGCGGGATCGCAGTAGAACAGGATGAACCGGATGCCCTCTTGCCGGATGCCCTCCCACACCTCTTGCACGGCGCGGACCGGGTCTCGCTCTCGCGAAGTGCCGCTTTGGACCCTCAGGCTGTCATCGCCGCTCATTGCGCGCACTCCTCCCGGTCGATGTGGATGAGGGAGAATGCGGGACAATCTGAGCCCGCCTTAATCGACGCAGCCCCGGCGCCGCGGTCTCGGATGATCGTTTAGCCAGCCCCGCTCCGTGCCGCTCGGGTCCTCATGGTTGCGCTCGAGGCGGTCAGTCAGGCACCCGCGCCGCACGTGCTGGTGGTCGACGACGACCAGGTCATCCTCCAGATCCACAAGGCGGTCCTCGAGGGTCAGGGGTACAGCGTGACGACGGCGGAGGACGGCGAGACCGCCCTTCGGCTCGTGGGGGCCGATCGCTTCGACGTGATCTTGACGGACCTCGACATGCCCGGCCTGAACGGGCTGGCCCTGCTCGAGGGGGTCCGGGCCTTCGACCTCGACGTGCCCTTCCTGCTCATCACCGGCGCGCCCAGCACCAAGAGCGCGATCGAGGCGCTCGAGCGAGGGGCGCTCCGGTACCTGGTGAAGCCCGTCCAGCTCGACGCCCTGGTGAAGGCGACCTCCGACGCGATCCGACTGCATCGGCTCGCCCGGGCCAAGCGCCGGATGCTCGACCTGGCCGGCGGCGAGGACCGCCTCCTCGCCGACGCCACCGGCCTCGCCGCCCGGCTCACCCGCGCCCTCGAGACCGCGTTCGTCGCGGCCCAGCCCATCGTGTCGTGGACCCGACGGAACGTCTTCGCGTACGAGTGCCTCCTCCGCTCGAACGAGCCCACGCTGCCACACCCAGGGGCCATCCTCGACGCGGCCGAGCGCCTCAGCCGCATCCACGAGGTCGGGCGAGCGGTGCGCCGACTCGCGGCCGCGACCTTCGCGAACGACGCGAGCGAAGCCCTCGTGTTCGTGAACCTGCACCCCTCCGAGATCGAGGACGACGAGCTGTACTCGGCCTCGAGCCCGCTCGCGTCCCTCGCCCCGCGCGTGGTCCTCGAGATCACCGAGCGGAGCAACCTCGAGGGGATCTCCGACATCAAGGACCGCCTCGCCGCCCTGCGCGCGATGGGGTTCCGGATCGCCCTCGACGATCTGGGCGCCGGCTACGCCGGCCTCACCAGCTTCGCGCTGCTCGAGCCCGAGGTCGTGAAGCTCGACATGTCGCTCGTGCGCGACGTCCACGCGTCCCCCACCCGTCTCACCCTCGTGCGGACCATGATCAGCATGTGCGCCGAGCTCGGAATGAAGGTCGTCGCCGAGGGCATCGAGACGAAGGAAGAGCGAGACGCCGTATTCGGCGCAGGGTGCGATCTGCTCCAGGGCTATCTGTTCGCCCGGCCCCAGAAGATGCCCTGCGCGCCGAGGTTCGATTGAGCACCTTCGCGTCCGCGGGGCGCGCCCGAATCGGTTACGGGGCGGGCGTCGTCGAGCTTCGCGAGAGCGCCCCCGATCCCTCCGTGCTCGAGCGGATCGAGGCCGCGTTCGCGTCGCCGCGCTACGAGCCGCCGCTCCTCCCCGCCGCCGCGCTCCAGCTCCTCGAGCTCAGCCGGAAGCCGGAGGTCTCCTTCCGGCTCGTCCTCGACGTGCTCGAGCGCGATCCCATGCTCGCCGCGCGCGTCCTGAAGATCGCGCAATCGCCGGTGTACGTCTCGGGCGAGCCAATCCGCTCGTTGGAGCAAGCCCTCCTCCGACTGGGGCTCGAGACCCTCGTGCAGATCTTTCTTCAGGCTTCGCTCGCGGCGAAGGTGTTCCGCGCTCCCGGGTACGAGGCGCCCATGGAGGCCCTCCGACGCCACAGCGTGGTCACCGCTCATATCGCGCGCCTCGTGTGTCGCGCCACCGCCCTCCCCGACGAGTACGCCTATCTCTGCGGCCTCCTCCACGACGTCGGCTGCGCGGCCGCGCTGATCGTGCTCGGGCAGACCAGCGACAAGAGCGTCGCCCGCGTCCCGTACGAGCGGGCCCGCCCCGCCGTGCTCGCCATTCATGAGAAGGCGACCTCCGTCGTCTGCGCGACCTGGAAGCTCCCCGCCGAGGTCACGATGGTGATCGCCAATCACCACCACCCTGTCATCGCAGGGCACATCCACCCGATGGCGGCGGTGGTCCATGTCGCGGACGCCCTCGCGGTGCAGCTCGGCGAGCCCGGCCTCGGTGAGAGCCCGGTGGTTCAAGAGGACGTGCTCAAGAGCATGGGCCTCGCCGGCCGCGCGTACAGCAAGCTCGTCGCGGACACCGCCGCGCTCGTCTCCAAGCTGCGGCCGGGCTGAGAGCGTCGGCGCCGGGCGGCGCAGCCTTTGCGATGCGGTGAGCCCGCATGCAGATCCTGCCCGGATCACCCTTCCCACTTGGTGCAACGTGGGACAGCGAGGGTGTCAACTTTGCTCTCTTCAGCGAAAACGCCACAGCGGTCGAGCTCTGCTTATTCGATGCCGAGGACCGCGAGACCCGCATCCCGGTGTCGCAGCGAACGTCCTTCGTGTGGCACGTCTACGTCGCGGGCGTGTCGGCCGGGCAGCGCTATGGCTATCGCGTCCATGGGCCGTATGAGCCCGAGAAGGGCCTGAGGTTCAACCCGAACGTCGTCCTCTTGGACCCGTACGCACGCGCCGTCGACGGGGTGGAGCGTTGGGAGGCGGGCTGCTTCGCGTATCGCGTGGGCGGGCCTCAAGGCGATCTCGCCATGGAGACGGCCGACCAGCTCGGAGCTCCGCGCGGGGTCGTCGTGGACACGAGCTACGACTGGGAAGGCGACGCTCCGCTCCGCACCCCGTGGCACCGCACCGTCATCTACGAGGCCCACGTCAAAGGGCTCACGATGCTTCACCCGGACGTGCCGCCCGCCCTCCGCGGCACGTACAGCGCGATCGCCCACCCCTCCGTCATCCATCACATGCGCGATCTCGGCGTCACCGCGATCGAGCTCATGCCCGTCCACGCCTTCGTCGACGACAAGCTGCTCAAAGACCGCGGCCTGCGGAATTATTGGGGCTACAGCACGATTGGCTACTTCGCCCCCGACGTCCGCTATCGCAGCGCCGGCGCGATCGCCTCCGAGGTCCGGGAGTTCAAGGATATGGTCAAGGCGCTCCACCGCGCCGGGATCGAGGTGATCCTCGACGTCGTCTACAATCACACCGCGGAGGGAAACCATTTGGGGCCGACGATGAGCCTCAAGGGGATCGACAATCCCACCTATTACCGGCTCGTCCCCGACCAACCTCGCTATTATTTCGACTATACCGGGACAGGCAACACGCTGGATGTCCGGCATCCGCAGGCCCTCGCCCTGGTGATGGATTCTCTGAGGTATTGGGCCTCGGAGATGCACGTCGACGGCTTTCGCTTCGACCTCGCGTCGGCGCTGGCTCGCCAGCTCCACGAGGTGGACCAGCTCGCGAGCTTCTTCACCCTGATCCATCAATCGCCGGTGCTGAGCCAGCTCAAGCTCATCGCCGAGCCTTGGGACGTCGGGGAGGGTGGCTACCAGGTCGGCAATTTCCCGGTTCGCTGGGCAGAGTGGAATGGCCGCTACCGGGACGCGGTGCGCGCCCTATGGCGGGGCGAGGGAGGCAAGGCGGGAGAGATCGGGTATCGGCTCACCGGGTCGAGCGACCTCTATCAGAGCAATGGCCGCCGCCCCTCCGCGAGCATCAACCTCGTCACCGCCCACGACGGCCTCACCCTCAACGACCTCGTCACCTACGAGAGAAAGCACAACGAGGCGAACGGCGAGGGGAATCGCGACGGCCACGACGACGAGCGCGCGTTCAACTGCGGTCACGAGGGCCCCACCGCGGACGAGGCGGTGAACGCCCTCCGGAGGCGACAGCGACGGAACCTCATGGCCACGCTCCTTTTGTCGCAGGGGACGCCGATGATCGTCGCCGGCGACGAGTTCGGGCGGACGCAGCGCGGCAACAACAACGCCTATTGCCAAGACAACGAGCTCAGCTGGCTCTCGTGGGAGTGGTCGACCGAGGAGCGGGCTCTTTTCGAAGTGGTGAAGAAGCTCCTTCGCATTCGCCGCGCCCACCCTGCCCTCCACCGCTCTCAGTTCTTCCAGGGAAGGAAGATCCACGGGACCGATCTGCGCGACATCTCGTGGTTCTGCCCCGACGGCAGGTCGATGAGCGAGGACGACTGGCAGAACCCGTCCACCCGAGCCTTCTCGATGTTCCTCGCCGGTCGCGGCATCGACGACATCGACAGTTGGACAGGGCGCCCCATCGTCGACGACAACCTCCTCCTCCTCCTCAACGCGAGCGATCACGACGTCGAGCTCGTCGTCCCGCACGACGAGGCGGTGCGAGAGCCGTGGCAGCTCCTCGTCGACACCGCCGACGACGGCGCCGAGGAGACGCGCCCTCCCGGAGAGAAGACGCTCCTCGTCGCCCGCTCCCTCAAGTTCTTCCGATCCCCGTCTCGGGTCGTGCGCAACGGGGGGAGCCTCCATACGCTGGGCGCGACCTACCGGGTGCAGCTGCACGCCGGCTTCGGCTTCGACGCCCTCCGCGACGTGCTCGACTATCTCGCGAATCTGGGCGTCACCGACGTCTACACTTCGCCCATCTTCGCGGCCTGCAAGGGGAGCACGCATGGATACGACGTCGTCGATCACAGCCGCATCAACCCCGAGCTCGGCGGGGAGGAGGCGTTCGAGCGGCTCAGCGACGCCCTCGCCAGCCGGGGCATGGGCCTGGTCCTGGACTGGGTGCCGAACCACATGGGGATCGCCAGCAGCGACAATGTCTGGTTCCAAGACGTGCTCGAGAACGGGCCGAGCTCCCGATACGCAGAGTTCTTCGACATCGACTGGCGGCCGGCGAAGGAGGGCCTCCGCGACAAAGTGCTGCTCCCGATCTTGGGCGCCGCCTATGGCGAGGTGCTCGAGAAGGGGGACATCACCGTCATCATGGAGCGCGGGTTCTTCGCGCTCGCCTGCTACGAACGCCGCCTCCCCCTCGCCCCCGAGACCCTCGTCCCCTTCCTCGAGCGCCTCCTCGGCGTCCTGGGCCTCCCCGAGGGCGATCCGGACGCGGAGGAGCTCCAGTCGATCGTCTACTCACTCCGCCGTTTGCCGCCGCGCTCCTCCTCGGACGCCGCCGCGCGCCGAGAGCGTTACAAAGAGATAGCGGTGGCGAAGCGGCGATTCTCTCGCCTCTACGAGCAGCGCGGGGCCGTCCAGGAAGCCGTGACGAAGACCCTCGGGGAGCTCAACGGCGAGCGCGGTCGACCGGAGAGCTTCGCGGCGCTGGACGCGCTCGTGAGAGCCCAGAGCTATCGCATCGCCGATTGGAGAGTCGCCGCGGAGGAGATCAACTATCGGCGCTTCTTCGACATCAACGACCTGGCGGCGATTCGCATGGAGTGTCCAGACGTCTTCGCGCTCGCGCACGAGAAGCTCTTTTCTCTGATCGCCAAGGGTCGCGTCAAAGGGCTCCGCCTCGACCACACCGACGGCCTCTACGAGCCGGCCGCCTATTTCGAATCCCTCCAGCAGCGCTTCCGGCTCCCGCGGGGGCCGGGGGCCTCCGATCTGAGCCCCGACGATCTGGCGCGGCCCCTCCCCATCTTCGTGGAGAAGATCCTCGAGCCGGGCGAGGAGCTCCCCGCGTCTTGGCCCGTGGACGGCACCACCGGCTACGAGTTCGCCCACGCCGCCACGGGGATCCTCGTGGACGCGCGGAACGAGACGCTCCTCACCAAGCTCTACCAATCGTTCACCGGCGATCGCCTCGCGTTCGCGGACCACGTCTATCGCTCGAAGCGCCATATCCTGCGCTCCAGTCTCGCGAGCGAGGTCCACATGCTGTCTCGCTCGCTCGAGCGCATCGCCGCAAAGACGCGGCTCTCCCAGGATTTCACCCTGGGATCGCTGACGCGCGCCGTCGTCGAAGTGCTCTCCGCGTTCTCCATTTATCGCACCTACATCCACGAGGACGGGACAAAGTCCGAGGCCGACGAGCGCTATGTCGAGCAGGCGGTGGCGGCGGCGAGGCGGCGCACCGAGGCGTGGGTGCCGAATGCGATCTTCGACTTCTTGAGGGAGGTCCTGCTGCTCCACCCCGTGGCCGATCCGGAGGAGCGGAGCGAGCGCTCGCGGTTCTGTCTGCGCTTCCAGCAGCTGACCGGCCCCGTCATGGCCAAGGCGATCGAGGACACCGCGTTCTATCGATACAACCGGCTCGTGTGCGCAAACGAGGTGGGCGGGACACCGGCGCGGATCGGGTTCAGCAGCGAGCAGCTCCACCGGCAGAACGAGACGCGGGCGAGGGGCTTCCCCCTCTCGATGACGACGACCTCCACCCACGACACGAAGCGAGGGGAGGATGCTTCGGCCCGCATCGCGGTTCTGTCGGAGATGCCCTCGGAGTGGGCCCGGACCGTGCGCCGTTGGTCCGAGCTCGCCGCCAAGATCCGAGCCCAGCTCCCGCGACAAGACGCCCCGTCGAAGTCGCTCGAGTATCTGATCTACCAATCCATCGTCGGAGCCTGGCCGGCGGGCTGGGACGGGGCCGAAGGGCGGACCGAGCTCGTCGAGCGGATCGCGGCCTTCGCCTACAAAGCCGCGAAGGAGGCGAAGACGGAGACGAGCTGGCTCTTGCCCGACGAAGGCTACGAGTCGTGCACGCAAGAGCTGTTGAATCGGCTCTTCGGAAGCGACGACTTCGTGCACGACGTGGCCGGGTTCATCCAGCGCATCGCCCCTTCGGGGGTGTCCAACAGCCTCGCCCTCGTGCTGTTGCGCATGTGCTCGCCCGGCATCCCGGACACCTACCAAGGCGCGGAGCTCTATCACAACGCCCTCGTCGATCCGGACAATCGGCGCCCCGTCGACTATGCGGCACGGGCGAAGATCCTCGCTGACATCCAGGCGCGCTGGGACGACCGAGCCGCCCTCGCGAGCGAAGCGTGCGCGCGCTTCGAAGACGGAGGGATCAAGATGCTCGTGCTCCACGCCGCCCTCCTCGCGCGGCGCGCCCATCCAATGTTGTTCCTTCGCGGTGACTACCAGCCGCTGCCTGGGAACGACCACGTCTTCGCCTTCGCGCGGATGCACGGCACGGAGCGGGCGCTGTGCTTCGTCACCCGGTTTCCATTCCAAAAGACGCGAGGAGAGCGGCCGTTCGCCACCGGCGACGTCTGGGGGAACGAGCGCCTCTTCGTCCCTCACTCGGGGGAGTACGAAGATCTCGTCACGGGGGCGAGGGTGGTCATTCGCCGCGAGGCGCGCCTCTCCGATGTCTTCGCGCGGGCTCCCGTCGCGCTTCTGTTCGGCCACACCAAGGAATCCATTCGATGACGGTCATCGACCGAGCCGGTCGCGTCGAGGGGGCGCGGTTCCTTCGCAGCTTCGAGCCTCACCTCGGGGCCCACCCCGACGGGGACGGCGTCCTCTTCCGGGCCCGCGTGTCGGCGGACCGGAGCAGCTCGGTGAGGATCGTGGAGCCGAGCGGACGGGTGCGGGTGGAGGCGCCCATGTCCCAATTGGACGACGGCGTCCGCGAGGTGCGCGTTCGCGAGGCCGCGCCCGGGGATCGCTATTGGATCGTCGTCGACGGCAATCCGATGCCCGATCCCTATGCGCGGTTCCTCCCGGAGGGCGCGCACGGTCCCGCCCTCGTCCATCGACCGGGCTTCGCTTACCAGCACGGCCTCGGCGTCGTTCGTCCCCTCCGCAATCATGTGCTCTATGAGGCGCACGTGGGCGCGTTCACCCCCGAGGGGACGTACGCGGCCATGGCGGAGAAGCTCGGGGAGCTCGCGCGACTGGGCATCACCGCCATCGAGCTGATGCCGATCTCGACGTTCCCCGGCGCGCGCGGCTGGGGATACGACGGCGTCGCCCACTTCGCGCCCCACCCCGCCTATGGAACGCTCGAGGATCTGCGCCGGCTCGTCGACGAAGCGCACGGCCACGGGCTGAGCGTGCTCTTGGACGTCGTCTATAACCACTTCGGTCCCGACGGCGCTTACCTCTGCGCCCACCGCGACGACGTGTTTCGCCGAGACAAGAAGACACCTTGGGGGGACGCGTTCGACTACGGGCAGCGGACGATGCGCGACTATCTGATCGAGAGCGCATTGTATTGGCTGTTCGAGGTGCGCTTCGACGGCCTCCGGCTGGACGCCGTCCATGCCATCGTCGACGAGGGCGAGCCTCACGTCCTCGCCGAGCTCCGCGCCCGCCTCACCGAGCTCGAGCCGAAGAAGCTGCTCATCGCCGAGGACGATCGGAATGACCCCCGCACCGTCTCCGCGCTCGGAATGGACGCGGTCTGGGCGGACGATTTTCATCACCAAGTCCACGTCGCGCTGACGGGCGAGACCGACGGCTATTACGAAGCTTATGACGGCCAGCCGGCCTCGATCGCGAGGACGATCGAGCGCGGATTCTACTATGAAGGTCAGCCCTCGGCGGTGACGGGTAAGCCGCGCGGCGCTCCCGCCGACGAGCTGCCCGCCTCCGCTTTCGTGTATTGCCTTCAGAACCACGATCAAGTCGGCAATCGCGCGTTGGGCGAGCGGCTCGGTCGGCTCACCCACGAGCGCGCGCTCGCGGCGGCGACGGCGCTCCTCCTCTTTCTGCCGATGACCCCGCTCCTCTTCATGGGTGAGGAGTGGAGCGCCTCCACGCCATTCTGCTATTTCACCGATCACGCGCCGGAGCTGGGCGCGCTCGTCTCTCGAGGGAGGAGAGCCGAGTTCGCGTCGTTTCGCGCCTTCGCGACGCCGGAGCGATTGGCGAGCATCCCCGACCCTCAGGACGAGCGCACCTTCCTGTCCTCGAAGCTCGATTGGAGCGAGCGTACCGAGCCCGCCCACGCCCGCGCCCTCGCCCTTCATCACGCCCTGCTCACCCTGAGGAGGATGGACCCGGTGCTCGCGGCGACGGGGCGCGACGAGCTCCGCGCGCGCGCCGAGGGGCGCGTCCTCGTCGTGGAGCGGGCGCTCGCGGGGACCGGATCGCGGACGCTGGTCGTGAGCTTCGACGACCTGCCCTCCCCCTGGCCGGCGCTCTCGGCGCCTCGACCGACCCTGCGCGCGCTTCTCGCGAGCGCCGGCCTCGACCCGAGCGGGGACGAGGAGCTCGGCGGCTACGCGTTCGCGATCTTCGCCCGCGAGGGCTGATTCGTCAGCGGCTCGGGGACCCCGGCTCGTCGAGGCGCTCGGACGTCTTGCCGCGGTGCTTCGGCAAGGCGTCGCCGGGGGTGAACCACGGGACGTGCTCCTCGTAGCTGACGTGGGCGGCGGGGGCGAGATCGGGAGGGTCCACGAGGGCCGCGACGGCGACGTACATGCGGTCGATCTTCGGCTCTTCGGGGTGACCGGCGGCGACGGCTCGATAGAGCATCGAGCTGCCGCAGCGTGGACAGAAGCCCCACTCGATCGTCTCGGAGGACCGATACCAACGGACGTGCTCGCCGCGGAGCTCGAACCGCGCGAGCGGGACGCTCGTCCAGGTCACGAACGCGGCCGCGTGGGCGCGGCGGCACGAGGTGCAGTGACAGTGAGCCACGAAGTCGAGCGGCCCCTCGAGCTCGACCGCGACGTCGCCGCAAAGACAACGCCCGCGGTACACCTGACCCCGTTGCTCGTCGGTCTCTCTCACCGCGCCAAGGTACCACCACTTCGGTTCTCGGGCCGCGCGGCGCGGGCGTGGTAAGAGGATTGCGGCCATGAGCGGCGACGCGAGAGCGAAGACGGCCCCCTTCGCCCCCTACAAGACGGATTGGGGAGCGTTCGCGCCGCTGCGCTTGCGGGCCAAGACGGTCGCGGAGGGCGTCTACGCAGGCATGCACCGCAGCGTGCGCAAAGGGGCCGGCGTCGAGTTCGGAGGCCAGCGGCCCTACGTCCTCGGGGACGATCTCCGCTTCATCGACAAGCGGTCGCTGCTCAAGCACGACCGCATGATGGTGCGCGAGTTCGAGACGGAGACGGATCGAGCGCTGTGGCTCGTCGTAGACGCCACGGCGTCGATGGCGTTCCGCGGCCACGGGCCCGGCTCCAAGTATCCGTTCGCGGCCCTCCTCGCCGCCGCCACCGCCCGCGTCGCGCTCTCGTCGGGCGATCCGGTCGGGGTCGTGGTGCTGGGGGGAAAGGACGGGGGCCGCGTCGTGCGGGCGGGGGCGGGACGAGAGGCCTTCGACCGCGTCGTCTGGTCGCTGTCGACGGTGGAGGCGGCCGGCGACTGGTCCCAGAGCGCCGACGAGATCGACCGCCTCCTCGTGCCGGTGCACGAGCGGGCCCGGCGGGGCGCGAACATCGTCCTGTTCTCCGACCTCGTCGACCTCCCCGCGGCCGCGACGTTCGCGATCGGATCGCTCGCGACCCGAGGCCGGCGCGTGTTCGGAGTGCAGGTGCTCTCCCCGGACGAGATCGATCTACCGTTCCGCGAGCACGCCCGCTTCCGCAGCCTCGAGGGCAGCGTCGTCGTGGACGCCGATCCGAACGCGGTGCGCGCCACCTACGCGAAGAACCTGGAGGCACTTCGCCAGCGCTGGTCCGACGATTTCGTCGGCCGCGGGGGCGCCCTCGTCGCCGCGAGCACGAGCGACGATCCGGTCGCGGCCGTCCGCTCGCTCTTGATCGCGATCCTCGGAGGCGGGCCGCTCGCCGCGCCGAGCCGTGAGAAGGCCGGGCGCTCGTGAGCTTTCTGACCTCGCTCGCGCTGCTCGTCGGGCTCTTCGTCGCTGCGCCGATCGCCGCCCACCTGCTGCGCCGCAAGCGCGCGGCGGAGGTCGACCTGCCGACGGCCTCGCTGTTGACGGCCACCCCTCCCACCGCGCGAAGGCGCAGCGCGCTCGAAGACCGCGCCTTGCTCGGGGTGCGCGCGCTCGCCGTCCTCCTCCTCGCCGCGCTCGGGGCGACGCCCTTCGTTCGGTGCTCGCACGTGGCCCTCGTTCGTCGCGACGGGGCGAGCGTGGCGATGGTCATCGTGCTCGACGACTCCCTCAGCATGCGAGTCAAGGCCGACGGGGACCAAACCCGATTCGACGTCGCGAAGAAGGCGGCAGAAGATCTCGTGGCCGCGGCCGAGCCGGGAGACTCGTACGCGATCGTCCTCGCCGGCGGCGAGGCGCGCGTGCACCTGGCCGCGACCATGGACGCGCGCGCCGCGCGCGCTGCGCTCGAGGACGTCTCCGTCTCCGACCGACCGACGGATCTGACGAGCGCGATCGCGCTCGCGAAGGACGTGCTGAAGGGCGCGCCGCAGCCGGACAAGCGCATCGTGCTCCTGAGCGATCTGGCCGATGGAGATCCCCAGGGGCCGGCCCTCGACGCGGGCGAGGACGTGACCCTCTGGTATCCCCTGCCCGATCTCGAGGCGAAGAAGGAGGGGGACTGCGCGATCGTCGGCACCGAGCGAAAAGAAGCGAGCGTCGAGGTCGCGCTCCGCTGCACCCCCGGCGCAGGGGGAGGTCGGGCGGTTCGGATCGTCGACGCGGGCAAGCCGAGCGAGGTCCTCGCGAGCGTGGACGTGCCTTCGCCCGCCCCCGAGGTGATCTCGCTCAAGATCGACGGCGACGCGCCGGCCGAGCTCGACGCGACCCTGACCGGCAGCGACGCGATCGCCGCCGATGACGTCGCCCCCGTCGCCCACCGCGCCAAGCAGGCCACGATCGGCGCGCTCGTGGACGCGGCCGCGTCCCGCGTTCAGACCGGCGGCCCTCCCTCCGTCGAGCGTGCGCTCTCCGCGCTCGACTTGGGCTCGCTGGCGCGGCCCCTCTCGAGCATCCCCGAGCACGAGGAAGAGCTGTCCGGCTTCGCGGGGCTGATCCTCGACGACCCGCCCGGGTTGACGCCGGAGGAGCGGACCACCGTGGCGACGTGGGTGGAGTCGGGGGGCGTGCTCCTCTTGAGCCTCGGCCGTCGCGCTGCCGCCGCCCCCCTCGGCGCCGGCTTCGGCGCGCTCGTGCCGGGCGTGGTCCGCTTCGCCGCCTCTGCTTCGAAGAGCGGGGCCCCGAAGACGTGCGCCTTCTTCGGCGCCAGCGCGGATAGCCTCAGCGACGTCGCGCCATCCGGCCGGGCTCAGGTCGCCGCCGACGCGACGAAGGATACGGAGGTCCTGTGCGCATTCGACGACGGCGCGCCCCTCCTCTTCAAGCGGCAGCTGGGCAAGGGCGCGGTGCTCGTCTCGACGCTGCCGTTCGACTTCGAAACGAGCGATCTCGCCCTCCGCCCCGCGTTCTTCGTGCTCTTGGATCGCTTCGTCACGATCGCCCGCACCGGAGGCGGGGCGAAGGCGGTCGAGACCGGCCAGCGGTTCGCGTTCGTGGGCGCGAAGAGCGTCCAGGGCGAGCTGCTCTCGCTCGGTGAGAAGCGGCCGACCAAGCTCGACGTCCCGGTGAGCACCTCGCCGCGCGTCGATGCGGCGCGCATCGGGCGGTACCACTTCGTCATCGACGGGGCCGCGGAGACCCGGATCGCGTTCGCCCCCGCCAAGGAGATCGACCTCGCCCCGCGCGCCCTCTCCCCGCGCGCTCGCGATCCCTCCCTCGGAGGCGAGGCGCGGCAAATCGACGCCTCGCCCTACGTGGCCCTCGCCCTGCTCGCCCTCATGCTGGTGGAGATCGTCCTGCGGCTCTTCTGGCCGTCGTCCCCGGCGCCGGAGCGCGCCGCCCCGGACGGAGCGGCCTCCTGAGCCGCGCCCGTCGGGCTCCCGCTACTCGCAGAGCTCAATCTGGAGATTGCACGTCTGGGGAGGTGGACAATCATCCGGACTGTCGCACGGGGTGAACCCCGTCACCGCGACGTCGGCGATGACCGGTGAGCCGACGAGCATGTCGACGCAGCCGACGTCGATGACGATCTTGTCGGCGGTCAAGCGCATGATCCGGCCATTCGGGAACCCGGAGACGCCGGAGTTGATGAGCTGATCGACGACCGCCGAAGGCACCGTGCCAGTCCCGGTGTCTTCGAATGTGCAGCTCAAGGAGAGAGGGGAAGTCCCGTGCTGATCGATTGTCAGCTCGACGGCCACCTTCGCGCTCTCGATCGTCCCGGGCTCCCACGTGACGACGAGATCCTGCCCCTCTTCCAGGGTCCATATCGGCGTCTCCGCCAGCGGCTCGGACCCGACCCCGTAGAGCTCGAAGGGCCCGTGGCCTTGATCCCCCGTGGCGGTCAGGGTGATCGCGCTGCCGACCTCGAATGGAGGGTTGTCGGCGTCGGGGGCGAAATAGGTATTCCCGGGCTGGGCGGGCTCCATGACGGTGGGCTTGGTGAGGCCTTCGATCGTGACGGTCCCCACGCTTATCTGACGCGGATACGGGATGCACTCGCCGTCCTCGCCGCACGTCTCCTGGCCGACGCAAGCGGGCGTGCACGAGAGGTTGCGACGCTTCAGCACGCGACAGGTGCCGTCGTCGGAGATGACCTCGGGGATGGAGGCGGGGACGATGCCGTCGGAGACGACCCCCTGCACCACGCCGAAGTCGCTCTGCTTCTCGACCGAGAAGCGACCGACTCGCTCTTCTTGCGTGCACGCTCCACGCGGGTCGACGTTGGGGCTGCCCCCCATCTCGGGGTTGCCGCCAC
>JBGAID010000091.1:0-48756 GCA_044225865.1 Polyangiaceae bacterium | reverse complement strand
CGGCGTCGAAGCTCGGATCGCGCTCCATCGCCATCTCCAGCACCTTGAGCGCCTCGTCGCGCTCGCCGCGCCCTTCGCGCAGAGACGCGAGCGCGAGGTACGCCGGGCCGTAGGTCGCGTCGATCGCGATCGCCTCGTTGAACCGCGCGATGGCTTGGTCGACGGCGCCCGCGTTCCGATGGGCGAGGCCCTGCTCCGTGAGCGCTCGCGCCCGCGCCGTCGCCCAGTTCTCCTGGGCCGCGGGCGGGTCGTCCGCGGCCGCGCTCACCGGCCCCGAGCTCAGGATCAGCGCGAGCGCGAAGGCCGCCCGCGCGCGCATGCTCGTCAGAAGTGCCACGTGAGGGAGCCGCCCGTGGGCCCGACGTTCACGTCGGGGACGGGGGACGCGATGATGACCGGCGACGACTCGTCGGCGAGGCCGTAGCGCACCGGCTTCTTCTTGAACCCGACGGCGAAGATGGGGATGCCGACGGCGAGGCCGACGACGCCGAGCACCCCGAGGCCGACCGCCGCGACCGCGGCGTCGCTATCGCCTTCGGCCGCGAGCACGCCCGCTCCGACGAGGGAGAGGGCGCCGATCCCCATCACGATCCCGCCGCCGACGATCATCCCCACGCGCCGCTTCATCTTCGCGCCGGGGGCTACCGGGATCGCGACCGTCACCGTTCGTCCGGGCTCGGAGAGCTCCACCGTCTCCTCGAAGGGCTCGCCGTCGTCGCGCATCGTCGAGGCGATTACCACGTGCTCTCCGGGATCGGCCGCGATCGCCTTGTTGTAGTTCTCGGCGCTGACCACCTCGCCGTCGAGCGTGATCGACTTCACCCGCCCGCCGGTGGGCACCGAGAGCCGGATCTTCATGAGCTTCGGCTCGAGCTGGGCGATGCGCTCGCGGGCCTTCTGCTCGCGATCCTGCTGCAGGGCCGCCTTCGTGCGATCCGCGACCTCGATGAAGAGGTTGTACGCGGTGCCCGTCCTGCCGAGCTTCTCGTTGCAGTCGGCGAGGTTGTAGAGCGTGCCGATGCCGGGCCGAACCCGCTGGCTCTCCTTGAACTTGTCGCAGGCGGCGCGGAGGCTGCCCTCTGCCATCAGCTGCCGCCCTTCGTCGAACAGGACGCGGGCGCGCTCCTTGTCCGCGTCGCTGACGTTCTCTTCCTCGGCCGGCGCGGCCGCGGGAGGCTGCTCGCCCTGAGCGTGCGCGAGCGAGGTGAGCTGCAAGGAGGCGGCGATGAGCAGAGCGGGGGCAGCGAAGCGCATAGCGATCATTTCTATCGAAGGTTGCCTTGGAACACAGCGGGCCCGGCAAGATTCCGGCAAGCGCGGCAGGAACTCCGCGCCCCGTCGATCGCGGCGGCGCTCTCAGTCGGGTCGACCGAACAGCGTGTCGGGGGGCGGCTTGGGTTTGGACGGTGGGGGAGGGGGCGCCGGCGGCGGCGGAAGCGTCACCACCGGGGGCGGGCCGGGCGGTGGTCCCACCGGGGGAGGCGGGAGCGGATTGGCGCTGTCCTTCGGCTTCGTTCCGGGCTTCTTCGGGTCTGCGCTCGCCGAGGCGTGGCTCGATGCGGAGGTCGGGGTGACGGCGACCGGCTGTGTGCTCACCGGAATCGCGGAGGGCGTCACCGTCGCGATGGCCGTCGACTGAGCGACCGGCTGCTCCGACGAGGGAGGCTGCGCCGAGGCCGGCGGCGCGGAGGCAGCCTTGTCTTTGTCGTCTCCCTTCTTCTCGTGCGAGGCAGCCACGTCGGAGGCGTCGACCTTGGACGACGATTTCGACTGGCTGGAGAGGTAGAGCGCCCCTCCACCCGCCCCGATGAGCGCGATCGCGACCGCCGAGATCCCGACGATCATCGCCGTCTTCGAGCTCCCCTGCTTCTTCCCCATGTACGTCCCGCCCCACGACTGGGCCGGTGACGCGCCCGAGGCGACGAGGGGAGCTGCCCCGGGGGGAACGAGCGCCGGATGGGACGCGGAGTAGGTGCCCGGCTGCGTCGGCGGAGGCGGCACGAAGCCCGACTGGGCATAGGCGTGGGCGGTGTAGATGGGCCCGGACTGCGCGTTGGGCGGGCTCGACGGCGTGTGCTGGGGGCCGGAGGAAGCAAATGCCACCGAGGCGGGCATGCTCGCCATCGTGTGGTTCGCGCCCTCCGCGACCGCGCCTTGCGAGCCGGAGATCGCGTGCCCACCCGAGATGGGCTGTCCAGAGACGGGCTGACCCGTTGGGTTGGAGAGGCGATGGGCGCCTCCCCGAGACGGCGAGGACGCGCGCCACGTTGGTCTGCGCGCTGCGGAGCAAACGGCGCGAGGGCCTGCGCCAGCGAAGCCACGTCGGGATAGCGCCGCGACGGATCCTTCTGCAGGCACGTCATGATGATGTCGCGCATCGCGGGCGGGATATCGCGACGGAACATGCTGAGCTCGCGCGGGGGCTCTTGCATGATGCTCACGACGAGCGCCGTCATCGTCTCCGCGTCGAACGGGGGCGCGCCCGCGAGGAGCTCGTAGATGATCGCGCCGAGGGCCCAAATGTCGCTCCGCGCGTCGACGCTGCGCGTGCTCCGCATCTGCTCGGGAGACATGTAGAAGGGCGAGCCCATGACGTCGCTCGTCTTCGTCATCCCTTTGTCGGCGCCCTCGTTGGTCAGCTTCGAGATACCGAAGTCGAGGACCTTCACACAGGGGACGCCGTCGACCTTGTGCGTCAGGAACAGGTTCGCGGGCTTCAGATCACGGTGCACGATGCCGAGGCTGTGCGCCTCGGCGAGCGCCTCGCAGGCCTGGAGCACCCACTCCGCGACGTCGTGGATGGCCTGGCCGCCCTGCGTCTTCAGCAGCGAGGACAAGTCCTGGCCCTGAAGGAACTCCATCACCATGTACGGCGTGGTGTCGGGGAGCTGGCCGACGTCGCTCACCCGCGCGACGTGCTCGCTTCGGATGCGAACCGCGGCGCGCGCCTCACGGAGGAACCGCTCCGATGCGGCCGGGTTCTTCGCTGCGTGAGGCAGCAACACCTTGATGGCGACGCTCTCTTCGAGCTGGAGGTGGGTCGCCGCGAGCACCGCACCGAACCCGCCGAGCCCGATCGTGCGATCGACCCGGTACTTGCCAGCCAGGATATCGCCCGGCTTGTATGCGACGTCCTCGTTGTCCATAAGCAGGCGTCCGCCCCTCGCTGCTCCTCGCAGGGGCTCGTCGAGGAGGCCCCAGCCAGCCTCGAGAGCACCTCCACGAGTCGCGTCGAAACGTCGGACCGATCCGCCGATCCGCGCGTGCGACGAGGTTAGCACGCCGCGACTCGATCGCGATGTGATTCGCGAGCCGCTCCTTCTTTGGGCGGGATTCTTAGCCGCCCACGACCGTCAGGATCCCGAGGACGTCGGTCGTGCCTTCGATCCAGACGTGGACGAACCAGCCGTCGCTGCGGGTCACGGAGAGCAGCCGGCGCGAGTCCTCGCAGGACTCGAGGAGGTGGCCGCCGTCGAAGCGCCCCGCCTTCACTCGCTCCCGGAACGAAGCCGCCCTGGTGAGCGCCCCGCCGCTGGGCTCGCCCCAAGCGTCGGTCACTTGCTCGGTGTGATCGAGCACCACGTAGGCCACGACCCCCGCGAGCTGCGACCACGGTCGGATCTTCAGCGTGTTCGCCCTGCGGGTCGTGGCGTCGCGGAGGCGATCCCTCCTGCTCGGCGGAGGACCCGAAGACCGCTGCTCGCTGCTGCGGGGACGGTCGGTGGACCTCGGCGGCTGGCTGCTCACGGAGCGACGCGACTCACCCCGCTCGGGCTGAGCGGCGGTGGCGGAGCGGTGGTCTCGGTCGTTGCCTCGGTTCGCCATGCTCAGAGGTAGAGAAGCCCCCATTGACGACAACCCTAGCCACAACCGTGCCACACAGATATCCGCGAGAAAGCCGAGAATGGGCTACCCAAATCGTTGCAGGCCTGAAATCGCGCTTGCGGAGGAGCAACGCGCCATTCAACGATTTGGTGGAACGGGCTACCGGCCCGATCGGAGCGCGAATCCGATGGTCTTGTAGAGCACCCGCGCTCCCACGATGCCGTCCCACTCGGAGCCCCCCGCCACCTCGTTCAGGTCGAACCCGACGATGCGTCGGCCCGTCCCGACGAGGGCCTCGACGAGCCCGCAGAGCTCACGGAACGACAGCCCACCGGGGACGGGAGTGCCGGTGCCGGGGCACAGCGCGGGCTCGAGCCCGTCGATGTCGACCGAGAGGTAGACGTTCTCGGGGAGCTCGTCGACGATCGCTCGAGCCGTGGCCGAGAAGGGCTCCCCGTCGAACGCCCGCGCCGCGAGATCGTCGTCGAAGAACGCCTTCAGCCGAGGGGATGCCTCGATCATCGCGTGCTCTTCCTCCGAGTAGTCGCGAAGGCCGACCTGGACGATGCGGGCGACCGCATCGAGCCGCTCGTGGACGTTATGAAATATCGATGCGTGCGAGGACTCGAAGCCTTCGTAAGCCTTTCGAAGATCCGCGTGGGCGTCGACGTGGAGGATCCCCATCCCCGGGATCCGCGCCGCGAGCTCGCGGATGAAGCCGAAGGGGCAGGAGTGATCGCCGCCGATGACGCCGACGAGCTTGCCCGCGTCGAGCAGCTCCCCGGTGATCGCACCGACGCGGTCGTCGAGCTCTCGGGAGAGCGCGTTGACGCGAGCGAGGTCTCGGGCGAGCGAAGCGTCGTCGAAGACGCCTCCTCGATCGATGATGGGCTGAGCGAGGACGCACGCCTCTCGGTTCATCTCCACGATGCGCGGATCGGGATCGAGCATCACGATCCCGGCCTCGTAGGGCCGCCCGTTCTTTCGATCGAAGAGGTCGACCTGCTTGCTCGCTCGCAGGATGTTCTCGGGCCCGCCCGCCGTCCCTTTGCGGTAGGACGTCGTGGGCTCCCAAGGCACCGGGACGAGGACGACGCGCGCGGCCTCTCGGTCGAACGGGAGCCCGAAGATGCCGTCTCCCAGCGAAGGTCCGGAGGGGTCGAAGCTCACGCGGGAGCCATCGCGCCGAGATCGTCCTTCGTCTCTTCTGGCTTCGGGATCCAGCTCTCGTCGGGGGCGGCGGGCGGCAGCACCACCGGCTTGCCGTCGTACGTCACCCGCTTCCCCGGCCAGATGAAGGTCCGGAAGATGAACGCGAGGAGCGACTTCTGCTCGAGCGCAGGGTGGATGTGGGGGGCGACCTCTCGGGCGTGGGCCTCGGGCGTGAGGCTCCAGTGCAGCCCCGGGTACATGTGATGGATCGAGTGGAAGCCGTTGTTGAACGTGAACCAGTTCACGACCTTGCCCACGAAGTTACGGCTGTGGTTCCAAGGGTCGTTCTCGTCGCAGCCGTCGTGCTGGAGCATGTTCATCGTCACGATCCCCCAGGCCGCGTACTTGTGAGGGATGAAGACGAACAGGAGGAACTTCTGCCAGTCGAGGATGAGGAGCGCGAGGTAGATCCCGTGGAGGACCCAGAACTCGATCTGGTATTGGCGATACCAGGTCGGCATGCGCTCGCGCATCGCGCGGAAGTACTCACGCTCGCCGCGCATGATGGAGGGGGCCACCATCAACAGGAAGAACAGGCCATTCAACAGGTGCCAGCGGAAGCGCGCCTTCGTGGTGCGCATCACGTCCCGCTGGGTCTGCATGTGCTTGTGATGGCTGAGGTTGTGCCCGGGCACGAACGCGCTGACCGGGTGCCCGTAGCCGAGGGTGAGGGCCACCTGGAAGATCCGGTTCAGAGGCCGGCTCTTGAACACCGGCGAGTGGATCGTGTTGTGGGTGGCGACGGCGCAAAAGAACGAGAAGAAGCACGTCAGCGCGAGGAGCACGAGCGAAGGCGCGAGCCCAGCGACGCTCCGGGGAGCGGAGAGCAGCCCGAGCGAAGGCACCGTCCATTGGACGGCGACGAGGCCGAAGAAGGTGGCCATGAACGCGAGGGTCCGGAGGTCGGCGCGATATCGGAGCATCGGGGTCTCGGCGTTTTCGTGGGTCTGCGCGCGACAAGCACGAGGCATTCCTCGCCGCTCGTCGAAAACCAGACAGCCTTACCTCATCCGCTCCGAGATCGAAAGCAATGCAGCACGATATCTCGCCTCGGAGCGCTCGACTCTGGCCAATCGGGGCGGCCTCCAATCACGTAACGCGACAGGTTCGGCGAGGGCGGGTTGCCGCGGCGGGAGCGATCTGTTTAGTTTTCTGAGTGCGCTTCTTCGCTTCTTCCCGTGGGGGTTTCTTGCTCGCGTCGCTGTCCTGGGCGCTGCTGCAGGGATGCGCCGGCTCCGAGGTCGATGACGATTTCAGCGGAGGGAGCCCGCCTTCCAACGGCGGTCACGGGGGTGAGGGCGGGACGCCGGGCACGCTCGGAGGCGGAGGCGCCGGGGGCGGCGGCGGGGGAGCTGGCGGCAAGGGCGGCGCCGGCGCTGGCGGCGCGGCGACGGGCGGCAGCCCCAACGGCGGCGAGGCCCAGGGTGGCGCCCCCCCGAGCACGTGCGGCAACGGCGTCCGCGACGACACCGAGCAGTGCGAGGGAACCGATTTCGGGGGCAAGCAGTGCGCGGACTTCGGCCTGGGCTCCGGCACCCTGATCTGCAATCAGTTCTGCACCATCGTCGTCTCGGAGTGCCTCCCGAAGGAGAGCTGCGGGGACGGCCTCGACAATGACGAGGACGGCTTCGTCGACTGCCTCGACGACGAATGCGCGACCGCCGTCGCCTGCACCGACTCGTGCGGCGGAGCGCAGATCGCGACGATACCGGCGTTCCCGTTCGCGAACCTGCTCGGCCGGCCGAACGTGCTCACCTCCTCCTGCGCGCCTTCCGGCGGGAGCGAGATGGTCTATCAGGTCCAAGTCCCGACCGACGGCGACGTCAGCGTGCAGTTCTCCCCGTTCTCGTTCGACGGCGCGTTCTCGGTGAGGACGGACTGCAACGACGCGGCGAGCGAGATCCTCTGCGTCAACAACGGCGGCAACGGACAGACCGAGAACGGCTCCTTCCCCGGGGTCGCGGGCTCGACTTACTACGTGATCTTCGAGTCGACGACGCCGACCGGGGGCGACTTCTTCAGCGCCACCATCGATCAGCCGCAGCCCGAGGATTTCTGCGAAGACTTCTGGGACGACGACTTCGACGGCTACCTCGACTGCGACGATCCCACGTCGTGCAAAGGGATTTCGTTCTCGTGCACGCCGGGGACGAGGGGGTACGCCGAGAACTGCTTCTCCAACACGGACTGCGTCGCGACAGGGGGAGACCCGATCTGCCTCGGCTTCTCCCAGGGCTTCCCGGATGGCTATTGCTCGGAGTTCTGCTCCGGCCCCGGGGACTGCCCGGCCGGCGGCTCGTGCGTGGACCTCGGGCTCTCCGTGCACGGCGTCTGCTTCAAATCGTGCTCCACCCCCGCCGACTGCCCGAGGATCCGAGCTGCAGCACGTCCTTCAGCTGCGTGCCCGGCCCGCGTGCGGTCGGGGACACGTGCCAGATTCACGGCCAGTGCGGATCGAGCGGCAACGACCCGTTCTGCATCGATCAGTCGCACGAAAACTGGCAGGGCGGGTATTGCTCGGAGTTCTGTGATCTGGCGAACGACGACTGCCCTGCTGGCAGCATCTGCAGCGATTGGTTCTTCTTCTCGAGCGGCAATGGTCTATGCATGAAGACTTGCCAATCGCAGTCGGATTGTCGCGCCAACTATTCTTGTCTCGACATTGGTCTCGGCACCGACGTCTGCATCTTCTGAAGCATCTTTCGAAGCCTGAGCCTCCGAGGAGCCATCGAACATGAAGTTCTCCACGTCCCTGTTCTTCGTGGCGTTCGCGACCGTGGCCTGCAGCGCCGGCTCGAACAGCGGTGCAGGCGGGTCGACCCAACACGAAGGTGGATCCGGAGCGGGAGGCTCGCCCGCGACTGGGGGGAGCCCGTCCGACGGCGGCGCGGGCGGCCAACCGAGCTTCGGGGGCGGGCTCACCGGCGGGGCAGGCGGTGGGATCATCTGCACGCCTGGCGGACCGGATGACGACATCGACGGAGACGGCTTCACGCCGAACCAGGGCGACTGCGAGGACTGCGATCCGAACCGCAACCCGAACGCGATCGAGGTCGCGACCGAGGACGGCGCCACGCCCTACGACGAGAACTGCGACGGAGAGATCGACGAGGCGCCGCCGCCCCCCTGTGACGAGGCGCTCGAGCTCGACGGTCTCGATCCCATGGATGCCGCGAAGGCGATCGAGCTCTGCAAGCTCTCTTCGGGCGAGAACGACTGGGGCGTCGTCAGCGCGGAGTGGGTGATGGCCGACGGTAGCCCGCCTCCGACCGACCCGTCGTTGCTCCAGAAGTTCCACCTCGGGCACGGCTTCCTGGATCACTTCGGAGCGAACATCGACGTCCGCGCGGGGGCGCACATGCTCGCCCTCTCGAGCGGGACGGCGCGCAACCCCGACGAGCCGGGCTACTCGAGCGTCGGCGGGTTCGGCAAAGGGTACACGAGCGGGTTCGCGCAGGGCTTCCCCAAGGAGTCGCCGGCGTGCCCCGGCTCGCTCACCGGCACGCCCAACGATCCGACAGGGGTGGAGCTCGTGGTGCGGACGCCGTCGAACGCGACAGGCTTCTCGTTCGACTTCGACTTCTTCACCTACGAGTGGCCGAACTTCGTTTGTTCGACTTACAACGACTTCTTCATCGCCATCCTCGAGCCGTTCCCGCCCGGTCAGCTCGACGGCAACATCTCCTACGACGGCGACGGCAACCCGATCAGCGTCAACAACGCGCTGCTCGAGGTGTGCGGCTGCCCCGGCAACCCGCCGAACCCTTGCCAGGCCGGCGGCAAGATCTTCACGTGCTCGCTCGGTGACATCGATCTGATCCAGACCGGCTTCGGCTTCGACACCGGCGGCCAGGATCACGGCTCCACCGCGTGGCTGCGCACGACGGCGCCGGTCGAGGGCAACAGCGACATCCACCTGCGCTTCGTCGTCCACGACTCGGGCGACGGCGTGCTCGACACGACGACCCTCGTCGACAACCTCATCTGGACCGCGAAGCCCGGGACGACCGTGGGGACGAACCCCGTCCCGCAGTGAGCGCCTCCGAGCACTGCCGGCCGGAGGTTCGCTCCGGATCCGGCAGTGCCCGCTCGTGAAGCTTAATTGGCAGCCACTCCGGTGCCGAAGGGCATGACGCCGACTCTTTCAGCAGCCTGTTAGGCTCGGTCGCGCGGCGCGTCCTGGAGGACGATCAGGAGCTCGTCGGGCAGATCCGACGCGGCGCGGGCGACCACCCGGACGCGAGGGTGGGCGGGGGCCTCGTCCCCGGCGAAGGGGCCGTTCATGATCGCTCGCCCTGCGCGCAGCCGCAGCCGGAGCACCACCTCCGCCGTACGGCCGACGGTCGCCGAGCCGAGGGCAGACGACAGCGCGCCCTCGTCCTCCGCATCGAAGAAGGCGGCGAGCGGTCCGCCCTCGAGGGCGCTCGGCTCGATGGGCGCTCCCGCGACGTAGAGCAAGCGCGCGGTGGCGAAGCTCGCTCGGCGGATGACCCCGGCGCGATCCACCACTACGAGCGCGGCCGGCGCGTGATCGAAGATCGACCTCATCCGATGGATGGCCTCCTCCGCGCTCGCCTTGGCGATCATCGTCTCGTGGAGCTTGTCCTTGAGCTCGTTGGCGGTGAGCCAGAGCTCCGCGTGCTCGATTCGGAGGCGGTCGAGGGCGAGCCGGACGCGGACCGGGTCCTGGGCGAGGTCCGCGGTGGGGCCGCTAAAGGGGCCGAGGTCGACCTCGGCCGGCTCGCCGAGCGAAGCCTGCGCACGCGGCCCCTCGATGCGTCGCTCGAAGCTCTGTTCGCGCTTCTTTCCGCGAGCACCGAAATGCCGCCGCTTGCTCTTCGTCAAGCGACGTATGGCGCGCTTCTGGATCAGGCGGGGTTCTCCTTCGAGAAGCGCTTCATGAAGTCCACCAGGTGCTCGACGGCCGCGTACGAGACGGCGTTGTAGAGCGAGGCGCGCACGCCCCCGGTGGAGCGATGTCCGGCGAGGCCGACCATCTTCGCCTTCGCTGCCTCCGCGACGAACTTCTTGTCCAGCTCCGCGCTCTTCAAGCGGAAGACCACGTTCATCGTGCTGCGACTGTCTCTCGCGACCGGCGCCGTGTAGTACGAAGACAGCTCGTCGAGGGCGCCGTAGAGGAGCGCGGCTTTGCGGTCGTTCTCCGCCTCGATCGCGTCGATCCCGATCTCGGCGAGGTGGGCGAGGACGTTGCGCATGAGGTAGATCGCGATCGTCGGGGGGGTGTTGTAGAGGCTGTTCGCCTTCGCGTGGGTCTCGTACCGGAAGATGACGGGGATGTCCTTTCGGCCGCTCTCGACGAGGCTCTTCTTCACGATGACGACCGTCACGCCCGAGGGCCCGATGTTCTTCTGCGCGCCGGCGTAGATGAGCGCGAAGTCCTTCACCTCGATGCGTCGCCCGAGGATATCGCTCGACATGTCGGCGACGAGAGGGGCCTTCGTCTTCGGGAACGTCTTGTACTGGGTGCCGAAGAGGTTGTTGTTGCTCGTCACGTGGACGTAGGCCGCGTCCGCGTCGAGGTCGAGCTCGCGCTCCTCCGGGATGCGCGTGTACTGCTTGTCGACGGCGGTCGTGGCCGCGATGCGCGCCTTCCCGATGCGACACGCCTCCTCGTACGCCTTCTCGCTCCAGCCGCCCGTGATCACGTAGTCGGCGCTCTTGCCGGGGGGCAAGAGGTTCATCGGCACGACCGCGAACTGTTGGCTGGCGCCGCCCTGAAGGAACAAGACGTCGTAGTCGTCGGGGATGCCGAGGAGCTTGCGCAGGAGCGAGATCGCCTCGTCGTGCACCGCCTCGTAGGCTTTGCCGCGATGGCTGTGCTCGAGGATGCTCATCCCCGTGTTCTCGAAGTCGATCAGCTCGCGCTGCATGCGCTCGAGGGCGGGCAGCGGCAGCCCGGCGGGGCCTGCGTTGAAATTGAAGACGCGCGCCATGATCGCGGACCTTACCACGCCTTCTGGTAGGCTCGCCGACCGATGAGCGAAGACCTCCCTGTCTTCGACGTCGCGCCTGGTCTCGCGCGTCGACCGTTCCTCTCACTCGCGCGTCGGCCCACGCCGTTGCAGTCGCTCGCTCGATTCTCGGATCGGGTCTGGGTGAAGCGCGAGGATCTCGTCTCCGAACGCTACGGCGGCAACAAGGTGAGGCGCTGGGAATGGATCCTCGGGGAGGCGCGCGCGCGCGGCATCGACGAGGTGATCACGGTCGGGGGCCTCGGCTCGACCCAGTTCACGAGCCTCTGCGCTCACGGGCGAGCGAACGGCTTCTCGGTGACGGGGTTGCTCTTCGATCAGCCGGCCGCGCCCTTCGTCGACGAAGCGCTCGCGCTCGACGAGCGCTTCGGAGGGCGCATGATCCGCGCAGGAGGCTACCTCTCCACCGCGATCGCGACCCTCGTCGAGAAGGGACGCCGACGCCGGGCGATGCTGATCCCGCCGGGCGCATCCGGGGCCCTCGCGAACATCGCCTACGTCGACGCGATGCTCGAGATCGGCGAGCAAGTGGCGCGCGGTGAAGCGCCTCGACCGGATCGCATCGTGGTCGCGTGCGGGAGCGGTGGGACCACCGTCGGCCTCGCGATCGGCGTCGCCCTCCTCGGCTGGCCGACGCGTGTGGTCGGCGTCCGCATCACCGATCTGATCGTGTCGAACCCGATCACCTTGCGGGCGCTCTCGCGGATGACGACGCGCCTGCTCGTGAAGGAGGGGCTCCCCAGCGCTCGCGCCGCGAAGCTCCACCCTCGTCCCCTCATGGAGCACCGCTTCGTCGGCGAAGGGTACGGCTACGCGACGCCCGCGGCGGAGGAGGGGGCGCGGACGTTCGAGTCGCTCTTCGGTGCTCCCGGCGAGGTGACCTACTCCGGGAAGGCGATGGCGGCGCTCGAGACGATCGCGAAGGAGAACCCTCGCGAGACGATCCTGCTCGTGAACACCCTCTCGACGACGGGCCGCGCGGTGTGAGCGCGCGGAAGGCTCGTCACTGGGGGACGGGCGGGTAGGGCGGACCGGCGTTCGCGCCCTGCTGTCCCGGCGTGAGCACGACGGGGTTCTCCGTCAGCACGACCTTGAGCAGCTCGACGATGCACTCCTTCACGCGCTCGTCCTCGCGGAACAGGACGTCCGCGACGAGCCAGATCTTGTCCTCGTCGGCGGGGCCCTGGAACGTGAACGGATTGGCGAAGCCCTCCGGTCCGAGCTCGGCGGCGAGGGCGCCGTCGCAGAAGATCTTCACCGTCGGGGTGACGGTGCCCGTGTAGCTGCTCGTGAACGTGAAGTAGTGGACGCCGATACGCATCCACTCGTTCTTCGGCGGGTAGTCGACGTTGATGTTCTCCGGGTTGCAGAAGTCGCTGCCTTGCGGATCCGTCACGCTCGGCGTGCAAGAGATGTTGTCGGCGTCGAGGCGGGGGTTGTGGCAACCCATCCCGTCCCCTTGCCAGATCGCTCCCTCGCCATCGGGCGCGAAGTAGCAGCTGTTCTGGTTGAAGTCCGGGTCCTCGTAATCGTTGACCGGATCGGGGACCATGTTCGCGTCGGGGAACCAGTGGGGCTTCGTTCCGAAGGACGAGGCCTTGCAGTTCGCGTAGCCACAATCCTGATCGGCGCCGCCGGTGACCCACGGCTGGGTGTCCATCGGCTTGTGGAGGTGGAGGTCGAGATCGATGTCGTTCGAGCCTTCCTGGTAGTTCCACGAGAGCTCGACGCGGAGGCCGCGCGCGCCGATGTAGAGCGGGAACGTGCACATCTGCGGCTGGCCGTTCACCTCTTTCGTGTACGTGACCTCGTACTCACCCGATTGGAGGGCGGTGAAGTCCGTGCCGTTCGGGGTGGGGCAGGGGTTCACGCCCGCCGGGCACGTGACGGTGTACGACTCGGAGCCCGCGTCCGCGTTGTCGTCGAAGTTGCCGGCACCGGTCGAGAGATCCGTCGTCGCGAAGGGGACGTTGTTGATCGGGTGGCATCCCTGCGGGTCCGACGAGAAGCAGAGGTCGGTGGCGTGGTTGCCGCCCTCGCAGGGGCCCCACGTCCCGAGCTCGGTGCAGTGCATCGTGCCCGGGTTGCAGCCAGGATCGTTCAAGTAGGAAGGGTCACCCTTGAAGCAGCTCGACGCCTGGCCTGCCGAGCAAGGGCAGTCCTCGTCGACCTCGCCGTCGCAGTCGTCGTCGAGGCCCTTGTGAGCGCCGTCGCAGAGCTCGGTCGGGCCGCACTCGGTGCCGCAGGGGTTGATGATCGAGCCGCCCTCGCCGGTGGATCCGCCGCCGCCTTCGGGGATGAAGCCGGCGCCGCTTCCGCCGGTGGCCCCGTTGCCGCCGGTGGTGTTGTTGCCGCCGGTGGCGTTCCCGCCGCCGCCTTGATCGGAGTTCCCCGAGCCGTTGCCGCCCGTGGGGAGATCATTCCCGGCAGAGCAAGCGACGAAGACGATCGATATCAAGCCAGTCAGTGCGCGGTTCATGGTTCCTCCAGCGGCGAGGAGCAAAGCTCGAAGAAGGGATCAGGGGATGGGCGGGTAAGGCGGGCCGTTCTGCGACTCGGCCTCGGCTTCGGTCAGGACGATCGGGATGTGGGCGTCGACATCGGGCGCGAGGTAGAGCGGCTGAACGATGCACTCCTTCACGCACTCGTCCTCGTGGAAGAGCACGTCGGCGACGAGCCAGTACTTCCGGACATCGCTGGAGTTGTTCCACTGGAAGGGCTGCTCGGGGTTGTAGAAGCCGGCCGTCCCGAGATCGGCGGCGAGCGCGCCGTCGCAGAAGATCTTCACGTTCGGGAAGACGGGGCCGCTCAAGTTGTGGCTGAAGTGGTGCACGCCGATCCGGATCCACTGGTCCTTCGGCGGGAAGTCGATGTTGATGTTCTCGGGCGCGCAGAAGCTCGAGCTCTGGGGATCCGTCACGCCCGGGCTGCACGAGATGTCGTCGAGATCGAGGCGGGGGTTATGGCACCCCATGCCGGCGTTCTCCCAGACGGTGCCCTCTCCGCGCGGCGCGAAGTAGCACGTGTTCGCGTCGTGGACCGGGTCCTCGTACCAGTTGACCGGATCGGGCGGGACGTTGCCGGGAGGGAACCACTCGGGGCCGGAGTTCGACGTGTAGTCGTAGCTCTTGCAGTTGCACCAGCCGCAGTCGGCGCTGTTCGCGCCGCCGCAGACCTCCCACGGCTCGGTGCTCATCGGCTCCTTGGCGTGGAGGTCGAGGTCGACGCTCCCGAAGTTCCAAGAGAGCTCGACGCGCAGACCGCGGGCGCCGACGTAGAGCGGGAAGGTGCACGTGTCGGGGACGCCGTTCACCGTCTTCGTGTACGTGACCTCGTACTCACCCGATTGGAGGGCGCTGTAGTCGGTGCCGGTCGGGGTCGGGCAAGGGTCGACGCCGGTGGGGCACGTGACGGTGTACATGCCCGAGCCCGCGTCCGCGTTGTCGTCGAAGTTGCCGGTGCCGGTGCTGAGATCGACGGTGCCGAAGGGCACGCCGTTGATCGGGTGACAGCCCATCGGGTCGGACGCGAAGCAGTTGTCGGTCGCGTGGTTGCCGCCCTCGCAGGGCCCCCAGGAGCCGAGCTCCGTGCAGTGCATCGTGCCGGGGTTGCAGCCCGGGTCGTCGCGGTAGGACGGGTCGCCCTTGAAGCAGCTCGATGCCTGGCCCGAAGAGCACGAGCAACCCTCGTCGACCTCGCCGTCGCAGTTGTCGTCGAGGCCCTTGTGGATGCCGTCGCAGAGCTCGACGTCGCCGCACTCGGTGCCGCACGGGTTGACCGGAATGCTCCCGCCACCGCCGCCGGTGCCACCGCCGCCGGTGATCACGAAGCCGTTCCCACCGCTGCCGCCCGTCGAGGGGGAGCCACCCGCCGAGGCCCCACCGTTGCCGGTGCCCTCGCCTCCGGCGCCGCTGGCGCCACTGCCGTTCGAGCCACCGGTTTGCTCCGTGCCCGCAGAGCAGGCAGCAGCAACGACCAGGAGAGAGAGAAGGGGAAGAGAGGAACGAATACGGCGGTTCATTGTTTCCCTTGCGCGAACAGGCGCGCCCGCTGGTGCAAATCGAAGCCTCGCGAGCCGGCGGCGAGAGGCACCGATCGGCGGCGAGAACGAGGCTGGCGATGGTCGACGAATGAAGGAGGACCTGAGCGAAAAGCTCGCGCCATACTACCTTAGAACGTCGCGTGAGTCCCGGACAATGTCAGGGATTCGTAACGCGGCCGTTGCTCGACGCGCTGCGTTTTTGGGCGGCGCCGGAGCGCGTATCGGGAGGCTCAGCCCTTGGGCGCGAGGCTGTGCACCAGCTCGTCGAAGGCGGGGCGCGCCGCCTCCACCGTCTTCTTCGGCCCCGTCATCTTGAAGAAGTGCGGATCGCCGTGGCCCGGCCACTCCACGACCGCCCCGAGGAGGGCGTAGTCGCTCTTCGGGGTCGCGGCCGCGTTGGGCCCCATCGCCATCCCGCCGTAGGCGCCCTCGAGCCAGATGACGGAGACCTTCAAGTCACCGACGGTCGTGTCGGAGGCCTCGCGCTCGTTCGGGCTCTGGAACTGGCCACGCCAACGATCGAGGTTCGCCTTCGCGCCGCCACCGACCTGCGTGACGCTGAGCTCGGCGTCCTCCGAGTCGCCCTCCGCGTGCGCGATCTTGTAGGTCGCGAGGCGCATCGTCGAAGGGGAGTCGACGAGCTTGAACGACTCGGGAGCGGTCCACGCGATGCTCGAAGCTCGGACCGCGCCGGTCCCTCCTTGGGGCTTCTCCGTTGCGCGCGCCGACGAGCTCCTCGTGGCGGCGGTCTGATTGGTGGGCGCCGCGTCCGAGCCGCACGCGAACGAGAGCGAAAGCAACCCCGAGAGCGCGAAGAGGCGCCCCGATTCCCACGTGAGCATGATCAATAGCCCTCGGTCTTCGAAATGATCTCGTTCATGATCTCGCGCGTCCCTCCCCCGATCGGGTAGAGGCGCGCGTCTCGGAACATGCGCTCTACCACCGTCTCGCGCATGAAGCCGTAGCCGCCGTGGATCTGGACCGCGTTGTCGACGACGAACGCGAGCATGTCGGTCGCTCGGTTCTTTGTCATCGCGGCGAGGCCGGTGACGTTGTCGCCGCGGAGGAGGCGCGTGGTACAACCTTCGAGCATCGCGCGCGCCGACGCGATCTCGGTCGCCATGTCGGCGAGCTTGTGGCGCGTGACCTGGAAGCCGGTCAGGGCCTTGCCGAACGCGTGGCGATCGCGCGCGTAGGCGATGGACTCCCGGTAGCAGAGCTCCGCGATGGCGACCGCCTGACCCGCGAGGTACACGCGCTCCGTCGCGAAGTTCATCATGATCGGGACGAAGCCCTGGTTCTCCTCGCCGACGAGGTTCGCGACCGGGACGCGGCAATGGTCGAAGGTGATCTCGGCCGTGTCGGAGGCCCACCACCCTGTCTTCTTGAGCTTCTTGCTCACGATGAAGCCGGGGGTGTCGCGCTCGATGACGAGGAGGCTCACGCCCCCGTGGCCGGGCCCGCCCGTCCGAACCGCGGTCGTCACGAAGTCGGCTCGGCACCCGGAGGTGATGAACATCTTGCTGCCGGTCACGACGTAGTGATCGCCGTCGCGCTCGGCGCGCGTCTTCAGGCTCGCGACGTCGCTGCCACCGCCCGGCTCCGTGATCGCGAGCGCGCTGATCTTCTCCCCGGCCAGGACCGGCTTGATGAAGCGATCCTTCTGGGCCTGCGTGCCGACGCGGACGATCGGCGGGAGGGCGATCCCGTGGCTGCCGAGCCCGACCACGACCCCGACGTTCTGCCCTTCGAGGACCAGCTCCTCGCTCGCGGCGAGGGCGTGGGAGAGATCGCCGCCGTGCCCTCCGAGCTCCTCGGCGTAGCCGATCCCGAGCACCCCTGCTTCGGCGGCGAGGCGATAGAGCTCCCGCGGGAACTCCTCCGCCTCGTCCCAGGCGTGGGCGTGAGGCTTGATGTGGGCGCGCGCGAACCGGCGCGCCTGCTCGCGCAGCGAGCGGTGCTCGTCCGTCTCGTAGAGCGGCTCCATCCCGAGCTTCAGTCGCCGCAGCTGGGCGCGTTGTTCGCGGCCGCGGGGAGGGCGGCCGGGCGCTTGATGCGGTCCGTCTTGTCGCCGCGCTTTTGCGCCGCATCCGGGGCGGGCCGGTCGGCGGCGGGGGCCTTCTCGGCGGCGGCGGCCTTGGTCGCGCCCTGACCGCCGGTCGCGCCGGGGCCGTTCGTCACCGGGGCCTGCTTGCCCGCGGGGGCGTCCTTGACGACGCGCAGATCGTGAGGCTCCGTGAGCGAGTTGCAGCCGACGCTGGCGAGCGCGCCGAGGGTGAGGGCGACGGCGGCGACGCCCGAGCGGAAGGAGATGAAGCGCTTTCGCATGGCCGCGCAGCGTAGCACCGAGCCGTGATACAGAAAGAGGCTTCGGAGCAAGCCGACATGGATCCACGCTATCGAGCCGCGTTCAACGCCGCCTACGACGACGCCTTCTACCGGGACTTCATGCACGCGTTCGAGGCGAAGGTCGGCTGCGCGATCCCGTATCGCGTCGCCGAGACGCCCTTCTTCGTCCCGGACGCGCTTCGCGACCGCCTCGCCAAGCACGCGCGCGAGATCGTCGATCAGGTGCTCGAGCCGTCCGTCGTCGCGGAGATGAAGGCGGCGATCCCCCCTGCCTTCGACGTCCCCCACATCGACCCGATGCCCAACTGCATCCAGGTGGATTTCGCCATCGTGCAGAACCCTGACGGCTCGCTCGACGGGCGCGTCGTAGAGCTCCAAGCGTTTCCGTCGCTGTACGCGCTCATGAGCGTGAAGCTCGAGATCCTCTCCGAGCTGATGGCGGCGCGGATGCCGGGCCTGGACCGACCGTGGTCCATCTTCTACGACGGGCTCGATCGAGCCTCGTTCCGCGAGCGCTTCCGGCGGGCGGTCTTGGCGGGCGAAGACCCGGAGGAGGTGGTCCTGCTCGACCTCGCCCCCGAGCGGCAGAAGACGTACCCCGATTTCGTCGCCACCAAGATGCTGACCGGGATCGACGCGTGGTGCCCCACCAAGCTCGTGAAGGAGGGCAACCGGCTCTACCGCGAGAAGAACGGCAAGCGCATCCAGGTGAAGCGGATCTACAACCGCATCGTCTTCGACGAGCTGGAGCGCGCCGAGGTGGAGCTGCCCTTCCGCTACACCGATGACCTCGACGTGACGTGGTGCTCTCACCCGAACTGGTACTGGATCGTCTCCAAGTACTCGCTCCCGCGCATCGATCACCCCGCCGTGCCGCGCGCCCGCACCCTCGAAGCGATCGGGAAGGACATCCCGCCGAACCTCGAGAGCTACGTCATGAAGCCGCTCTTCTCGTTCGCGGGGTCGGGGGTCAAGATCGACGTCACCCGCGAGGACGTGGACGCGATCCCTCCCGAGCAGCGCGCGTCATGGCTGCTCCAGGAGAAGATCACCTACCACCCCGGGATCCCGATGGCCAACGGCGAGGGGATGGTGAAGGCCGAGGTGCGGATGATGTTCCTGAGGGCCCCCGACGAGCCGCGGCCTCGGCTCTGCCTCAACCTCGTGAGGCTGAGCCGGGGCAAGATGCTCGGGGTCGACCAGAACAAGAACCTGACCTGGGTCGGGGGCTCGGTGGGCCTCTTCGACGGTCCAGGTCAGTGAGGACGACTCAGTCGCGGAGCTTGAGATCGACGCGCCGGTCGTAGGCCCAGCTCTCCTCGTCGGAGCCGGTCGCGTCTTGCTCGCCGCGTGACTCCGTCCCCATCTCCGTGTGGGGGACGCCCTTCTCGCCGAGGTAGTCGACGACGGATTGGGCTCGAGATTGGCCGAGCTTCTCGTTGTAGTCGTCGGTGCCGCGGGGATCGGTGTGGCCGATGACCTTCATCGTGCGGCCCTTGAGCGGACCGTTGGTGAAGCAGTCGGCGACCTGGTCGAGGGTCGTCTGATCCGTCTCCTTCACGTTCGCCTTGTCGAAGTCGAAGTAGGCCTTCGGCCCTTCGATCTTGCAGATGTCGAGGATGCGCTGCTCGATCTGGATCCCCGTCGCGGGCTGCTTCGGCGGGGCGGGCGGCGGAGCCGGCGGCGGCGCGGCGGCGGGGGTCGGCATCGGCTCGCGCGCGACGCGGTCATGAGGGACGCGGTCCCCTCCGACGTCGAACCGCCCGCCGATCCCGGCGAAGAGGAACGTCGACGGGCGCACCTCGTCGATGCGCTCGTTGGCGGTCGCGCCCTCCGGGTTGTCCCAGACGAACATGTTGAGGTCGGCGCCGATGAGGGGACCAAACGCGACGCTCGGAGCGACGCGGAAGTCGACGCCGATGATCGCCTTCGCGATCTCGAAGCCGTGCACCATGTCGTTGGGCGCCCCCTCGGGGACGACCCACATCATGCGGTAGCCGGTGCCGAGAGAGGCATAAGGATCGACCATCTTGTAGGGGCGAAAGTGATAGGTGCCCTGGACGCCCATCGTGACGCCGCGGATGTCCGCGTCGGTGCCGTCGAACGCGTCACCGGTCACCGACTCGTGATACTGGCCGGTGCCCTCGATCGACCAGTGAGGGGTAAAGCGATAGCCGAGCGACAGCCCGACGGCGCCGCCCGCGCTGACGCTGTCGTGGATGTCTCGGCTCTTGCCGATCTCGCCGAACGGCTGCGTGTAGCCGCCTTGCACGCCGATTTCGAAGGCGCGCTTCGGGGCGCGCATCTCCACCCGGGTCGGCTCGCCGGTGTCGTTGGGTGAATCTTGGCTGGTCGTCGTCGTGGCCTCCTGCGCGTACGCGATGGAGCCCACGCTCGAGACCAGCGCCATGGCGGCGACGGTGCTCAGCGTTCGCATCTCGAGTGTTCCTTGTGGTCGAGGTCCCGAGCTCCGGGGGGCGCGGCGTCTTGCCGTGCAGTGGAGCTCGAGGTGACGTCGAGCACTCGACATGCCACCCCCTCGACCGAAGAAACACGCGCGGCCGCGAGGCAATTGGAGCCACGTGGGGCTGTGTTTCGCGCTCGCTCGGCACTGCCGGCCGCTGGGGGTCCGCGGGCGATCGCGCTCGCCGACCCGTTCCCGCTTCGCCCGGCGCGGATCGGGAGATCGTTCGCTTCCTTTTCCGTAGCGCCCGCCCCCTGCCCGGCGACTGGGCTCCACGCGCTCCGTCGGGCGGGGTGTGGTCGTCAGACGAGGGCGAAGGCCCAGCTCGCGCCCACGACGCCCAGGGAGAGCGCGAAGAGGGCGGCCTGGGCGAGGACGTGGGGGCGGCGCCACACGAAGCTGCGGTGCCAGCGGGCGATCGCGAACGAGAGGGGGAGGCCGATGATCACCCCTGCGATCAAGCCGAACGCGTGCGCGAGGATATCCGTCTCGGGCCCCGAGCCGAGCGCGCCCAAGAGGGCGACGCCCCCAACGAACGGAGCGAGATACTCGGAGACGTGCCGCTTGCCGGACTTCGGCGAGAGGGTGCGATCGGAGCCCAGCACCAGCTGCGACGCCACGAGCAACCCGACGGCGCCGAAGACGGCGGTCGATGCCCCGATCGAACGATGCTCCAGCCCCGAGGCAGCATAGAAGGCGGCGTTGGCGACGTTGCCCAACGTGCCGGACGCGACGATCCCGAACAGCGCCACCCCGGGACCCAGCCTGCGCTCGGCGGCGCGACCGAAGATCGCCCCCGAGACGAGGTTGGACAGCACGTGCGCGCCGTCGGCGTGGAGGGTGAGGGCAGTGACGGCGCGGAACGGCTCCGAAGAGAGGACGAGCGAGCTCACGCTCGCGCCGTGGGCGAACCACCCTCCGTGCGGTCGCGCGACCGGCCCCGTCACCCACGCAACCGCCACGAGGGCGAGGAACGCGAGCGCGACGATGGGGGGGCCGGCGTAGCGCCTCCGCTCGGGGCGCCGGCGAGGCGGGAAGTCCGCGTTCTCTTGCTCGTAGCGGTCGAGGTTCTTCCGAGCGCGCGCGTAGTCGGCGTCGCGCACGATCAAATAGGCGCCGCCGACGGCCCACGTCGTGCGGTGCTCGACGTTGACCGAGCGCAGCACGAGGGACGCCTCGCCCACCGCCCGCTCGCTCGCGTAGGGACCGATCGCGGTGAAGCCCGGATAGCCGCGCCCGCCCGGGTCCGGTGCGGCGCCACCGCTCGGATCGACCGCGTCGAGCCTGGCGAGGCCTCCCTCGGCGCCGCCCTCGGACGACGGGGGCTGGGACTTTTCGGGACCGCTCCGCTCGTCTTCCATCTCGTCGCTCTCGAACCAGGCGCCCGAGATCCGCGGCGCGATCCATCGCGCGGCGGCGCCGCTCTCGCTTCCCACTGCGCGCCCGCGGGGCAACATGGAGGGGAAGAACGTCACGGGAGCATGCGCCATCGTGGGGGCCAACCTTGGGACGCACGCTCGACCTGTCAATGGTCGGTTGCTGCCTCGAACGAGCCGCGGTACCACCGCCGACGTGTCGAACGCCGTAACGGATGGGATCCGGGTCGCCGTCTCCACGCAGTACGTCCCGCAGCAGTCGCTTCCTCAGGCGAAGCGCTACGTGTTCGCGTACACGGTGCGGATCGCGAACGAAGGCGGCGCGACGGCGCAGCTTCGAACACGCCATTGGATCATCACCGACGGCAACGGCAAGGTCGAAGAGGTGCGCGGGCCGGGCGTCGTCGGTCAGCAGCCGACGCTCCGTCCCGGGGAACACTTCGAGTACACGAGCGGTTGCGTGCTCGAGACCCCGCGCGGGACGATGCAGGGCACCTATCAGATGCGGCGCGACGACGGCTCGGAGTTCGACGCCGTCATCGCCCCGTTCGATCTGATGCTGCCCTACTCGTTGAACTGACGAGACGGCCGCTCGCTCACTGCTGGCGGATGACGACGTCCCCCTTGGCCTCCGGGGGATCGAGGTCGACGGGGGCGGCCGAGGCCCCGGCGGACGCGGAGGCGCTCGCCGCGGGCGCGGGGGCCAGGTCGATGTATCGCGCGCTCCTCTCGGTGCAGAATCGCTCCGCCGCCTCACGCGTCGTCGCGAGCCTCGAGACGATCGTCCGCTTGCCGGGCAGATCGCAGAGGAACGCCGCCGCCGTCCGATCGCAGCCTTCGCCGCTCTTGAAGGTGCCTCCGAAATCGTGGCACTCCTGCTGGACGGTCGTGGCCCGGGTGGCGGTGTGGACCGTCTCCTCTTCGCACGCGCTCGGGTATTTGCCCTCGCACCGAACGACGACGACTGGATCGGCAGGGGGAGGAGCGGCGCCGGCCGCGAAGCGCCCCTGGAGCTCTCTGCAGGCCTTCTCGTGGCTGGAGACGGAGCGCGGCGGGTAGCCGAGCCGGAGCGAGCCATCGGGCAAGCGGCAGACGCCGACCACATCGGCGCGCGGACACGCCTCACCCCGCGCGAAGCGACCCGCGCACGCGGAGCGCCGCTCGTCCGCCAGCTCCGTGTCGGAGATCTCGAAGCAGACGTGATCGGAGGGGGTGGCCGCGTCGCACATGGCGACCACGGAGCTGTCCACCGCTGGCCCCGTGGACGATGCAGTGGCGGAGACGGCCGCGGCGCTGGTCGAAGACGCGGCCGCGCCGCTCGGCTCCGACGAGCAAGAGGGGACGACGAGCGCCGCCGCGAGGAGGAGCAGCCCGCGCGCGCTCGCGCCCTCTCCGCTCATGCGTCGGCGTCCTTGCCGCCGCGGCGGGCGACGGCTCCTTCGATCGCTCGCCTGCGGAGCCGGGGACGAAGGTGAAGACGAGCTTCTTCTCGCCCGGGTCGAAGCCGACCTTGGCGACGCCGCCGTGCTCGAGCTCTCCGAAGAGGATCGCGTCGGTGAGCTTGGTCTTCACGTCGTCCTCGATCACGCGGGCGAGCGGGCGCGCGCCCATCATCGGATCGTATCCGCGGTCGGCGAGGTGCTCCCGCGCCGCCTCGTCGACCTCGATCGTCACGTTCCGATCGAAGAGGAGGGCGCCGAGCTCCTTGACGAACTTGTCGACGATGCTGCCCATGACGCCGCGGTCGAGGGGCTCGAAGCGGACGCGCGCGTCGAGGCGGTTGCGGAACTCGGGGCTGAAGAGGTTCTTGTAGGCGCGATCGTCGTCGCCCACCACGCCCCGATCGCCGAAGCCCACGCGCGCGGTCGTGAGATCGCGCGCGCCGACGTTGCTCGTCATGATCAGGACCATGTGGCGGAAATCCGCCTTCTTGCCGTTGTTGTCGGTGAGCGTGCCGTGGTCCATCACCTGGAGAAGGACCTGGAAGATATCCGGGTGGGCCTTCTCGATCTCGTCGAGGAGCAGGACGGCGTGCGGGGTCTTCGCGGCCGCCTCGGTGAGGAGCCCGCCCCGATCGTAGCCGACGTAGCCGGGGGGCGCGCCGATCAAGCGGGAGACGGTGTGCCGCTCCTGATACTCGCTCATGTCGAAGCGGATGAACCCGATCCCGAGCGACTTCGCGAGCTGCTTCGCGAGCTCTGTCTTTCCGACGCCGGTGGGACCGGTGAAGAGGAACGAGCCGATCGGCTTCTCGGGCGCGCGCAGCCCGGCGCGCGAGAGCTTGATCGCGCCCGCGACGGCGCGGACCGGGGACGACTGCCCGAACACGACGTGGTTGAGGTCGTCCTCGAGGTTCTTCAGCTGGGTGCGATCGTTGGTGGAGACCTGCTTCGGCGGGATCTGCGCCATCTTCGAGACGATGAGCTCGACGTCGTGCTCCGAGACGACGTGCCCTTCCCCGTGGGCGAGCTTCGCGGCCGCACCTGCCTCGTCCAGCAAGTCGATGGCCTTGTCGGGGAGCTTCTTGTCGCGGAGGTAGCGAGCGGCGAGCTGCGCGGCCGCCTCGAGCGCCTCGGGCGCGTAGACGACCTTGTGGAACTCCTCGTACTTGGGCTTGAGGCCCTCGAGGATGCGGCGCGTCTCTTCGACGCTGGGCTCGCCGATCTCGATCTTCTGGAAGCGGCGGGCGAGGGCGCTGTCTTTCTCGAGGTGACCGCGGAACTCCTCGAACGTCGTCGCGCCGATGCACCGGAGCTTGCCGGAGGCGAGGGCGGGCTTGAGGAGGTTCGAGGCGTCCATCGTCCCGCTGCCGGCCCCCGCGCCGACGATGGTGTGGATCTCGTCGATGAAGAGGACGGCCCCCGGCTTGTCGGCGAGGGCGCGCAGCACCGCCTTGATTCGGTTCTCGAAGTCGCCTCGATACCGCGTGCCGGCGACGAGCGCCCCGAGGTCGAGCGCGTACACGACGGCGCTCTTCACCGGATCGGGGACGTCACCCTCGACGATGCGCTTCGCGAGGCCCTCCACGATCGCCGTCTTGCCGACGCCGGCGTCGCCGATGAGGAGGGGGTTGTTCTTCCGCCTCCGCGACAGGACGTGGATGGTCCGCTGCACCTCGTCGCTGCGGCCGACGAGCGGGTCGATGCGGCCCGCCTTCGCCTCTTCGTTGAGGTTGGTCGCGAACGCCTTGAGCGGGTCCTTCACCCGGGGGGCGCCGTCGCCAGCGTCGCGCTGATCCGGCTCGGCGTCCCCTACGAGCTCGGAGCCGGCCGCGTCGTCGATCTTCGAGACGCCGTGGGAGATGTAGTTCACGACGTCGAGGCGGGTCACCCCCTGCTGGGCGAGGAAGGTCGCGGTCGGACAGTCTTGCTCTGCGAAGATGGCCACGAGGACGTTCTTGCCCTTGAGCTCCTCTTTGCCGCTCGACTGCACGTGCATGGCGGCGCGGCCCACGACGCGCTGGAAGCCGAGGCTGAGCGAAGGGGAATCATAGGCTTCGGCCGGGATCGCCTCGAGCTCGTCGTCGAAGTACTTCTCGAGCAGCTTCTTCAGCTCGTCGACGTTGCCGCCCGCGTGACGGACGACCTCTCTCGTCTCGTCGTCGAAGAGCAACGCGTAGAAGAGGTGCTCGACGGTCACGTACTCGTGCCGTCGCTTCTGAGCCTCGCGCGTGGCGAGCGCGAACGCGACCTCGACCTCGGGACTGATTCGCATGCCTCTACTCCTCACGATGACCGCCCCGCGCCCAGCCCATCCTCGCTGCCGCGAGCGATCACTCCTGCTCCGCCGTGACGAGGCGAGGCATGCCGTGCTCGCGGGCGTAGTCCATCACCATGGAGACCTTCGTCTCGGCGATGTCGCGCGGGTAGATCCCGGCGACGCCGTGGCCTTTGTGGTGGACGCTCAGCATGATCTGCGTCGCCTCGGTCTCGCTCTTGTGGAAGAACTTCATCAAGACCCGAATGACGAACTCCATCGTCGTGTAGTCGTCGTTGTGGAAGAGCACGCGGAAGCGCCTGGCCTTCTCGACCTTCTCGCGCTTCTTGGTGTCTACCGATCCTTCTTTGTCTTCGTCGGAATCGAAGTCGTCGTCCGGCGGAGCGCTCATGGGTCAAACCTATCGCAACACGCCAATGTATGCGCCTTGATCGGACCTTCCGCAAGGCGTGGGCCGAAGGACGTGCTCACACGGGATCCGCATTGCCGTGGGGCCCGAGCGCCGGCTCGCGCGGGCTCGCGATCGGGCATGGCTCGATGGCCCAGATCTCGGAGGCGTACTCGCGGATGGTCCGGTCGCTCGAGAAGCTCCCCATGCGCACCACGTTGAGGGCCGCCTTCCTCGACCAGTCCTCGCTGCTGCGGAAGGCCGCCCCCGCCTTGTCTTGGACCTCCGCGTACGAAGCGAAATCGGCGAGCACCATGTACGGGTCGTAGCCGAGGAGATCGTCGACGAGGGGGACGAAGATGTCCCGCTCCTCGGGGCAGAAGAAGCCGGTCTTGATGAGGTCGAGCGCCTCCGTGACGAGGGGCAGGGGCCCGAGGACGGAGCGCCCCTCCACCCGCTGGCGCCGCTTCTCGAGGACCTGCTCCGCGTCGAGCCCGAACAGGAAGAAGTTCTCCGGGCCCACCGCCTCGCGGATCTCGATGTTCGCTCCGTCGAGGGTGCCGATGGTGAGGGCGCCGTTCATCGACAGCTTCATGTTCCCGGTGCCGGACGCCTCCATCCCCGCGGTGGAGATCTGCTCCGAGAGATCGGCGGCGGGGATGATCCGCTCGGCCAGGGACACCCGATAGTTCGGCAGGAACGCGATCTTCACCGTGCTCTGTCGTTTGTCGGCGTTCACGATGTCGGCGATGGAGTGGATGAGCTTGATGATGAGCTTCGCGCGCCGGTAGCCGGGGGCCGCCTTCGCGCCGAAGATGAAGGTGCGCGGGGTCAGATCCTCACCGCGCTTCGCCCGCAGGTAGAGGGTGACGGCGTGGAGGGCGGCGAGGTGTTGCCGCTTGTACTCGTGGAGGCGCTTGATCTGGACATCGAACATCGACTGCGGGTCGACGCGGAGACGAACGAGCCCGTGGATGAGCTTCGCGAGCTCGAGCTTGTTCTCCATCTTGATCGTCCGCAGCAATGACCGGAACTCGGGCTCGTCCGCGCTCGACTCGAGCTCCGCGAGCCGCTCGTGCTCCACGACCCATTTGTCGGAGCCGAGCCGCTCCGTGATCAGGGCGGCGAGGGCGGGGTTGCAGTCGAGCAGCCATCGCCGCAGCGTGACCCCGTTCGTCTTGTTGTTGAAGCGCTCCGGGTACAGCTCGAAGAAGTCCTTCAAGAGCTGGGTCTGGATGAGCTCCGAGTGGAGCTTCGCCACGCCGTTGATGGAGTGGGATCCCACGACGGCGAGGTTGGCCATGCGCACCTCGCGCTCGGGACCTTCGGAGAGGATGCTCATGCGCTGGAGGTGGCCGGCGGAGTGAGGGAAGTGGGCCATCACCTCGCGCAGGAAGCGCCGGTTGATCTCCTGGATGATCTCGAAGTGACGGGGCAGCAAGCGAGAGAACAGCGTCGCCGGCCATCGCTCGAGGGCCTCCGGCAACAGGGTGTGGTTGGTGTAGCCGAAGGCGCCCGTCGTCTGCCGCCACGCCTCCTCCCACTCGACGCGGTGCTCGTCGACGAGGACGCGCATGAGCTCCGCGATCGCGATCGCGGGGTGGGTGTCGTTGAGCTGGATCGCGACCGAGTCCGCGAAGTCGCCGAAGTCTTGGTGCTGCTTCGCGTACCGCCAGACGATGTCGTGGATCGAGCACGCGACGAAGAAGTACTCCTGCTTGAGGCGGAGCTCCCGCCCCTGTTCGAAGCTGTCGTTCGGGTAGAGGACCTTGGAGATGACCTCGCTCGCGTTCTTGTCCTCCACCGCCCGGAGGTAGTCGCCGCCGTTGAAGAGCTGGAAGTCGAACTCCTGATCGGCGCGCGCCGCCCACAGGCGGAGGGTGTTGACGGTGTTGACGCGGTAGCCGGCGACGGGGGTGTCGTAGGGGACGCCGACGACCTTCGTGGCCGGCTTCCAGATCACCTGGAAGCCGCCCGTCTTCTCGTCGGGGACGTGGAGGACCTGGCCCCCGAACCCGACCGGCACGGTGTACTCGGGCCGCGCGAACTCCCACGGGTTGCCGAACTTGAGCCACTCGTCGGCGCGCTCGACCTGATAGCCGTTGCGGATGACCTGCTCGAAGATGCCGAACTCGTAGCGGATGCCGTAGCCCATCGCGGGGAGCTGCAGGGTCGCGAGCGACTCCAAGAAGCACGCGGCGAGGCGCCCCAGACCGCCGTTGCCGAGCCCCGCGTCCGGCTCCTGCTCGAGCAGGTCGTGGATGTTGATCGAGAGCTCTCGGAGCATGCGCTCGTAGTCGGAGAAGACCCCGAGGGCGGTGAGGTTCGACTTCAGCGTGCGTCCGAGCAAGTACTCCGCGGAGAGGTAGTAGGCGCGCTTGACGCCCTTCTCGTGGTAGGTCCGCTGGGTCTCGATCCACCGCTCGACCACGATGTCGCGCACCGCGAGGCTCAGCGCCATGAAGCGGTCGAACATGGTGGCGGTGCTCGGGTTCTTGGACCGCGCGTAGCGGAGCCTGTCGACGAAGTTCTTCCGGAGCTCGTTTTCGCGCTGCTGCCACGTCACCGAGCCGGGGCCCGAGGGGAGGTTCACGGCCATGGACAGGGGCTACTACACAAAAAGAGAGACCAGCAGCAGTGTTTTCCGCTCGGTTGTCCGCTCCTCGAGGCCGTTCGGCGGGTGCCCACCCCCGCCTCGCTCCGCTCGTCGACCCCTCCCTTGCGTGTCGCTCCGCGCCACGCGGGAGGGGTAGGTCGCGCCCGCGGCGCTACTAAAATCATAGCGCAGCCTCGCGCCGCTTCGCAAAGAGAGCGGTCAGAGGGGGCCCTCGGTGAGGCCGTGGACGAACTGCCTCACGTACGGGTTTTGGCTCGCCTTGGCCTCCGCGGTGGTGCCGTCGAAGATGAGCCTGCCGCGATAGAGCATCCCGACGCGGTCGGTGACGGTGAGGAGGCGATCGAGATCGCTCGAGACCATGACGACGGTGGCGTTCTTGGCGCGCTGCTCGCGGCGGAGGAGCTCGAAGATGCGCTGCGAGGTGACGGGGTCGAGCCCGGCCGCGGGCTCGTCGTAGAGGACGATGGGGGCGTCGATGACGGTGGCGCGGGCGACGCCGATCCGCTTCTTCTGACCGCCCGAGAGCCCGGCCGGCATTCGATCCTCGAACCCCGGCAAGCTCACGACCTTGAGCCGGTCCTGGACGCGGGAGAGGACCTCGGTCTCGGACTGCTTCGTCATCCGCCGGAGCGGGAACGCGATGTTGTCGCGCACGTTCATGTAGTCGAAGAGCGCGTTGTTCTGGAACAGCATCCCGAAGCGAAGCCGGAACGCCTGCAGCTCGAGCTCGCTCATCGCGTGGATGTCGCGGTCCTCGACGAAGATCCGCCCGCGGTCGGGGCGGACGAGGCCGGTGATCATCTTGAGGAGCACGCTCTTGCCGGACGCCCCCGGTCCGATGAGGCCGTAGAGGCAGCCCGGCGGGACGGCGAGGTCGACCCCGCGCAAGACGGCCATGCCGTCGTACTCCTTGTGCACCCCCTCGATGCGGATCGCAGCCACGGCGCTACTTCACGGCCGCGTACGTGGTCGTCGCGACGTCGAGGCGCGGATGGGCGGGGAAGCTGAGCCCCGCGACCTGGGCCCGGACGCAGCCCGCGATGGACGGGTTCGAAGGGGTCGTGGTGACGGTGGTGCCGACGGCGTGCCCGTTCTGGACCGCGACGCAGACGCTCACCGTCATCGTGTCGGGGACGCCGCACGCCGCCAGCATCTTCGTGCCGTTCGCGAGCACGTTGTTGTAGGCCCCGGCCGTGAGATCGGGGGGGACGCCGCGCTGCGAGTAGTCCTCGATGTACTTGTTCTTGGCGTCCATGCAGCCGCCGCCCGCGACCTGCGGGTAGCCGCCGCCTCCCGAGCCGGGCTGGACGGCGCCGCCGCCGCCCTTCTTCTTCGCCTCTTCTTCCGCCTCTTTCTGCTTCTGCCGGAGCGCCTCGTCCGTCTCGACGTTGCTCGCCTCGTCGGCGCGGACGGTCTGCTCGTATTTCTCGCGCGCGCGCTTCTTCACCCACCACGCCGCGCCGGCCGCGCCGATCATGGCGAGGAGGGTCGCGCCGATGAGCACCTTCCAGTACTGGCGGTGGCGCTCGGCGCTGACGACGCGCTCGAGGGCCCGGCGCTCCTGCTTGATCTCGCGGTTCAGCCCCGCCTGCTCGGCGAAGAGAGAGAACTCCTCCCACTCCGCGATCGGCTTCTCTGCGCTCGTCACCGAGTCGCGGAGGAGGTGGGCGCCGACGAAGGAGTGAGACGCGATCTGCTGCAAGAGCTCGACGGCGGTGAAGGGGCCGTGATCCATCCCGTCCTTGATGACGGTGAATCGTGGCCTCGGATCGCTCTCGAGCCTGGCTTTGATCGCGGCGAGGCGGACAGCCGGATCGTCGAGGTTGGCCCCCGCCGCGCCAGGGTGGGATCGGGGCGCGTCCGCGACCAAGAACGGCGTCGATGGCGCGGCGGCGGGAACGGCCCGCCGAGAGGAGGGCGCGCTCGCGGGGACCTCTCCTCGCGACGAGGGCGCGGAGAGCGGGGCGGCCGCGACGGTGGCCGCCACCGCGGGAGCGAACGGGGTCGCGGGCTCCGGCGGGAGCATGGAGAGCGAGACGTCGACGTCGAAGCCGTCCTCGTGATCCAGGTGGGACTCGTCGGCGGCGGGAGGAGGCATCGAGCCGGCCGGCGCGAGGTGATGGAACGCCTGGGCGAGCGCGCCGATATCGTGGGGCCGGTGCTTCGGATCGCCCACGAGCGCTTTGCCGAGCACGACCTCGACCGTCGCGGAGAGGGACGGGTCGGCCTCTCGGGGGCGCTTCATCCCCGGCCCGACGCTCTCGCCGGTGACGAGCTCGTAGAAGATCGCCCCGAGGCTGAAGACGCTCGCGCACGCGTCGCCGGCTTCGCCCTTTCTGCACTCGGGGGCGATGCACGCCTTGTCGCGCGCGTGGGTGGGCAGCGTCGCCGCCCGGTCCAGATCGAGCTCGGGACCAGCCTTCCCGGTCGTCAGGGCGCCGGGATGGAGGAAGAACCGGTGGCCTTGTTCATGCAGCGCCGCCACCTCCGTGCAGAGCGGAACGACGATCGCGACCGCCTCGCGGACGGTGTGGCGCTCGCCGCGGACCCTCCGGATCTCGATCGCTTCGCGGAGGGTGTTGGGCGAGACGAGACCCTCGCTCGTGGAAGTCACGGCCTGGACGGACATCGGCGAGATCACGATACGATCCCCCGAGGCGTCGGCTCAATAGCCCGCGCTACGCTCGGCTGGCGTTGCCTGTGCTATGGGCACCCACGTCCATGATGACTCGGCTCTCGGCCGCGCTCGGCGTCCTCTCCGCGGTGGTCGCCGCCTGCAATTCTCCCTCGGAGAAGGTCGACGAGAAGGATCTGCACGGCGTCTTCGACGACGCCGGGGCGAAGGGAGCGAGCAGCGCCGCCCCCGTCCGGTCTGGACGCGCCTCCGCGAGCGCGTCCGCTTCGGTCGCGCCTCCGGTCGCTCACGAGCCCTCCGATCCCGCGTGCGTCCGGCAGAACGGTGAGCCCTCGGAGGTCCGGCACGTCATCGGCAGGCCTGCGTGCCGCGGCGCGGAGGTGCTCGAGTGGAGGGACCCGTCCGGTGCGCCTCGCTACGCGTGCGTGTTCACGCCGGCCGAGACGGCGAAGAAGTCGCCGCTCCCCGTCCTCGTCTACTTTCACGGCTCGAGCCCCGGGCTGGACGACCCGGCGAGCTTCTCCAAGCTCACGAGCCTCCGCTCGAAGATGGAGAGCTTCGACCTCACGGGAGATCCCGCCCACCGAGGCTTCGTGGTCCTCGGGGTGCAAGGGCGCGCGATCGGCAAGGCGCGGGCTTCGGAGGGAGCGAGCTTCGACACCGCGCACGTCGCGCCCGACAACCTCGACAAGGTCACGACCGATCACTTCCTCGACGTGCTGAGCGAGCGCGGGCTCGTCGACGACAAGCGCGTCTACGCGTTCGGCATGGGCAAGGGGGCAGAGATGGCCGCTACCTACGCGATGCTCCGCGCCGATCGCGTCGCCGCCTTCTTCGCGTACGCGCCCTCTCCGCCGCCGGCGAGCTGGCAGTGTCCTGGCCCGCCGCCCCCCGCGTTCGTCGCGTACCGCGCCTGCGACACGGTCACGACCTGCGACGCGGTCGAGACGTGGCTACGCTCGCGCGAGGGAGCGTCCGCGGAGACGAGGGCGCTCCGCCTCGGGGACGACAATCGCGAGGAGCCGAACTGCACCCCCAAGAACAAGTGCGGGAAGAAGAAGGGGGAGGCGCACCACTATCGCTGGCCGAAGGGACGCGAGAAGGACCTGCTTCAGTTCTTCGCGTCCCACCGCATGAAGTGAGGGATCGCGGTCAGGTCGCGCGCGTCGCGGGCGACTCTCCGGCCGCCTCCGGGGCGCTGGAGGCGCGGGGGGCCATCGTCCCGAAGACCCAATCCCAGAGCGGAGAGGAGACGCCGTAGCGAGCGTTCTCGCCGGTGTGGTGATGCACCATGTGATAGCGCTTCAGCCACTTCCCGATCGGGGACGTCATCCGGAAGTGGTGGGTCGCGTAGTGGATCCCGTCGTACGCGAGGTACCCGACGCCGAAGCCGACGAACACGGGGGACACATACGCCGCGCCGAGGGTGGGGGAGATGATCGCGCGGAGGGCGAGGTTCACGACGACGCCGATCGGGATGCTGACCCCGAGCGGCATCACGAGGCGCTTCGTGTCGGTGGGGAAGTCGTGGTGGACGCCGTGGAGCACGAAGTAGAACCGCCTCGCCGCGAGCGACGCGCCCGAGGTGTGGAACACGAAGCGGTGGAGGAGATACTCGGTGAGCGACCAGAGGAGGGCGCCGCCGACCACGCCGAAGACGATGGCGAGGACGCCGAGCCCTTCCGCGAACGCGCGGTAGAGAAACCAGCCGATGAAAGGCACCCAGAAGACGAACGGCGCCGCGGGATGCGTGCGCGAGAACATCTCGATGAGAGGTGTCTCGAACATGCGGCACGTGTTGCGGGGCTGGTTCTGCACGCGGTCCTCGGGTCTCGAGACGTGGCTCGGCTCGACGGTGAGAGGTGATTGGCGAGCGCCGTTTCTAGCAAAACGGAGCCCAAACACCCTGACCTTCGGCTACTCGAAGTGAAGCCGCGCGGCCAGGCGGATCACGCCGTTCTGCGGTGGTCGAAGCGCGAAAGGCCTGCCCTGCGCCGCCACCCGCGCTACGCACCGGACCTCAAGCGGCGGGGCGGCCGACCCGTGTCAGCGCGGACGCCGCGAACGTCCGGAGCGTGTTGCGGCCGCAGAATGGGCAGAGCCACCCGATGTCGAACACGTCCTTCTCGGGGTGGACCGAGTGAGCGGGTGCAGGCTCGCGGCGCCCGAGCAAGAGCGCCGACCCGGAGACGACGAAGCGTTGCTCGGTGAGCTGGGCCGTGAGCGAGGCTTGGCATTCGCACCGGCTGGTCGCGACGTAGGAGGGCGTCATGGGACCCGCGATAACCAAGACGCTGGGGCCCGGCAAGCTTTCTCGCTCGGCCCCCCTCGACGGGAGGAAACCAAGCGCTATGGTTCGGCGCCCCGAGCAGGAATGCGGGGCGCGGCTCGAGGGTTGTCGGCTCGGGCGTCCGGTACCGACGCTGCTCGATTCGACGAAATCCGATGGCCACGCCGCCTTCTCACGCCCTCCCGCCCATCTCCCCCCCGCCGCACGAGATCTCCTCCGTGCTCTTCGCGCACGCGCCTCAGTCGCGCGCCTGCGATCTGCTCATGCAGCGGCTGGCGGCGGTCTTGGGAGCGCGGCCGTCCTTCACCATGGATGAGGTCGAGAGCCTCGAGGCAGCGTGGGTCGCGATGGATCGCGCCGCCGTCGATCCCGAGACGGCGGGGCGCCTCCTCGTCATCGCCAGCTTGGATCTGCCGCCCGTTCCGCGCGGGGCGATGACGATCTGCCGCTGGGCGCGCTCGCTCGAGATGCCCATCGTCCTCGTCGCCCACGGCCGCCGGTGGCTGCCGCCCGGTCTCGACGTCCCCAGCCTGAGCCCTTCTGCTTCACGCGAAGAGGTCGAGCAGCTCTTGGAGTCGCTGGAAGGGGAGGGCCCGAGCACGGGTGTCCGCCCGACCGTCCGCGAGCCGGGGGTGAGCCCCCCCGGCGAGACGACGCTCCTCCTCGGCGACGAGCTTCCTCCCGAGAGCTTTCCTGGTCGGCCCTCCTGGTTCTGACCCCTGCGCCCGGTTTCGACTCGAGGGCCTTGCGCATCCCGCTCGTCACAAGTAGATTGCGCGGGCCTCGAGCATCTGCGGGAGTAGCTCAGTTGGTAGAGCATCAGCTTCCCAAGCTGAGGGTCGCGGGTTCGAACCCCGTTTCCCGCTCGAAGGTCTGACGTGGGGGGTGGGATGTAGCGCGCCGTTCCGCGGCCGAGCTCTGCAGTCGAGAGCAGCCGCGGACCGCAGCGTCCTGCCGGCCTTGCGCTCCCTGCTTTCCGCTCCCCGGGGACGGGCGCGAGCGGGCCGCGCAGCGCCGCTCTGCGGCCGTTGCGTCGGCGGCCTTCCGCGCGGCCCCTCGACCTTGGCGAGAGAGCGCCGAGATGATTCCATTGTCTCGACGATCTGGTAAGGTCGCCCCCCTCGTTCGCGGGGACATCTCCCCGTGATAAGGTCGGACCGCGTATGGGGCTCTACGAGCTGTCGATCGATCCTGCAAAAATCGCCGAAGCCGAGAGCACCACAGCCGTCGAGGCGCTGTCGCGCCGCGAGTTTCCGACGCTCGTCATGGCCTGGGAGTCGAAGATTTTCGGCCAGGCTTGGGCGACGACCGTCGTCCTCGATTACCTGATCGCGCTGCCGCCGCTCGAGCCGCCCGCGACCTTCAACCCCGTTCGCGTCGGCGCCTTCGTCGGCAACGCCCCGACGAAGTACTTCTACTTCGGCACCGAGATGAACAACACGGTGCCGCGGCTCGCGCCGGAGATGGAGAACCACGCCACCCCGGCGAACCTCTTCCAAGAGTTCCTCATCGACGAGAGGACGAGCCCGATCCCGTATTTGAAGCTGATCCAGGCCACGCCGCGGATCTACGGCAACGGCGCGCAGGACTACTACGCCCCCCCGATCAAGGTGGAGCGCTACGACGCGGCGCCCAGCCCCGACATCGTCACGGATCTCTTCCCGAAGCAGGTGAGCGGCTTGCCCTCGGTCGCGGGGACGTTCCTGACCGACCCGACCGGCGGAGCATGGGAGGGCTCGCGCTTCTCTGGGGTTCGCGTCATCGCCATCCTTCGCCAGGGCAAGGTCGTCGGCATCCATCGCAAGCTCGGCCGCGCCGATCGCGACACCGCCCCCTCGAACGTCGTTCGAAGGGATCCGCGGAGAGACCAGCGCACGACGGAGTGGGTGGCCATCGACGTGGGCGCGCACTCGATCACCGTCGCGGCTCGGCTCGAGAAGGGCATGGCGGAGCTGTTCCGCATCTGCGCCCAAGAGCCGCCGAAGCGTCCCGCCGACTACGAGAACCCGTCCGAGATCACGTTCTACAACCTGAAGAGCGCGTTGAAGGCCTGGCGCGAGCGCGTGATCCAGCCTCACACCCGGATGGAGGACGTGTCCGTCGCGTTCGCGTCACAGAGCCTGAAGACCGCCGGCCTCGACCCGTACCACCGCGCGGCCTCGACCCTCACCGAGCTCTCGCTCGCGCGCGAGTGGACGGACGAGAACCGCGGCTACCGGATGCGCGGCTACGCCGATCCGGACACGGTGGAGCCGCTCAAGAAGCCGGCCCCTCCGATCATCGACGAAGAGGGTATCGGCGCCCACGATCCCTTCGATCCGATCGAGCTCTACGCCTACCAGATTGGGCTGCACGTCAACCACCGGATGCGCGGCATCTCGACGCGGTACATCGTCTCGATGCCCACCGGGTGGAGCCCGGAGCGCCGCCGAAGCGTGCTCGTGGCGATCCGGCGAGGCATCTTCAAGAGCCTGCCCGCGGGCATGCTCGAATACCACGAGCTCGACAAGCTGATCGTCGCGGACGCGGGGCTATCGTCCATTTGCTTCCTCGCCACCGCCTTCCGGACCTTCAGCGCGATCCCCAAGGACGGTCCCATCACGTTCGGGGTCTTCGAGGCGGGGGCGAGCGAGGCGGGGATCGTCTTCGGCATCCTGCGGGAGCCGAGCGGCGAGGAGAAGAAGGAGGGCTTCAGCCTCATCATCGAGCACCTCGAGCACGCGAGCATCCCGTGGTTCGGGGCCGAGCGCCTGATGCACCGCCTCGCCTATCGCGTCTTCGCGGACCACATCGCGGACATGGTCGAGCTGCGGATCCCCTTCGAGCTCCCGCGGGAAGAGAGAGCGATCCCCGGCGCGGAGGAGCTCCTTCAAGCCTCCCCGGAGGCACGGGCGAACACGTACCTCTTGAAGGAGGTGGTCCGGCCAATCTTCGAGGGCGACCCGACCTACCGGCTCCCAACGTCGATCAAGCTCGGCTCGCTCGAGGGCGGCACCCGCGAGGTGAAGCTCTCCCTCAACCGGGTCGTGCTGCGCCAGATCGTGGACGCGTGGTTCCAGGCCGCGCTCGGCGAGTTCCACCACCACCTCAACATCGCGCTGCAGCGGCTCGCGCGAGGCTCCGATCCCTACGAGGGCCTCCGCGTCTTCCTCGCGGGCCGGGTGAGCATGCACCTGGGCCTCCAGGAGATGATCCAGAAGAGCCTCCCGTCGAACGTCAGGATCCACAAGTTCCGGGAGCCGGATCGGTCCAACCTCAACGCGGCGACGGTGAAGACGGCGACCGCGATCGGCGCCCTCTCCCTCCGTCACGACCGCATCGGGGTCACCCGGCGCCAAGAGAAGCGCGACGCCTTCCGCTACCGCGTCGGGCGGGCGCGGCACGGTCAGCTCATCGACGTCCTCCAGCCGAGCGTCGAGTACGACGCGTGGGTGGAGGTCGGCCCGTGCACGAGGCCGCAGGTCGACGTCCTCTTCATGCGCGCGGACTACGACGGCGAGGTCGCGGCCGACGACCCTCGCGTCATGCGGGTCGAGTGCGATCTCGGGCCGGACGCGGTGGGGCGAAGGCTCTTCTTCCGGACGGTGGGGACGCACCGCATCGAGGTGAGCGTGGGCCTCCCGGGTGAAGAGCCCGGGCCGGACGCGCCTCGGTTCGCGGTCGAGCTCCAGACCGGCATGGCGTTCCCCCTCTGAGCGTAGATCCGCCGGATGTCGGCAGGTCGAGCGATGGAGGGGCAGCAGGTGAACGAGGTGGAGGCGAAGCAGGTGGTGGCGCCGCGCGGCGCTCCTTGGCTCGCCTTTTGGCGCAGACCTTCAAGGTCCGCTAACGTGAGCTCCGAAGTGGCGCAGGCACCTCGGAAGAAGCGGCGGATCAAGCGTGCCCTCCTCATCGCGGCCGCGAGCACGGTCGCCCTCGCGGGAGGCTTCTCGTTCGCGCTCCACGAGTTCCCGAGCTTCGGGCCGTGGTGCGCAGAGTCGGCCCGCAAGGTCCTCGGGCCTGGCCCGGTGGCCTGGGCGGAGGACACCTACTATGGCGTCACCGACTGGATCAACGTCCGGACGCGCGCCGACGAGGCGCCGACCACGTACTGGGAGAACACTCCGACCAACGATCCCATCGTGGTCGTGAACGCAGAGGGCCGCACCGTCGTGCTCGACCCGAAGGTCGACGCGCCAGCGCCGTTCACTGCCCCGTTCGACAAAGTTGCGGCCTCCGGCGACGGCTCGTGGTCGGCCTTCCGTGTCTCGAGCGACACCTCCTCGATCGCCATGTGGCGCGGCCTCGTGCACCCGGATCCCAAGCGACCCTTCGCGGCGGTGGCGGTCGTCGCCATGGACCTTCACCAGATCGATCTCCACGTCGTGGCCGGCACCGACGAGCCGAAGAGCCAGCACGTCCCGCGCGCCTCTCGCCCCGGCCTCGTCCCGAGCGAAGATCAGCCGGCGTTGATGGCCGCGTTCAACGGCGGCTTCCGCGCCGAGCACGGCCAATACGGCATGCGCATCGGCACCGATCAGTTCATCGCGCCGCGCGACATCGCCTGCACCGTCGCCAAGGACTCCTCGAGCGGCGAGCTCACGATCCGCACCTTCTCTGCCATCAAGGACGACGACGCGAAGTTCTCATGGTACCGCCAGACCCCGCCCTGCCTCGTCGAAGGCGGAGAGCCGCACCCTGGCCTGTCCATGGAGCTCAACCGCAACTGGGGCGCCGCCGTGGGCGGCGACACCGTCATCCGACGGTCCGCGCTCGGCATCTCCAAGGACGGGCACTACCTCTTCTACGCCCTCGGCGACGCCGTCACGGCCCAGTCGATCGGGAAGGCGATGATGACGGTCGGAGCCCACTACGCCGCCCAACTCGACGTCAACTTTTCCTATCCGCGCTTCTTCCTATTCGAGCACGGCACGTCCGGCCCGAGCATCGCCGAGACCGTGATCCCCGGCCTCAAGCACAAGCCCACCGAGTTCGTGCAGATCTCCGAAGACCGCGACTTCTTCTACGTCACCCGGAAGAAGGCCCCCAACGCCAAGAGCTGAGGCGCGCCCACGCCCCGCCCGCGGCGAAGCCGCAAGGGTGGGGCCGGCGAGCGAAGCGAGACGAAGTGGGCAACGGAGATCTCCTCCGCCGCTTCGCAAAGAATGGCATCGAGCTGGAAACGAGGCGTTCGCTTGGCGAGCCGCCTCTGCCAGCGAACGGCGAGCGGAAAAGAGCACAACCCCCAACCGAAGCGAGCGTAGCGAGCAAGGCGGCAAAGCCGTTCGCTTGGCGAACGCCTCTGCCGGCCCGAGCGGCGAGCGAGCGCAACCCCCGGCGAAGCGGGCGTAGCGGTGAGCGTGAGGGCGTTCGCTTGGCGAACGCCTCTGCCGGCCCCGAGCGGCGAGCGGAAAACACAGCCCCCCAACCGAAGCGAGCGTAGCGAGCGAAGCGTGAGGGCGTTCGCTTGGCGAACGCCTCTGCCGGCCCGAGCGGCGAGCGGAAAACAGATCCAACTACGCCATCGCTTGAGCCATCGTGCGCGGTCCGTCCTCGAAGAGGATCTCGACCTTCTGGGCGTCGATCACGCGGGCGACGACGCCGTCCCCGAAGCGGCTGTGGCGGATGAGATCGCCCGGGGCGAAGGTGGACTTGATGTTGTAGCCCTTGAAGGCGGTGGCGGGCTGGCCGCTGATGGACCGCTCCCAGAGCTGCTTGGCGCCGAGCTTGCTGGCCCCGAGGCTCTTGGGGCCGGACGACTTCGAGGAGGCGCCCGGGCCGGCGTGGACGGCGGCTCGGTTGGCCTTGCGCTCCTTCTCCTTGTCGCGCTCGGCCTGCGGTCTCCGGTAGTTGTGATCGCCGTGGCAGGTGAGGCACTCGACGCGCTTCACGTCGTCTCCGACCATCGCGATGATCCGATGGTTCAGATCCATTCGGCACTTCGTGCAGTAGGCGTCGATCTCTCCGCCCACGCGGGGCGGCTTGGGCCTGGCTACGGCTGTCGTGGTGCTCATTCTTTCCTCTCGAAACGGCGGACCAGGAGGTCCGCCTGGGCCGGCATGGGCCGGCCTACGCTTGTTCGTGCCTCGGACGGTGCTCAGCGGGCGCGGCGACCTTCGCCGGAGCGATCCTTCACCGTCACTTCGCTCGTGACCTTGGGGCGGATGCCTCCGCCCTCGGGCTTCTTTCGAGCGGGGTCCTCTTCTTCTTCGCTCGCTCCTTCGCGCTCGGCCGAGCGGTCGTTCGGCACGAAGCGGATCTCGGTCTTGATCTCGAAGGAGAGCTTCGTCAGCACCTTCGCGATCTCGTCGGCGATCTGGGTGTGCTCCAGAACGTCGCGGATCTCCTTCGCGACGACGCGATAGAGGCCGTTCTTGGTGTCGTCGATCTGGGCGTAGACGTCGGAAAGGACGTCCTTCGGCAGCTTCAGATCGCTCACGAAGCTGCGGAGGGTGTCCGGCCGCTCGCTGAGCTCGGTGAGCTTCTCCACCCCGCTCTCGACTGCGCGCTCGATCGCGCGCTTGACGATCTCGGGGACGGCGCGCTCGAAGAGGCGCTTGCGCTCCGGAGCCTCACCGTGGCCGTAGGCGGGGGGCGGGGTGGACTCGTGGGGAGGAGGAACGGAGCCCGAGCCGCGCCCCTGGCCCGAAGAGCCAATACCGCCTGGCTCGTCGTCGCGTTCGTCGGCCACGGGGTGGAAGTAATGGGGGTGGCACGGGCCGTCAATGGCCTCTGGGCGCGGCCATCGAGAGCACCTCGAGCGCGAAGGCCCCCGAGCCCTGTCGCGAGGCGACCTCGATCGTGGCGGGCTCCTCCGCGTCCGTACAAAAGGGCCGATCCGGCTGCACGACGGCGGAGCGGCCCTGCTCGTGATCGCTCGCGAGGACGGTGCCGCGCTGGGAGAGGACCCTCACCTCGAGCTCGGTGACGTTGGGATCCGACACGGCGATCACCCGGTAGCACCGCCCGCGGGCCATCGCGAGGTCGAACCGAACGGGCTGCTCGGGGGTGAGCGCGCCCTCGACGATGCCTTGCCCCTCCGGCTCCATCCCGGTGGGCGGGCCGCACACCGAGGCGAGGCGCGCGACGTCGCGCACGGGATCCGTCTCGGCGGCGAGGCCCTGGCGGCACCTCGTGAAGAGCCCGCCGTGAGGGGAGGGATCCTCGGCGAGGACGACCTCGGGAGCGGAGCCGGACGCGGCGGGGACGGGCGCGGGATCCGTGGTCGGGTTGGGGGCGCTCGTCGAGTCCCAGGCGTAGCCGCCGCCATTGCACCCGATGGCGCACGCGACGATGCACGAGGCGACTCGCATCACCCCCCTTGTTGCCCGCCTGCGCCTCGAGCTCAAGGGCTGTTTGTCCCTCCTTCCCGCGGCGCGGCTCGCCGCGCTATGATTTTCGTAGCAGCGGTCATCCTTTGCGCGGGCGGCTCGGTTGCGGTACGGGCCCTCCATGGCGCTCCCGAGCGCGCTCCTGCTCTCGTGGTTCGATCGCGAGAAGCGCGACCTGCCCTGGCGACACACCAAGGACGCGTACGCGGTCTGGCTCAGCGAGATCATGCTGCAGCAGACGCGAGTCGACACGGTCATCCCCTACTACCGCCGCTTCCTCGCGCGGTTCCCGACCGTCGAGGCCCTCGCGGCCGCCCCGATCGAGGACGTGCTCGCGCAGTGGTCGGGGCTCGGCTACTACCGGCGCGCCCGCGGCCTCCACGCCTGCGCGCGCGAGGTCGTGGCGCGGCACCACGCGCGCTTTCCTCAGACCGCGGCCCAGCTCGCCGCTCTGCCCGGGGTAGGGGAGTACACGGCGGGGGCGGTCGCTTCCATCGCCCACGGCGAGAGGGCGGTGGCGGTGGATGGGAACGTCACCCGGGTCGTCTCGCGGCTGCTCGCGATCGACGAGCCGGTCGAGGCGCCGCGCGCTCGGCGCCTCGTGCGCGAAGGCGCGGCCGGGCTCTTGGATCCCATCCGGCCAGGAGACTCGAACCAGGCCCTGATGGAGCTCGGCGCGACGGTGTGCACGAAGGCCGCCCCCGCGTGCGAGCGGTGTCCGGTCTCCGAGCACTGCCGCGCGCGCGCCGAAGGTCGCGAGCGTGAGCTCCCGCCCGCGAAGAAGCGGCGCGCGTCGCCGCGGGTCGGGATGGTGGCCGCGCTCGCGTTGGGGGGGGCGGGGGTGCTCCTCGCGAGGCGGCCCGAGGCGGGCCTCTTCGCCGGCTTGTGGGAGCCGCCGATGATCGAAGGGGCAGTGGCCTCGGCGAAGAAGGCGTTCGCGCGGGCGGGGATCGCGCTCGCGTCGGGGGCGGCCCCCGCGTCGGTCGTGCACGTGCTCACCCATCGGGTCCTCGACGTGGCCGTCTTTCGAGCCCGGGTCACGGAGGTCGGGGACATCGCGCCCTACGTCGAGCTCGCGTTCGTGCCGGAGTCGAAGCTCGCGGCGCTGCCGATGTCGACCCTCGCGCGGCGTGTTCTGCGTGTATCTTTCGCCGACGCATGAGGACTGGTCCGGCCCACCTCGCCATCGGCGCGGCGATGCTCGTCGCCGGCTCCGCGCGCGTCGCGGCCGCGGAGGAGCCCGCCCTCGATCCTTCGGCGGCGGTGAAGCCATTCGAAGGCCCGCCTGGTCGCTACGTCCGCTTCCTCTTCTCCGCCGCCTCCGGCGTGGGCTTCCGCTTCAACAACCCGTATCGCCTCTCCACCGAGCTCGGCGACGACGCGGCGAGCACCTCGCTGACGGCGCCGTTCCTCGACTTCGCGGCGAGCGCCCTCGGCGGGCCGCCCTCCGGGGTGCAGCACGGCGGCTCGCTCCACGTCGGCTCGTCCCTCGCGGGGCCGGGGCAGCCCTACCTCACGCCTTCGTACATCTTGGCGTATCGAGCCTCGCTGCCCGTGCTCGTCTACGGCCGGATCGGGACGCCGATCGTCCTCGCGCCCGACCCCAACATCGGGGGCGAGATCGCCGCGAGCGTCTCGTACTTCTTCACCGCCGGGATCGGCGTCACCACCGAGGTGGCGTTCGATCTCTTCTACGGCGCCGCCACCCTCGACGAGCAGTACACGGCGATCCCGGTGCTGTTCGCGCAGCTCGGCGTCGTCGCCGACTACGAGCTCCTGCCATGACGCGCAGATCGAAGCAGGGACCTCTCGCCGCCGCGCTCCTCGGGCTCCTGTGCCTCGCCCCCGGCGCCGGCAACATCGGCAGCTGCGGACAAGCGGCGGACCCGCTCGACGCGATCAAGTTCCATGAGCGCAAGGCGCTCGTCGACTGCTCCCGATGTACCGAGTGCGGTCTCGCGACGGACGCGTGCACGAGCGCCTGCGAAGGCCGGATCCCTCAGGACCCTTCGTTTCCATCCGAGTGCTATCCCCTCGTCCACGACGGGGAGGTGTGCCTCGACGCGCTCCACGCCGCGACGTGCGGCGCTTACGCGAGCTTCGTGGCCGACGAGGGCGCGACGATCCCGACCGAGTGCGACTTCTGCCCAGTGGACGAGGGCGGCGACCCGGTGAGGAGCGATCCGTGACGCGCGCTTGGATCATCGCGCTCTCGCTCTTCGCTTCGGGCTGCGGATGGATCCGATCTTCGCCCGCGGAGTACGGGGTCTATCGGCAGACGCGGGTGGGAGCGAGCTTGGAGGCGCGCCTGGCCGCCGCCCACACCTACCTGAAGAAGTATCCCCACGGCGCCTACGCCGGCGAGGTGCGGGCCTATTTCGATGAGGCGGAGCCGGCGTTCTTCCGTTCGCGCGAGCGCGATCCGAAGGGCCTCGCCTCCTACCTCGAGGCGCTGCCGGCGGGGCCGCACGCAAAGGAGGTGCGATCGCGCCTCGCCGCGATTCGAGAGAACACCTCCCGACCGGACAGCCTGAGCGTGGCCGCGGAGGCGACGGAGGCGCGCCTCGCCGCCGTCGCGAAGGCGCGAGAGCGCGCCGCGTCCGAGCTCACGTTCTTCGTGGACGGCTTCAGCGACCCGGACGCGTACGCGACCCCGCTCACGGAGGGCCCCGCAGATCTCCTCGTCGCGTTCGCGCTGGCGCTGCCGGCGCCCGTCTGCAAGCCGGTCGAATCGGGGCGGGTCTGCGAGAAGGAGGTGACGGCCGACTTCGCCGTTCCATCCCCGAACGGCCCCGTCGAGCGACAGATGTCCTATGTCGTGACGGTGCGAGAAGATCCCGCCGGGCGCCCGACGAGCGCCCGCATCGAAGGGGAGGAGCTCTTCAGCCGCCTCGAGGAGGCGCGATCGCTCCGACCCGTCGATCCGACCTCGGTGGACGATCGGGTCGCCGCCGTCACCCGCGCGGTGGAGCTCGTCACCGCGAGCTTCGAGGCGCGCGTCAGCGGGGACTCGTCGTGCCGCAAGGACGTCCGTGTGCCCGAGGTCGCGCGCTACGAGTGCAAGGGAATGAGGGCGGTCGCGATCGCGGGGACGGAGCCAGGGGCGCCCGACGCGATCGAGCTCGGCCCCGTCGCGCCCTGATCAACCCCTCCCTCCCGCGCGGAGCTCGAAGCGCGCGGCCGTCTGCGAGGGGTCGGCGAGCGCGAAGCGCTGATCAGCAGGGCTTGCCCTTCGGCTTGTTGGTCAGCCGCTCCGTCGACTTCGGGCAGATCTCCTTGATGTGCTCGGAGGCCTTCTTGAGGGCGCCCATCATCTCCTCGAACTTCTCCTTGTTCTTCCGAGAGAGGTCGTTCTCCTCTTTCGGGTCTTCCTTGAGGTTGAAGAGCTGGAAGGCGGCGGCGTTGCCGAACTCGATGATCTTCCAATCGCCCCGCACCAACATCCGGTGGCGGTCGTTGTTGCTGTCGCGCGCGAGCTCGCTGATCACGTCGCGCGCCTCCGACTTCCCGCCCGTCATCTCCGGCCAGAGGCTCACCCCCTGGTACGTCGGCTCCGGCTTCACCCCGAAGGTGTCGAGGATGGTCGGGCAGAGATCGATCTGGCTGCGCGGCTCGTCGATGCGGCGAGCCTTCGCGCCCGGCGCTCGAATCATGAGCGGCACGTGGGTGAGGTTGTGCCAGAGCTCGAAGGCGTGGCGGTACATGCTGTGCTCCCCGAAGGCCTCGCCGTGATCGCTCGTGATCACGACCATCGTCTTCTTCCCCCACGGCTGGGCGTCGACGAAGTCGAGGATCTTCTTCACGTGCATGTCGACGAAGTAGAGCTCACCGTCGTACCGATTGAGCGCTCCCTTGCCGAAGTCCTTGCCCTCCGGGTGGGTCTTGTACTCGTCGTGGGCGTCGAGCAGGTGGTACCAGGCGAAGAACCGCTTGCCCGTGTTGGCCTTGTCTCCGAGCTGCTTGAGGGCCAGCTCGGTGTGCTCGGGGCTGGTGATGCTCTCGTCCGTCTTGTTGTTCTTCTTGATGCCGGGCACGAGCTCGTAGAGGTCGAAGCCCTGATCGAAGCCGGCGCGGCCCTTCTGGAAATAGAAGTGGGCGTTCGCGGTCATCGTGCGGATGCCCGCCTTCTGGAGGAGCTCCGGGAACATCGTCTCCTCCGGCGGGTACGCTGCGAAGAAGGAGCCATTTCGTTTGAGCTCCATCGGATATCGGCAGCCGAGGAAGCCGCCGATCGTCTGGGCGGTGAACGAGCTCAGCGAGTAGAAGTTGGTGTAGCTCACCGCCGTCTTCTCGAAGGCGTTCACGGTGGGCATCACGTCCTTGTACCCGGAGAACTCCAGGTGGTCGGCCCGGAGCGCGTCGATGCTGAGGACGAGGACGTTGAGGTCGTCGGCCTTCTGGCCGCTCGTGGCGGGGGCGCTCGACGCGGATCCCGAGGGGGTGGCGCTCGCCGAGGCGCTCGAGCTCGCGCTGTCTCCCGGGGTCGCCGCGGAGGTGGCGGCGGCCTCGGTCGTCGTGGCCGGGGCGGGGGAGCCGCTCGAGCTCTGGACCACGTTCTTCTCTCCGCTGCAGCCGAGCGCGGCGCACGTGAAGAGGACGGGCAGAGCGACGACAGAAGGGCGCGGGCGGAGGCGACTCATCGCTCCCGCCTTTAGCAAATGCGGAGCGGACCGTCGAAGAAAGCCGCTACCCTGGGGCAGATGGCCCACGGACGCCCTCCTCCGCCTCCGCCTCAAGCTCCGTCCGGCGCGGCGGGCGCGCGGAGGCCGCTCCCCGCGCCGACGGGAGCCCGCCCCGCGATCGTCGCCCCCGCCCCCGGTCAGTCGCTCAGCCAGGCGTCGAAGGACGCGATCGCGGAGAGCGCGCTCGGCCTCCTCGAGGAGCAGGTCGAGGCGCGCATCGTCCACTACAAGGCCGACCTCGAGACGAACCCCGAGCTCGACGCGATCACGGCCCAGGTGGTGGCCCAGCTCCGGCAGATGCAAGACCAGCTCGCCGCGCCGCCCCCCGCCTCGGGCGAGCAGCGGGCGGCCATCGCGGAGCAGCAGGAGCGAGCGCTCACGGGGCTGCTCGAGCGTCTCTTTCGGGCGGGCGCCCCGACGTTGGCGATCGAGAAGAAGCTCAAGACGGTGCTGCGCAACCTCGCGCGGCTGTTCTTCCAGAGCGAGCTGCACGAGCGCACGCGCGGGGTGGACGGGACGACCAAGGTCATCCAGCACGGCGAGCAGGCCATCTACTATCTGCTCACGCGGTACCACCACCGAATGAAGAACGAGCTCGAGAACTTCGAGTACGTCTCGGAGGAGATCCGTGAGCGGAGCAGTGAGCTCCTCGAGAAGCTCACCAAAGACATGCAGGATGCCTTCCTCGCGCGCCGCAGCACCGAGCTGAAGCGCATCGTGGGGGTGTTCGGCAGCGTGCTCGTGGACTTCGTCTCTCGCGACCTTCCCCCCATGATCCCGGCCCTCTCACGCGAGGTCGTGCAGGCCGCGTCGAAGGTGGAGGGAAAGGCTTATGGGTACAAGATCGGCCGCCACGCCTTCGGGCCGTTCCGGACGGCGTTCGAACGGGGGATGATGACCCGCCTCGTGTCGTTCGCGGAGGACGCGCTCGTGACCAGGCTCGCCGACACGGCGGGTGCCTCCCGCGAGGAGACCCTCAAGTTCATCACGAACCCCGAGCTCTTCACGATGATCGTCTCCGAGCTCGAGGCGGGGACGTACGAGCACCTCTTCAACGAGGGCTTCTTGGACCTTCCGCCCGAGTGGATCGAGGGGGCCGCGTCTGGGCGCTGATCCGCACCCCCGGCGCGCTACGCGCTCGCCGCCCTCTCCCAGGCGAGTGCGCTCTTCGAGCTGCGTCGCGGGAGGGGTTCTGATCGTTTCGCCGAATCCTTTGCCTTCGCCGTTTCGTCTTCTAAGAAGGCCCTCATGAGGACGACACTCCGCACCGCCTTGACCGTCGCGCTCCTCGGGGCCGCCGCTCCCGGCTGCAAAGAGACGACCTTCGCGATGGCCCCCGACGCGAGCCTGCCGTTCGTGCAAGGACAGGTCACCGCGTCGCTCTCCGACGATGGCAACGGCTCGTACACGGTCTCGGTCGAGCACCTCGGCGATCCTGGCAAGCTCAACCCGCTCGCGAAGACGTACGTCGTCTGGATCGTCCCGCGGACGGAGGACAAGCCGATCCAGAACGTGGGCGCGCTGCGCGTCGACTCCCGATACTCGGGGTCGTACACGTTCACGTCCACGTTCCGCGAGTTCGATATCTCCATCACCCCGGAGGAGCGCGCCGACATCACGAAGCCCACGGGGAAGGACGTCCTCAAGGCGACGGTGTCGATGCGGCCGCGAAAGGCGGCCCCGCCGCCGCCCATGTCCGCCGCCGCCGACCCGGCCGCGAAGGCCCCTTGAGCCGCTGAAGGACCCGGGCGCTTTGCCACACACGACGGCTGTTCAAGCCGGCGGAGCTTCGCGATAAGGATCTGCCATGTCCGAAAAGGTTCCGATGACGCCCGAGGGGCAGGCGCGCCTGCGTGAGGAGCTCAAGCGCTTGAAGGAGGTCGAGGCTCCGCAGGTCATCAAGGACATCGCGACCGCGCGCGAGCACGGCGATCTGAGCGAGAACGCGGAGTACCACGCGGCCCGCGAGCGCCAGGGGATGATCGTCGCGCGCATCAACCACATCGAGCAGTCCCTCTCTCGGGCCGAGGTCATCGACCCGGCGAAGATCCAGAGCGACAAGGTGCAGTTCGGCGCCAAGCTCCAGCTCTCCAACATCGATACCGGCGAGGAGACCCGCTACCAGATCGTCGGCCCGGAGGAGGCGAACCTCGACGAGGGGCGCATCTCGGTGGCCTCGCCGCTCGCGCGGGCGCTCCTCGGTCACTTCGTCGGCGACGAGGTGAAGGTGAAGCTGCCGAACGGCGAGCGCGTCTACGAGATCCTCGACATCCAGTACGGGTGAGCGCTTTGGGGGCGCGGAGGGGACCGCCACCTCACGCCGCTCCCGCGCCCATGCTCGCTTCGCGGGCGCCGCGCGGACAGAAGATCTTCGACACGTACCTCCTCGCCGTCGCCGGCTTCGGGGCATCCCTCGCGACGAGCTCGCTGGGAGATGGGGCGGGCGCGCGTCGCGGGGTCTTCGCTCTGGGGACGTTGATCCTCGCCCCGATCGCGCTCGCGGCGGGCGCGCTCGCCGAGCTCGCTGGCCGCGCGGCCGCCCGACCGGCGCGCGTCGCCTTCGCCGTGGTCGCGGGGATCGACGCCGGCGCGGTGACGTTCCTCGCCACCCGCTCCGCCGAGGGAGCTCCGAGCGCGTTCGCGTCCGCCCTCGCGCTCGCGGCGGGCGGCGTCGTCGGTTGGGGGGCCGGCCCTCACCTCGCGAGCGCGCACAAGAGCGGCGCTCCCGCCTTTCGCCTGGCGGCGTTGGGGCTGGGGCTCGCGACGACGGTCGCCTGCTTCGTCTGGGCGCGGCGCGCGAGCGGAGCCGGTGGCCCCGGGGCGCTCGGCGTGATGGCGGTGGTCGGGCTCGCGATCGCGACCCTCGCTTATGGCCCGAGCGAGCGAGGAGGGTCGATCGCTCGGCGCGACCCTCACGTGCGCCGGGCCCTGGAGCTCTTCGGAGCGGTCCGCGCGCTCGCCGCCCTCGTCTCGATCTTCGCGGGCGCGACCATGCTGCCCCCTCCCGCCGAGCGGGCGGCGCTGACGGCGCGGATCGACGCGGAGGGGGCCCCCTTCGCTCGCGCGGTGGTCGGGATAGCGGTCTGGCTCGATCCGATCCCGCCTCCACCGAATCCCGCCGAGGGAGCTCCGAAGGAGCCCAAGGCCCCCCTCGACCTGGAAGGCTGGGACGTGCTCGTCGTCACCCTCGAGGGCGTGCGCGCCGATCACGTCCGCGCCTACGGCTACGATCGACCGACCACCCCGACGTTGGACGGGCTCGCACGAGAGGGCGTGCGCTTCGACGCGGCGTACACCGCTGCGCCCGAGACCCCCTACGCGGTCTCGTCTCTGTTGGCGGGGACGTTCACGAGGCCGCTCGTCGCGATGGGCCTCGCCGACGGCATCGAGACGATCGCGACCGTCCTCGGCCGCGCCGGGTACGCGACGGCCGCGTTCTTCCCTCCAACGGTGCTGCCACCGGACGACGAGCGGATCGCCCCGCTTCGATCTTCGAAGCTCGGATTCTCGGACGTCGCCCTCGACGAGACGGCGGACGAGGCGCGCCCCGCATCGCTCGAGCGCTGGCTCGGGGCGCGCTCCGCGAGCGAGCGCGTGCTCGCGTGGGTCCACCTCGACGGCCCCCGCGCCCCTTATGAAGGGCAGACCTTCGGAGCGCGCGACGTCGATCGCTACGACGCCGAGATCGCGGCCGCGGACCGCGTCCTCGGCGCCCTCGTGGAGACGATGCGCGCGCATCGCCCTCGATCGCTCGTGATCGTCGCCGCCGACCACGGCGAGGAGTTCGGGGAGCACGGCGGCCGCTATCACGGGTCCACCGTCTACGAGGAGCAGGTGCGGGTCCCGCTCGTCCTCA
>JBGAID010000090.1:0-48491 GCA_044225865.1 Polyangiaceae bacterium | reverse complement strand
GGGGCGCCTCGCGGAGCGAGGCGGGGGTGGGCATCGGCGCGCGGTGCTACGTAAATCGTAGCGCGGGCGGCCTCCGCCTCCTCAGCGGGGGAGGGCGATGGGGGCGCCGAGCTTCTTCGAGAGGACGCCCTCGAGCGCGGCGAAGAGCTCGTCGCCCGTCTTCGCGGCGATCCAGCGGCCGTCGCTCGCGCGGTCGAAGTGCCAGGCGCTCCGGTCCGCCGCCATCCAGATCTGCTTGGCGGCGCGGTGGCTGTTCACGATGTACTTCGTGCCGTCGGGGAGCTCGATGCTCAGGATCCCCATCTGGAGCTCGATCTCCGCGTCGATGCCCGAGTCGTCGAGCGACGCGCGGAGGGTTTGGAGCGTCAGATCGGCGTCCTTCTCGAAGTCGGAGGTGCTCACGGCCTTCGGGTTAGCCGACTCCGCGGGCCCGCACAAGGCGAGCCCACGACGACGAGCTCGGCGGTGCGCGCGCGCGACAGGGCGAAGCTGCTCGTCTTCTCGTGGACGCGGACGGAGCGCCCCATCTTCTCCAGGGCGGCGGTGAAGTCCGCGGCGGAGACGGCGCCGTCGCTCCGGTAGGAGACGACGACGAAGGACCCTCGCCCGACGCGCTCGAGGAGGGAGAGGAGCGCCTCCTTGTGGGTGCGCGGCACCTCGAGCGGGCTCCTCTCGCGGGCGTAGGGGAGGTGCTTCTTCGATCGGTCGACGCGCGCCGGCCAGCCTGCGTAGTCGCAGAGGCCTTCGAGGAAGTGGTAGCCGTCCGCGTAGGAGAAGGCGGCGCCGTCGGCGCGGACGTAGGGCGGGTCGAGGTAGACGACGTCGGCGTCGAGGGGGCACGCGAAGGCGTCGAGGCAGGTGACCCGGTGGCGCGCTCCGTTGTCGAAGACGGCGGCGTTGGCGCGCGCGATCGACGCGCGAAGCAGCTCTTCGAACGGGCGCTCCCAGGTCGTCGCGTTGCCGAACGAGCGAGGCACCCGCGCCGTCCGCACCGAGAGGTTCTTGCGGTGGAAGAGGTTGAACGGACGCTTCATCAAGCACGCTTGGAACAGCCCGTGGAGGGCGAGGGCGCGCTCGAGCCGATCGGGCAGGGCGTGGATGTTCTGGACGACCACGTCGAGCCAGGCGTTCTCGGCGTCGAGGTAGAAGACGCCTCCGTAGGTGCGCGCGATCACGTCCGCGTAGCGGCGCCTCCGATCGGGCGCGACGATGCGGTCGATCCGCTCCTTCGAAAGGGTGACGGCGTCGTTCTCGACGAGCGCGGTCGCGTTGGTCGCGTTCGCGAGGAGCACGTCGTTGACGTGGACCTGCTTGCCGAGCGTCTTGAGGAGGTATCCGACGGCGCCGGTGCCGCCGAAGACGTCGGTGGCGCTCGAGAACGGGAGGCCGGAGAAGATCTCTCCGAGCCAAGGCAAGAAGCGCTGCTTCGACCCCTGGTAGCGCGTGGGGACGAACGCGCGAGGGCGGCTCCCGTCAGGGGACGGGGTCGCCGCCACGTCGCTGTTGTCGGCGCTCGGCTTGCCGACTACATCTCGTCGCACGTGCCCGTAGCTCAGTTGGATAGAGCGGCGGCCTTCTAAGCCGCGGGTCGCAGGTTCGAATCCTGCCGGGCGCGCCAACCTCTTCGACTCAGCTCGCTTCCGCTTCTTCTTCGACGACCTGGGCGCCGGTGCGGCCGTAGCGGCGCTGGCGGCGGGCGTAGGCGGCGAGGGCCTCGTCGAGGGTGGCCTCGGTGAAGTCCGGCCACAGCGTCTCGGTGAAGAAGAGCTCGGCGTAGGCGCACTCGAAGAGGAGGAAGTCCGAGAGCCGCCGCTCGCCGCCGGTGCGGATCACGAGATCGGGATCGGGGAGCTCCCCGGTGGAGAGATAGGCGCGGAGGCTCTGCTCGTTGACCTCCTCGGGGATCACGAGGCCGGCGCGAGCGCGGATCGCGATCTGGCGGATGGCGCTGACGACGTCCTGCCTGCCGCCGTACGAGAGGGCGAGGGCGAGCTTCATCCCTTTGCAGTCCTTCGTCGCTTGGACGAGCGCCTCCGTCGCGCGGCGCGTTCGCGTCGGAAGCTCGTCGATGTCGCCGATGACGATCACCTTGATGTCGCGTCGTACGAGCTCGGCCACCTCTTGCTCCGCGAACTCGGCGCAGAGCCTCATGAGGACCTCGATCTCGTTCTTCGGTCGGTTCCAGTTCGCGGCGCTGAAGGCGTAGAGGGTGAGCGTGCGGACGCCGCGATCGTGGCAGCCATAGACGGCGGTGCGGACGGCCTTGCTGCCGTGCTCGTGGCCGGCGGTGCGCGGGAGGCCGCGCGAGGTCGCCCAGCGGCCGTTGCCGTCGAGGATGATCGCGACGTGATCGGGCGCCTTGGGAGCGCTGCCCGATCCCTTCGACGAGCCCATCGAAGCGCCGAGCGAAGAGTCACCGAACGAGGAAGACGTGATCGACATGACCCTCGAAGCCTAATGGCCTCGCGTGTCAGCGACGATGGTCCTCGTGTGGAGCTTTCGTGGAGAACGCGCTTCTCTCACTGATTGTTTTATTTGTCAACAAGCCCTCCGCGCTCGCGAACGCGTGCGATCACGCGCTCTTCACCGCGGGCATCAGCAAGCTTTGACGCGCGACGGGGAGTTGGACGCGGAACGTCACGAACGGCGGTCCGTGTCGCTCGCAGACGATGCTGCCTCCGTGTGACTCCGCGACGGCGCGCACGATCGCGAGCCCGAGCCCGGTGCCGCCGCGGTCCGCGCGCGTGGAGATGAAGCGCTTGAAGAGCTTCTTCTTCACGTGCTCCTGGACCTCGCCCGCGTTCTGCACGTCGAGCACGACCCGATCGCCGCCGCGCCCGATCTCGATCTTGATCGGGGCCCCTTCGGTGCCGTGCTGGACCGCGTTGTCGACGAGGTTCTCCACGAGGCGGGTGAGCCAGAGCTCCTCGCCCTTCACGAGCGCGCTCGCGCCCGCGAGATCGATCGCGACCCCGCGCTCCTTCGCCCGCGCGACGACGTCGCGCACGATCGCGAACAGATCGACGACGCCCGCGTCCTCGACCCCGCGCGCCTCGATCCGCGCGAGGCTCAGGAGCTCGCCGAGGAGGACCTCGATGCGGCTCGTCGCCTCTTGGATTCGGCCCACGAAGCGCGCCGCCTCGCGCGGCTCGTCGAGGGCGCCGTCGGCGAGCACCTCCGCGCTCGCGCGGATGGCGGCGACGGGGTTCTTGAGCTCGTGGGAGAGATCGGCGGCGAACGTCTCGACGAACGGCCGCCCTTCGAGCTCGCGCCGCATCGTCTCCACCGCGCGGGAGAGGCGCGCGACCTCGCGGCCTTGAGCGGGGGGCGCGGACGCGAAGAGCTGCCCTTCGCTGACCCGCACCGCGAAGTCGGTCAGCGTCTCGATGGGGGCGGCGATGGCGCGGCCGATGATGGCGGCCGCGATCGCGGCGGCGGCCCCGAGGACGAGGCTGATGACGAGCACGGTCGGGGCGAAGTCGGCGAGGGTCCGCTGGATCGCGAGGGTGGGCTTGACGACGCGCACGCGCCCGACCTCGCGGTTCTTCGCCACGATGGGCACGGTGACCTCGACCGCGTCGTCGGAGGGGCCCTTCCCGTCGCTGCCGGTCAGGACGAGGGCCTGCCCGTCGGGGCCGAGGAGCGTCATCCCCACGTCGCCCGGCATGGGAGAGAAGTCGCGCGCGATCTCCTCGAGGCTCCTCCCCTTCACCTCCATGTCGTTGGTGACGAGGGCGGCGATCGCGGTCGCCTCGGAGCGCGCGCTCTCCTCCGCGAGGAGGGTGGCGCGAGCCTTCACCCGATCGAGGACGAGCACCCCCAGCCCGAACGCGAACGCCCCCACGATCCCGGCGAGGGCGAGGAAGAACTGCATGCGGATGCTGAGGCCCGCGGTGCGAGAGCGGATGAGGCGGGCGGCGACGAAGGCGACGAAGAGGATGAGACCGACGCTGGAGATCGCGATGAGCAGCGTCTGCATCATCGCTTCTTCACCTCCTCGCCGACGACGCGGTACCCCACCCCCCGCACTGTCTCGATCAGGTTCGCGTCGCCCTCCGCCTCGACGACCTTCCTCCGCAGGGCCTTCACGTGGGAGTCGATGGTGCGATCGGTGATCGCGAAGCCGTCCCCCCAAACCCGATCGATGAGCTGGGCGCGGGTGAAGACGCGTCCGGGCGCGGAGAGGAGGCACGCGAGGAGATCGAACTCGACGCGGGTGAGCTCGACCTCTCGGCCGCTCACGTGCGCGCGACGCGAGGACTCGTCGACGGTGATGGCCGGATCGGGGGCAGCGGGAGGCGCCTCCTCCGTCTTCTCGGCGCTGCCCGCGCGGCGGAGCACCGCCCGCACCCGCGCGACGACCTCGCGGGGGCTGAACGGCTTCGTCACGTAGTCGTCGGCGCCTGTCTCGAGGGCGGCGACCCGGTCCGCCTCCGCGTCGCGGCTCGAGAGGACGATGACGGCGGGGGCGCGCGAAGGGCGCCGGCGCGCCTCGTGCAGCACGTCGAAGCCGCTGCCGTCGGGGAGCATCAGATCGAGGAGCACGAGCTCGATCCCGTCGAGCTTGGCGCGCGCCTCCTTGAGGGTGCCGGCGACGACGACGTCGAAGCCGTCGCGACCGAGCGCATAGCCGAGGGACTCCGAGATGGCCGGTTCGTCTTCGACGATCAGGATGCGGGGCATGGGGACGCTCGGGTCAGGCGGAGGCGAGGGTGCGGGCGATGTCGTGGAGCATGCGGAAGGTGAGATCGTAGTCGCTCGGGCGGGGGACGAGGCCCTCGTGATGGACGACGAAGCCGCCGGGCCGGATCTCGAGGTGCCCGCGGAACCCGCGATGGCGGAGCATGTCTCGCAACGAACGCGGAAAGGCGGCGAGCGCTTCCGAAGGCGACGCGGCGAACGTCGTCACGTGGGCGTCCCAGACCGGATCGTCGAGCGTGACCTTCGGCGGCGGGGGCGCCTCCAGATAGGCGACCTTGGTGAGGAACGGCTCGCCCACGCGCATCGCCGCGCGCCGCGCTCCCCCGCGGCCCCCGTAGAGCGTCGGGACTTGGGCGAAGCCAACGACGGCGCGCTCGATCGGCATGAGGCCTTCGCCCGCCGTCCACGGCTCCGCGACCACGAACGTCCCGTACGGCGAGCGCTCCGTGCAGACGTTGAGCCAGAGCTCCGGGGCCACCATCGTGTCGTGCGGCTCCCAGTGCCGGAACCAGCGCTCGTCCGGGCGCAGCTCGTAGAGGAGCCGGCGCGAGCGGGCGTAGCCGAGGATCGCGTCCGATCCCGGCGGCGACCAAGGAGGGGGCTGTTGGCTCACCGCGGGCCTCTCGTCCGCCTTGCCTTGCGAGCGCGCGCGATCGCCGCGAGGCCCACCGCGAGACCGAGCCCGAGCGCGCCCCCCGGCGCGCTGTGCCCCGCGCGGCAGGAGCACCCTTCGTCCCCTTCGTCTTCGCCGTTCGCGCCGCCGGCGCCGCCGTTCCCCGGGCCTTCCCCGCCACTCGACGATGCGCCGCCGCTCGCGGTGCCCCCGGCGCCATTTCCGCCCGCGCTCGCGGCTCCTCCCGCGCCCCCCGCGCCGCCCTCGCCCGCGCCGTCGCACATCGTGGCGTGGATCTCGCGGGTCGCGTTGCAGTCGGTGGGCGAAGCGCACGACGGCTCCGGCAGCGCGGGCGGCGAGCCGGACGATCCGCAGTCCCCCGGGTTCGGGTAGGCGAGGGCCACGCTCGGCCAGAGATCGTTCGACGGGTGCTCGATGCGGCCGAAGACCTTCTCTTGATAAGGGGCGGCGTTGTTGACGGCAGGGTCGTAGACGCCGCGCTCGGTGTCGTAGTTGGGGTTGTTCGGGTTGTTGATGTACGCGAGGCCGTTGTAGGCCCACGTCGCGGTGTACCAGTCCTCCACGACGGCGGGCTGGTTGTCGCCCACGCACTCGGTCGCGATCCATTTGCCGGCGAGGATCCGGGTGCCGGTCGCGAGGTTGTAGGTCGCGTCCGAAGCGACCCGCGCGCGGTCGAAGTCCGGCGATTCGCCCTGGTGCATCCCGCTCGTGACCTGGCCGACGCCGTAGCCGCAGTCGAACGAGATGATCGTCTGCGAGCCGTTGCCCGCTTGATCGGCGGGCTCGCTCGGCTCGCAGAACTGTCGCCACCCCGACTCGACCATCGCGATCGCCTTGAGGAGCTCGCACGGGAAGCGCGCCGGCACGTCGTGGAGGGGCTCGGGCATGCCGCAGCCCTGACCGATATCGGGGACGCTCGGCCCGGCGTCGCCCCACACGGCGGGCCCGCGCGAGACGAGATCGAAGATGCCGGTCCACGCCGCGGGGGAGGGGTTCTCGCCGGGGACCGCCTCGACGCCGCAGCCGTGATCGTTGCTCGGGCTCGAGAGGGTGTACGAAGGGCAATACTGCGCGCGCGCGGTCGACGTGACCGCGGTCGCCGCCATCGCCGCCCCGAGGAAGAGCGCGCGCTTCATCGCGCACCTGGGCGGAGGGCGATCGTCCCGAGGACGGCGACGCGGCGGCCCTCGGGGGCGGGGATCCGGATCGCCGTGCCCGCCGCGAACGCGATGGGCCTCCCGAAATGGCCCGGCTCGGTGACGATCCCCGCGACCACGGCCGGGTCGTCGTCGGTCACCGCGCGCGCGACCCTCAAGACGCCGGGGGCGGGCAGGGCGATCTCCGCGCCGCCGAGGTCCCGCTCTCGCGCGCTCTTCGCGTCGTAGATCGCGAGCGACCCATCGGGGAGGAGCGCGGGCACGAGGAGCATCGAGTCGCCGCTCGCGACCGCCTCCAAGAAGCCGCTGTCGAGATCGAGGCAGAGGACCTCCCAGCGCGCGCTGTCGTGCTCGTCACGATCGACGAAGGTCAAGGTGCGGGTCGTGTCGTCGACGACGAAGTCCCGCGCGAAGGGCGGCAGCTCCGAGAGGAGCGCGCGCGGGGGGCCGCCCCCGTCCGGCACCTCGAGCAGCGACGCGCGACTGTCGGCGTCGATCGCGTAGACGAGCGCGCGATCGTCGATCGACCCCGCGAGGTAGAGGAGGTGTCCGCGCATCGCGAAGAGCGTCTCGACCGCCGCCGTCGAAGGGTCGACCCGATCGATGGTGAGGGGCGCGGTGCCGTCGGGCGCGGTCGCGCTCGCGTCCCCGCGCGACACGAGGAGCGCGCCGCTCGCCGTCACGAGCGGAGCGGACGCGTGCACGACGCCGCGGGCGAGGCTCGCGCGCGGAGCCGCGGGCGTCGGCGACCGTGAGGGCGACCCCAGGCTGGCACCGCCCGCGGGCCGTCCGCGTCCGCGACGACGGCGACCCGGTCGTCGTCGACGAGGGCTCCGCGCGCGGTCGCTCCCTTCCCGTGGGTGAGGGACGCGAAGGGCGGGGGGACGGCCTTGTCGCCGATGGGGACGGCGAAGAGCTCGGACCTCGAGCCGCTCGGCTCCGTCGCGAGCACGACGACGGCGCGCGGGCCCCCGGCCGGGCGCGCGCTCGGCCCGGCCGCGCTTCGATCGCGCGCCTGTGGCCGGGCGCTCGCTCCTTCGGCTCGAGCGATCGTCGCGTCCTGGCTGGGGTCGGCACGGTGCACGCCGAGCGCGGCCGCGCCGACGGCGAGGCTGGTCGCGAGCGCGGCGAGCCCCATCGCGCCGAGCCGCCATGGGAGGGCAAAGGACATGGGCCATCCTACCGCGTCGCCCGGGCTTGCCGTGACTTCTCGCGCGCGCGAGAGGACTTGCCCGCGGCCGGTCCGTCCCGTTAGAGCTATGCCTCGATGGAAGAGCCGACGCTCCGCTACGCCGTCATCCGTGAAGACCCGCGCGTCGAAGGGGATCTGATCCTGCGCACCAAGGCGCGTCGGGTGCTCTGCGTGGCATCGGGCGGGTGCGTGGCCCTCTCGTTGAAGAGCCGCTTCCCCTGGGTCGACGTCGCCGCGTTCGACACGAACGCGGCTCAGCTCGAGCACCTCGCCCGCAAGGCCGAGGCGGCCCAGCGGCGCGATCTCGTGGCCCTCAACGTGGAGAACGCCGCCAACGCCGGGCTCAACCAGTGCGGCGAGCTCGAGAAGGTCTTCCGCCTGCTCCGCGCGTTCTTCGAGGAGTTCATCGCCCCGCATCAAGAGCTGCTCTCCTTCTTCATTCGGGCGCGCCCCCTGCCCGAGCTCGACTCGATGGTCCGCCGCTGGACGAGCTCGCGCTATTTCCGGGCCGCATTTCACGCCTGCTTCGATCCGGTGCTCGTGCGCACCACCCTCGGCGAGGCGACGAAGTGGGCGGAGGACGGGACCCACCCCGCCTACTTCGCGCGGGCCTTCTCCCGCGGCCTGCGTCGGGACGCCGCCCCCGAGAACCCGTTCCTCCAGCACGTGTTCCTGGGCGGCTACCGGAAGGAGTGCGCGCCCTACTACATCCGAAACGGAGGGGCCCTCGAGGTGGAGCGGATCCACGGCACGCTCCTCGAAGTCCCCGGCCTCGACCGGTTCGAGGTCGTCAGCCTCTCGAACCTGCTCGACGGGTTCAGCGACGAAGATCTGGATGCGTGGGCAAAGGCGCTGAAGGCCGCCCTCGCCCCGGGATCCGCGATCTTGTTCCGCCACATGAACAGCACGCGCGACGTGCGCTCGTTCTTCGAGCCGGAGCTCGTCTTCGACGACGCCCTCGGGAGGAGCTACGCCCTGCGCGATCGCAGCCTCTTCTACAACCGCATCGAGGTCGCGTTCCGGCGCTGAGCTCCTTCGTCGCCGGTCAACAGACGATGCAGCCGATGCCGGGTGAGGCGTCGAGCAGCTCCCCCGTGACCGCGTCGAAGGTGAGGCTGAAGCCGAGGATTCGGCCGTCGCCGCTCGGATCGTCCGGGTCGGGGCAGTTGAGGTTGCTCGCGAGCATCTCGTCCGTGTAGTGGCTCGGATCGATGACGAGCGTCCCGCGCCGGCTCTTCCGCGCGAGGACGCCGACCTCCGCGTCGTCCCACTCCCAATAGATCTCGTCGAGGGTGACGACGTCCCCTTCCGCGGGCGTGTACGTGCCGGAGCCGGTAGGGGCGCAGAGATCGAACGTCGAGAACGCGAAGCTCTGGGAGCGGACGGTCGCCTCGAGCTCGGCGTCGGGGGCGTTCGCGCAGCTCGGCAGGTCGCCGGGCTCGAGATGGGGGAGATAGAACCCCGAGACCCCGGTGAGGTTCACACCCCCGCCGCCGTCCGGCGCGACGAAGAAGGCGAAGACGTCCTTGCGCACTTCGTCCCCCGCCAGGCTGAGCCGGTTCGTGTTCACGATCTGGGTGTTCGGCACCGCCGAGCACGGGAACGGCGGCTCGTCCGCCCACTCGGCGCGATCGATCTGGAAGAGGTCGGGGTGGGCGGCGACGATCGAAAAGAGGCCCGTCCACACGTCGGTGGAGCAATCGAGGGGCACGCTCATGTTCGTCACGAGCTGAAGCGTCCCGTGCTGGGCCGACCATTCCATGGTCGCGCCCTCCGTGAGCGACTGGAGATCGGCGAGGGCGGCCGGCTGCGTGTCGGGGAAGGTCCACGACACCGGGTACTCCTTGCAGACGGGCTCGGCGCCGCCCCCCCCGCTCGCGTCGCCTCCAGCTCCGACGGATCCGCCGTCGGCCGCTCCGCCGTGGCCGATCGCACCACCCTCGCTCGAGCCGCCCCCGCCCGCGCCTCCGGTCGGCCCGAGGGGATCGTCGCCGCACCCGAGCAAGGTCGCGACCGCGGTGAGACAAGCGATGAGGGTTCGATGCATGTCGTCCTGAAGATACGCCACCCTCGGCGGGGCCTTTGAGCGGAAGTGTCGCCCGCGTGCATGCTCGCCTCTGTGGCGCGACGCTACAGCGCCGACACGCGCGCGACGAGGCGCAGCTCTCCGCGTCGTTCGTGCTACATCGCGTGACGGAGCTCGACGCGAGCGGCGCTGGACGAGGTTGCCGAGCGACGGCGGGCCCGAGGGAAGTATGAAGAGGCTGACCGGCGGTGGCGAGCTCGGCGCGCTCATTCGCGCGATGAAGTGGGACGACACTCCGCTCGGCCCGCTCGATTCCTGGCCCCCCAGCTTGAAGACGGCATTGAGCCTCATCCTCAACTCGCGCCACCCGATGTGGCTCGGCTGGGGCAGCGAGATCACGTTCCTCTACAACGACGCGTACATCCCCGTCCTCGGAGCGGCGAAGCATCCGCGCGCGCTCGGCCGGCCCGCCTCCGAGGTCTGGTCGGAGATCTGGGACGTCTGCGGCCCGCTCGCGGACAAAGTCTTCCGGCTCGGAGAGGCTTCGTTCCTCGAGGACGTTCGCCTCTTCATGCGCCGCGGAGACCGCCTCGAAGAGACGTTCTACTCCTTCTCCTACAGCCCCATCTTCGACCCGGACGGAGGGGTCGCGGGGCTCTTCTGCCCTTCCGCGGAGACGACCGACAAGGTCTTGAACGCGCGGCGCCTCCGCACGTTGTCCGAGCTCTCCGGCCGCGCGCTCTTGCAGAAGTCGCTCAAGGCGGCCTACGCGACCGCGCTCCTCACCCTCGAGCGCAACCCGATCGATATCCCGTTCGCCACCCTCTACTCGATGCGGGCGGACGGTCGCTCGCTCGAGCTCGAGGGGACGAGCGGCTTCGCGCCCGACGACGAGACCGTCGCGCGCCGCATCGATCTCTCCGCGGCCGAGCACGCGCTCATCGCCGGGGTCGTGGCTTCGGCGACCGCTCGCCTCATGCGGGTCGACGAGCTCGGGTACGGAGCTCGGATCGGTCCGGCCGGCCAGCGGGTCGAGCACGCGATCGTCCTGCCCCTCGTGCCGAGCAGCCTCGAGCCGCCGATCGGGCTGCTCGTGGCCGGGATCAACCCGACCCGCGAGATGGATCTCGAGTACCGGACGTTCTACGACTTGCTCGCGGCCCAGATCACGAGCGCGGCCCAGAGCGCCACCGCGGTGGAGGAGGCGAAGCGCCGGGCGGAGGCCCTCGCCGAGATCGACCGGGCGAAGACGGCGTTCTTCTCGAACGTCAGCCACGAGTTCCGAACGCCGCTGACCCTCCTCATCGGACACACCGAGGACGCCCTCGCGTCGCCCGAGAGGTCGCTCGAGGGCGCCGCCCTTGAGGCGGTCTACCGGAACGAGCTTCGCCTGATGAAGCTCGTGAACGCGCTCCTCGACTTCGCGCGCATCGAGGCAGGCAAGGCGCGCGCGCTGTTCGAGCCGGTCGACCTCTCGCGGATCACGAGGGAGACCGCCGCCGTCTTCCAATCCGCGGTCGAGCGGGCGGGGCTCGCCTTCGTGGTCGCGTGCGATCCGCTGCCGGAGCCGGTCTTCGTCGACCGGGACATGTGGGAGAAGATCGTCCTCAACCTCGTCTCCAACGCCCTCAAGTTCACGTTCTCGGGCCAGATCACCGTCGCGATGCGGCGCTCCCCCCGCGACGAGCGAGAGGTCGAGCTCGACGTCACCGACACCGGGATCGGCATCCCCGACGAGGAGCTGCCGCGCTTGTTCGATCGGTTCCACCGGATCGAGGGCGCGCGATCGAGGACGTACGAAGGATCCGGCATCGGCCTCGCGCTCGTGCACGATCTCGTGTTGCTCCACGGCGGGCGCATCGTCGTGAAGAGCGCCCCCGGCAAGGGCACGACGTTCACCGTCCGCCTCCGCCTTGGCTCGGCCCATCTTCCCGCGGACCAGGTGCACGCCACCCCGACCGAGCGGGCGGTCGGACGAGCGGCGGGGATGTTCGTCTCGGAGGCGAGCCGTTGGCTGTCCGAAGCGGAGGAGAGAGAGAGGCAGAGCCCGCCCCCGAGCCGATCCACGGAGCGCGTGCTCGTGGTCGACGACAACGCGGACATGCGGGACTACGTGCAGAACATCCTCGCCACCGCGTGGGACGTGGAGGTGGCCGCCGACGGGGAGCAGGCCCTCGCTCGCCTGCGCGAGCGCCGGTTCGACATCGTGGTGACGGACGTGATGATGCCCAACCTCGACGGCTTCGGGCTCCTCGGGGCGATCCGTGCAGACGTGGGCCTCGCGCGCGTCCCCGTGATCATGGTCTCGGCGCGGGCCGGCGACGAGGCCAGCGTCGACGGGCTCCAAGCGGGCGCCGACGACTACCTGGTGAAGCCGTTCTCGGCGCGCGAGCTCGTCGCCCGCGTGAGGACCCGGCTCGAGATCTCACGCGCTCGCGCGGACGCGGAGCGAGCCCGCGCCCGCCTCTACGATCAGTTCATGCAGGCGCCCGTCCCGGTCTCGATCGTGGTCGGCAAGGATCTCGTCTTCGAGCTCGCGAACCCCGAGTACGTCACGATGGTGGGCGGGCGCGATCTCGTGGGGAAGACGTTCCTCGAGGCGTTCCCGGAGGTGCCGCCGGGCGCGCCCCTCCACGCGATGCTCCTGCGCGTGCTCGAGACCCGCGAGCGGTTCTCGGCCGATGAGTTTCACGTGCGCCTCGATCGAGACGGCCGCGGCCCGCGCGACGCCTACTTCCAGTTCACCTGTCAGCCGATGAAGCGCGCGGACGGCACCGTCGAGGGCATCATGACCGCCGCCATCGACGTGACGGAGCAGGTCGAGAGCCGGAGGCTCCTCGATCTGGAGCGCCGGCGTCTGACCGCGATCATCGAGCACTTGCCGGTAGGGCTCTCCCTCACGGAGAGAGACGGCTCCACCCGGACGAACCCTGCCCTCGACACCCTCTGGGCGAGGCCGATCGGTCCGCGCGTGCGCACGGAGTCGTATCGCGACTTCGTCGCCTATCACCCGGACGGGCGGCGGTACGGGCCCGAGGATTGGCCGAACGTGCGCGTGCTCTCGACGGGCGAGCCGCTCCACATCGACGCCCTGCGGTTCCAGCGGTTCGATGGAAGGGAGGGCTTCATGCGGATCGACGCGGTGCCCCTCCGCGACGAGAAGAACGACGTGGTGGAGGCGCTCGTGGCCGCCGTCGACGTGACGACCCAGAAGCAAGCGGAGGAGCTGCTCAGCGCTTCGCGCGCAGAGGCGGAGCGCGCCAACCGCGCCAAGGACGAGTTCCTGGCGATGCTCGGCCACGAGCTGAGAAACCCCCTCTCCCCCATCGTCACCGCCTTGCAGCTCCTCGAGATGAAGGGCCGCACCGAGCGCGAGCTCGCGGTGATCTCTCGGCAGGTCCGCCACCTCACACGGCTCGTCGACGATCTGCTCGACGTCTCGCGCATCACCCGGGGCAAGGTCGAGCTCAAGAAGCAGCGCCTCGAGCTCGCGACGGTCGTCGTGCGCGCGATGGAAATGTCGCTGCCGCTCTTGGATCAGCGCCGGCAGGAGGTCGATCTCGACGTGCCCGCCGAGGGCCTCCTCATCGAGGGTGATCCGGACCGCCTCGCCCAGGTCGTCTCGAACCTCCTCACCAACGCGAGCAAGTACAGCGAGCCGGGCACGGTGGTCCGGGTGCGGGGCGAGCGCTTCGACGGCGCGTGGGCCCGGCTCCGGGTCATCGACCACGGGATCGGCATTTCCGACGACATGCTCGAGAGCGTCTTCGATCTCTTCTTCCAGCAGCCGCAGGCCCTCGACCGGGCGAAGGGCGGGCTCGGGCTCGGCCTCGCGATCGTCCGCAGCCTCGTGCAGATGCACGGGGGCAGGGTGGTGGCGCGCAGCGACGGGTCCGGGCGGGGCAGCGAGTTCATCGTCGACCTCCCCCTCGACCGGACCCTCTCACGACGCGAAGAGGGCGGCGGGGACGGACGCGCGCCGGTGGTGGGGGCGAACAAGCGCGTGCTCGTCGTCGACGACAACGTCGACTCGGCCGCGATGATGGCAGAGTTTCTCACCACCCTCGGCTACCAGGTGAAGATCGTGAACGACGCCCCGAGCGCCCTCGCGGTCGTCTCGTCCTTCGCCCCTCGCGCGTGCCTGCTCGACATCGGGCTGCCCGAGATGAACGGGTACGAGCTCGCGAGCGCGCTCCGGGAGAAGGAGCGCGGGGCGGGGTGGCTCCCGATGAAGCTCATCGCGGTGACGGGGTATGGGCAGGAGTCGGATCGCAAGATGGCGCTCGCGGCCGGCTTCGACGCCCACGTGGTGAAGCCGGTCGACCTCGCGCTGCTCACGAGCGTGCTCGGCGGCTCCGACTGATACCTTCAGCGCACCGCGCTCCGAACGCTCGAAGCGCGGCGGACGACGGACACGGGGCTGTCGTCGTCGACGGCCCGGTCTCGGCCTGCTTGCTTCGCCGTGTAGAGCCGCCGGTCCGCGCGCGCGATGAAGTCGCACGGCTCTTCTCCCGCCTCGTAGACGGCGAGCCCGGCCGAGGCGGTGATGCGGATCCGGCGCTCGTTGCCCACCTCGAACGGACGCGTGCGCACCAGATCTCCGAAGCGCTCCGCGAGGACCCTCGCGCTCGGCAGCGGCGTGTCGGGGAGGATGCAGGCGAACTCCTCCCCGCCGAACCTCGCCACCACGTCGGTGCGGCGCGGAAACGCCCGCACGAGCCGATCGCCCATCTCGCGAAGGACCCGATCGCCCGCGGGGTGGCCGTACTGATCGTTGATCCCCTTGAAGTGGTCGATGTCGATCATGATCAGCGACAAGGGCCGGCCGACCACCGACGCGAAGGTCGTCTGCCGGTCCAGCTCGGCGTCGAAGATGCGGCGGTTCGCGAGCTTCGTCAGCGGGTCCGTCCCTCCTTCCCGCCTCGCCTCCACGAGCTGGGTCTCGAGGGTCTCGAGGCGCTGGGAGAGCTCTTGGGCCTGGAGGGCGAGGCGGGCCTTCTGCTCCTCGAGGATCTGCACGACCGTGTCCGCGAAGACGGTCGCCTCTCGCTTCAGCTCCGCGAACGAGTCCTTCTCGACCGCGTCGCGCAGGCGCGCCGCCTGGACGTGCACCCGCTTGTGGTCCCGCCCGTGGTCCGCGCAGCGCTTGCCGACCCCGTCCACGAGGGCCCAGATCGCCTCACGGGCTTCCCGGGTCGTCGTCTCGACGAAGCGCCGCTCGTTGCGGCGATGGTCGGCCACGTTGTGCACGAGCCGGCGCCAGTCGCGTCGCATCGGTCCGTCCCCCGGAGGAGGAGCGCTGCCGTCGAGCGGCGTCGCCACGAGCACGTGCTGGGCCCAGCGCTCGAACGCCTCCGCGATCTTGCTGACGTCCTCGTCCCCTACCGGGAACGCCTCGGTGCCGAGGGCGCGGAGGATGTTGGCGGTCGCGTCGAGCGCGTCGTCGAGGAGGGCGCCCTCGTCGGCCGATGGCTTCGGAATGGATTGGGCCGGTACCTCGAGCTTGGATGCTTTCCGAAAAAACATGCTCGCCGAGTGAGGATGCGGCACACGGCCAAGGATCTTGAGGCCCGTCCGATTCGTTTGTGGATCGGCCCCCCGGCGCGCTTCGCGCTCGCCGACCCCCGCCAGGCGACTGCGCTCTTCGAGCTCCGTCGCGGCGGGGGTGGATCGGCCCCCCGGCGCGCTTCGCGCTCGCCTGCGCTCTTCGAGCTCCGTCGCGGCGGGGGGTGGATCGGCCCCCCGGCGCGCTTCGCGCTCGCCGACCCCCGCCAGGCGCCTGCGCTCTTCGAGCTCCGTCGCGGCGGGGGTAGGTCGATCAGAGGATCTTGGCGAGCTTCGGCGTGATGAAGTCGACCGCGCCCGCCCCCTTGATGCCGCCCTCGACCCGCTGCGCCCCGCAGGTCCCGTCGTCGTTGGGGCGGGCAAAGAGAGGAATGAGACGCGAGCGGCACCGAAGATCGGAGGCGCCGAGCACGGCCTCGTGGGCGTCGTGGTCGAAGACCAAGAACCGCACCCCCGCGAGCTGAGCGTCGAGCGACCCGGCAAGGACCGCGTCGTGGAATCGCTGGCAAGGCTCGCACCAGCTCGCGCCCACGTAGAGGACGAGGGTGAGGCCTTCGCTCTCGGCCCGGGTGATCTGTTCCTTCACGTACTCGCGCCCCGAGGTGATGTCGGCGGGGACCTCCACGAGCTGCGGCTTGGGGCCGCTCCGCGCCGCCGCCGCCGACGAGGCCGAGCGCGCCTCGGGCGCCTTTCCCGCCGAAGGCGCCGAGTCCTTGGTGGCGTCCGGAGGGGCCGCGCACGCCGCGAGCAGGATCCCACCGAAGAGCGCCTGCGCGAGGCGCGGCTCGAGCGTGCTTCGGTTCATCGTCGCTCCTTCACGGTGGTAGTCTGAATCCGTGATCCCCCTCGAGCGCAAGCAAATCCTGGTCGTCGACGACGAGGCGAACCTGCGGCGGGTCCTCTCCGCGCAGCTCACCCGCGACGGGTACGACGTCCACGCCGCCGAGGACGGAGACGCGGGCCTCACCCTGCTCCGGGAGCACCACATCGACCTCGTCATCACCGATCTGCGGATGCCGAAGGTGGACGGGATGGATCTCCTCCGCGCCGCCCTGCGCGACGACCCGAACCGCCCCGTGATCATGATCACCGCCCACGGCACGGTGGAGACGGCGGTGGAGGCGCTGAAGACGGGGGCCTTCGACTACCTGACGAAGCCCTTCGATCAAGAGGAGGTCCGCATCGTCGTCCGCAAGGCGCTGCGCACCCAGGACCTCGCGAACCGCGACGCGACCCGCGAGGAGCCGCGACCGGAGTCGGGGGCGAGGTTCGGCATCATCGGGGAGAGCCAGCCGATCCTCGAGATGTACAGCGTGCTCGAGCGCGTCGCCGACACCCCGACGACGGTCCTCGTGACCGGTGAGAGCGGCACCGGCAAGGAGCTCGTCGCCCGCGCCCTCCACGAGAACTCCTCGCGGCGCGACGGCCCGTTCATCAAGGTCAACTGCGCCGCCATCCCGAAGGACTTGATGGAGGCGGAGCTGTTCGGCTACGAGCGCGGCGCCTTCACGGGCGCGGTCGCGTCCAAGCCCGGCCGCTTCGAGCTCGCCTCGGGGGGGACGCTGTTCCTCGACGAGATCGGGGAGCTGCCGGTGGACATGCAGGTCAAGCTGCTGCGCGTCCTCCAGGAGAGCGAGTTCGAGCGGGTCGGCGGGATCAAGACGATCAAGGTGGACGTCCGCCTCGTCGCCGCCACCAACCGCGATCTGAAGAAGGAGATCGCCCACGGCGGCTTCCGCGAGGACCTCTTCTATCGGCTCAACGTGGTGCCGATCGCGCTGCCGGCCTTGAGGGACAGGCGGACCGATATCCCGCTGCTCGTCTCCCACTTCGTCGCGAAGTTCAACGCCCGCCTCAAGAAGAGCATCACCGGGGTCGACGAGGCGGCGATGGAGAAGCTCATCGGCTACGGGTGGCCCGGCAACATCCGCGAGCTCGAGAACGTCATCGAGCGCGCCCTCCTCTTCGCAGACTCCCCCGTCATCGCGATCTCCGATCTCTCGGAGGAGGTCCGCGGCGCCACGAGCCAGCCCGGCCTCTCGAGCCCCCCGCCGCGCGCTGGCGCCGGTGCCAGCTCCGGGGTGAGCCTCTCCGAGCCGGCGCGCGAAGAGGCGCCCGTCCCCACCTCGGACGGCCTCAAGGAGCAGGTGAAGGCCGCGATGAACCGCCTCGAGCGCGACCTCATCGAGCGGGCCCTCAAGCAGACCCAGAACAACGTCACCCACGCCGCCCGACTGCTCAAGATCTCGCGCAAGGGCCTCCAGCTCAAGATGAAGGAGCTCGGCTTGCGCGAGCGCGATCAGGACTGAGCGCGGGCGCGCCTCAGCTGTGGCCGGCGGCGTGGTGCGCGACCTTCTCCGCCGTCGCCATCGCGTGCTCGATCTCCTCGAACAGCTCCGGCCCCTCCGCCCCGCTCGGGACCGCCTCGCCCTCCGCGCTCTTCACCTCGTAGGTGAAGCCGCGGCGCTCCCCGGGGCGCTCCGGCTTCCACGTCACGTGGAGGGTGAAGCCCTCGATCTCGGCCTTGTAGCTGCCGTCTTCTTCACGCTGCCAAGCGCGCATGTGGGCGTGGAGGTCCATCGCCGCGAACGTTACACCTGCTACGCTCGCCTTCCACCATGAAGATCCCCGAGCGGCCCAAGGTCATCCTCCGTCACTGCGCCGAGTACGATCCTGGAGCCATCCGGAAGATCGTCCGCGAGGGCCTGGACACCTTGGGCAAGCGCCCTCACGGCCGTACGCTCGTGAAGCCGAACTGCGTCGCCTCCAAGCCCCAGTTCCCCCACGCCTTCACCCGCGCAGAGTTCTTGGAGGGGGTGCTCCTCGCCCTCCGCGACGCCGACGAAGGCCGCATGTCGGAGCTCGCGGTGGGCGAGCGCTGCGGCATCACCATCCCGACGCGCATGGCCTTCGAAGGGGCCGACTACTACCCGATGTTCAAGCGCACGGGGGTCCGGCACTACCACTTCGAAGAGGTCCCTCAGGTCGAGATCCCCCTCTCCCATCCGGAGCGGCTGCGCGACTACCTCTTCACCCCCGAGCCGGTCGCGAAGGCGGACTTCTTCGTGAACTGCCCCAAGTTCAAGTCGCACCCGTGGACGACGGTCACGTTCTCGCTCAAGAACTACATCGGCATCCAGGACGACCGGCACCGCCTCATCGATCACGATCACCGCCTCGACGAGAAGATCGCCGACCTCCAGTACATCGTGCAGCCCGAGGTGATCGTCATCGACGCCATCGAGGCCGGCGAGGGGCGGATGCTCACCCCCATCCCCCGCCGCCTCGACATGGTCCTCATGGGCGACTGCCAGGTCGCGTTCGACGCCGTCTGCTGCCACATCATCGGCGTCGACCCGCGCAGCGTCGATCACATCCGTATGGCCCACGAGCGCGGCTTCGGCCCCATCGACCTCGATCGGATCGACATCCGCGGCGACCTCACCCTCGAGCAGGCGAAGGAGCGCGCGCGCGGCTTCAAGGTCGGCCTCATCCGCGTCGAGAAGTACTTCGAGGGCACCAACATCACCGCCTACGCCGGCCCTCCCCCCGAGCCGGAGCGCACCGACTACTGCTGGGGTGGGTGCCCCGGCGCGATCGAGGAGGCGATCGAGATCCTCCGCCAGTTCGACAAGCGCTGCGACGAGCTCATGCCCCGCCTCCACGTCGTCTTCGGCGCCTACGAAGGCCCCATCGACGCCAAGCCCGGCGAGCGGGTCGTCTTCATCGGCGACTGCGCCACCTACCACGGCGAGGTCGCCGGCAAGCCGATCGCGATCGAGAGCCTCTACAAGAACCGGCGCACCAAGGATCCGCACACCGCCTCTCACGAGGACATCTACGCGAAGATGGTCAGCGTCACCGCGAAGGTCGCCGAGGCCTCGAGGACGAAGAGCCCGGTGCGGCTCACCGGATGCCCCGTGTCGGTCGCGGAGCAGGTCCTCGCCCTCGTCTCCATGAGCAAGGTGAAGAACCCCATCCTCGATCCCGAGAACGCGATCCGCTTCAACAAGGCCTACCTCGGGTGGCGCGGGACCCAGGTCGCCCAGCGCCTCACCGGCAAGCCCTACCAGGTGCCCGGGGCCGCACCGCGAGGCGAGGCCGCCCCCGACGTCGAGCACCCCTGACCGTCCCTCGCCCGCTCACTACGAAGGGCGCAGCGGGTGCCCACCCCCCTCCTCGCTCCGCTCGTCGGCCCCTCCCAAGCGTCGCGCTGACGCGCGCCGCGGGAGGGGTCGGACCCCGCGGCGTGACGCTGCTACGAAAACGATAGCGGCGCTCAGCTCGCGGCCACGTCGGGCGGCATCGATCCGTCCCCCAGCTCGGTCGTGAGGCGCCGCTTGAGCTGGTGGAAGGCCGTCTGCGAAGGCATGACCTCCCGAAGCGGGTGGAGCACCTCGTCGATGCTCTCGACGATGGTGACGTTCTTCACCCGCGCGACCACGATCATGGTCCGGAGGACGGAGCGGAACAGCGAAGCCTTCACCGAAGGCCCGACGAGCACGATGTGGAGCGTCGCGCAGCTCGTCATGATCTCGGGCCAGCGACGGACGATGGCGTCGCGGATGTCGGTGGGGGCGATCGGATCTTCGGCAGAGATCAGCCAGACGCCGTAGAGCGGCGCGCCGGCGGCGGCGCGAGCGGCGCCCACGTCCTTCGTCATTCGCGACACGTCCTCCGCCGTCGGGGACCCCACCCAGCGGACGGCGAAGATCCGATCCTCTCGGAAGGACCGATAGCCCATGGGCAAGAGCTACCACACGCGCGGATGCTCCACGCAAGTGCGCCGTTTGTGCCTCAGCTCACGCCGCTGAACCCAAAGGCGCGAGGCGCCGAGGCATCACCCGGCGCGCCCCGATCACACCACCCCTCACCCCTCGATGACGAAGGCGAGATCGAAGTCGATCTCCACCTCGTCGTCGACGCGGAAGGCGCCGAGCGGCCCCTTCGGCGGCGTGATGGAGAGCGAGGGCAGATCGAGCTTCACCCGGCCCTGGGCCTTGGCGCGCCCAGAGGCGACCTCGATCGTCGCGCGCGACGACACGCGCGCGCTCTTGCCGGCGGCCTCGACGCGGCCGGTCGCGTCGACGGTGCGGCGCCCCTCGCCGAGCGCGCCGTCTGCGAGCGGCGCTTCCATCGTCACCACGACCTCCGGCCCGCGGAATACCTCGCCCTGGATCTTGCGCTCGATATCGGCCCGATCGGACGCGGAGAGGACGCCGCGATCCACGGCGCCGCCCTTGCGAACCCCGACCACGGAGAGGCTCGCGACCCGCACGCGCGCGACGACGGTGATCCGACCGCCTTCGATCGACGCGGTGACGTTCGGCTCGCGGACCTCGATCGAGAGATCGTGCGCGAGCTTCGCGAGCATTCCCTTCGCGCGCGTCTCGATCGTGAGACGCGAGCCGCCCTGTTCGTATCGAAGCGTCGTCATGGAGGTGCCTTGCGCGACCTCTTATCGCCGGCAGCGCAGCAACAGAAGCCCCAAACAGCAGAGGGCGGAGCCGACGAGCGTGAAGGACGCGAGGCGCTGGGGCACGTCGAGGGGCGCGGCCAGGCCGATGAGGTTGTAGGCGCTGCCGCGTGGGAGGACGACGCCGAAGAAACCCACGGAGCCGAGCGCGAAATCGAAGGCGAGGACCCAGCCTCGACCGCCTCCGACCTTGCCGAACGTCGCGCCGAGGCCGAACCACGCCGCGTACGCCGCGCCCACGAGCGGCGCAATCCATGCGGTCGTGATCACGTCGGCCCCGAACGACATCTCGCGCGGCGTCGGGGCCTTTCCGATGCGCGCGGCGACGAGGCCGAGCACCGCCACCGCGAGCGCGCCCGCGGCCGCGAGCGCCGCGCTCGCGAGGACGTGCCCGACCCCGAGCCACCCGCGGTGGAGGCCGAAGCGAGCCCCCGGCCACAGCGCCTCTTTGAGGTTCTTCGGCCCGACCGTGAGCTGCGAGAGCGCGAACGCGGTGAGGGGAATGACGATCCGAAACAGGGCCGCGACGGTGCGATCCCCGGCCCCGGGAGGGCTGTCGCGCCGCTCCACGATCGCGATGACGAGCGCGGCCACGAGGGCGGCCGCGAGCGAGCCGATCGCCACGCGAGGGCGGACGCGCGCGATCGCCATCGTCACCCCGGCCTTCACGGAGGCGGAGGCGCTCATGCGGGCGGCGCTCCCGGGGGAGGCGCGCCCCCGCCGGCCGGCGGAGGCGTCGGGGTCGCGCCGAAGGGCGCGGGGGCGGGGGTCGCTCCGTAGCCGGGCGCGGGCGCGGCGCGCGCTCGATGTCGGCGCGCGCGCTCTCGCCTCGAGGGCGTACGCGAGCGGCGCGGAGAGCTGGCGGGCGCGCAGCTCGTAGTCGGTGGCGGCGCGCACCTCGGCGAGGCCGGGCGATGCCTCGGCGATCCCGAGACGCGCCCCCACCGCCCGCGTCGCGTCCGCGATCGCCAGCGCGAGCGCGCTCGTCCGGACCCGCCACGCGCAGCACGCCCGCGTCGCTCGGGCTCGATCCCGATCGAGCGCGACCGAGCCTCGCCACGTCCTTCGTGGAGAGCGCGGCCGCGAGCGCGCTCCGCTCGCCACCCAGACGGTGGGTGGGTCGCGCCCGCCGGCCCGAGCTTCGCCTGGGCGCCTTCCACCGTCCGCGCGCGAGGAACCCGCGGTGGAGCACCGCGACCTTGCCCATGCGCTGGGCGTCGGCGGGGAGGACGGTGATCACCACCACCGGCGCGCGCGTCGCCGCCTTCGCGATCTCGTCCGCGACGCGCGCGACGTCGAACGTGGACGGCCCCGCGAACGGCTCGAACAGGACGTAGAGCGCGGGCTCGGGGACGGCGAGGGCGATCGCGAGCTCGATCGATCGCGCCTCCGCCTCCGTGAGGGTGGCGACGCGCCGGGCCGCGAGACCGGCGAGCCCCGCCCCCTGCAGGAGCGCCGCGGGATCCACCCGCGTCCGCCACGCCCCCGTCGCGATCGCGACGGCGGCCCCGACCGTGCTCGCCGGCGGCAGCATCGGCGTCATCCCGAGCGACCCCACGCGCGCGCGCAGCGCGGGATCCGAGAACGGATCCCCTCCGCCGATCCTCACGCTGCCTCGCGACGGCGCCCTCCGCCCGACGAGCGCGTCGAAGAGGGCGATCGTCCCGTCCTCGGGGGCCCCGAGCACGGCGATGCCCTCCGCCGGTACGTCCATCGTGAGACCGAAGAGCTGGCCCTGCGCGGCGCGCTTCGGCCCCTCTTCGTCCTTCGTCACGAGGGCGCGGATCGCGATCTCGGTCAACCGATCAGCCTCCCCGCGCCGACCGCGTAGAGCAGCCCGTTGAGCACGGTGAGGAGCGCGCCCGTGATCGACACCGCCGGATCGGCGGCGATCTCGGAGGCGAGCCCGGAGAGGAGGAGCACGGCGAGGAGGAGGCTCCGCCCGCGGTTCGGCGCGAACGCATCGGCGACGGCCCCGAGCGGCCCGAGCACGACCGCCGCCACCGCCGCGAAGACGACGCAGGAGAGGGTGACGAGCAGGCGCGCCCCCACGACCTTCAGGCTCCCCGCGCTGAGCGCAGAGCCGAGGCCACCCACGATCGCCGGCAGGAGCATCCAGCGGAGCGCGAACGCCCCCGCGGCGAGGGACCGCGCCATCGTGAGCCGACTGCCGTCGAAGCCGCGCGCGAGGGCGAGCATCTCGATCCCGTCGCGCCGATCGGCGATCGCGCGCTGCTTGCTCGCGGCGAGGGCGACCGCGCACGCGACGAGCCACATCGACAGGCGCACCGCGCCCACCGCGAGCTTCACCGTCGGGGCGGAGGCCCCCTCCGCGGCGCGCATCGCCACGATCGAGGCGACCGTCCCCGCCGTGATGCCGACGGAGGCGACCCGCGCGAACCGCCCGAAGCCGGTCGTCGCGAGGCGTCGCTCGAAGAGGCGCACGACCTCCCGCAGGGCCGCGCGCTCCGAGGGAGCCTTGAGCGAGGTCACGGCGACGGGCACGGGCGGGGAGCATAGTATGATTGCCCGCCATGCGCGGCAGAGTTCTGGTCATCGCCGGCTCCGACTCGGGCGGAGGCGCGGGCATCCAAGCCGATCTCAAGGCGGTGACGATGCTCGACGCGTACGCGGCGACGGCCATCACCGCGATCACCGCCCAGAGCACGATGGGCGTCTTCGGCGTGCTCGCCCTCGAGCCGGCGCTCGTAGCCCAGCAGGCCCGCGTCGTCCTCGAGGACATCGGCGCGGACGCGATCAAGACGGGCATGCTCCCGAACGCAGGCGTGATCGAGGCGGTCGCGAGCGTGCTCTCCACCGCCGCGCCCGCGACGAGCGTCGTCATCGATCCGGTCATGGTCGCGAAGGGGGGCGCCTCCCTCATGGACGCCGACGCGAGCCGCGCCCTCGTCACCCTCCTCTTGCCCCGCGCGCACGTCCTCACCCCCAACGTCCCCGAGGCAGAGGCCCTCCTCGGAAGGAAGATCGTCACCGAGGCCGATCTGGAGTCGGCCGGCCGCGCCCTCCTCGAGCTCGGCCCCCGCGCCGTCCTGATGAAGGGCGGCCACCGCGAGGGCGAGACCATCCTCGACCTGCTCGTCTCGCGCGAGGCCCCCCCTCGCGCCTTCTCCCATCCGCGCCTCGACACGCGCCACACCCACGGCACCGGCTGCACCCTCGCGAGCGCCCTCGCCGCCGGCCTCGCCCAGGGCATGCCCCTCGCCGAAGCGACCGCGCGCGCCATCGACTACGTCACCCGCGCCATCGCCTCCGCCCCCGGCCTCGGCCGCGGCCACGGCCCCATCGACCACGCCTGGCCGCTACGAAAAACATAGCGCACCCCGCCCGCGAGGCGCGGAGCGCCGAGCAAGGGAGGGGTCGCCGAGCGGAGCGAGGCGGGGGTGGGCATCGCGACCCGAGTCTCGAAGAGATCGGCGGCGTGCGCGGATGATCCGCTCCCCCTCGTGGCGAGCGCGAAGCGCGACACGCGCCCCGTGCTCAGGGCGCGCGCCGACGACGCGGCCGCGGGCGGGGAGGCGCGGCGAGGCGGGCCGGGCGCCACCCGAAGCGATCGAGATCGATGCGCCCGTCCTCGTCGAAGACGACGCCCTCCGCTTCGAGCATGGCCCGCTGCAGACCGGGGTGCTCACCGTCGGTGGAGATCCCGCCCTTGGCGTTGACGACGCGCTGCCACGGGACGGAGTCCGCGGGGGCGGCGCGGATCGCCCAGCCCACCCCGACGGGGGTGAGCCTTCGGTCGACGAGCTGCGAGAGCTGCCCGTAGGTGGCCACCCGCGCCTGCGGGATCCGCCGCGCGAGGGCCCAGACCAACTCGAAGGCAGAGCGCTCTTTCTTACCGGGCATGGGTCGCTCCGCTCACGCCGCGCGGGTGTGCGAGGCTCACGGGGTCGCGACCCACGTCCTCTGGCCCTTGCGGCGCTCCTTGTTGAAGATGCCGACCTTGCCCCAGTCCCAGGTGACCGCCTTGCGGAAGGCGCCGTAGTCGTCGCCGCCCTGGACGTAGAGGACGCGGGCCTCGTCTCCCTCCGAGAGGGTCGGCTGCCATCGGTCGCTCGCCACGAACACGAGGAGCCGAATGGGCCCCCCTTCTCCGCCGGCTCGCCCGACGAAGGCGCCGCACACCTTGCCCTTCGCGCCTTGGGCGCAGCCTCCCGCGATGTGCATCTCCTCGTTGCCGAGGGGGTGCCACGTCCAGGTGCGTTCGACGCGGAACGCCTTGGGGAGCAGACCTCCTGCGTCGCTCGGGTGGCGGTCGATCTTTCCCTCCACCAGATCGGGCAGGGTCGCGATCTGCTCCTCGAAGCGGCGGGCGAGCGCGGTGTCTTCGCGCCGGTAGACGAGGCTCTTCTCGCGCTTCACCGCGAGCTCGACGTGGGCGAGGTTGGGCGGTCCGAGACAGCACCGCACCCCCGTCGACGACGCGGCGACGGTGGGCTTGTCGCCCTTCACGTTCGCGCACCGCCCGACGAGCTCCCCGTGCGGCGAGTTGCCGCCCTTCAGCGCGCCGAGCCCCTGCGTCCCGCGCGCATACTCCGAGCTCGTCCAGAACCACACGCTCCCGTGGGTGTCGTGCACGCCGAAGCCGCTGACGCAGCCGGCGTGGAAGCCGTTGGGGGTGAGGGAGTCGCCGCGCTTCCCGGTGCCGCAGACGTCGGCCTTGTACTCGTTGCCGTAGGGGTACGCGAGGTTGTCCGGCCCCTTGCAGGCGCGCTCGATCTCGAGCTCGGTGCAGAGGCGCTTTCCCGCGGCCGCGCAGAGCTCGCTCGCCGCTTCGCGGGAGAGGCCGGTCGTGGGGATCGCGCCCGGCTCGTTGGGGTGGGGGTACTCGTCGATGTAGAAGCCGCTCATCTCCATGCGGTCGCCGGGGAGCTCCGCGTCGGGGACGCGCGGCGCGCGATCGAGGGGCGTGCCCGCCTCGAGGACGCCGGGCGGGATCCACACCATGCCTGGCTTCGGGACGACCTTCGGCGCCGCGCTCGCCCAGGGGGGCGCGCTCTCGGCGCTGTCCGCGCCGCCCCCGCGCTTCCCCTTGCACGCGCCGCAGAGAGACACGGCCGCGAGGGCGAGCCCGGCGAGGGCGCCCCTCATCATCCTTCCGTGGCCGAGAGCATCGCGGTGATCCGGGACGCGAGCTCGCGGGTGAGATCGAGGGTGCGCCCCTCGATCGTGAAGGTCAGGCCGTCGTCGCGGGCCTCGCGCCGGCAGCGGTGGGTCTTCATGCGGAAGGGATCCCCGGTCGCGAGGGTGCCGGTCGGGCGCGAGCCGGGGGCGAACGCGCGCGCGGACCGCGCCGTCACCGCCCCATCCGCGGCGAGCGACACGAGGGCCCCTCCTTCGCCCCCGTCCCACACGAGCGCGATCATCGCTCGCGCCTCCGCGCCGCCGAGATCGCCTGCCGGGCCTCCTTGTCGGCCTCTTTTTGCTTCATCGTCTCGCGCTTGTCGTAGGACTTCTTCCCCTTCGCGAGGGCGATCTCGAGCTTCGCGTAGGGGCCCTTGAAGTAGAGCTTGGTCACCGTGATCGTCATCCCGTCGCGGTCCACCGACTGCTTGAGCTTCTCCGCCTCGCGCGCGTGGAGGAGCAGCTTCCGCGGGCGCTTCGCCTCGTGGGAGAAGGGCGAGCCCTCCATGACGGGGATGTTCACGCCTCGGACGAACGCGGTGCCCGTATCGTCGAAGCTCACCCAGCCGTCCGTGAGATCGGCCTTTCCCGTCCGCAGCACCTTGACCTCGCTGCCGACGAGGGCGAGCCCGACCTCGAACCGGTCGAACAGCTCGTAGTCGAACGTCGCGCGCCGGTTCACGGCGACGACGGTGATGGGTCTCGGCTTCTTTTCGGCGTGGCTCACGAGCGAGCCGAGACCCTAAATCAGCGGCCGCGATACGGCTACCCGTGTGTCACGCGGGGCGCCCCTCGCGCACGAGGGCGAGCGCGAGCGTGTGAGGGGCGGGCGCTTCGCTGCGGGCGACACGGAAGCCCGCGCTCTTCGCGGCCTGCTCCACGTAGGCGCGCGCATGGGTGAAGCGCCCGCTGCGCTCCAGCGCGTACGAGTCGGTGCGGTTCGGCTCCACCGCCACCACGAAGAGCGCGCCCTCGTCGGCGCGCCTCGCCACCGCGCCGAACAGCGGGGAGAGATCTCCCACGTACGTCAGGGCGTGAGGGGCGATGAAGAGATCGAAGCGCGGCTCGCGCGCCTTCTCGAGGAAGGGGATGACCCCGTCCTCCACGAGCTCGTCGTAGCCCTCCGCCGATCGCGCCTCGCGGATCATCTCCGGCGAAGCGTCGACGCCGGTGAGGGACTCGCACGCGGCCCGGATCGCGCGGCCCGAGAGGCCGGTGCCGCACCCCAGATCGACCGCGCGCGAGAACTTCCCGGACGGGGGGCGCATCGCGTCCACGATCGTCGCGACGACGGCTGGGACCTGATAGGCGCCGTCGTCGCCGAGCGAGCGCTCGTGGCGTCCCGCGTCCGCGTCGAACCTCCCCGCCACGTACGCGGGATCCGCGCTCGCCTTCGCCTCGCCCGCGAGGGCCGCGAGCATGTGCTCCGCCTCCGGGTCCCCGGGCGCGACGCGGAGGACCTCGCGGTACGCGGAGGCGGCCTCGTCGAAGCGCCCCGCGCGCCGCAGCGCCCCCGCGAGCCCCGCGAGGGCGCGCGGATATCCGGGCCGCGCCGCGATCGCGTCGCGGTAGGCCGCGATCGCCTCCTCGTTGCGACCCCGGTCGAGCAGCAAGTTGCCCAAGTTGAACGCCGCCTCCGGCACCGGCTCGCCCGCCTTCGCCGCCTCTCGATAGAGCGCCTCGGCGCGCTCGAGATCTCCGCGCTGCTCGAGGGCGAGGGCCAGGTTGAAGGACGCGGTCGCGAGCGTCGGCTCGATCTCTCGCGCGCGCTCCAGGGAGGCGATGGCCCCCGCCGCGTCGCCGGTGTCGGCGAGGGCGAGCCCCAGGGTCATGTGATAGAGCGCGAAGTCGGGGGCCTCCGCGACGGCGCGCCGGACCAGCGACACCGCGCGCGGGGCGTCCCCTTGGCTGCGCGCGACCATGCCGAGCAGATGGAGCGCGTCCGCGTCCTTCGGGTTCTTGAAGAGCATCCGCTGGAAGCTCCGCTCTGCGTTGAGGAGGTCCCCGCGCTTGAGGGCGGCGACCCCGTCCGCGAGCCAGGTGTTCGCGCCCCAGCGCTGCTTCGGGGGCAGCTTCTTCGGCTTGCCCATGGCGAGATCAGCTCTCGCCGGAGAGGGTCGTCTCCGCGATCGCGGCGTCGACGATGGCCGCCTCCGCCTCGTCCTTGGTGGAGCTCGCGTCGAGCCCCGGGATCGTCGCGACGTCGATCGCGTAGAGGGTGATCTCGTAGGTGTTGACGCTGTTGGGCGAGCACGGCCCGAAGTACCCGATGAGCCCCTGCTGGAAGGGGGCCTGCTTGGAGCCCAGCGGATCCGCGGGGGCGAACGCGTGCTCGATCCCCTCCGGCGTCTCGTGGGTCGCGGCGGGGATGTCCCAGATCACCCAGTGCAAGAAGCCCCCGAAGTCGAGGTCCCGCATCACCATCGCGTAGCTCATCGTGCCGGCCGGGCCGCTCGTCCACGCGAGGGGAGGGGAGATGTTGTCGCCTCCGCCGCCGCTCGGGCAGACATACTGGGTCGGGATCGTCTCGCCCTCCGAGTACGCCGTGCTCGTGAGCTCGAACGGCCCCGCCCCTCCCTCGGAGGAGCCGCCCGATCCGCCCACGCCCCCGGAGCCGCCCGTCGACGCCTCGCCCCCGCCCCCTTGGGTGGGCGTGCCGCCCTCGTTCGTGCCGCCTTGGCTCGACGCCCCCGACCCCCCCGCGCCGCTGCCGCCACCTCCGCTCGAGGTCGTGTCGTCGCCGCAGGCGATCGCGAGGACGAAGGGGGCCATCGATAGAAGCGATAGAGAAGGTCGGTGCATGGTGGTCACGGCTCCTTGAGGTCGCCAAGCATAAGGGCCCCAGGGCTTCGCGAAACAGAACGAAGAACGCCGATGAAAGAAACGAAGGGGCGGGAGCGAACTCGCGTTGTGGACAGGAAGGTCGTCTTCTACCTCGCGTGGCTCGCCGTCGCGGTGGGCTTGTCCCTCCTCGTCGGGCGCCTCTCCCCCGCGAACGTCACCGCCCTCTGCGCGGTCGGCTTCTTCGCGCTCGCGCTCGCGCTGCGGCCTCTCCTCGCGCGGGCGGTGCGAGCGCGTCCCCCCGCCGTCGTGTTCGTCGTCGGCTGCCTCCTCGGGGCGTGCTTCCTCGAGGCCTTCCACATGATCTCGAAGCCGTTCTCGGACGCGCTCCTCGTGACCCGCGCCACCCCGCTCCCGCGCGCCCTCGCGAGCCTCGCGATCGATCTCGCCTTCACCGTCCCTTCTTATCTCGTCATCTTCACCGTGATGTGGTGGCTGACGAAGAGATACCGCTTCAGCCCGTTCGAGTACCTGATGGTGATGAGCCTCGGCCAGTGCCTCGGCGACGGCGGGCTCTTCTTCTTCCTCGCCGCGCCGCCGATGCTCCTGCTCCTGCCGTACGCGATCGTGAAGTACCAGGCGATGAGCTACGTCCCCTACTTGCTCGTCCGCGATCGCATCCAGCCGAAGCGCGGATCGTGGACGCGGCTCGTCGCGCCGATCGTCGTGATCTTCGTCACCTACTTCGCGTGCGCGTCCGTGATGAACCCGCTCTTCGCCCGGTCACCCTGGGCGACCGCGTCCGCGCCGGTGTAGCGTGCGCGGCCATGCGCCGAAGCCACCTCGCGAGCGTCTCCAAACCGGCCATCCTCGGACTGACCTGGTTCGTCGCCGGCTGCCCCGAGCCCTCCACCCCCGAGCACGTCGCGGAGAGCGCCGCGAGCCCGACCACGACTGCCTCCTCCGCGCCCGAAGCCGACAGCGCGCCGAAGCCGCCGGTGGCCCCGAAGCGCCCCGTCGTGGACACCTACCACGGCCACGCCATCACCGACGACTACCGCTGGCTCGAGAAGGGCGACGACGCCGAGGTCGCGGCCTGGTCCTCCGCCCAGAACGGGTTCGCCCGCGCGTGGCTCGCGGCGCGAGAGGGCCGGAAAGAGCTCGCCGCGAAGCTCAAGACCATCATGGGGTACGAGTCCCCGGATTGGTATGGACTGAAATGGCGAGGAGGGCGGCTCTTCGCGGTCAAAGACGCGCCCCCCAAGCAGCAGCCCTTCATCGTCGTCATGAAGTCCGCCGACGACCCCGGCAGCGAGAAGGTCGTCCTCGATCCCAACGTCCTCGATCCCAAGGGCGAGACGTCGATGGACTTCTACCAGCCCTCCCCCGACGGGAAGCTCGTCGCCGTCAGCCTCTCCAAAGGCGGCACCGAGAGCGGCACCGTCCACGTCTACGAGGTCGACACCGGCAAAGAGCGCGCCGTCGACACCATCCCCCGCGTCAATGGCGGCACTGCGGGCGGCTCGCTCGCGTGGCTCGCCGACTCGAGCGGCTTCTTCTACACGCGCTACCCCGCCCCCGGAGAGCGACCGGAGGCGGACCTCAATTTCTATCAGCAAGTCTACTTCCACGCCCTCGGCGCAGATCCCAAGGGTGACCGACCCAGCCTCACCAAAGACCTGCCCCGCATCGCGGAGATCCAATTGGAGGTCTCCCGAGACGGGAAGCACGCCATTGCCTCGGTCGCGAACGGCGACGGCGGGGAGTTCGATCAATGGGTCCTCGACGTCGGCAAGGACGTGGCGAAGCGCAAAGACGACCCGTGGCGGAAGCTCGCCGCCCTCGCGGACCAAGTGGTCGAGGCCCATTTCGCGCCCGACGGCGAGCTGTGGCTCCGCTCGCGCAAAGACGCCCCGCGCGGAAAGCTTCTGAAGGTCGCCCCGAAGGGCACGCTCGCCGAAGCGAAGGTCGTCGTCCCCGAGAGCGACGGCGTGATCGACACATTCGTCGTGACCGCGTCCCGCGTCTACACGACCGAGCTCGTGGGTGGCCCCTACCGGGTGAGGAGCTTCGACAAGAAGGGCAAAGACGAGCGCACCGTCGCGCTCCCCCCGATCGCGAGCGTCTCCGGCGTCGCCCGCCTCGAGGGGGACGACGTCCTCCTCCGCACCGAGACCTACGTCGAGCCCCCGTCCTGGGGCCTCTACGCCGCGAAGAAGGGCGCGCTCGCCCCGACCCAACTACACAAGCGCGCCGCCGTCTCCCTCTCCGACATCGAGGTCATCCGCGAGACCTGCCAATCCAAGGACGGCACCAAGGTCCCCATCAACATCCTCCGAAAGAAGGGCACCAAGCTCGACGGCTCCAATCCCTTCCTCCTCTACGGATATGGCGGGTACGGCATCAGCGAGTCGCCCTGGTTCGACGCCCGCCTCCGCATCTGGTTCGACGCCGGCGGCGTCTACGCCGACACCAACCTCCGCGGCGGCGGCGAGATGGGCGAAGACTGGCACAAGATGGGGAGCCTCACCCACAAGCAGAACGTCTTCGACGACTTCCTCGCCTGCGCGCGCCACGTCGTCGACGCCGGCTACACCAAGCCCGACCGACTCGCCATTCAGGGCGGCTCCAACGGCGGCCTCCTCATGGGCGCCGCCCTCACCCAGGCCCCCCAGCTCTTCCGCGCCGTCGTCTCCCAAGTCGGCATCTACGACATGCTCCGCGTCGAGACGACCCCCAACGGAGCCTTCAACGTCACCGAGTTCGGCACCGTAAAAGACAAAGCCCAGTTCGACGCCCTCTTCGCCTACAGCCCCTATCACCACGTCAAAGACGGAGAGAAATACCCCTCCATCCTGTTCATGACCGGCGAAAACGACCCCCGCGTCGACCCCTACAACTCAAGAAAAATGGTCGCCCGCCTCCAAGTCGCCAACGCCTCCGGCCGCCCCATCCTATTGCGGACGAGCGGAAACACCGGCCACGGCATGGGGACGCCGTTGGAGGCGCAGATTGAAGAGCAGACGGACGTGTGGAGCTTCTTGCTCTCGGAGGTGGCGGGGCGGAGGTAGACCGCTCGGGGCGTGGTGGGGTTTCCTCCTTCCGGGGGGCTGCGGAACTCGACCGGGCTCGCTACGCGAGCCCGAGTCTCAGACAGGTCCTCGCCCCCCTACGGAGGAAACCCCACCACGCCCCTCGCTACCGTTCTTGCGGCGCCGATGCGCTCCTCGCCTGATTCTCCCGAGCACACGCAACCGCACAGAACGCGAGGGAGTCACACCGTAGTCGGGGGGGAAGCCGCAGCAATGCAAGGAGGCGGCATCGGTACCCCATTGGAGGCTCAGACTGAAGAGCAGACCGACGTGTGGAGCTTCCTGCTCTTGGAGGTCGCGAGGCGGAAATAGGGGGGCGGGGGGCCGACCGAGCCCGTGCGGCTTCGAGGAACCGCCGCTGGAGGGGGTTGCTGTGCTCCAGCCTATTGAGTCGACGGCGCGGGCTCAGTAGTCCCTGGGGCGACGCACTGTGGTGCTGCGCCTCCAGGGCATGAAACGCATGTACCCTGGCACAGCGCTGCCGGGGACACACAAGTCTTACCGCTCTCACAGAGCTCTGCACCCTCGGCGACCACTCTTACACCAGCATCGCCTTCGCACTTCCTACTCAGCGTTGTACGTCCTCTTGACACTTCCCTCCGGCACAAGTCAAGTTCGTCGGACGCGCACAGCTGCGCCTTCATCCATTCCCCTCCTCGAGCATTGGCTCTGGGAACCTCTGTTTCCTCGCACTCGTTCAGCGCCTCACCGCATGCTCTCTTCTCGCGGTTACATTGCTGATTATTCTGGATCTCCTTGCCATACCTTTCCGCGTCAACCTTGTGCTGCTCATGGGCGGCTTTCGTGTCATCGCGAATCTGCTTCTCCTTACGCTCGATTTCGGACTGCTTTTGGGTGACCTCCCCCCTCTTTTTCTCAAGCTCAGCATTTTGCGCGGCGAGAGCCCTATTTGCGTCCGCAACTTCCGTTCTCGTCTTCGTCAAATCATTTTCAAGCAGCTTCTTTTCCGCCTCATACTGATTGACTTGTTTGTTCTTTTGTGCGATATCTCTATCCATCGCCGCAATGGTCCCCTCCCGGCTTCGTCGAGCCTTAAGCTCGACCCTCGAGTAGACTGCAGCGGTACCAAATGCGACCGCCAACACTAGAACCGCCCCGGTAAGCGCAGCCTGCAGCGCCCTACCGCGCATGAGACGACGGTTAGCGTCGCGGAGACGATCGTTCGTCTCTTGAAGCTGGATTCGCGCCGCCTCCGCCTCTGCAGTCGCCTGTTGAAGTGCGCCTCGGAGCGGGGCTGAGTCCGCCCAAACCTCGGTGTCAGGCTCATGGGCAGCCGGAGGACGTACAGTCTGTTCAGTGACGCACCGCAAATAGTCCTTTTCGGCCTGGCACAGAGGCGGAAAGGGGTTCATTCTACCCACCTCTTCGAATCCCCTGGTCCACGAACTGCTTGACCGGTCAGCTCTCTCCCATGTGAGCGCGGCATTGGCGAAGTTAATCAACCTGTCCCGCAAACTCTGTGCCAGGCCGCTGCTCGCGGCTACCCGGCTCAACCATTGAAGCTCCACACGGACCTGCGACGCCGTCATGCGCGCAGCTGGGTCGGCCTGGGTCATCCCGTTAATCAGCTGGAGAGCGCCTCTCCAGACACCTTGTGGTATGTCGGGCGGCGCGGCGTCGGAGGGATATCCATTGATCATCTCGCCGTCGACATCGAACGGTCCTGCCTCGGGAATGCGCTGAACGAACCAGAGCAGCGTTCGACCCAATGAATAGATGTCGCTTGACGGTGACACTGCGCCGTCGAAGTTCTCGCGCGGAGAAAACCAAGCGGTTCCGGCTGGGTTCTTCGCGGGATTTGAGTTGGTTCCCAGGTATTGCGCGATTACTCTGGTCTCGACCTGGACAATTCCAAAGTCGCCGAGGTGAGCGTCGTCATTGGAAGCCATGAAGATGTTCGCCGGCTTGATGTCGCGGTGAACGAGATATCCTTGCCTCCGCTTTCCGTGTAGCAGACAAAGGCTCTGCGCGACCTGGTGGCAGACCTGCAGGGCCCGAATCAGGAGAACACGTGGCTCTGGTCTCTGCGCGGCGTGGCGCGCCATATACTTCGCCGAGTCCGCGACGAACTCTTCCATTACGAAATATGGCGACTGATCAGGGTCATTCAGTTGGCCGCTTGTAAAGTATTGAGGGAAGAACGCGTCATCTCGCCCGGCGAACTCCTCGTACACCGACTTGCCGACTCGAAACTCCAGCAAGAAGCGCTTGCGCAGCTCTTTGACGAACGCCTCGGCGATGTGTACTCGACCCGGCGTGTTTTGTGCCACAAGGTCGGATAGGTATTCGCTGCGCCGCAGCGCGATATCAAGGAGCTTCGCTATCGCGGGCCGCCCGTTGTAGGCGACGCGGAACACTCGCCCCATCCCGCCGGGGGGGAGCTCTTCATTCACAACACAGTTGGGTCCGAAGTCCGGAAATGCCGACATGTCCTCCCCCTGTCTTATTGTTGCGCCGGGTCTTCTTGACCACGGGAGCCTCAGGCTCCGCGTGGGTCATCCGAACCTAATCAGATGCCATCGCCATACTTGCGCGAAGTCCTTCGCGCAGGTGGTCCACAATGAGGTCACCCCCCTCAAGGACGCCGGCGCGTCCCCCGACCAGAAGCTCAATCCTGCCGCCCACTGGGGCTGTCAGGAATGCGACAATGCGCTCGATATTCAGCTTTTGATCTCTCGCGAATTGCGGAAGAAACCGCCGCACATCCTCACTTCCCGTTATCGCCACGGCGGCATTCGTCGACGGCGAGAGGACGACGCCGGCCGCCGTTATCCCGGTAACGGCAACGCGCCCCAGTCGGGCCTCGAGTGCCTGGAGCCACGCATCGGGGGTGACCGGCACCTCCGAGAAGCGAAGAGCCTGGCCCGAAATCCCCGAGAGTTGTTCGACGAAGCTGCCCAGACTTCGAGGTGGGTCGAGAAGTTCCAGCTGTGGCCGCTCGGCTGAAATCCTGAACCGGACCTGCCTGACCTCGAGGCGACGAACCTGCACTTCGCCACCGGCTGGATCGTTCAGCGCTTCGTCCCATTCTAGTCGCTCAATGAAGCGGCCGCGTAGGAAGTCCCGCCGAACTTCATCGAGCTGAAAGCCAGCGCGTCGCGTGCGCGAGTACTGCGCGGCTCCCATGCCGATCGCGAGCCTCCGGAGCGGAACGCCGGGCGGCGCTAGTGAGAGCCATCGAACGCGCCTTCTTGTCACGGGCTCGCGCCGGTCTCCGGATCAGGAGATGTCTTGGGTCCGGTGACGAGGGCGAGGGCCGCACTCGCGGCAGCTTCAAGCAGCCTGAGGAACTGAGTTCGCTCGGTGGGCGCCGCTGGACTCCTGGACTTCTTAATATCACCGTCAGCCTTTCTGCCGTAGACACCGCGCACGCCATACGTGAATCCCGTCCCGTCCTCGGGGTTATCGAATCCCGCTTCGAGTTCAACACGTGGGCCCAGCTTCCCTTCTTCGACCGCGGTCCAAACAATAGAGCGCACGAAGAATCCCTCCGTCGAGAGCTGCTCGTACTGCGAACTCTTTAGGATTCCATCGCCTTTGATGGCAATTTCCTTGACCCGCGCGATGAAGCTTGCTTCGTCCGTGCTGATTTCGTCGCTATCGGCGTCCGCTGGTTCGCCCAGGTCATCTACGATAGCCTGGTCGTCGTCTGAGAGCATCGCTGCCGCGGCCCCTCTGCTCTGAAACTGGCTTGCCTTGACGGCCTTCACGTCCTCAAACTTGAATGCGCCTATGCCGTGAATGAGATGTATGAAGAACTCCGTTCGACGCGCGGGATCGCGAATCCCGCCGAGCTCTATCCTCCGTTGCTCTACCGGGCCATCCGGACTAGTAGCCAGCAGCGTGACAAGCTCAGCCAGCACCTCTTGGGCACGTGGCTGGTCCTCGTGGCGCAGAAGCACGCTTCCGCTCGCCGCAAACTCGACCTCCAAGGTGAACTCCCGTTGGGTTCGCTGGACGAGCCGCGTCCGGCTCGTGTCCAGCTCGGAGTACCCGACCTCCACACGCAGCCCGTCGTTGTGCCGCTCGACTTTGTAGGTTTCCCCCCGCTGTGCTCGGCTGTCACGCAGCGCTCCCATGGCCTCTTCCATCACCGTGGGGGTAAAGGCGCCCGACACCGCGCGCGACGAGACGTTCTCGGCCCGATCGGCTGTGTCAGTTGCCGCTATTAGCTCGTTGAGTTCGTGCCATCCGAACGGAAGCATCGAGACGCGCTCGATGAGTTCATCGCGATTGTCGAAAGACGAGAGAATGATTCCGCGACGGCGAGCCAATTCGACAAGCCGTTGCGGGGTGAGCTTTTGCCGCGCCGCGACGAGTAGGTCGAAGATGTCCTTGTCATCCGCAAAGTAGTTCGCCTCCAGCGTTCGTTTGGCCATCTATCTTGACTCCATGCCAAGGTCAACCTCACTGAATGATCGTAGGACGTTCGGAATGGTCTCACAGCGGACCAATTCGAGGCGATTGTGAGCAAGTCCATAGAGAGCAGTCGACACGCTCGCCTTAGCCCGCTGAAAGTTTACTGTTGCAGTCTTGCCGGGTTTGACGAGGCGGACGTCGATCGCCGTGTCGCGGTCGAGGGCCAGCATCTGGAAGCGAAAGAACGAGTCGATGAGGTATCGAAACTCTTCCATCGTGTCGCCGGCACCACGGTAGTAGACCAGGAAGCGCCGCTTCCCGTCGTTGTAATCGGGTCGAATCAATAGTGTGATCCATGGGCCGGTCAGCATCTCGATGGTGGCTGCCGATCGGGGCTGCGGCCGAAGCTTTGGGCGAACCATGTCGGGGTACCAGAATTCGGTGGCTTCGGTGGGGAGGGGGATCTGCTGGCGTCCTCTGAGTTGAATGATGTCGTGCGCTACATTGGCGACGTACTCGACATCCTGCGGCCCCAATATCGCAAGCCGCTTGCGCGCTGAGACTCTGTACTTTGTGGCATCGACCCCAGCGAGGAGCTCGGGGAAGTTCTTGTCGAACGCCCCGTCGTGGTTGTAGACGAACAAGAGGCCATCGCAACGATAGTTGTTCTCAAGGTCGCCGTAGAGTTCGTGCCATCCGGGGGCGACATTCGCGCAATCGACGGCTAGCGCGAGGTTGGAAACCGCGGATCCAATGCTCGCTCTTGTCACTGACTCGGAAGCGTAGCTCTTCAGGTCGACGTTCCAGATTACCCGTTCGGCTCGATAAGGCTCGTCGTACATGAAGACGACGTCGCTGGGATGGGTCACCTTGCCGTGCTGAGGGTTGGCGCAGTCCCAGTTCTGGTCTTGTGGGCCGACGCGAGTCCACCCAAGGACGCCGAAGACCTCGTCCGTCACCTTCGACGCCATTCGCGCGATGTTGCTCGTTTCAGCCATCTCGTCTCCTCATCATGTCTAGCGGGAACTCGTGAGGGGCAATAGTGTGGTGCCAGTGTGCTTCCCGACGATGAAGGGACATTGCGCAGGTTGGCCGACTGCGGCGCCCAGTCAGTCAACTGGCTGGGTCCTCGTCCGCCCAACTCCAATCATAGCGGTCTGTCCAACCTTCCATGCCTCCCCACGATTGCAGCATAGCGCCGCTGGCTCGTGCAAAGCCACCGCGAACTCCAGCCAGGACGAGCGCCTCCGGAGTGGGATATCCCCTGCGCGGGCAGACCGGCCGAACATCTCAATGCCGCGGCGTCGACCGGGCGGCGCTTAGACCCGCCCCGTGGTCGTACGGCCGACTTGATGCACGCGTCCCGAGTCCCGCCCGCCTCGACCTCTCCATGCCCACCCCCCCACGCGACCGTGACCACCGATGTGGTCACGGTCCGCACGGGATCAGGCTTGCCCGGCAGGTTTGGGCGAAGCGTCCGTGGGGGCATTGGCGTCGGCCTTGCGATTGTCGGCGCGGCGGCGGCGCTCGTAGGCCGAGGTCACTTTGCGGACCACGGAGGGGTCGTTCCGATAGATGAAACGCGCGGCGGCTCGGACGAGGTTCACGCGTCGCACGAGGATGGCGAGGACGCGGTTGCGCTGGGTGCGGGCGGCGGCGATCTGGGCGGCGCCCTTGTCGCGGGCGTCGGGCCGCGCCCGGAGCTTCTTGGCCAGGGTCTGGCCCTCCGAGATGTAGTCCGCGTCGAAGTCCGGGACCGCCGTCAGCTCGGCCTTGTACTTGGTGGCCAGGCCGACGTAGTCGGAGAGCTCGGCGGCGAGCGCGTCAATCGAGTCGGGGGTGGGTCCGTTGGCGGAGCGCACCGCGGCGAGCTGCGCGTCCTTGTCATCCTCGACGCCATCGTCGAAGTGCCAAGCCAGGCTGGCCTCGAGCTCGCTGACGAGGAACCGCGCGCGCTCGACGCTGTCGGGATCGGCGGCGGCAAAGGCCGTCAGGATAAGGTTGGTCTGGGCGCGCTGCGTGTGCTCGGCGAGCGCCAGGATCTCCTGTCCCAAGCTCGGCCGGAGCTTTTTGCCCGCGCGGTCCAGCCCTGGGCGCACGAGCGTTCCATCGTCGACGATCGACCGCCAATGCTCCGCGAAGAACGCGGCGACGTCGACCGCCTCGGCAATCGCGACGTGCATCGGCACGCCGAGCTTCACATCTTCACCGGTCTCTTGCGCGAGCTCGGTTTCGAAGGCCTCCAAGCCCCACTTCTTCTTGTTCCCCACTTGTACCTCCCACCGCGGGCGTCCCGCCCGCCCGCAACCTGTGTAGCAGCTGCACCGGCCCGACGGGAAGGGGGTTCCTGGGGGGGCGCCCTCACCCGCTGGGTGGCGTGACGTGGCGGGCACCTTGGATACGCTGCTGGGAAAGCGGCGACCGGCCGTAATTACCCCGTTGTCGACGCGGCGGAAACCCCGCCCCCTTTCGCCTACGGACCTCTGGGGTGAGAAGCGCGGTCTTGGATTGGACCGGCTTCCCAATGTAGCGGCGTTCGTCCGGAGGGAGTGAGGAACGAGCAAGCGATCGCGGCGGCCAGTTTCCGCGGGTAGCTTAGCCGGCGTCTCGAGCACGCCAGTAACCCGGTCTCCGACGCTGGTGCGCGACAGCAATTACACTCACCGAGTTCGCCGAGCTCGAAGAGATCACGGGGAACGGGAACCTGCGCAGAATGTAACGTCTGGTACCGTGAAGATAGCTGGGGCAGTATCGGCTGACGAGTCGATAATCATGATCGCATGATCGAGCTCATCAGGAGGGCTTGTGTCAGCTCTCGATTTCGCTCTTGATACCAGTTGGCGGCGTGTTCCGCCTCGGCGCCTACCTCATCGAGAAGATCGACGACCTTAGCCACGCCGCTTCAGCCGAGCCTGGATGCGCGCCCGCACCTCTTCCCAGGGAACGAGCTGAGCACTTCCAGCATCGACGTCGGCGATGCGGCGCTCGACCTCCTCGGACCAAGCGCGCTCGACCTCCTCGGAAGGCTCCGCTGTCTCCAGGCTCGTAACGAGCTTCGCTGCCAGAGCGGCGCGCTCCTCCGCGGGCCGCTTCAGCGCTTCGGCCAGGACGTCAGCCTTGGGATTCATGAAGCCGTCGTAACACGAAGGTTCGCATGCAAGGGGCCCCGGCCTCGCGCGCTCGCCCGCCGGGTGCCGTGACGTCGCGGGCAGGACGCCTCGCACTGCGAGCAGGACCGCCAGATCGCGCGCCGGGACAGGAGAGGACCTACCCAGGACGCGAGCTTCGCCGTCCAGGAAGGCGGACCATCCACCCGGGGCCGTGCGTCCTCCCCCAGGACAACGGGACCGCCCTCCAGGACACTCCAAGCCCCGCCCAGGACATCGGAGCTCCGGCCCGGGCGCCGGAGGCGGGCCAGCTCGGGCGCTGCGCTCGTCTGTCGCGGAGAGCGTGAAGCTGCGGCGATTGTCGCGCTGGGAATGTTCTGTCCAGCGCAGGGCCCCGCTGCCCGGCTCGTTGGTCATGTGAGCCGGCTAGTACTGCCGGCCGGAAGTCCGCTTCCGGATCCGGCAGTACTCAGGAACACAGAAGTCCACGGCCAGACTTGAGGCGAACTTCGGGCCGGCAGTACTAGGGATTGAGGCGTGAGCGCCAATAGCCCGGGCGGCGCTTACCGTGAGCGATGGCCACAATGAGGATGTGGTCGCGTTGGACTTGATAGAGAATGGAAAACGGGAAGCGCGCCAGGACGAACCGCTGAATGCGCTGCCTCTTTCGAACCACGGCCAAGCTCCGGCTGACTCTTCGATGGTCGCAATGGCGCGGAATACCTCATCGAGAAACGCGTCGCCCAGCCCAGGCTCCGCCCTCTCATACCGGAGCGCAGCGCCTTCGAGGTCGAGGGATGCTTCGGGGTGTGGGCGCGATCTCACGTCCTGATCGCGCGGAGCCGTGCCGAAATGCGTTCACGAACGACGTCCCAATCCTCGAGCTCGACTCTTCCAGACTCCACCTCGGCGATCCGCCGTTCGGTTTCGTCGAGCCAGGCTTGGTCGGCATCTGCGTCGGGAGGGCCATCGAGGCTCTCCAACAACTCGCGAGCAAGGCCAGCACGCTCATTGCGAGGGAGGCCGAGCGCCTCGGAACGGAGGTCTTTTGCCGCGGTCATCGCGCGAGTCTAGCACGCCGCGGGCGGGTGTGTGACTGGCGCGCCAGCCCACAGCGAGATCCGGCTAACACCGATGGTGACGGTCTAGAGGTGCGACTCAAGAGGGGGGCCCAATTGCCACCAGCGCCGACCGCCTGGGGAGCGGAGAGGCGCTGCCAGCGCCGATTGTGGCGATGATGGCTCGCCATCCCGAGAAGGGCACGTCGATGGCAACAAATCCCAATGGCGACGCAGACCAGCGGGCCATGAGGCTGGTCTTCCCAGGTGCAAAGGCACTGGTGGCGCCCGCTAACGCCGTTGCGCGGCTCGTCCTGTTCAGCCCCACAATCGGGGCAGGGATGGGAGGAGCGGAGTCCGTCCCGTCACCCTTGTGCGACATGTCGAGATCGTAGCACTCCTCGGCCCGGACCTCTTCACGTCCCGCGCACCTCGGGCATACTGCGGCCGCCCAGCGCGCTGGCACCAGGCTCGCTCACACGGAGCCGGGCGCGCTCGACACTGCCGTGACCGCGGCGGCAAAGGCCGTCGTATCACACGCCGCGGGGGCCGCGCCCCGGGAGAGGCGCGGCCCACGAGGCGCCTAACGGCGGCGGCCCACTGCGAGGGAGACCATGATGGCGATGCACTCGCCGAGCTCCCGCCTCAGCTCGGGGGAGGCGGTGACGTAGCCCCACGTCTCCGCGACATCGAGTGCTCCCCAAACCTCCCGCGCAGACCCGAGCGCGTCCTGATGCCGCTGCCTCCGAGTGCCGCCTTCAGCGCCGCTGCCCTCGCAGAGATTCAGCGCGACGCTGCTGGCGGCCCGCCGGAGCTGCCGAGCCAGATCCGCGTCGCGGCGCCCAATGGCGACAATCACAGGACGCATCAACCGCAGAACCTCCAAGTACCGACCATAGACACGAAGCATGTGGACCTCCCGCCCCGCGACGCTGCGAGGCATTCCCCTCGCGCCGGCTGGGGGGTGCGCGGAGCGCTAGGGGGGTGCCAAACCCCCCCTCTCTGACCATGCGAGCCGCAGCGCAGGTCAGGGCTGAGGAGCGAGCGCAGCGCGCGACTCACCGCGCCGCAGGCGCGGCTTGGCCTTGAGCTGCGCGAGCACGGAGGCACGATGGGAATGCTCGAGCGAGCACCACCGCTCGATACGATTAGGGGGTGGGGGGCTCACGATCTCTGACGAGCGCACCCCTCCCGCGAGGCGCGCAGCGCCGAGCCGGGGAGGGGTCGGCGAGCGAAGCGAGCCGCGGGTGGGCATTGTCTCTCGCGCTTGCGCTCTCGCGCTTGTCTCTCGCGCTTGTCTCTCGCGCTTGTCTCTCGCGCTTGTCTCTCGCGCTTGTCTCTCGCGCTTGCGCTCTCACGAAGCAGAATCCGGACGACGCCGTGAAGGAGGACCTGTCGATGCAGGTCCGCAACGCCATCAAGGCCGCGCTCAAGGCCGGAGATCAGGAGAAGTGAGCGACGTGCCAACGGTCACGCGTGCTTCTTGCCGCGTCCTCTATCCATCTTCAGAAAGTCGACCAGCACCTTGAGCTTGGGGGCGAGGTTCCGCCGGCTCGGGTAGTAGAGGAAGTAGCCCGGGATGCGCGGACAATACCCGTCGAGCACGCGCACGAGTCGCTTCTCGGACACGAGGCCGCTCACCATGTCCTCGAAGACGTAGGCGAGCCCGACGCCCTCGACCGCGGCGTCTACCAATACGGATCCGTCGTTGGTCACGACGCGGCCGTCGACGACCAGCTCGAGCTCCTTGTCGCCCTCGACGAACTTCCACCGGGCGACGGCGCCCGTCGACATGCGCAGACCAATGCACTCGTGCCCGTGGAGCTCGCGCGGGTGGGCGGGTTTGCCTCGGCGCGCGAAGTAGTCTCGAGATCCGACGACCACGAGGCGCTGGCCCGGGCTCACGCGAACGGCGATCATCTCGCGATCGAGGCTGTGGCCGAGGCGAATACCGGCGTCGAAGCCCTCGGCGACGACGTTCGACAGCGCCTCCTGGAGACAGACGTCGATTCGGATGTCGGGGTACGCGGCGAGGAAGGCCGCGAGCTTCGGCCTGATGACGTCGTTGTAGCCGGTTCGGAGCATCGTCAGCCGCAACAGCCCCGATGGGCGCCCGTTCATGGCCGTGAGCGACTCGAACGCCGCGTCGATGCCGTGGAATGCAGGCCTGAGCTGCCCAATGAAATGCTCACCCGCCTCCGTCAAGCCGACGCTGCGCGTGGTCCGTTGGAGCAGGCGCACCCCGACGCGCTCTTCGAGGGCGCGAACGATCTGACTCACGGCGGATGGCGTCACCCCCAGCTCGGTGGCCGCCGCCCGGAAGCTCCGCTTTTCGGCCACGCAGAGGAGGGCCCGAAGCCCGGATAGGTCGTCGCGCATTGTTTAGCCTGGCTAACGATAGCATGCACGGTTCCGCGCATTCTCTTCTTTGTGTGGCGGCCGTAGCTTCACCGAAGCGAACAACGCAGAGGAGAACACGCATGACGCCCGCACTCCCGAAACCCATCGCCGCCTATGTCGAGGCGAACGCGCGACTCGACGTCAATGGCATGCTGAAGCCTTTTGCCGCCGATGCGGTCCTCTTGGACAACGGAAAACGTCACGAGGGCCACGCCGAGCTGCGAACCTTGTTCGAGGACGAGGTGATCGCGGTCAGGGCGATCTTCACGCCGGATGCCGCTCGCCACGAGGACGGTCAGGTCGTGGTCGAAGGTCTCGCCCACGGCGACTTCAAGTTCAGCCCAATCCGCTTCACCTATCGCTTCACGCTCGAAAACGACGCCATCAAAGAGCTGGGCATCACGATATGAATATCAACGCCAATCCCTCGGAGTTTGCTGGAAATCGCGTGCTCGTCAGCGGCGGCAGTAAAGGTCTGGGCCGCGCCACCGTCGACCGCTTCTTGGCCGGCGGCGCCCGAGTCATCACCGCCGCCCGCGGGGCCCTGGAGCCCATCGAAGGCGTCGAATTCGTCCGGGCGGATCTGACGACGGCCGAAGGCGGGGAGACCCTGGCCAAGGCGGCGCTCGAGCGCATGGGCGGCGTCGACATCCTCGCCCACGTCATCGGCGGGTCGGCCTCGCCCGGCGGCGGCTTTCTCGCGCTGACGGACGATCACTGGCTCGCCGAGCTGAGCCTGAACCTCATGGCCACGGTCCGCCTCGATCGCCTCTTGGCTCCGCAGTGATTCAACGGGGCGCGGGCGCGATTGTGCATGTCACCTCTATCCAATCCATCCTTCCGCTCCCCGAATCCACCACCGCCTATGCCGCTGCGAAGGCCGCGCTCCGGACCTACAGCAAGTCGATCTCCAAGGAGCTCGGGCCCAAGGGGGTGCGGGTGAACGCCGTCTCCCCCGGCTGGATCATGACCGAGTCGTCCGTCGACATGCTGAAGCGACTGCAGGCCGCCAACGGCGGCACGATCGACGACGCGCGGAAGCTCGTCCTCGACGCCCTGGGCGGCATCCCGATCGGACGTGCCGCGGAGCCCGAAGAGGTCGCCGATCTCATTGCGTACCTGGCCTCGGATCGCGCCGCCGCGATCCACGGCGCCGAGATCATCATCGACGGCGGCACCGTCCGGACCGTGTGAGGTTGGCCCCAGGTCTCCGCGACATCGAGCGACGCCCCACTCAGCGCGTGAACTTCCCCCGCTTTCGTGGACACCCCGAAGGCGCGAAGATGCGCAAGGAGTGCTCGATGGCGAAGAGAAGCGACGAGCGTTTTCGGCGGAGCTCAAGGCGGAGGCCGTGCGGCTCTGCCGGCTAGAGATCCGAGGCTGGGAGCGACCAGATGAGGCCGACCTCATCCTCGAGTGTGGATGTGGCCAGTAACGTGTGTGCCGGGTTGGGTGAGAGTTTTCGGATCCGAGAATGGTTCTTGATTACCGTATCGACCATTGCGTGGCACAGCGAAACATCAACGGGAACGTCGCCGAGTTCCGTGCGCGCGAGATTTACGGCAGTGAAATCGCCGAGCGACAAGCTTCGTCCAACATTGGCCTGCCAGAGCGCGGCTGCGGAGAGGTCGGCCTCGCGAATTGCATCTAGAAAATGCCGCAAATTGTACCTGTTGATCTCAGCAACCACCCGATCCGAATTTGGCTGGGTGTCGGCACAGATCGCGATCGCCGAGGACTCGTGATCAAGGTAGAAAGCCAGCGTGTACAAGGCGAAGCTCTGCTGCTCAAGCAGCTCGAGAGCACGATTCATGACCGCGGTCAGCAGGGAATGGCTGTCGCCCATGGCTCTTGTCTGGCTAACGTACCGCCTTTAACCTGCAGACGCCAGAGGGAGGCGAGGAACGAGCCGGCCGACGGCGGCTGTCAAGTTCAACGGCATGTTGGCCAGCCTCCCGGGTCAGGTGGAATGCACGACCCGAGGAAGCGCTTCGAGCTCGTCCCACGTCGCCGTGAACGCGGCGACGGCCGGGCCTCAAGTGCTCGGCCCGTGGGTCCACCATTCGAACGTCGCCCGTGCGAAACCGCCCCCAAGGATCAACCGGTACGACGTGCCTCCAACCCCGTACGGGTGGGGCCCGGCGAGCGTTGGAACCGCGACGGTCGCAAAGCGGGCCATGAGCGCCGAAGCAGATTCGTCCGCGAGACCAGCAGTGTGCGAAAGAATGGTGGGACCAGGACCCGGCACACCGCGGAGCTGGTCGAGATCGGCTCCCATATCCCACTCGGTCCGGATAGCCGAATGGTGGGTAACGTGCTGTCGGTGATCAACGATGGCGAAGACCTCCCATACGACGGAGGAACCGCGGCGAGCAGGCAGTACAATTGCGCGCAAGAGTGGGCGCCCTCGGGGAGGCTTGCGGGCGGTTCCCGACGTGATGAACTCCACTGCGCGAGACCGAAAGGAGCGCCCGGCGGCGAAATCAATGGGTGGTTGAGAGTCCGACATTACGTGAGTAGCGAGTCTATGAATATGGCCGGAGGCCCGGTCCGGCTAACGTATCGGCGTTCTGCGGCAAGCGCCAGAGGGAGGCCGAAGGACGACCGTGGCGGTTGTCCGCAGCAACGCCCAGTGGCCAGCGCAGCCACTTCGTCGGTCGCTGCGGCGCAGGCGTCAACGTTCGGGGGAGCGAGAGCAGAGTGCGCGCGGATCAGCCGTCATGCCGCGCTTTCCAATCCGAAATTCGCGCCTCGAGATCGGGCAGGAACGCGTTCTCAAGGTCGGCGTCGCCAGCGTCTATGAGTGCCCGGGTCTTCGCGTTCATATCGCGAGCCTTGTCGAAGAGGAATTCAGAGCTCAGCTCGAGGGAGCGAAGTACCTCGGTCCAAAACCGCGCCCGCAGGGCGGGCGTGTTGCAAGGCCCGTCTCGGCCATCTTGGAACCAGTTCGGATCGAGAATCAGCAGGGTGTCGGGGTTGGCACCGTGCTGCGCCGCGAGCGCCGCTCGTTCCTCGCGCGCGTCCCAGTTGTCGAACCAGTGCTCGCCGAAGTCATTGTCCATCGTGAACAAGCGCCCGATCCAGACCACGGGATTCCACTCGGCAATACCAAGTAGATCAGCCAGCTCCCGGTACTCCGGTGTCACATCGAAGGCGTCAAGCTCCGGCAGATACTGGAAGATCCGGATCTGCGGCATGGGTCTCGTCTGGCCAACGTACCGCCGTTAACCTGCGGACACCAGAGGGAGCGAGCGCAGCGAGCGACCGACGGCGGGTGTCAGGTTCAACGGCATGTAAGCCAGCGTCTCCCGGTGGCGCGAGCGGTCTCGGAGTGCGGAAGCGAAGCACCAAGAACGCCGCAAGTCTCCCGAGAAGTGGGTGCTGTGATTGGGATGCGAAGCCACCATAGCGATCGTGGCGGACGCGGCGGAGGGAGACGACCAGCAGTGCCGGTTTACGCAATGCCAGAGCCCGCTCCGCCACTGGACGTGGGCCCGTCCGGCGGAGGAAGCAACAAGGTGAGTGCTTGTATCCTCGGAAGAGCGGTGCCAATAGCAGCACGAGCACGCGGAACGTCGAAGAGCCCCGAGAAGCTCAGGACGAGGACATAAACCCCGGCGAAGGACCGAAGGTACCAACTCCCATAGGCACGGTCGATGTGCCCGCCTCGGTTGAGAGGTTTTAGGAGCGCAGCGAGCTGTCTCTGCTTCGCATTCGCGCGACAGTTCACCGAGAGAGTCAGCTGCAGCGGCTTGTTGGGCAGCCGGCTTCACGAGCGAACTCTCGCGTGCGAATGGAGTACGCCCGGAGGCACGTCGATTTGCCTGGGGCCAGTAAAGTCCCAACATGCAGACGGCTCGTCATCTCTTGCGTCGCGCGCAGTCCAGGTGAAGTGAAACGCCCCCGTCCGACTCCCGAGGAGATGACCATGCACGGCACGCCAATGAAGCCTTGCGAGGACTGATTCGAACTCGGCGAGAAATGCGGCAAGACGCTCCTCAAGCTCCAGGAAGAAGCCGCCGAACAAGATCACGGATCGCTCTACGGCGGGAAGGCGGCCCAAACCAGGCGCTGCGAAGAACTCGGGCTTCAAGAACTCAAGCGGGGGCTCGCGGCGCCAGAGCTGCTTCGTGAGAAGAGCGTGATCGGCATGAGCTACCCGGGGCTCGAAGGGAGCACGCCGGTGAGGTCGAATCAGGCCGTAGAAGTAGGCGTCAGCGAGGTCTCGCTCAAAGAGGATCGGCATGGGTTGCTGCTCGTCTGCCCAACGTATCGCCGTTAACCTGCAGATGCCAGAGTGAGGCGAGGAACGAGCCGACCGACGGCGGCTGTCAGGTTCGACGGCATGTTAGCCAGCCCACCCGGCTACGATTTGCGGGCGCCACGCTTTCTTGCTGTGGGTGCTGCCGTGTAGCGAGCCTTTGTGATCGCCTCAGAGTCCGCGAGGCCAGCCGCCGCGGCACGAGTAAGCCAGGCGTCCACACGGCCGCTACGTAACCCCTCCAGGGAGGGGTCCAGGTACCAGTGGATCCGGGCGGGGTAGGTCGACAGCATTTGCTGAATGAACAAGCGACCGGTCACGACGAGGAAGCGGGGCCCACGATGGACACGAGAGCAGGCTCGGGCTGCATTGGCGGAGTTGACCGCGTCAGGGCTGACCGTGGCCGCCTTCGCCCGCAAGGTGGGCGTTCATCCGCAGCGGCTTCGTAGTTGGCGTTCGAGGCTGGGCAACGTCGCGGAGGTGGGGCGGATGATCGAGCGGCCCGAGGCTGCGGCGGTCTTCATCGAGGTCCCCCACCGGGTCGTCAAGGCGATCGAGGTCGTGCTACCGGGCGGCGTCATGTTGCGAGTCCATGAGTGCGTTGATGTCGAGGTTCTTCGGCGCATCGCCGGGGCTCTCTCGGAGGGGCCGCGATGCTGAGCCTCCCGCCGAGCGTCCGCTTGTACGTCGCCACCCAGCCAGTGGACGGCCGCAAAGGCGTCGACAGCCTGATGGTCATCGTGCGGGATGTGTTCGGAAGCGACCCGTTTGGTGGACATCTCTTCGTCTTCTTCTCCAAGCGATGCGACCGGGTCCGAATCGTCTATTGGGACCGCGACGGCTTCGCGATGTGGACGAAGCGCTTGGAACGAGGCCGGTATCAGATGACCTTCTCCGAAGACGGTCGCCTGGCGGCGTCGAGCATCGAGTCCGGTGAGCTCGGCCTGATCCTACAGGGGCTCGATCTCCGCGGGGCGCGTCGTCGCCCGCGTTGGCAGCCGTCCCCGTCGACGACATCAAGTACCTTTTCGGCATGAAGTGTTGAATCCATCGCCGCCCCGTTTCGTCTGATTGGCGGTACGGACCATGGGCGCTCCTGTGAAGCCGGCGATCACTTCGCCCTACGCACCCGACCTGCAGAAGGTCCGTGTGTGGCTCGAGAAGAAGGTCGCCGCCGCGCTATTTGTCGAGATGATTGTCGCGATCTTGACGCTGCTTGAGCGTATGCGCGACATCAACATCGAGCTCGCGCGCAAGATTGCTCACATGAAGCGGCGCCGCCCGCCGTCCGAGACGCTGGCGCGACTGGAGCGGCAGCTCGTCCTGCCGATGTTCGAGGCGCCGGTCGCGAAGCCGAAGCGCGGAGCGCGCACGAAGAAGTAAGCGCTGCGCCGACCCCACGAGGGTTCTGTTATTGACCAGCACAGCGGAGCTGGGCTGGGCGGTCAGGGCGCCTTCGGAGGAACCGTGATCGCTCCCGCCGGGGCGGCGAGCTCATCGGCTTTGAGCGACGCACGTG
>JBGAID010000089.1:0-48614 GCA_044225865.1 Polyangiaceae bacterium | reverse complement strand
ACAGCTCGCCCCCGCCCAACCCCGCCACGACCACGGTCGGCGCATGTTCCTCATGCGACGACCGGCGCAGCGAGCCTTATAGGCGAGCGAGCATCTGTCTCTTGGGCCGAGCGCCGAGCGGACAATAGAGCGAGCGAGCATCTGGAACTCTTGGGCCGAGCGCCGAGCGGACAAACACAGCGAGCATCTGTCTCTTGGGCCGAGCGCCGAGCGGACAATTCAGCGCACGCTGGCGGGCGCGGGGCGGATCGCGGGGGCGGCGCTGCCGATTCGGACGTCGAGGCCGAGGGCCTCTCGGAGCATCCCGCTCTTGGCGCGGACGGTCCACTCTTCGAGGGCGCGGGCGGTGGAGCCTTCGACGTCGAGCACGATGGTGGAGCCTTCGATGCGAGCGCGGGCGCGGGTGATGACTTGGCGGTGCTCGCGATCGAGGGCGTCGGCGAGGCGAAGGATGGCGGCCATCATCTTCACCTTGGGGCGGGCTTCGCGAGCGAGCTGGCGGAAGTTCTCGTGCTCGATCGTGGGCGGGCTCTTGCGGTGGTACCGCGCGACATTCGCGACGAGCTCGCGCTCGACGGGGGTGAGACCCATGAGATCGCTGTGGGCGATGATGTAGTAGCTGTGCTTGTGGTGGCCTTCGTAGCGGACGAAGTCCCCGATGTCGTGGAGGAGAGCGGAGGCGAGGAGCAGCACGCGGTCGCGCGGCTCGAGGCCGTGCACGCCGGCGAGGTCGTCGAAGAACTGGACCGCGAAATCGGCCACCGTGCGACCGTGGGCCTCATCGAAGTGGTAGCGACGGCCGAGGCGCAGGCACGCGTCCCGGACGCTCGCCGCCTCGGCGCTGAAATCTCGAGGGACGAAGTGGAGGGTCGCGAGATCGACGAGGACGCCCTCCTTCAAGCCGACGCCGGGGGCGAGGATCATCTCCGTCTTGAGCTTGCCGGTGATGAACGAGAGGATCTTGGCGGCGGGGACGATCGTGTCGGCTCGATCGGGCCGGAGCGAGAAGCGGGCGATCCGCTCCTCGACGGCGAGCCCGCAGAGGACCTCCGTCAGCTTGTTCATCGCGCGCACCTCGATGCCGCGGCTCTCGGGGAACGCGAGGGGGGGAGGGGCGAGATCGGCGAGGGTCTCGATGTTGCCGCCGGTGGCGACGACGAGATCGATGTTCCCCTCGGAGACGTCGATGAGCTCGCGCACCGCTTCGTTCGCGACGCGCTCGATGTACTCGTCGAGGAGGAGGCTGCGCATCTCGTCCACCCGCCCGCCGCCCTCGAGGAAGGCCTCGATGAGGCGCACCGTGCCGACGGGCAGCGATCGCGAGAACACCGCGTCGACGCCCTTCATGACCGTCAGCTCCGTCGAGCCGCCGCCGATGTCGATCAGGACCGCGGTGCGGCCCTCGAGGTTGAGCCGCTCGCGGACGGCGATCTGGACGAGCCTCGCCTCCTCGACGCCCTCGATCACCTCGACGTGGACGCCCGCCTCGCGCTCGGCCCGCTCGACGAAGACGTCCGCGTTCTTCGACTCGCGGCACGCGCTCGTGGCGACGGCGCGGTAACGCTCGACCTTGACCTGATCCATCGTCGCCCGGAAGGTGCGGAGCGCCTCGGAGGCCTGGGCGATCATCGTCGGCTCGATGCGGCCGCGGGTGAAGACGTCGTGCCCGAGGCGGACCGGCACGCGCTCGGCGCAGACCTCGCGGAAGGGGTGGAAGCGGACCCCGCGCGGGCCGGGCTCGGGCGCGTCGACGTCGACGATGCGCAGGCGGATGGCGTTGGATCCGATGTCGATCGCGCCGAGTCGCGCCATGGCGACCGGATCCGTAGCGTGCCTCCCGGCCGTTGGCTACTCTCCCGTCGGTGACAGATTCGCGACGGGCCGAGCCGGGCGAGGGTCGGCGCAAACGAAAGCCTCGCGGCCTGCGAGCCGCGGACGAGGCGAGCCCCGACCCGGGGACGAAGGAGGAGGTGGCGGAGGGGCCGAGCGCCTCCGTCGCGCCGCTCTCGGCGGAGCTCGCCCGGCCTCGCTTCCTCGCGTTCGTGGGCGTGATCCTCATCGCGACGATCCTTTACGTGACGGGGTCGCTCGGGCCGGGGAGCAAGCCCGTCCTCTTGATCGTCCTCGGAGCGCTCGGGTTCGCGTGCGGGTCGTCGTCGGGGATGTCCCCGGGGCGGATCGTCCTCGGCAGCGGCGCCCTCGTCGCGGCGGCGCTGGCGGTGGCGGCGACACGACCTTCCGAGATCGCGATCGCGACGTGCATGTCCGCGGGGCTCGCCCTCGCGGGGGGGATTCATCGGCTCGGCCGGCTCGGGCCCGACGAAGGGGTCGCTTGATCCAGCGCCGCATCGCCTCGACCTCGGCGGCTGCCCTCCTCGTGATCGTCGCGTGCTCACCGGAGACGTCCGGAGTCTTCTCCGAGACGGACCGGGATCTGAGCTGCGATCTCACGAGCTGCGACGCGTGCACCACGTGCTCGACGCAAGCGGGCGGCGTCTGCCAAGGCGCCTACGCGGCCTTCGTCGCCCATCCGGATTCCGAGCTCTACTACACCTGCTTCGCGGGCTGCGCGGACGCGACCTGCCGAGAAGGGTGCGGCGCGACGTACGAGCAGGCCGGGAGCCTCTACTCGGACTTGTCCGAGTGTCTCCACTGCTCCGCCTGCCCGACGACCTGCGGCGACCCCTTCGGGGAGTGCTGACGGAAGGCAGTGCTGACGGAAGGCGGTGCTGACGGAAGGCGGTGCTGACGGAAGGCGGTGCTGACGGAAGACGCGCGCGCAGGGGGTGGACAACCGGGCGAAGCCGTCTAGGATGCGCGGCCCCATGAACCGTCCCGCCCGCAAGCTCAAGAATCTGGAAGAAAAGGTCGCGTCGAAGGCGAGCCGCTCGACGAAGCGCGTCGGCAAGAAGCTCAAGCAGTGGAAGAAGGCGGTCGAAACCTACAAGCCGCTCGCCTCCACGGGCGAGTGAGCGACGGCGGCCCCTCGCCCGAGATCGTGGGGGGCCGGCCTGCGTTCGTCGAACCGAACGGCTCGAAAGATTCACGCGGACCGCATTCTCCGCGTCGTCGGGCTCGAAATTCGGCTTGTTCGCGGTTAAAGAAGGAGCACGGTCAAAGCGCGTGCGGCTTGTCCGCTCAAGCGTAGGGCCCAACGATCGGCTGTAAGGACTCGTTGGCGCCCGCCGAGCCGACGGGCATGTCGGGCGCCGAGACCTCGGCGCCGCTGTGCGGCGTCCCCTTCATCGCGATTCAACCTATGGCCGACCTCAATTTCGGAATCAACGCGGGCCTCGTCGAAGAGCTCTTCGCTCAGTATCTGGAAAACCCGGAGTCCGTCGACGAGAGCTGGCGCACGTACTTCGACGAGCGGACGGGGACGCAGCGCCCCATCGCCGGCGCGTGGGGCTATGGCCCTCAGGCGCTGCCGCCGGGCAGCCGGAAGAACGGCGAGCCCGACAAGACCCGGACGAACGGCACCAACGGCGCGAACGGTCACGCGGCCGCGCTGCGCGCTCACGCGGAGGCTGCTCAGGCTGCGTCGACGGCAGTGGAGCGCGCGTTCGAGCCGGTCTCGCTGCCCGCCTATTCGCAGAGCATCCTGCCCATTCCGGCCGCTCCGTCCTCTTCGCCCGGCGTCGCGGAGGGCAGCGCGAGCGCGGCCGCCCAGGCCCGCGTGTACCAGCTGCTCAACGCCTACCGCGTGCGCGGCCACCTGTACGCCCGCATCAATCCGCTCGACGACAGCGCCGGCTCCTCGTCGCGCGATCGAACGGAGCTCGACCTGCGCAACTTCGGGCTGAGCCCCTCCGACTTCGAAATGGAGGTGCCCACCGTCGACATGCCAGGCCCGCCGCGGGCGAAGCTGCGCGATCTGGTGCAGCGCCTCGAGGAGACCTACTGCCGGACGATCGGGGTCGAGTTCACCCACATCGAGGATCGCGAGGCCCGCGTGTGGCTGCGCGATCGAATGGAGACGACGCGGAACCGCCTCGAGCTCTCGAACGAAGATCAGCTGCGGATCCTCACGAAGCTCACGGAGGCGGAGGTCTTCGAGCAGTTCATCCAGGGCTCGTACGGCGCCGGGACGAAGCGGTTCTCGCTCGAAGGCGGCGAGAGCATGATGCCGCTGCTCGAGCTGCTCATCGATCGGGCCGCCGACGACGGCGTCGAAGAGGTCGTCCTCGGGATGGCCCACCGCGGGCGCCTGAACGTCCTCGTCAACATCATGGACAAGAGCCTGCGCGAGATCTTCGCGGCCTTCGAAGACACCGACGGCCAGGCGAACCTCGGCCGCGGCGACGTGAAGTACCACCTCGGCTTCTCGACCGATCACACCGCCGCCTCCGGCAAGAAGATCCACCTCACCCTCACCTTCAACCCGAGCCACCTCGAGTTCGTGAACCCGGTCGTGGAGGGTCGCGTGCGCGCGAAGCAGGACCGGCGGCAGGGCCGCAAGGGGGCGATGGCGCCGCTCGACCGGGACACGATGCGCCGAGTGATGCCGCTCACGATCCACGGCGACGCCGCGTTCATCGGGCAGGGCATCGTCGCCGAGACGCTGAACCTGTTCGGCCTCGAGGGGTACAAGACGGGCGGGACCATCCACCTCATCGTGAACAACCAGGTCGGGTTCACGACCGACCCGGTGGACTCGCGGTCGACGCGCTACGCGAGCGACATCACGCGGATGCTCAAGGTCCCCGTCTTCCACGTGAACGGCGAAGACCCGGAGGCGGTCGCGCAGGTCGCCCTCCTCGCGATCGAGTACCGGCAGCGCTTCCAGCAGGACGTCGTCATCGACATGTACTGCTACCGGAAGTACGGCCACAACGAGGGAGACGAGCCGCGGTACACGCAGCCGCGGATGTACCACTTGATCGACAGGAAGCCGACGATCCGGCGGATGTACATCGATCACCTCGTCGGCCTCGGGCACATCACCGAGGACATCGCGGAGCGCATCGCCAAAGAGGTCCGTGACCGGCTCGAGCACGCCTTCCGCGAGGTGAAGGAGAAGGGCTGCGTCCCCGGCAAGTACTGGATGGGCGGCGTCTGGTCGCCGTACCGCGGCGGCTACGACAAGGACACGCCCGAGATCGCGACCCACGTCGCGAAGGATCGCCTGCTCGGGATCTCGGAGGCGCTCCTCACCCTGCCCGCCGGCTTCAAGGTCCACCCGAAGGTCCTGCCGATCCTGAAGCAGCGCCACGACAAGCTCGTCTCGGGAGAGCCCTTCGATTGGGGCACGGCCGAGTCGCTCGCGTACGCGACGCTCCTCGAGGAGGGCTATCCCGTCCGCATCAGCGGCCAAGACGTGCGGCGCGGCACGTTCAGCCATCGACACGCGGTGATCTTCGACGCCGAGACGGGCTTGCCGTACGCGCCTCACTCGGCGGTGTGCCGCGGCCGCGCGCGGTTCGACGTCTACAACAGCCCCCTCAGCGAGGGCGGCGTGCTCGCCTTCGACTTCGGCTACAGCCTCGACTACCCGGACGCCCTCGTCGTGTGGGAGGCGCAGTTCGGAGATTTCTTGAACAGCGCCCAGGTCATCGTCGACCAGTTCATCACGTCGAGCGAAGACAAATGGCATCGCCTGAGCGGGCTCGTGATGCTGTTGCCCCACGGCTACGAGGGCCAGGGCCCGGAGCACTCGAGCGCGCGGCTCGAGCGGCTCCTTTCGAACAGCGCCGAGGACAACATCCAGGTCTGCAACCTCACGACGCCGGCGCAGCTCTTCCACGTGCTTCGGCGGCAGGTGCTGCGCCCGTGGCGGAAGCCGCTCGCGATCGTGACGCCGAAGAGCCTGCTCCGCGTGGCCGCGACGTCGAAGGGTGCCCACCGTCCGCTCTCCACGATCGAAGACCTCACGAGCGGAGGCTTCCAGCGCGCCATCCCGGACACGCTCGTCGCCGGCCGCGACGGGGTCGACCCGGACGAGGTGAGGAAGGTCATCGTGTGCAGCGGCAAGGTCTACTACGACCTCGCGATCGAGCGCGAGGCGCGTGGGATCAAGGACATCGCGATCCTGCGGCTCGAGCAGATCTACCCGCTCGGCGACGACCTGCCGCGCCTGCTCGCGCCCTACAAAGACGGCACGCCGCTCTTGTGGGTGCAGGAGGAGCCGGAGAACTTCGGCTCCTGGTACTTCATCAACGCGAAGCTCCCGGAGCTGATCGCGGGGCGCATGCCGCTGTCGTGCGTGTCGCGCGCGGCGAGCGCGAGCCCGGCCACCGGGTCGCGCGCCGCCCACTTGATCGAGCAACGCCAGATCATCGACGAGGCGCTGTCGTGACGGAGGGCTCGTGAGCGACAGCCTCCAGCACCGTTACGCGGCTCGAAGCATCTGCTTCGGGTGCGGACCGGCGAACCCGGAGGGGCTCCACATCGAGAGCTTCGTCGAGGGCGAAGAGGTCGTATGCCGCTTCACCCCCGCGCCCCATCATCACGCGTTCCCGGGGATGCTCAACGGCGGCATCATCGGGACACTGCTCGACTGTCATTCGAACTGGGCAGCCGCCCACCACCTCATGAAGCGGGCCGGCCTCGATGCCCCGCCGTGCACGGTGACCGCGGACTTCCACGTTCGGCTCAAGCGCCCGACCCCCCTCGCGGAGGTGGTGATCCGCGCGCGCGTGACGGAGTCCACCGACGACCGCGCCGTCGTGGAGGCGACGTTGCAGCCCGCCGATCCCGCCCGCGGAGAGAAGGTCACGGCGACGTGCACGGGGACGTTCGTCGCCGTTCGCGAGGGTCATCCCGCCTTTCACCGTTGGTGACGAGATCTGATAAGGTGCGCGGTCGATGCTCCGCGCTCCCTTTGGACTCTCCGCGCTGCTCGGCTCCCTCGTCGTCGCGCTCGGCCTCGCGAGCGCGGGCTGCGAGACGGGTGAGTTCCACTTCGCGGACGACGTGAAGATCCAGTTCGCCGAAGGCGAGAAGGTGGCCTCCGTGAAGTCGCTCCTCGGCTGCGAGGGCGCCCACCCCGCCGAGGAGTCGAAGGAGGACAAGGAGGCGCGAGAGAAGCTCGTACCCCAGACCGATCTCGGCAAAGCGTGGCTCGAAGAGGCGTGCAAGCTCGCCGACGATTTCGAGAAGGCGGGGCCCGTCACCGCGTGGCCAGAGGGGGACAAGGCGACATGGGTCGGCAAGCGGATCTGCCGCGGCCAGATCACCCGCGTCGTAGAGAAGGTCGACGACACCGCGTTCGCGCAGGTCGGCCGCCTCGAGATCGCCAAAGGCAAGGGCGACAAGCTCTGGGCGACCGGGCCCTCCCCCGACGCGGCGCGCATCCTCGACTACAAGATCCTCTTCAGCGAGCAGTCGTTCCCCTACTCGGAGAAGAAGCAGGCGGAGATCGATGCCTTCTTCGCGGCCGTGAGCGCGGGCGGCAAGGCCGACATCGAGGCCCTGCGGAAGGACGAGACGGCGGACCAGAAGGCGGACGCGGCCCGCGCCGAGGAGGTCGCGAAGAAGCACACGGTCTGGGGCATGCTCGCGAAGTCGGACGGGACGAGCACCCTCGCCTATCCCGTGCTTGGATCGAAGGACGACGTCTCCGCCATCCACTATCTGCGGCAGAGCGGCGACAAGCTCCTCGTCGTCACCCCGAACATCGGCGCGAGCTCGCCGAACGCGTGCGTGGCCGAGCTCGTGCAAGAGCGCTGATCGAGCTCCTCGGCTCCGATGCGTCGCTTCGCGCTCAAGACCTGGAACTGCTTCGGCGCCGCCCAGAACCTCGTCGCCTTCTTCCGCCGCCGGGGCGCGCCCGACGCCCACCGCTTCGCCCTCGAAGAGGTGAAGGGGGCGATCGAGTCGGTCGACGTCGCGTGCCTGCAGGAGGTCTTCCTCTCCGACGCGGAGCTCTTCTTCGAAGCGCTCGGTCACGGGCACAAGACGCGGGACCACAACCGCTCCACGTTCTGGCCTCTCACCTTCGGCGGCTCCGGGCTCGCGATCGCCTCGCGGTTCCGGATCGTGCAGCAGGACGTCCGGGGCTTCTCACGGCCTCACCGAGGCGCGGAGCGCTTCGCGCGGAAGGGCATGCTCCACGCGCGGCTCGCCATCGAAGAAGGCCTCGAGCTGGACGTGATCACGACCCACATGCAGTCCGGCTACACCGCGGGGGCGGGCGACGTGCGGGTGCGGCAGCTCCGAGAGATGGGGGCTTGGGTCGCTCAGCTCGGCTCCCGCGATCGCGGCTTCGTCATCTGCGGGGACTTCAACGTCGACGGCCTCTCGGGCGTCCGCGCCGGCCGCGAGTACGAGGCGATCCGGGGCGCCCTCCCCGAGTTCGAGGACCTCGGATCGGTCGAAGACGCCCCCACGTTCGACCCGCGCTCCACCGGCAACGACCTCGCGCGACGACACGAGGCGAGCTCACCCCATCAGCGGATCGACTACGTCCTCTATCGAGCCCCGCGCGGCGAGCGCCTCCGCGCGGTGCGGACGACGCTCGCCCTCGACGCCCCATTTCACAGCCCCGAGCGCGGACGGACGTTCGCGTCCGACCACTACGCGCTCGTGACCGAGTTCGAGTACTGACGCTTCAGACGTTGCCTATGACGCGCTTGAGGGGCTTGTTGAAGCCCCACATCGCGAGGCCGGTGCCTACGCCGAGGGCGGTGAGCAGCCAGAAGAACGACTCGTGCGACCAGCGCGTGTAGAGGACGCCGATGTAGCCGGCGGCGAGGTTGCCGAGGAAGCTCGACCCGAGCCATAGCCCCATCATCATCGAGACGATGCGCTTGGGGGCGACCTTGGTGACGAGGGAGAGGCCGATCGGCGAGAGGTAGAGCTCCCCGATGGTGAGCATGAAGGTGCAGAAGAGCGGCCAGAAGAGGCTGCCCTTCCCGGTGCCGATCATCTTGGCGCCGATGACCATGACGACGAACGAGGTGCCGAGGAGGAGCGACCCGATCGCCATCTTGGAGACGCTCGTCGGCTCTTTGCCGCGCTTCGCCTGCCACGCCCAGAACATGTCGAGGGGGATGCCGAAGAGGAAGATGATGAAGGGGTTGAAGGACTGGAACCACGTCGACGGGATCTGGAACGAGCCGATCTTGGGCCATATCGTCTGCTCGTCGGCCCAGGTCTGCATCGAGTTGCCCTGCTGCTCGTAGACGGCCCAGAACACGATGTTGAGGACGAACAGCGCGACGAGGGCGAGGACGCGGCGCCACTCCTCTTTGGTGAGGGGGGCGTCCTTGTGGACGTGGTGCTCGCCCTTCTTCTCCTCTTCCGCGGCGGCCGCCTTCTCTTCCGCCTTCTTCTTCATGAGGGCGTCCGGCGCGAGGTGGCCCTGGCCGATGGCGTAGACGACGAGGCCAAGGCACATGCCGATGCCGGCCGCGCCGAAGCCGTAGTGCCACCCGTAGAGCGCGGCGAGCGTCCCGCACACGATGTTGCAGAGGAACGCGCCGAGGTTGATCCCCATGTAGAAGATCGTGAACGCGCCGTCGCGGCGAGGATCCCCGTCCCGGTAGAGGTTGCCGACCTGGGTCGAGATGTTCGGCTTGAAGAAGCCGTTGCCGATGATGAGGAGGATGAGGGCGAGGAAGAAGGAGTTCTCGATGGCCATGACGAAGTGGCCGATCGCCATCGTGATGCCGCCGATGTACACGCTGCGCCGCTGCCCGAGGAACCGGTCCGCCAGGATGCCCCCGAAGAACGGCGTCAGGTAGACGAGGCCGGTGTACCAACCGTAGAGGACGGAGGCTTGCTCCGCCGGCGAGCTCGGCAGCAGGGATTGGATGAACCTCCAGCCCAAGACGAGCTGCGGCTCGCCGGGGACCGAGCTGCACGGCGGGTTCTGCTGAGAGCAGCCCTGGAGCACCTCGCGGCCATGCACGAACAGGTAGTTCGCCATGTAGAGCTTCAGCAGGCCACGCATGCCGTAGTAGGAGAACCGCTCCCACATCTCGGCGAAGAACAGGATGACGAGGCCGATGGGGTGCTGGAAGCGCCGCTCGAAGCCGGTCAGTGGCACCGGACGGTCGTGGTCGAGCGCCGCTTCCTTGTCTGCACTGCCCTTGTCTTGGCTCAACGTCCTCTCCTTGCTCCGCGAAACGGCGCCGATGCTAACCCATCGAAAGCGGCCGAACCTACTCCAAAGACCCGATGCCTCGATTCGATGGGAACCCCCCTGGCGTCGATGACAGGCATAGCCGTGGGCTATGATGCGGAGAGGCGCGAATCTCGATGGGCGCCTCCGCGAGACCGAAACGAGGTCGGTGGAGCGGCCGTCATCGGACCATGACTTCTCGAATGAGCGCTCACGAAAGGCTTCGATGGCACTCGAGCTGAACGACCTTCGCTACTTCATGGAAGTCAAAGCGCGAGGGAGCCTCACGGCAGCGGCCCGCGCGCTGGGGGTGAGCCAGCCTTCGCTGACGGCGGCGATGCAGCGGCTCGAGAAGCATTTCGACACGACCCTGCTCCTGAGGGATCACACGGGGGTGCGCCTCACCGTGACCGGGCACGCCCTCGCCTACGACGCGGAGGAGCTCTTCGAGATCCTGGCGCGCGCGGAGCGCCGGGTGACCGGCCTCGAGGACGAAGAGAACGGTCGATTCGTCATCGGCTGCTACGAGTCGCTCGGCGCCTATTTCCTGCCGGAGTTCCTCCGCGCCTTCTTCGAGGACCACCCGCACGTCGACGTCTCCGTCCACAACGCCGCCTCCGCCTCCGTGCGCGACGCGGTCATCGATCGGGCGGTGGACTTCGGCATCGTGGTGAACCCGCGTCCCCACCCCGACCTCGTGCTCGTCGAGCTGTTCGAGGACGCCGTCGATTTCTTTGTGCTCGCGAGCGAGCGCAAGAAGTCCCCCGCGAAGACGATCGAGGACGCCCTCGCCCAGGTCGAGGCGGGCCCGCTCGTCCACGCCGCGCGGGTGTCGGAGAGCCAGAGCCTCATCGCCTCGCTCGAGGCGCGAGGGTGCATCCCGCGCCGGACCCTCGCGTGCGGCGACTTCGAGCTCGTCAAATCGATCACCCTCGCTGGGGTCGGGGTCGGCGTCCTTCCGCGCCGGGTCGCCGCCTATGGCCACGAGGGGAAGCTCGTGCCGCTCCACCCGGAGATGCCCTGCTTCCGCGACCGGATCTTCTTGGTGTTCCGGGCCGACGTCCACAAGACGCGCGCCGCCGTCGCCCTCAAGGACGCGCTCGTCGCCCACGGCCGGAAGCTGCGCGCGAACGGCCCGAAGGCGACGGAGAAGGACGAGCGCGCGAGCGCGTGAGACCGCTCACGCGCTGATGGTGTAGCCGCCGTCGATGACGATCGTCTCGCCGGTGACGTAGCTCGCCGCGTCGGAGGCGAGGTAGAGCGCGGCGCCGGCGATCTCCTCGGGCCGGCCGTACCGGCGGAGGGGCGCGCGCTCGATCCAGCGCTTCACGACGTCGTCGTTCTGAACGAGGGCGGCCGCGAACCGCGTCTCGACGAGGCCGGGGGCGATCGCGTTGACGCGGATCCCGCTCGGCCCGAGCTCGACGGCGAGCGTCTTCACGAGGGAGATCACGGCCGCCTTCGTCATCCCGTAGATGCCCATCAAGGGAGATGCCTGGATGCCCTGAGTGCTCGAGACGAACACCATCGAGCCGGGCGCGTTCCGCTCGACGAGGTGCTTCGCGACCTCGCGCGCGAGGGAGAAGTAGGCGCGCGCGTTCGTCTCGAAGGTCTTGTCGAAGATCTTGTCGTCGGCGGTGATGGTGGGCCCGAAGTGGGGGTTGGTGGCGGCGTTGTTGACGAGGACGTCGAGCTTGCCGAACCGCTCGACGACGGCGGAGACGAGGAGCTCGGCCGCGCCCTCTTTGCCGACGTGGGCCGCGAACGTCTCGACCTCGAGGCCGTCCTTCGCGAGCTCGGCCTTGGCGGCGGCGAGGTTCTCCTCCTTTCGAGAGACGATCGCGACCTTCGCCCCGTGCTCCGCGAAGCTCCGCGCGATCGCGAGCCCGATGCCTCGACTGGCGCCCGTGACGAGCGCCGCCTTGCCCTCCAGGGTGATCTTCATGCGCGTCTTCTGGACGCGTAGCGAAACCCGCGTCAACCTCCCCGTCGATGCGGCTCACGATCGCGCTCGCCATCTTCGACTCGATCCCGGCGTCGGTGCTCGACGACGAGGCCGCGGTGCGCAGCGCGCTCTCCCACGCGGTCGAGGCCGGTGGGTTCTCCCTGCGCGAGCTGGTCGTCGTTCGCTTCCAGCCCCAAGGGGTGACGGGCGCCGCCGTCGTCGGGGAGTCTCACCTCACGATCCACACGTGGCCCGAAGAGGGGAAGGCGTTCATCGACATCGCCTCGTGCGGGCCGCCGGAGGGCGTGGCGCGCGCGCTCTCCGCGTTTCAAGCTTCGCTCCCGGGAGCGCGCCGAGTCGATCTCGAAGAGCGCACCCTCGGCCGCTGAGGCGCCCCGGTCGCGCCGAGTCAGTCCGTGTCGCGCTGCGTGCGGAGGAGGACGAGCGCGGGGCCGGGCCCCTCGTCGACGCGGAGCTCGAGGCGAACCTTGCGGCTCGTCTTTCCGCCGCAGATCCGCTGGCTGGCCACGTACCGTCCCCTCCCCGTCACGTCTTCGCCGCTCGCCTCGTCGACCATGCGCAGGTCGAGCCCGGCCCCGCTCTCGAGCGCGACGATCGCCTCCGCGCACGATCCGGCGGCGACGACGAAGCCGCTCGTGCCGAGGCGGTCCGCTTCGAGATCGACGCTCCGCGCTGACTCGACCGTGCTCGGAGGGAGGACCTCCGTCCCCGCGACACGATCGAGGAGGCGGGCGGCCGCGCGCGGCCGCTTGAGGAGCTCGGCGGGAGGATCCTTCCACGTCCGCGCGTCGATCACGAAGGGGCCGGGGGCACCTCCGGACTCCACGTCGACGCGCACGGAGCGCTCGCCTCCGCACGCGTAGAGGGTGGCGCGCAAGGCGCCGTCGCTCTCCGAGACGAGGACGCCGGCGTCGTCCCAAACCGCCGCGCTCACGGGGCCGAGCGGCTCCCCTGCGATCACGTCGAGCCGCGTGCATCCGCGGGCGAGCTTCGCCGAGCGCGACGTGCGGCTCCCCGTCTTGGCGCGACCGCCGCCCACGTCGAGGGGCTTGCCCCACGCCGCGTCCGCGTCGCGCGCGAGCTCCGCGCGCGCCTTCTCGACGGGCAAGCTCGACGAGACGTAGTCGATCCGCACCGCGTCCGAGATCTCGGGGGCCCCTCCCTTCGGGCCGCGGCTCAGCAAGAACGCGGCGCTGCCCGAGCCGCCGCGCGGGCGCGCGGCGATCGTGACGTTGGCGCCCTCGCGCGAGCACAGCACCATCGTTCGATCTCGACCGTCGGTGAGGGCGCGCGCGACCACACGACCGGAGGCGTCCTCCGCGACCACGTCGAGCGCGGGGACCTCGTCGGTCGGCACGATCAACACGTCGAGGCATCGATCCGGCTCGACCGCGGCCGACGTGCGCGTCGCCGCGCGCGGATCGAGCCCGACCGCGAATCGCCGAACGTCTTGCCAGGAGGAGCCGACGGCGCGTCGGTGGGAGGCGAGCTTCGCCTCGAGGCCGGGCCAGCTCTCGAGCCGCCCTGTCTCTTCGCCGCGCGGCTTGGCGCCGGCGGCGGCCGCGACCGCGCTCGCGGACTCGGCGCGGACACGCTGAGCTCCCACCGCGACGAGACCGGATCCGCTCGCGACGCGCGCCGCGAAGTAGACGCGGCCCGGCAGCGGCGGGCACAGGAGGATGGCGGGATCCGCGGACGAAGACTCGTCCGCGCCGAGGGGAGAGCCGTCGTCGGCGAACGCGAACAGATCGAGATCGGCGACGCCCTTCGAGCCGCGAGCGTAGACGACGACGCAGGCCCCCTCCGGCACGGAGGCGAAGCCCCCCACGCGATCCCCCTCGCTCGCCACTCCCTCCGCGATCACGACGAGCGCGTCCGCGCCGCGGCGCGAGGCCTGGTCGGCGACGTTGCCGAGCAGCGCCGCCGCCGACTTGGGAGGGTCGATGACCGCGAGCGGGGCCGAGGGCGACGGACATGGCGACGGGGACGAGCCGCACGCGATCGCGACGAGGAAGGGGCCCGCGAGGGCGAGCGAAGGACGAGCGGGGCTCATCCGGCTCGCCTGCCGAGGAGCCACACCGCGAGGACCCAGCCCACGCCCGGCCCCGGTGCATCGACCTGAATGCGCGCGCGGCGGGCCCCGTCGGCGCAGAAGACGACCGCCCCCGCCTCGGAGGCTCGAGAGACCTCGTCGGTGCTGGCGCGAGAGGAGGCGCGAGCGACGAGCCGCATCCCGAGCGACGTGCCGCGCAAGATCGCGACCGAGGCGGCGTAGCAGCGCCCGGGCTCGACGACGATGCCGGTGGAGGTCGTCCCTTGCCCGCCGAGGGTCTCGAACACCGGGCCCGCGGTCGGCCCCGTTCGCAGGCGCTTGCCGAGCGCCCTGCCCATCGCGGCGCGCGGCTTTTCCCCCCAATGCGCGGGGATCCCCTCGGGGAGGGGCGTGAGCGCGTCCGCGATCACGACGCGCGCGGAGGGCGGTGCGCCCACGAAGCCGATCTGCACCTCGGTGGGCTCGCCGAAGCACGCCTCGAGCCTCGCGTCGGGGGTCTCCCCGAAATCGCGCGCGACGATGGCGCCGGTGTCCTTCTCGCGAAGCTCCGCGTCCACGTCCATCGTGGTCTGGTTCTCCGTCTGCTCCGCCATCACCGCGAAGCGATGGCACCCGAGGCCGGCGCGGACCGTCACCGCCCCTGCCCCCGAGGCGTCCGCCTTCGTGTCCGACGTCAGGAACGACCGGGCGCCGTCTGCGCGCGCGCTCGCCTCCGCCCGCTGCTTCCGCTCCGAGATGGGGGCGACCGAGAGCGACGGGCCCGGGTCTCCGCGAGGAACCTCGGGGCCCGGGGATCGTCCGAGAGCGGTCGCGGGATCCGAGAGAGGCTCGTCGCTCTCGAACACGCGAAGCTGGACCGCTCCGCGCGCCGAGAGCATCCGGATCGCCACGCGATCGACGGCGGCCGCGTCGGGGCCGCACGCGGAGAAGGTGAAGAGCCCCGACTCCGACTCGCGTCGCCGCGCGAGCTGCTTGGTGCCGGGGACGGATGGCGCGAGGGCGGCGAGGACCTCGTCGTCCGAGTCGGCGGGCGTCCCGACCATGGCCGCGAGCCGAACGCTGCGCGCGGCGACGGCGGCGAAGCCGATGCAGCGCCGCTCCGTCTTCAGGGGGACCACGGAGGCGTGCCCCTCTTCGAGGAAGATGGTCCGCGACACGGTCGGGTGGCCGCCGGAGGCGGTGACGAGCGCGTCGAGGACGGCCGCGTCCTCCTCCAGCGTCGCGCGTGCGATCCCCGGCGCGAGCGCGATCCCGGCGAAGGCGGCGAGCGCGAGGATGCGAACCACGCGCTCACTCTACCCACGCGGAGCAGAGCGCGTCCATGCCGGTCAGGGACGACGGCCGGTCTCGAAGAGGACAGGCGCCATGCGCGCGGTCACGCTCCCGCCCCCATCGACGACGCGGGTCGGTCCCGCGGCGAGGATATCGATCCCGATTTCGACGTCGTGCATCTCACCGAGGACGTCCCGCGGCGCAGGGGCGTCGGGCCCGTGGGGTGCGTCGATGAGCGCCGCCCCCGCGCCCAAGTTGCGCAGGACGATCACCGAGAGGAGCGGATCGCGATCCGGATCGAGCACGGGGAGGGAGGGGATCGGCACGACGCGCGCGCGGCTCGCGAGGCCCCGCTCCCGAACGAAGGACTCGACGGACGCGGTCGCGACCGGGCTCGCGACGAAGAAGACGATCCGGTCCCGCGCCTCGAGCCCGACGTTCGCCAGCAGGCGAGCGCCGTCGTCGAGGGGGGCCCGCACCAGCATCCCCGCCGCGGTCGCGAAGCCCTCGCTCGCGAGGTCGCGACGGATCGAGAGCACTGGGCGCGGCGGCTCCACGAGGATCTCGCCGGCTATGAACGTGCGCCCTTCTCGCTCGTACGCCTCCTCCACCTCGAGGAGGAGCCCCCCATCGGGAGCGCCCGCCGACGCGACGAGCTCGACGAGGTCCCCGCGCGAGGCCCGCCCTCGCGCCCCGCTCACGGGCAGCGAGAACGCGAGCGGCCAGCGTACGCCGGACTCGAGTCGGCCCTCCTTCGCGAGCTTCGTCGCGTCCTTCTCCGACGAGGGGCCTCTCATCGGAGAGAGGAGGCCGAACGCGACGGCGGCGGCGAGTCGATGCCCGTCGTCGTCGATCTCGATTCGGGCCACGACGTGGCCTCGCGCGTCCGAAGGGCTGCGCGCGAGGGCGAGCTTGCCTCCCCACGCCGCCGTCAACTTCGGCCCGCGCTTCGGCTCCAGATAGCCGAGCTCCTCGAGGCGAGCGAGCAGCTCGGCGAGGCTCTCGGCCGGGGTCATTTTCGCGGTGTCGAGGACGATCTCGGGCTCGAGGGGCGGCTCGTAGGGATCGCTCACGCCGGTGAAGTTCTCGATCTCGCCGGCGAGGGCCTTCTTGTAGAGGCCCTTCGGATCCCGGTCCGCGAGCGCCTCGATGGGGGCCTTGCAGTAGACTTCGACGAAGCGCCCGATGGCCGCGCGCTGCTCGTCGCGGATGGCGCGGTAGGGGCTGATGGCGGCGGTGATCGCGCAGGCACCCGCTCGCGCGAGGAGCTTCGCCACGAAGCCCACCCGCCGCACGTTCGTGTCGCGGTCTTCGCGCGAGAAGCCGAGGCCCTTCGACAGGTACGTCCGCACCTCGTCCCCGTCGAGGACCTCCACGTGGACGCCGCGCGCGGCGAGGGCGCCCGCGAGCAGGGTGGCGAGCGTGCTCTTGCCGGCGCCGGAGAGCCCGGTGAACCACACGACGAAGCCGTTCATCGAGGGTCGACCACCACCAAGGGCGCCTCCACGAAGACCCGATCACGGACGACGAACACCGCGCTCGTCACCATGAACCCGAGCGGCCACGCCGGCCCCAGCGCCAGCTGGGCGATGGCCCCGCGCGCCGCTTCGTCGCGCTCATGGCGATCGATCGCGTCCCGCTCGACCTCGCGCTTGGCGGCCGCGATGATCTCGATCGGCCCGGCCCGCCACGCCGGCTCTCGTGAGCTCATCCGCCGCCTCCCGCGCGCTCGCGTCCTCGATTGGCCCCGACCGCGGCCGCGATCGCGCGGGCGGCGGCGCGGGCCCCTGCGAGCACCTCCCGCGCGCTCGCGTCCATCACCCAGTCGGCGGGGACGCCCGCCTCGATCGCGGCGGGTGCAGGCGCGATCGAGCCGAAGCCGGCGCGCCGGGCATAGCGCTCCGCGACCTCGCACGCGAGGCCGTCCCCGCCCACGTCGGCCCGCGCCTCGCCGAGCGCGCGCTGCCCCGCCGCGCCGATCTCGGCGACGAGGATCTGCCTTACGAACCGCTCCGCGTCGATCATCGCCGTCGTCCCCCTCACCCGCACGTCGCGCCAACGTATCTCGAAGGATCGAGATCGCGAACGAGGCGATTCGCGCCGCAGAGCGAGCAGCCGGCGCGGGCCCCGACCGCGACGCGGCGGAGCTTGTCGGTGCGCCCGTCGTACGTGAGCACGAAACCACATGCGGACGCGTCACCGGCGAGCAAGCGCAAGGCCATGTCGGCGGCGAGCGCGCCCGCGACGCCGCACACCGGTCCGATCACCCCCGCCGTTGCGCAGTCGGGGGCGTCACCTTCGGGCAGATCTTCGAAGAGGCAGCGATAGCAAGGTGCCCCCTCGGCGCGGGTGGCGAGGACGGTGGCGTGCCAGCGCACGCTCGCGGCGTGGACCACCGGGCGCCCGGCGAGGAACGCCGCATCTGCGGCGAGGAACCGCGAGGCGAAATTGTCGGTCGCGTCGATGATCACGGTCGCCCGCGCGACGTGGTCCGCGGCGGTGTCCGGGATGAGCCTCCCCTCCTCGGTGCGGACGGCGAGGCGAGGCGCGATCGCGGACACCGCGCGCGCGAGCGCTTCGAGCTTGGGGGCGCCGACGTCAGCCTCCTCGAAGAGGATCTGCCGGTGGAGGTTCGACGCCTCCACGGCGTCGTCGTCCAGCACCATGAGCGAGAAGGCGGGCGCGTCGCCGCGGGCGCTCGCGTGGGCGAGGGCCAACGCGCACGGCGACCCGATGCCTCCCGCGCCGACGAGGAGGACGGACGGATCAGATCGCATACTCGGGGCCCTCCTCGTCCCGCGAGGTCGATGGCTTCTCGCCCCGCGCCGCGCGCGAGAGCGAGCCGCGCGGCCTCCGGGGGACCCCCATCCGCTCCGCGGTGCGGCAGACGTCGGCGAACGAGATGGCGTCGAAGGACCGCTCGACGGCGTGGGCGAGCTCGACGAACGTCGTCGCGATCGGGTCGCGCCCGCGATCGCGCTCCTCGGCGCGGGTGAGCGCGAACGCGCTTCCCTCGAGGGCGCGGACGACGTCACCGAGGGAAATCTGCGATGAAGCGCGGGCGAGCCGGTACCCCCCGCGCGGGCCGCGCTTGGCCACGAGCAGGCCGGCGTGCTTGAGCTCGTGGAAGATCTGCTCGAGGAAGCGGAGCGGGATCCGGGTCTGCTCGGCGACGGCCTTCATCTGGGCGGGCTCGTCGGGGTGGTAGGCGAGGTGGAAGAGCGCGCGAACGGCGTAGCGCCCTTTGCTCGTCAGCCTCACGGCGCGTTTATGAATTCGCGCATCGTTGGAGTCAAGAACCGCGGGGGCCCTTCGAGGCTCGGCGCGGCCCGACAAAACGGGCATAGTGCGGGCCATGGCGTTCTTTCAAACACCGCCCGACCTCGGCAATCAGTTCGACGACGACCGCGTGCTGCGCTCGTACATCGCGCGCACCTTCGATCCCGAGGCTCGGCGCATCGTCGAGCCCGAGCTTCGCGCCATGGGCGAGCTCGCGGGGGGAGAGCTCTATCGCCTCCAGCTCGCCGACCGACTGAACGAGCCTGTCCTCACCCAGTGGGATCCGTGGGGTCACCGCGTCGACGCGATCGAGGTCACGCCGCTGTGGAAGCGGGCCCAGCAGATCGCAGCCGAGATGGGCCTCGTCGCCACCGCCTACGAGCGCAAGACGGGAGGCCTCTCCCGCGTGCATCAGTTCTCGCTCGTCTACCTCTTCGACGCTTCGAGCGACGTCTACACGTGCCCGCTCGCGATGACGGACGGCGCCGCCGCGACGCTCTCTCATCACGGCGGCCCCTCCGCGGAGCGGGCCATCCCGTTCCTCACGAGCCGGGACCCTTCGGTGGCCTGGACGAGCGGGCAATGGATGACGGAGCGAACGGGCGGCTCCGACGTCGGCCTCTCCGAGACGATCGCGCGGCCAATGAACGACGGCTCGGGGCGCTATCGGCTCTACGGGACGAAGTGGTTCACGAGCGCGACGACCGCGCAGATGGCGCTCACCCTCGGCCGCCCGGAGGGCAACCCCGCCGGCGGAAAGGGTCTCGCCCTCTTCTACCTCGAGGTCCGCGACCAAGACGGGAAGATGAACGGCATCGCCCTGAACCGGCTCAAGGACAAGCTCGGGACGCGCAAGGTCCCCACCGCGGAGCTCACCCTCGACGGGGCCATCGCGACCCTCGTCTCGGGGACGACCGACGGAATTCGGAACATTTCCCCGATGCTCAATGTCACGCGCACGTGGAACTCGATCGGCGCGCTCGCGGGCATGCGACGAGGGATCGCCCTCGCCCGCGACTACGCGAGGAAGCGCGTGCAGTTCGGGGCCCCTCTCTCCGACAAGCCGCTCCACGCCGACACTCTCGCCGGCATGCAGGCCGAGCTGGAGGCCGCGTTCCACCTCACCTTCCGCACCGTGGAGCTCCTCGGGAAGATCGAGGCGAAGGTCGCGACGGAGCGAGAGCAAGCGGCCCTCCGCCTCTTCACCCCGGTGATGAAGCTCACGACCGGCAAGCAAGCGGTCGCCGTGGTCAGCGAGGCCCTCGAGTGCTTCGGGGGCGCGGGCTACGTGGAGGACACGGGCGTGCCGCGCCTCCTCCGAGACGTCCAGGTCCTCAGCATCTGGGAGGGGACGACCAACGTGCTCTCTCTGGACTCGCTGCGCGCGATCGCGAAGGAGGGAGCGCTCGCTCCGTTCCTCGCCGAGCTCCGCGCCGCCGCGAAGAGCGCGGGCCCCGAGCTCGCCAAGGAGGCGCAGATGGCGATCGACGCCTCCGATCACGCGGCGGCGTGGCTCGAGCAGACGATGGCGAAGGCCCCCGCCGCGATCGAGCCGAGCGCGCGTCGCTTCGCGATGACCCTCGGGCGCGCGGCGGAGCTCGCGTTCCTGGTCCAGCACGCGACGTGGGCGAAGCAGCACGAGGGCGACGACAAGAGCACCCTCGCCGCCAAGCGCTTCGCGAAGCACGGGGTCGATCTCATCCAAGAAGAGATGCCGGAAGCGCGCGCCCTCGCGATGGATGATTGAACGGCCGCGCATCCGCCCGACCTGCCTCGAACCCCTCGCCCCCGACTCGAACGATGAGCCTACGAAAGCCCCTCGCCTCTCTCGCTGCCGTCCTCGCCCTCTGCGCGTGCTCGACCCCGACCCCGCCCCCGACGACGCCGGATCACGAGGCGTCGCCGACGAGCAAGCCGAAGCCCGAGGAGGCGCCCCCCGACACGAGCGACCCGTTCGTGATCGACGGGCTGTTGAGAGAGGAGCAGCTGCCGCTCCTGGGGGGCCCGAAGCCGTCCTTCAACGAAGCGACCCTCGAAGCGCCGGTGAAGGGCGTGCCGCCGGCGCCGGGGTCGTGCGACGCGTACGTGAAGCGAACGACGAAGCTCAAGCCGACGTGCTCCGACAAGCCCGGCGCCCTCACGGTGCTGGATCAGGCGATGTCTTCGCGCGATCCGAACGAGCGAGACGAGGTGCTGCTCGCGGCGGAGTCGTGCACCGGGATCGAGCCCGGCATCGTCCGCGCCATCCGGGTCGAGCTCGCGCCGGACGTCTGCGGGGACGTGCTCGCGGAGCCGGTCCTCAAGCAGAAGAACCCCGGCATGAGCGGCGCCGTCCAGCACACGCTGGTCGGTCAGGCGATCGCGGCGCGCCTCGCGCGGACGGTCGGCGGCCCTCCCGTGCTCGCGCCGCCGTTCACCAAGCAGAAGGTCCTCGACTTCACCAAGAAGACGCTCTTCCCCTGGTACGAGGAGCAGGCGAAGGCGGTGAGCACGCTCTCCGGGCAGGGCCGCGAGCTGGCCGCCTACGGGCGCGGCCTCGTCGCGCTCGCCTCCGGCTGGGCGAACCTGCGCCTCGTCGAGGTCGTCCGAGAGGCGCCCATCCCCGACGAGTTCAAGCGCGATCCCGAGGTCGCGAACGCCTACTACGCGGGCCTCGACGAGAGGCTCGAGATGACGAAGTCGAACGGCCGCGACGGCGCGCTCGTCGGGCTCGGCGCGATGGCGCAGGCCGGCGTCATCGAGGACTCGCGCGTCTCCGCGACCCGCCTCCTGCTCGCGAAGATGTACGGAGGCCGGCGCGTCGACGCCCTCGACGTGATCGCCCTCCCCCACATCCCGGATCCGACGGCGGACACCGTCGATCATCGCCTCGCCGCCAAGCTGCCGACGTTCCTCGCGGGCCTGCTGCTCGATCCGGCGGGGGCGACGGACCCGGCCATGCTCCGATCGCTCATGCACCGCGGGATCCCGATGCCGATGCGGGCCGCCCTCAAGGCGGGAGAGGACAAGCTGAGCGATCAGGCGAAGGCCCTCTATGGTCGCGCGCGGCTGGAGCTCGGACGTCGGTACTGGCGGGCGGTCGACTTCGACTCCGCGATCGCCTTGTACAGCAAGATCCCCAAGCCCGCCCTCTCGACGCAGGTGAAGCTCGAGCTGGGCGTCGCGATCGCGCTCCGGAGCGGGCCCGAAGACGTCGCCGTCCTGATGATCAAGAACGACGGCTTCAGCCCGAAGTTCGCGGACGTCCGCGCCCTCGATCGGTTCGCGAAGGACACGACCGAGCGTCCCCTCGCCGGGCTCGCCCTCTTCGACGCGGCGGTGCTCCGACAAATCGCCACGCCGCGCGACGCCGACGCCGCGTACTGGTCGAAGCTGGAGGAGCGCTACAAGAGCGCGGCCGCGTCGCTCGCCGAGCCCACCCTCAGGCGGGAGGCGGAGGAGCGGGCCAAGGCCGCCGCCGCCACCGCGAAGGTCGTCAAGTCGTCGCCGTGAGGTGCCGGCGCGGGGCGCCGAGCTCGAAGAGCATGCACGCGGCGACGATGTAGAGCGATCCGTGGAAGAACGGCACCAGGGGGGGCATGGGCCGGAGCCACTTCGCGAACACGAAGCCGAGCGACAACAGCGCCTCGATCGAGAGGAGCCCGGCCCCGACCTTCTTCATGAGCGGCGTCTTCGCGAGTGAGGTCGCCGCGAGCAGCGTGAGGTAGATCCCCGCCACGTCCGCGAAGTTGGCGAGATCCCAGAGCGGCTTCGTCGAGATCACCTTCAGCCCCTTCACGTGGAGACGGGTCACGCCGTAGTCCGCGTAGGAGATCACCGTCATGACGATGAAGGACACGAGCGCGAGCGAGAAGATCCGACGAGAGCGGCCCCCCGTGAGCGTAACGATGGCGACGAGACACGCGAGGAGCGGCGGGTACGTGGCGAGGATGGCGTAGTAGAGCGGGCCCGGCGCGTAGCCGTAGATCCCGAACGCGGGCATGGCGAACGCGAACACCACCCCGAGCGCGCGCAGAGCGCTCGGCAGCGTCATCGCGGGGCGCTTCGGCGTCGCCTCCGTGGCCGTCATTTCTCCTCCTCCCGCTCCGGCTCGGAGGCGGTCGGTGTCGAACGTCGCGAGGCCCCCACGATCTCACCCCACGAGTCCTCTTCCTTGGCGCTCCCGATCGTGAGCTGCTGGAGCCGGAGCACGACGCGCGTGACCGTCGACGAGCTCGAGAAGATGGAGGTGTCGGAGGGTCGCTCCTGCTCGAAGACCGCCTCCGTCCCGGGCCGCGGGAACGGGTGGGAGAGGAAGGTGTTCTCGCCGTCGACGAGGCGACCTCCGAGCAGACGGGCCCCGATGAGCCCGTGGTCGGCGATCGGCTTCTGGTTCGCGATCTCCACCACCTCGATGCAGCGCATGCCCACGTCGATCGCGTAGACGCGGTTCTGCGTCCAAACCTCGAGCATCGCCCACGGGCGATCGCTCTTGGGCCGCTGCTCTTCGAAGACGAGGTCGACCTCGAGCGCGGGCATGTTCGCGAATCGATCGCGCTCGCCGGTCAACGTCTTCTGAGGGGGCGACGGAGGAGGGAGGTCCTGAGCTCGAGGCTGATTCGAGGCCTTGTCGCGCGACATGGACCTCGAGAATAATCGGGACCTCGAGGATAGACGATCAGAACCGGGCTTGCGCCGCGAGCCCGAACCCGAAGAAGTCTGGCTCGACGAAGGTTCGGAGGGCGACCGTCCCCTCCGAAGGGTCTCGCTCCACGAACGTTGCGTTGTTGTCGCGAACGTACTGCACCCAGGCGATCGTGCTCAGGATGGGGGAGATGTCCCATTTGAGCGAAGCTCGAGCCTGAATGATGGGCGTCGACCCGGTGTTCACCGGCAGGATCGCGATGTTGCCCTGCTCACGAACGACGACCGTCCTCGAGATGGGAGCGCTCGAGAGATCGACGGAGTTGCTCGTGAACGTCGACGGGAGCTGGAGACCGCCGCCGATGCCCGGGGTGAGGTGGGCCTTCTCGATGTAGTAGTCGCCGGAGAGCGCGAAGAACATCTCGGGGGCCGTCTCCGCGTCCTTCGGCAGCGACTCGAACGGGATGAAGCTCGGCTGGTTGCGGAGCACGTACGGCAGGTCCCGGAAGATGCCGGTGAGGCTCGCTCGGAAGAAGCCGACCTTGAGCAGACCCTGGAGCGCGCCCGCGAACGCGGGCTGGATCACCGTCTCGCCCGTCACGTCGAAGTCCTTGAGCCGCTGGAAGAGCGCGTCGCCCTCGACGCTGACCTGCCACGTGACCTTGCCAGCCGTGTACTTCTCGGGCTTGAAGATGATCTGCGGCTTGTTCGGGTCGTTGCGGTAGAGGGAGAAGTCGATCGACTGGCCCACCGGCATGTCGGGGTGATGCACGACGAGCCGTGCGGAGGCGCCGCCGGTGTAGATCTGCTGACCTTCGACGTCGGGCAGATCGAACTTGCCCTGGGTGAAGAAGCCGCCACCGACGTCGAAGTGGAAGACCTTGGCCGGCTGGGCGCCCACGCCCGCGAGCAAGCCGTAGTTCGTCTGACCGATGCGGATCTGCTCGACCTCGCTCGTGCCGGGGGTGAGCGTCTCTTCGACCTGGACGATCTGCGCCGTCTTGAAGCCGACGTAGACGTTGAAGAGCGGGTGCTCGTAGGAGATCTTCGCGCCGGGTGCGCTCCCCACGATGCGCGGGAAGATGGATTGATTGATGCTCGCGGCGGTGCCGCCCCAGCTCAGGTCGTAGAGGTAGCCGAGGCGGAATCGATCGGTGTCGATCGGCCAGAGGGTGAAGCCGAGCCCCTCGACCTTCTTCGGGTCGTCGTACCGAGCGGTGTGAAAGAACGCGCGGATATACGAGCCGGCGTCATAGAAGGCCTGGTTCACGTTGCCGCTGTTGGAGGCGAGCGCGGCGATATCGAACCGCAGGAGCAGGGACGCTTCGGTGTCGAGGTCTTTGATGAACCCCGGCATCTTCTTGTAGAGCGCGAGGTGGGTGATGTTCTCGCGGCCGGCGAAGCGCGAGTTCAGGTTGTCGAAGAACATCCGGTACTGACGCCGGTCGCCGATCGAGGGGTTGGGGCTGAGGGGGTACGCCTGGCCCGTCTGCTTGAGGACGTCGTCGTCGCCGAACACCCACGTGAGGCGGGTGTCCATGAAGTCGCCGATGCGCGTGGGCGATTCTTCGCTCGCCGTCGTCACTTCCTTCGGCTGCTTGTCGGGCGGGATCGTGTCGGCCTTGGGAGGCAGGCCCGGGTCGGCCGGGCGGGGCTCGACCGGCTTCGGTCCTGGATCTTTGCCAGGCGGCGGCAGGCCTCGCAGCTTGTTCGCGCGACCCTTCGCCTCGTTCGCGCGGGGCCCGCCTGCCTCGGCGACTTTGTCGAACTCGTTGGCGGCGAGCGAAGCGCCGCCCTGCTGCTCGTGGCAGTCCGCGAGCTCGAAGAGCAGGTCCATCGGCTTCGGCCCCGGGTCGTCCGGCGGTGCCTTGGACGCGGTCTGATAAGCCTGCTCGAACAGGAGACACGCCTGCGGGACATCACCCTTGCCGAGCGCGTCCTTCGCTTCCTTCTGGAGCTCTGCGGCCGACTTCTCCTGCGCGAGCGCGGTAGGGAGGGACGCAATCGAGACGAGGAACGCCGCGGCCAGACCGCAAACTTGCCGACGCATGGTTGCCTGATGGTCTTTCTTCGAGGTGAGCGGGCCACTTCGGCCGGGGAGCCGGAGGGCGGGGCAATGTACTGCGTTTCGTGAAGGAAGTGGGAGCCGCGAGGGGACCTTCGGCGCCTCGCTCAGTTGCTGCCTTCGTCGTTGTCGTCCAGCGTCCGAAGGTTGATGCAGGCCTCTTTCGGGCCTTTCACTTTGCTCGAGCAGCCGTCGAAGCCGCACACGACGTCGTCCGGGCAGCGGGCCTCGACCGTCCAGTTCAAGCTGCCGCCGGAGAAGTTCCGGAGCGTCCCCGTGACCGCCGTCAGCTCACCGCCGCGGTTCGCGACGGGGTTGAGCCCGGGCGCGCCGTCCGTCTGGACCTGCATGACCGTCGTCACCGGCACGCCCGCCCCCGTCATGTCCGCCTTCGCGACCTTGTAGTTGCCGCGCGAGATGTAGCCCGTCCACTCGCTGCACTCTTCGTTCGCGGAGCACTGGTTGCCGCACGTGCCCTCCGCCTCGGACTCGAAGTCCACCTTGCCGTCTCCGTTGAAGTCGCAGTTGCTCTGGTCGGGGGCGAAGACGTTGTTGAGCGCGAGCTTCGGGCCGAAGTTCTTCGCGATGTGGAAGCCTTGGATGCGCACGAGCGCGCTCTCGACCTTCTCCATCTCGACCGGGGAGGCGATGGTGTCGGCGTCGAGGACGGGCGGCTCCGGGATCTTGCACTTGTCCTCTTGCCCTTCGTAGATCGGCGAGACGTCGTAGGAGGGGAAGTTCAGCTCCGTGAAGCCGAAGAACTCGCTGATCGTCCCAGTGAGGAACGTGACCCGGTCGCACGGCCGGAGGTTGGAGGGCGTGGAGAACGTGAACACGAAGAGGCTGTTGAAGCCGTCCGCCTGCCCGGAGAGGTCCGTCACGTAGAACCCGTCCTTCGAGTAGCGAGTGACGATGAGCTCGTGCTCCTTCTCGGTGTTGACGGTGATCGACTCGTAGGGGAAGGGCGTCGTCGAGCCGCGGCCTTGGATGTCTTCGATGCTGGGCAGCTCGTATTGCACGCCGGGTGACGTCCCGGCCGCGAACGTGCCGCCTTCCTCCGTGTCGTCGTCGGCGAAGGCACACCCGGGATCCGCCGGGAAGTCGATGAGGACGTCCTCATCGGGATCGTCGTTCTGGCCGTTCGAGCACGCCGGGGTCTTTCCTGCCGCCGCCTTCACGTACCCCAAGTCTTGGATCCAGAGGCGCGCGGGGCCGTACACCGCGGTGACGGTCACGAGCGCGTGGGCCTTGCCGCCCGATAGCTGGAGGTTCTTGCCGAGCGCCTCGTTGGTGTCGAGGTTCTCGACGCTGACGACAGCGCCCGGTTGGACGCTGAGGTTCACCATGCCGTCGAAGTCGGCGACGTTGCCGTCGGGCCCCACCGCCTCGACCTCGATCTCCCACGTCTCCTCGCGATCGCCGGTGTTCGCGGGGAGCGGATCGCTGGCGGTGGGCGGGTCGTCACCGTTCACGGAGACGATCTTCACTTGGAACGTCTGGGTCGCGTCGAGCGGCTTCGGGTCGTCGGAGCAGCCACCGCCCGCGAACGACGCCGCGCTCGCGACGACGAGACCGGCCCGGAGGAGGCGCGAAAAGCGGCGCATCGACGGCTCCATCACTGACCCACCATCCTCAGCCGCCCGTCGGAGGCGTTGCCGATCGATTTGTCCACACACGCCAGGAACTTGCACTGCTCACCTGCGGACGCGCACGGAGAGATGCCTTCGATGCAGCTCTGCGCGATCTCCTCGTTCGGAGCGGCGTCGCAGGTGGCGCGCTGGAACGCGGCGACGTCGGCGCGACAGGCGGCGAGCACGCACTTGCCCTCGCCTCCGCAGCTCGCGTCGGGATCCGACTCGCACGTCTCGCCCTCGACGACCGCCCCTTCGCAGGCGCAGACGAACGTGCCGTCCTCCGCGCCGCAGAGCGAGGGGTCTCCACCTTCCTGGCAGCCGCAATCGGAGTCGGTCGAGCAGGAGCGGAGCTCGCCGGTGGAGCCCGACCCGCACGGCGAGCCTTGGCGGATGTAGTCGATCAGCGCGTCGCGCTGCTGGACCTTCGTGTCGAACTGGGTCGTGTTCCTTTGGAGGACGCGGAAGCCGCTGCCGCCGCCGGCGAGGTAGTTGCTCGTCGCGAGCTCGTAGTAGCCGAATGGCTCGATGGGCTGCCAGCAGATGCCGGCCTCGACGTCGCATTGCCCGAACCGCTGCCCGGGACAATCGCCGTCGGCGGTGCACTTGACGGGATCGCCGTTCGCGTCGATCGAGGCGCCGATGAAGATGCCGGAGGCCTTCCCGCGCCGGGACTCCGAGCAGACCTTCGTCGTCGGATCGCACTGGAGACCGTCCTTGCAGGAGCTCGCGTCGGCTTCGCAGGAAGGACCGCCCGTGTCGACGTACGTCTCCGCGTTGCAGTCGACGACGACGCGCGCGCCCGCGATCTGAACCTGGGAGACGCAGCCGCGACCGGCGCTCCGCCGCGCCACGAAGTCGAACAGATCCTGGAGCTCGACGCCCGAGAGCTGCATCTTCGTGATCGAGTTGTCGAACGGGAAGACGTTGTACATCTGCTCGACCGTGATCGGGCCGGGGACGAGGTCGGCCCGAATGCCGGTCGTGTTCGTGAGCGAGAAGTCCGTCTGGATGCCGAGCCTTAGCCACATCGCGTTCGCGATCATGTTGCCGAGGGCGGAGTCGCCGCCGGACGCGCTCGAGCGCCGGGACCCGTCGGGGGCGTAGCCGACGAGCAGATCGAGGTTCGCGAGCGAGTCGAGCTGCTGCGCGTAGGGCTCGAGCACGGAGGCGACGATGGGATCCTCCGGGACGCTGTCGTTCACCGGGAACAGCGTGTAGTCGCTCGTGAGGACCTCGAAGTGGTTGACCGGGTCGTAGCACTCGTCCTGCTCCTCGTCCGGATCGCAGGGCGCGGGCAGATCGTTCGGGTCGTCGGTGAGGACGAGGTCGAGGCGGCCGACATATTTCGCGAACGCGCCGGAGTGGGCGAGCGTGACGGGACGCGGCTTGCAGTAGCGCCGCATCATCTCCCCCGAGTCGGGGCCGGCCACCTCGACGTAGTAGCTGTTCTTGTCCTCGTCGAAGTTGCGCGAGCAGTCGCGCATCGTCTTGGGCGGCTGGAGGACGATGTGATTGTGGCCGCCGAGGACGATGTCGATGCCCGTCGTCGTCTCGATGAGATCTTCGTCTTTGTCGAGGCCGAGGTGGGAGACGATCACGACGACGTCGACGGACGGTCGGAGCAAGTCGACGTAGGCCTGGGTGATCTGCGTCGTGTTCAGCGGGGTGATGCCGAGCCGGTTGGGGCTGTCGAAGATGGACGTGAGGCTGGAGAGGTTCCCCAGGCCGATCACAGCGACGCGGAGGCCCTCGGCGTCGTAGACCTCGAACGGCTTGAACACCGTGCCGAGGGGAGACGCGCCCGGCATCGAGGGATCTTCCAGCTGATAGTTGGCGGCGAGGGCGGGGAAGTTCGCCCACTTCTGGAGCTGGGTGCCGAGATTCCTCGCCCCCGTGTCGAACTCGTGGTTGGCGATGAGCATCGCGTCCACGCCCATCGACGACAGGGATTTGATCTCCGCTTCTCCCGCGAAGAAGTTGAAGACGGGGGCTCCCTGGAAGCAGTCACCGCCGTCGATGTGGAGCACGCGCCCGGAGCGCGCTCGCTCGCGACCGATGATGTGCGAGATGCGCGCGACGCCGCCGACGTTCGTGATCGAGTCGACCTCGCCGAGGCCGAGGCCGGCGTCGACTTGCCCGATCTGGAAGTTGTACGGGAACAGCCGCGAGTGGATGTCGGACGTGTGGAGCAGCGTCAGGTGCACTTGTCCGTGCAGCTGCGTGGGCGGCGACGACGACTCGCACCCGCCCATCGAGAGGGACGCGCCGACCATTCCGAGACCCGCGAGGGGGAGCGCCAGGGCGGCTGCCGTCAGCCGAGGCTTGCGAAGCAGACTCATGCGAGGTGAGAAGGTACTAGGAGGCTCGGTCGAGGGCCTCAAGCAAAATGACGGTCATGCCCCAATCGTCACGATGAGCGCCTGTCTTCGGGGCGTTCGTCCTATGGGCGTCGACAGGGGGTGGCGGGCTGTCCGGAAACAGACATGGGACTCGGAGTTCGGATAGACTCGGCGAAACCTTCCGAAAATCGTCGAGGTCACGACTTTGAACCGCGCGCTCGTCACCTTCGCGGCCGCCCTGGGCGGCGCGCTCCTTTCCTCCGCTTGCACCCAAGATTTCGAGCAGTTCAGGCCCGGCACCGGCGGCAGCGGCACCGGCGGCAGCGGCGGCTCGGACCCGTGCGCGAACGTGAGCTGTGACGACGACAACCCGTGCACCGACGACGCGTGCGTCGAGGGACAGTGCACCCACGAAGCAGCGACCGTCTTTTCCATTCCCCAGGTCGACGGCGACTGCAAAGAGTCGACCTGCGACGGCACGGAGCTCGTCGATCAGCCCGCGCCGGAGGACGTCCCCGACGACGACGGGAACTCCTGTACGACGGAGGAGTGCGATGGGACGAACCCGGTCCACCCTCCCGTCGACCCCGGGACCCCTTGCAACAACGGCACGGACGGGGTCTGCACCGATCAAGGGGTGTGCTCGGCGTGCAACGACGCGACGATGTGCGGCACCAACACCCAGTGCGCCACGTACTCGTGCGACAACCACGAGTGCTCGGTGACGTACGCGGTGGGCACGGTCATCTCGGGCGACACCGACGGCGACTGCATGGCCCTGCTCTGCGTGGACGGGAACCCCGATCCGCAGATGCAGCCCTTCGACGATCCGGAGGACGACAACAACGCGTGCACCTCCGACACGTGCGACGCGGGCACGCCCCAGCACGATCCGGAGCCCGTCGGCACCCTGTGCAACGACAACGTCTTCTGCAACGGCCCCGACACGTGCGGCGACGGCAACGGTCAGTGCACCGTGCACGCGGGTGATCCCTGCCTGCCGCTCAACACGACCGACAACGACTGCAGCGGCAGCTGCAACGAGGCCAACGACAGCTGCACCGCCAACGACCCGATGGGGACGGCCTGCGACGACGGCGCCTTCTGCAACGGAGGGGACACCTGCAACGCCTCCGGCCAGTGCACCGTCCACACAGGCGATCCTTGCTTGCCGCTCGTCACCACCGACAACGACTGCAGCGGCAGCTGCAACGAGGCAACCAACAGCTGCACCGCGAACGACCCGGTCGGCACGGTGTGCAACGACGGGACGTTCTGCAACGGCACCGACACCTGCAACGCCTCTGGCCAGTGCTCCGTCCACGGCGGCGATCCCTGCCTCCCGCTGCTGACGACCGACGGCAACTGCAGCGCCAGTTGCAACGAGGGCAGCGGCGACTGCACCGCCCCCGACCCCCTCGGCACCCCTTGCAACGATGGGTTGTACTGCACGTCAGGCAACGGTCCTGATTCATGCACGGCGGGCGTGTGCGGAGGAGCCAACCCTTGCTCCGGCCAAGACACCGGGCCGAGCTGCGACGACTCGTGCAACGAGGTCGCCAACAACTGCACCGCCGCGGACGCGGGCGGCACGGTGTGCAACGAGAACGGGACCGGCTCGAACGGCACCTGCACCGGAAACCTCACGGAGCCAAACTGCAGCGGCGACTGACGCTCTCGATCAGCGCAGCTCGAGGGCGCTGTCCACGACGGCGCCGTAGCGCAGGCCGAGCACGTCGAGGAAGTAGTTCTGATGGAGACGCCAGGGCGCTTTGTTGCCCTGCTTCGGCAGTCGGTCGAGGGCGCGCGTCACGTAGCCGGACGAAAAGTCGATGAGGGGCAGCTCGCCGACTCCCTCCGCGGGTACGCGCGGAGTGACGCGTCGGTAGCCGCCGTCATCCATGGCGCGGAGCAGGCGACACACGTACTCGCAGACGAGATCGCATTTGAGCGTCCACGAAGCGTTGGTGTAGCCGATCGTCATCGCCATGTTGGGGACGTCGCTCAGCATCGAGCCGCGGTAGTTGAGCTTCTTGGAAGGATCGACGAGGGCGCCGTCGACCTCGAGCTTCATGTCTCCGAAGAGGAGGACGTTGAGGCCGGTCGCGGTCACGATGATGTCGGCCTCGATCGTCTCGCCGGACGCGAGCCGAACCCCGCGCTCGGTGAAGGTCTCGATCGTGTCGGTGACGACATCGGCGCGGCCGGACTCGAGGGCGTCGAACAGATCCCCATCGGGCACGAAGCAGAGCCGTTGATCCCAAGGGTCGTAGCGGGGCGTGAAGTGCTTCTTCACGTCGACCGCCCGGCCGAGCGCTCTCTTCACGCCTCCCACGAAGAGGCCCTTCGCCTGCTTGGGGAAGCGCCGGCTGAAGTTGTAGAACGCCATCGCGAGGGTGATGTTCTTGAGCCGAACGATTCGGTGGGCCGCCTTCGCCCCCAGCTTCTTCCGGGTCCACTCGGCGATGGCGTCCACCGCTGGCAACGACACGACGTACGACGGCGAGCGCTGGAGCATCGTCACGTGGGCGGCCTTCTTCGCGAGCTCCGGGACGAGCGTCACCGCCGTCGCACCGCTCCCGATGACCACGATTCGCTTGCCCGACCAGTCGAGGTCCTCGGGCCAGTGCTGAGGGTGCACGAGCACGCCTTGGTAGCGCTCCGCGCCCGGGAACGAAGGGGCGTGGCCCGACGCGTAGTCGTAGTAGCCGGTGCAGATCATCAAGAAGCGGCACGAGATCCTCGTCGCGCCGCCCGCCTTCGGGTGGGCGACGTCGACCGTCCATGCGCTGGTCTCGCTCGACCACGAGGCCCGCGTCGCGCGGCTGTCGTAGCGGATCTTCCGATCCGTGCCGTCCGCCTTCGCCGTCTCGCGGATGTAGGCGAGGATGGAGGGCCCGTCCGCGATGGCGCGCGCGCTCTGCCACGGCGCGAAGGAGTAGCCGAGGGTGTACATGTCCGAGTCGGAGCGGATGCCGGGGTAGCGGAACAAGTCCCAGGTCCCGCCCATGGCCTCGCGCGCCTCGAGGATGGCGAAGGTCTTGTTCGGGCACTCCGCCATCAGGTGATGCGCGGCCGCGATCCCGGAGAGACCCGCGCCCACGATCAGCACGTCGACGTGCTCCACGCCCCCTCCCCCATCCTCGCGCTCGGTGCCCCCCATCGTTCGGACCCCGCGGTCAGGGCGTCTTCGCGCAGTGGGCGTCGACCTGGGCCTTGCGCTTGGCCTTGATGTCCTCCGCCTCCGCGATGAGCTCGGCGTTGGGGGAGCGGGCGGCGCGGTTGAGGAGCGCCTGCTCCTTCGCCGTGAACATGCAGACCTTCCCCGTGCACATGTCGTCGAGCTGGGAGGCCTTGTCCGGACGCGTCGGATCGAACGGGATGCACGTCTGCGCGGGCGGCGGCTCCGGCGGCGGCGGGGGCGGCCTTCGAACGGTGTGGACGGGCTCTTGGGCGGGCTCCGGCGACGAGCACGCCGTCATCGAGCCCGCGATCGACAGCACCCCGACCAGCGAAAGGATGGAAGCCTTCTTCATGGTCGCGACGATATGCGGTGGGGTCTCTCCGCGCAACGCTGCCGCTGTCGCGCCTGGACCATCCATTGTCGTCGCCAGCCACGGCGCGCTTCGTCCCGCGGTCCCAAGCTCGTCTTCGCAGGCGACCGGTCGTCGCCCAAGGAGATGGACATGAATCTGCGCAGCATTGTCGCGTGTGGGCTCGTCGCTTTCGTCGCCGGTTGCACCGAGGAGGAGGCCCCGGACGGATCGCGGACGCGGGAGGAAGACGCGCACGCCGCCACGATCGAGGCCCGAATCGACGCGACCAACCGCGGCGACTTCGCGGCGTGGGAGGCGCTTCACGCGCCCGGCGCGTGCCGGACCGCGCCCGACCTGGAGGCTCCCCTCTGCGGGGCGGACGCGATGCGGGCCGCCCTCGAGACGCTCACGAAGGCGTTCCCCGACTACCACCTCGAGCTCGTGGACGTCGTCACGGAGGGGGACACCGCGGTCGCCCTCATCCACACGACCGGGACGTGGACCGGTCCCCTCGCCGTCACCGAGCACCTCTCGCTGCCTCCCAACGGGCGCAGCATCGACCAGCAATGGACGGCGTGGGCGCGCTTCGACGCCGAGGGGAGGATCGTGAGCTTCGACGAGCTCTATGATCAGCACGAGCTCCTCGTGCAGCTAGGCCTCGCGGACGGGCTCTGACCGCCGGCGCAGAGCGGGTAACCTCCCCATCGGAATGACGACGGAGCCGTCCTTCACGGTGGCAGGGAGCGCCATCTCGGGGCTCGTTCGCTACGCGGGCGCGCGCGGGGTGCGAGACGCCGGCGCGATCGCCGAAGATCACGGGCTCTCGCTCTCTACGCTCGATCGCGCCGACGCGCGGGCGCCCCAGCAGGCCTACAACGCCCTCTTCGAAGCGCTCGCGGCGCGCGCGGCCGACCCCGACTTCGGGCTCCACTTCGCGGAGGCGCTCGACCTGGACGCGTTCGACGTGGTCGGGCACCTCGCCGCGAAGAGCGCGACCCTCGGGGAGGCGCTCGATCGCGTCGCTCGCTACTCGCGCATCGTCCACGACGGCGGGCGCTTCGAAATCGATAGCAACGGCGCGCGCGCCCTCGTCTTCCCCGGGTGCCGCGGCCTCATCCACCAGGTGCCTCGCCAAGTCGCGGAGTTCTCGGCCGCCTCCGTGATCACGCTCGCGCGCGTCGCGACCGGCGCGCCGATCGTCCCCGTCGCGGTCGAGCTCCGTCATCCGAGGCCGTCCCGGGTCACCGAGCACCGGCGGGTGCTCCAGGTCGAGCCCTCGTTCGGCGCTGCGGAGAACGTGATCGTCCTCGACCGAGCGGCCCTCGATCTCAAGATCGTGAGCCAAGAGCGGGCCGTCGCCGCATACCTCGACGCCTACGCGCGGGACGCGCTCACGCGCCTCCCGCCCGAGGAGGAGGACCTCGCGTCGAAGGTCCAGCGGCTCGTCGTGACCGAGCTCGCGCGCGGCGACACGAGCGCGACCCGCATCGGGAAGCTCCTCGGTATGCACCCGCGGACCATGCAAAGGCGACTCGCCGAGCTCGACACCTCCCTCGCCGCCCTCGTCGACGAGACCCGAGCGAGCCTCGCCCGCCGGTACCTCGCCGATGATCGGCTCGCGGTCGGGGAGATCGCCTTTCTCCTCGGCTTCTCGGATCCGAGCAACTTCCACCGCGCTTTTCGCCGATGGACCGGCGTCACCCCGGCCGCGTTTCGGGAGGCAGCCCAGCGATGAACCGCCGCGCGGCCGCGATCACCGCGTCCGGCGCCTCGCGGTGGGGAGCGTGACCGCAGCGCGGGAGGACGAGCTTTTCGCACCGACCGGTCATCCCCCGGGCGATCGCCTCGACTTGGGCGAGGGTGCCATAGGGATCGTCTCGCCCCTGAATCACGAGCGCGGGCGCGCGCACCGCCGGCAAGTATCGCTCGATGTTCCAGGCACGGAACCCCGGCGCGAGCCATGCCTCGTTCCAACCGCGGAAGGCGACGTCGACGTTGGCCCCGTGGTGACGCTCGAGACGCGCTCGGAGGTCCGCTGTTTCGAACGCGACCTTGGCGGCCGCGATGCTCGCGACCGAGAGCTCCTCCACGAAGACGTGCGGCGCCTCCAAGACCAACCCGAGCACCCGGTCGGGGTGCGCGGCGGCGGTCACGATGGCGATCGATCCGCCGTCGCTGTGGCCGAGGAGGACCGCCCGATCGATTCGAAGCGCATCCAACACGCGCGGCACGAAGTCGCGTCCTTCGCGCTCCATGTAATCGAGGGGGAACGGGAGTGATGCCGGCGCGGATGCGCCGTAACCGAAGCGACTGTAAGCCGCCCCCGCGAAGCCGAGCTCGGTCGGGAGGTCCCGCCACTGACGAGCGGAGCCGAGCCCCTCGTGGAGGTAGAGGACGAAAGGGGGGCTCCCCTCCACCCTCACGACTTCGACGAATCGGCCATCGATGAGCACATGCGCTTCTATCACTGGCGTATCCTTCACGCGTGGCTGGGCTCTGCCTCTTCGACAGCGAATCGTTGCGAATCGTCGGGGTCAACACGGCGTGGTCCAAGCTGTTCGGGTACGGCTACTCGGAGGCCCTCGCCCTCCGCATCGCCGATCTCGCCGTCGCGCCGCAGGAGCTCTACGCGCGCATTCCTCAGAAGGGCTCCCACGCGAAGGAGGCGCCCGTCCGCGGCCTCTTTCGTCGCGCCGACGGCAGCCAGCTGACCGTCGACTATACCTTGACCCTTCACACCGTCGGAGCGAGCGGGCTCGTCTGTCTGCTCTTCAGCGACGCGGGCTCCGCGAGCTCGGAGGAGGAGTGGGTCTCCGAGACGGGCCTCCCTCCCCATCTGCGGGCGGCGATGCGCGATCGGATTGGTCGATGGCAAAAGCAGCAGGCGGCGTTGCTCACCCTCGCCTCTGCCGACGACCGCGACTTCGAAGCGCTGATGAAGAAGGTTCTGCAGATGGACGCAGAGACGCTCGAGGTCGCGCGCGTCAGCTACTGGACGATCGGGAAGGGCGGCGGCTCGATCGTGTGCGAGGCCCTCCTCGACGTCACGAAGGGCGACATCGATCGAGGCGCGCAGCTCTTCGCGCGCGACTTCCCCGTTTACTTCGACGCCCTCGCCACCGGGGTCTGTATCCCCGCCCATGACGCCCGAAACGATCCGCGCACGCGGGAGTTCCGCGACAGCTACCTGGCTCCGCTCGGCATCGGGGCGATGCTCGACGTGCCCGTGTTCGTGAAGGGAGAGCTCGTCGGCGTCGTCTGCCACGAGCACGTGGGGGGGCCGCGCGGGTGGACGATGGACGAGCAGCAGTTCGCGCTGTGCATCGGGCAGATGTTCTCCCTCGCCCACGCGGCGCGGCAGCGGGAGGAGGCGTCGCGCTCGTTGGCCCAGCGCGAGACCGCCCTCGCGGAGGCGAACCTCGTGCTCGCGCGCGCCCTCGAGCCCGACGATGGGGGCCTCACCGGGGGCGCGGTAGGCCGCTACGACATCGGCAAGCTGATCGGGCGCGGGGGCATGGGCGAGGTCTACCGCGCGATCGACCGCGACACGCGCGAGGCGGTGGCGGTGAAGGTCTTGAGACAGAAGGCGCTGAAGAACCCCGACCACGTGCAGCGGTTCTTCCGGGAGGCCCGCATCGCCGCGACGGTCCCGACCGACCACGTCGCCCGCATCCTCGAGGTCGGCTCGATGGATGACGGCACGCCCTATATCGCGATGGAGCTCCTCTACGGTCACGACCTCGCGTGGCACCTGCGCCGCACGTCCCAGCTCGGGCTCGATCAGGTCGTGGAGCTCTGCGAGCACACCTCGCGGGCGCTCGCGGCGGTGCGGGACGCGGGGGTCGTCCACCGTGATCTGAAGCCGGCGAACCTGTTCCTCGTCGACGCCATCCCGCGGCGCTGGAAGGTCCTCGACTTCGGCCTCTCGCGCGCGGAGGGGGATCCGTTCATGACGTCCGCGGAGGAGATCGCCGGCTCGCCCCACTACATGGCGCCCGAGCAGATCTGCGGAGACCCTACCGATCACCGCGCCGATCTCTACTCGCTCGCCGCCGTCGCGTACCGCGCGCTGACGGGTCGACCTCCCCACACCGGCGATCTGCAGACGGTGCTGATGAGCTCGCTCACGGAGCCGGTCCCCTCCCCGACCTCCCTCGTGCGCGGGGTCCCCGTCGAGGTCGACCTCGTCTTCGCGATCGGCCTCGCGAAGGAGAGAGAGGAGCGATTCGAAAACGTGGAGACGTTCGCGGCCGCGCTCGCGGAGGCGGCCGGTGGCTCGCTGTCGGATCCGTTCCGGGCAGCGGGTTGGCGGCTCTTGAAGCGGAGGGCTTGAGCGCGGGGCTCAGCTCGCGCGACGGTAGGTGAGCTTGTAGAGGACGTCCTTGGGGAGCTGAGACGCGAACACGCGCACGCCCATGACGAGCACGTCGTCGTCGCCGAGGGTGTAGCGATTCGTTCGCCCGCGATCGTCGCCCTCGAAGAGCTGGTCGACGCGGCCGGTCTTCACGGCGTAGCGCAGATCCATCTCGTCGCCGGTGGGGACGCGCACGCGCACCTTCGAGCCGTCGAGCGGCGCCCGGTAGTTGCGCGCATCGGCGGACACGGTGACGTTCTTCTTGTCCGCCGAGAAGGCGATGGAGGACGCAATCGCGTTCGCGGCGAGGAGCTGCTCGCGGGCGATGCCGCGGATGAGCGGGCTGAGCTCCGAGCAAGCGGCGTCGATCGCCTTGTCGCGCGCCTTCCGCTCCTTGTCGCCGCCGTCGTACGCGTAGGTCCCGAGGAAGGCAGCGATGGGCCCGGCGCCGTAGGCGTCCGAGAGCCCGAGGAGCGTTCCGGCGGCGAGCGCGGACAAGCCGGTGAGGACGATGCGGCGGGTGGGCATTTCCAAAGAGCCTGTCACGGCCGCGCCGTCGCGTCATGGACGCGACCTTGCCGCGTCAGCCGGAGGAAGAGGTGGCGGGCTCGACGGACGCCTTCTCGGTGGCCTTGCAGGCCTCGCCGGCCCCGGCGCGGGGGAGGTCGGCGCGGATGCGGATGACGACGGTGTCGCTCACGACCGACTCGAGGCTGCCCTCGCTCACCGCGCCGAACGCGTGGCGATCGATCGAGAACTCGACCCCGAGGGCAACCCGGCATCGCCCGATGGTGAGCTCGGCGGGCGTGGCGAGAGACTTCGTGGTGCCGTGGAACGAGAGGTTCCCGTACAGGGTGTAGCCGCCCTTCGGGTTCTTCCGGAGCGCGGTCGACGCGAACCGAGCCTTCGGGTGAGCGCCGACGTGGAGGAAATGGTCGCGCGCGATATCGGCGACGAGCGACCACGACGCCTCGGCGGAGGCGGTCTGGATGTCGACCTCGAAGGACGACGCCTCCGGCTTCTGGGGGGAGAGGTCGAACGTCCCGCTCACCCCCGGGAACGAGATCGTGTACGCGTTCGCGGCGCGAACGTCGGCCTCGAACTTCAGGTTCGATTTGCCGAGCTTGTAGGACTCGACCTCGCCGACCGGCTTGACCGCCGTCGGCGCTTTCGCCCCGAGGCGCGCCATCGGCGGGGCCGAGCAGCCGGCCACGAGGAGAGCCGCCGCGAGCGCCGCGACGCCACGCACGACGTGCGCACGCGCCGCGGTCGAGGGGACCGCGCCGTCTTGGATTGGATTCATGGGGACAGCGTCAACGTGCGCCCGTGATGAGATCATGCAACCTCATCGCGAACGCTTCCGCGACGATTCGCTCGATCTCCGCGGCCGTGTCGAGCTCCAACGCCCGCTCGACGACGCGCTGGGCCTCGTCCAGCGTCACCCGCCGGAAGGTCTCGCGCACCTCGGGGATGGCGCTGACCTCCATCGAGAACTCTCGAACCCCGACCCCCAGGAGGAGCACCGCCGCGAGAGGGTCTCCGGCCATGGCGCCGCACACGCTCACCGGACAGTCGTAGCGCTGCCCCGCGCTCACGACCGTCGAGAGGAGGCGCAAGATCGCCGGGTCGAAGGGGGACGCGAGATAAGCCAGCCGGCGGCTCGATCGATCCACGGCGAGCGTGTACTGGATGAGGTCGTTCGTGCCGATGCTCATGAACTCGGCCATGCGCGCGAAATGGTCGGCGAGCACGGCCGCCGAGGGGACCTCGATCATCACGCCGAGGGGGATGTGGCTGGCCATGGGGTGGCCCGCCTCACGAACCTGCGCGATGGCGCGATCGAGCATCTCTCGCGCCCATCGGAGCTCAGCCACGCTCGACACCATCGGCACCATGATGCGCACGTCTCCGAAGGCGCTCGCGCGCACCATCGCCCGCAGGTGCTCGAGGAACACCTCCGGCCGCGAGAGCGCGAGCCGGATCGCGCGGAGCCCGAGCATCGGGTTGAGCTCCATCGGCATCTTGAAGGTCGAGGCGAATTTGTCACCGCCGATGTCGAACGTCCGGAGCACGACCGGACGATCCGGCATCGACGCGAGGACGACCTTGAACGCGGCGAGCTGCTCCTCCTCGGTGGGCGGGTGGGCCCGATCGATGAAGAGGTACTCTGTCCGGTAGAGGCCGATCCCCTCCGCCCCCTCCTCGCTCGCCTCGTGCGCCTCCTCCGGCATTTCGACGTTGGCGCGCACGGCGACCAGCGTCCCGTCCTGGGTGCGGGCGGCCACGTCCCGGGCCTCGTGGAGCTCCTTGGAGAGGGCGCGATATCGCTCCGCCCGAGAGCGTGCCTCCGCGAGATCTTCCTCCGAGGGGCGGGCGATGACGACCCCGCGCAGGCCGTCGACGATGACGAGATCGCCGGTCGCGACCGAGTCGCAGAGGGCGTTCACGCCGACGACGGCGGGGAGTTTGAGCGCGCGCGCGGTGATCGAGGTGTGGCTCGTGCGCGTCCCCACCTCCGTGACGAACGCGACGACGCTCGGCGCGTTGGGGCTCGACTGGCCGCTCTGGGTGAACACGAAGCCGGCCGCGTCGGCGGGCGAGAGATCGGCGGCGACGAGCACGACCGGCCCCGGCGGAAGAGTCCGCGTCTCGCGCGTCTCGACGAACGCGCGGAGGATGTGCGTCCCCACGAACTCGATGTCGCGGCTGCGCTCGCGGAGGTAGGGATCGTCCGCCTCGCTCATGCGATCCGCGAGCTCGGTCACCGCCAGGGAGACGGACCACTCCGCGCACCGGCTCTCGTCGCGGATCCGCAGCTCGACGCCCTCGACGAGCATCGGGTCCTCTGCCATGAGGGCGTAGGCTTCGAGCACCGCGCTCGACGTCGATCGCTCGCGCGCGCTCGTGACGAGCCGGCGCAGCTCGTCCTTGGCCCTCGAGGTGGCGGCCCGGAACCGCTCGAGCTCCGCGTCGCACTCCGACACGTGGATCTTCCGCCGCGGGACGTGCACGAGGGGGTTGCCGAGCACGAAGGCGCGCCCGACGGCGATGCCCGGGGATCCGGAGATCCCCTGGAGCTGCTCGGCGTCGCGCGAGGCCGTGGTCACTCCGACTCTCCGAAGCGGCTCGCGATGAGCTCTCCGATGGAGTCGACGCACTCCCGCGCTCGGTTACCCTTCGCTTGCACGGTGACGACGGTGCCCTTGGCCCCGCAAAGGAGGAGCACCCCCATGACGCTCTTCGCGTTCACGCTCTCCGCGTCGGTGCCCGCGATCGAGACCTCACAAGGGAAGCGCCCCGCGAGCTGAACGAGCTTCGTCGCGGCGCGGGCGTGGAGCCCGCGCTCGTTGATGATCTCGAACGTGCCCGACGCGTGGTCATCCACGCCCCCTCTTCCATCGGTGCCGTGCGGACGGTTCATCCTGCGTCCTTCTTGGGCGCGGCCTCGTTCGAGGCCGAGCGGGTGGCCGCGGCGACGGGCATGTCCCGGTGGACGACGACGACGTCGCCCGCGCCGAGCGGCGTCTCGGTCCACGTCGCGCCGATCGCGCGGGGGCCGGCCGCCGAGCCCAGCGTGCCCTCGGGTCCCGAGGGCCGCTCCGCGCGTGTGCCGTGGAGATCGAGGGTGCGGAGCATGGCCCCGATCGCGTTCGCCAGCGTGACGGAGCGGTGTTGTCCTCCCGTGCACCCGATCGCGATGGTGAGGTAGCTCTTGCCCTCGGCCGCGTAGCGGGGGACGAGGAAGGCGAGCAGGTCGGTCGTCTTCTCCAAGAACTCGCGGGCCCCCTCCGCGCTCATCACGTAGTCGCGGACGCGCTTGTCCTCCCCGGTGAGCTCTCGCAACCCGGGGACGAAGTGGGGGTTGTCGAGGAAGCGCACGTCGAAGACGAGATCGGCGTCGCTCGGGAGGCCGTACTTGAAGCCGAACGACAGGACTCGGACCTTCATGCCCGCGCCGCCCTGCTCCGGGGCGACGAGGGAGAACACCCGCTTGCGCAGATCGTGGACCCGCATCCCGGTGGTATCGACGACGACGGAGGCCATCGCGCGGAGAGACGCCATCCGCTCGCGCTCGAGGCGGACACTCTCGTGCAGACCGGCGAGGTGGAGCCGCTTCGTGCGCTGGGCCTCGGGGTGCGGGCGCCGGGTCTCGTTGAACCTGCGCGCGAGCGCGTCGTCGGAGGCGTCGAGGAAGAGGACCATCACCCGACGATGGGCCGACGCGAGCGCTCCCAGGACCTCCGGCGCGTTCTCGGCGAATGCCCCGACGCTCCCCGCGAAGCCGAGGGCGATCGCGCGCACGCCGGCGAGCTCGCACGCCTCGATCGCGTGGAGGGTGATCGATGGCGGCAAGTTCTCGATCGCGTGGAAGCCGAGATCCTCGAGGGCGGCGAGGGCGGTCGACTTGCCCGCGCCCGACAGCCCGGTCACGACCACGACCTGCGTCGAGTCGCTCGCGCTCGTCATCGCCGGCCCTTGGGCGGGTTGGTCGACACCGGCGGCGGGGCCGCCGACTCGTCCGTTCGGGGGACGCGCACCGCCCGCATGCCGAACTGACTCTCCTGCATCGCCCGCGGCGGGTTGCGAGACCGCGCCGCCGAGAACGATCCGGAGCCCGTCCGCTGCGTCGGCAGCGCGGGTTGCTCGCTCGAGCTCACGGGATCCGTCGGACGCACGGTGCGGTTCTTCCCGGCGAGGGCGGACGAGGGGGCGGCGGGGGCGAGCAGCCGCTCCGCCGCCGCCGCGCTCTGGTTCGCGATCCGGCTCTCGATCGCGCCGAAGAGCTCCCTCGCCGCGTGGTGCCCCGCGTTCTTGAGGAGCTCGTTCCGGGCCGCGACCTCGAGGATCGTCGCCATGTCGCGCCCCGGCCGCACCGGGATCACGAGCTCGGGGATCGACACGCCGAGGATGGCGTGGAATCGATCCTCGAGCCCGAGCCGATCCTGGCCGGCCTCCGCGCTCGACTCCTCTACGAGCCTCACCACCACGTCGATCCGCTTTCGCTCTCGAATGGCGGTGACGCCGAAGAGATCCTTGATGTTCAAGATCCCGAGGCCGCGCACCTCGAGGTGGTGCCGGAGCAGCTTCGCCGGCGCGCCGAAGACCATCCCCGGGGGGCGGTAGTCGCACTCGACGACGTCGTCGGCGACGAGGCGGTGGCCGCGCATCACGAGGTCGAGCGCGCACTCGCTCTTGCCGACCTCGCTCGGGCCGATGAGCAACAGCCCCACCCCGAACACGTCGATGAGGACACCGTGGAGGCGCTTGCGGGGAGCGAGGCGCTCGTCGAGGAGGGCGTGGAGAGAGGTGATGGTGACGCTCGACCGCTCCGTCGCGTGGAGGAGGGGCGTGCCGGTCACGTCCGCGCACGCGATCACCTCGCGCGCGCTGGGGACGAGATCGCCCGTCAGCACGACGCACGAGAGCCCGAGCCCGAAGAAGCCCATCAGGGCGCGCTGTCGCGCGACCGGCTCGAGCCCGGCGACGAAGGACTGCTCCGTCTGGCCGAGGATCTGGATCCGGGTCGGCACGATGCCGTGGAAGTGCCCGGCCAGGGCGAGCCCCGATTTCTGGATGCGGGAGTGACAGATCGCCCGCTCGACGCCCGTCCCCCCCGCGGCGAGGGAGAGGTTCAGATCCAGGGCCGGCTCCTCGAGGAGCAGCCGCGCGCTCATGGTCGGACGCTTCTTGCCGGGGGACTCGGGCGGGGCGGTGCCGGCGTACGTCTCGTCGTCGGGCCACTCGAGCCCGGCGTTGCCCGGCGGCGGCGTGCTCGCGCTGTGAGAGCTCGAAGGCGTGGCGCGCGAGGGCGGGTCGTCGTCGTCGTCGTTCATCGCGAGCCTCTCCCCCCGGCGCTGCTCACTGTGGCCGGCCTTCCTCTCGCGCGATGAGATCGAAGGCGGCCGACCCATCCGGCGCTTGAACCAGCGTCTTGCGGAAGTGGTCGTCGCGCAACAAGCGCGAGACGCGAGCGAGCGTCTTGAGGTGCTCACCCACCGCGCGGCGCGGACCGATGACGGCGAAGAATATCGAGACCGGCAGGCCGTCGATGGCATCGAAGCCGACCGGATCGGGGCAGAGCAGCACCGCCCCGACGATGTGGTCGAGCTGCTCTATCGCGGCGTGGGGGATGGCCACGCCGCCTCCGACGCCGGTCGACTGCTGCTCCTCGCGGCGCAGCAGCATGCCTTCGATGGCAGCCGCGTCGAGCGCCGGATCGCCGCGCGAGAGGAGATCCGCGAGGCGCCGCACGACGTCTGCCTTCGTTCGTACCGCCTGTCCGCCGTCCGTCGAGACCGCGACGCGCAGGGGGCTCAAGATATCGACGACCTGCATACGTAGAACCCAAGAGGGGCACGCTCGGGCGTGCGCAGCGGAGGGAGATGCCTCGGCGGCGTGGAACGTAGCACAACGTCGGGGCGCTGGCCGAGCTTGCGACGCGCTCTCGAGCGGCCCGCGAAAAACGAAAGAGCGCGGCCGCCTCCGACCGCGCTCCTCGACCCCTGCCAGACGACGACGCTCGCGAGCTCCGTCGCGGCGGGGTCCGATCAGCCTCGACTGCCGCGCTGCGACTCGCGCTCCACCTCGGCCGCGAACTCCCCGGCGCTCATGGCGCCGTGCTTCTTCGCGACGTTCTGGCCCTTCTGCTCGTGCACCTGGCGCTCGAGCTTGTCGAGCACGAGGTCGATCGAGGCGTACATATCGTTCTTGCGCTCGACCGCGTGGAACTGAGAGCTGCCGGATTGGATCCGCACGTCGGCAACATGCTCCAAGCCCTCCACCGAGAGGGTGACCTGAGCGGTCATGGCTTGGCGAAGGAACTTCTGAAGCCTGGCGATCTTCTCGTACGCGTAGTTCTTGACCGCCTCCGTCCCATCCATGTGCCGGAACGTGATCGAGATGTTCATGCGCTTTCCTCCACGAAAAAGAGGCTCTTCCGTGACAAATCGTAACCCTCGCAAGCGGTGAAAGAAACGAAGCATTCCATCGGACAGCCCGTTTTCCCCGGGAGCGCGCGGAACGCCGACGAGCCCGCCCGGAGGAACCGCTTTTCTGATACGCTTCGCGCCCCGGCGGCTCCGATCCGACCGACCGTCGCGGCAGGGTCGATCAGGACGTCGCGCCCGCGGGGCTCAGCGCGGGGGGCGGAGTCGACCGGCTCTGCGCCCCCATCAGCCTCCCGAAGATCGCCTTGGCGGCCTGATCCATCCGCGACGCCTCGGCGCGCGCCGCCTCGTCGTCCTTGAAGTCGGTGCCCTCGGCGAGGAACCGAGCGAATGACGTGTAGGTCCTCGCGAGCTCGATCTCGTTGCCGGTCTGGGTGAAGATCTCTGCGCTCCGCGCGAAGTACTCCCGCGCGCTCCGGGTGTGCGTCGGCCCCCAGCCACCGGCGGCCGTGATCTCCCCGAGCGTCCGAAGCGCGATCCCGAGCTGCACCTTGCTCCGCACGGTGGCGAACAGGTCCACGCAGCGCCCGATGCACTCGCGCGCCTTCACGAGCTCGCCGCTCGCGAGGTAGGCCTCTCCCATCGCTCGCAGCGCGTCGGCGAGGCCGAGCTTGTCCCCGAGCTCGTCGAGCTGCTCCTCCGCTTGGCGGAGGATCTCGATCGCCTTCTCGGCGCTGCCGGAGCGATGGAGGCAATCGCCGACGTTCACCATGACGAGGGCGATGCGGTTCTGATCCCCGATCTGCTTCGCGACCTCGAGCGCCTCCTGGAACAGCGGGAGGGCCCGGTCGTACTCCCCGCGATCCTGGAACACCGTGCCGAGGTTGTTGAGGGTCGCGACGACGCCCATCAGATCGCCGATCTCGCGGCGGATCACGAGGGCTTGCTCGAACGACTCGATCGCTTGGGTGAACTCCCCCGTCTCGAGCAGGACGATCCCGAGATTGTTGAAGCTCAAAGCGATGCTGCGGCGATCCCCCAGGCGACGGCGCCGCGCGAGGCCGTCGCGCAGCGAGACGAGCGCGCTCCGGTAGTCGCCCTTGAGCCACTCGAGCTTGCCGATATCGTCCACGCTCGAGGCCACGCCGCGATCGTCGCCGGCGGTGGAGAAGAGCGCCATCGCCGCCTCCAAGTGGCGCCCGGCCTCCTCGAGCGAGCCGGTGTCGCGATAGAGGCGGCCGATGCGGTTGTGGGCGGCGCCGCCCTTGGACTTGATGTCGAGCCGATACGCGAGCGTGAGCATCTCGCGGAACGCGGCCAGCGCGTCGTCGATGCGCCCCGTGAGGAGCAAGACGTCGCCGTAGTTGTGGAGGGCGTCGATGCGCCGGCTCACCATCCCGTCGCCGAGCAGCTCGAGGCCCTTCTCGTAGTAACCAGCGGCGGCTTGGGCGGCGTACGAGACCCGCGCCGCGTCGCCCGCCTCCACGTACGCGAGCCCGGCGCGGATGGGATCCCCGGCGCGCTCGCGGTGCTCCGCCAGCATCGCGATCGCCTCCTCGCTCGCGCGCGTCGTCGGCTGCTGGTCGAGCCAATCCGCGAAGATGCCGTGGTAGCGCTTCTGCGCCGTCTTCGTCGTCCGGGCGCGGATCGCCTCGCGCTCTTTGTTGTGCTTGAACGCGTACTCGTCCGAGCCGGGCATGGCCGAGTCGGGCAGCTTGAGCACGAAGTCGCGCTGGGCGAGCTCCCCGAGGGCGCTCGCGATCTTCTCTCCCTCGTGGGATCCCGTCACCTCCCAGAGATCCGGCGCCTCGCTCCCGGCCCGGAGCAGCGGCACGATGCCCCCGCTCCAGAACACGCTCCCCATCGTCGCCGCGAGCTCGAGCACGCGCCGCTCGAACGGCGACAGCGACGAGAGGCGGGCGAAGATCGCGTCCTCGATCGTCATCGGAAGCTCCGCGAGATCGAGCTTGTCGAGGTGGACGGACCACTTCGGCGCGTCGGAGAGGGCGGCGTCTTCCACGAGGACGCCTCGGTCGTGATAGAGCCGCACCATTTGCTCGAGGAGCATCGGGTTCCCGCCCGCGAACGACAGCGCGTTCTCGGCGAGGGTGGCGGGGACGGAGCCGTCCTCGGCGGCGGCGGGGGCGAGGAGCCCTTCGAGGAGCTTGCGCGAATCGCCCTCCGCGAGCGGCTCGAGCTCGAGCATGGTGTGGCGCCTCTCTCCCGCGCGCGCCCACTCCTCCGCGACGCTCGACAGCTCCGGGCGCGCCGCGCAGATGACGAGGATCGGTCCGCTCAGGTACTCGAGCAGATATCGTAGGAGCATCAACGAATCCGCGTGCGCGGCGTGGAGATCGTCGAAGACGAGGCAGAGCGGCTTGTGGGCGGCGTCGGCCTCGATGAACGACTTCACGACGGCGCGGCGAAGGAGGCGGGCCTGGGTCGCGTCGTCGGCGATCGCGCGGGTGAGAGGGCTCTCCTCGAATGGGACCTCGAGGAGCTGGCCGATGAAGTAGACGACGTCTCCGACCTTGCGGTCGCCCACCACCTTCGAAACCTGATCGCGCACCGCGGCCTTGAGGGCCTGGGGGTCCATGCCCTCCACGAGGCCGAAGCGCATGCGGAGCAAGCGCGCGAAGATGCCGTAGGCGGCGTCGGTGTCGCGGGCGCTGCCTCGATACACGCGCGGCACGAGGGCGCTGCCGGCGCGGTGACGGATCACGAACTCGTGGATGAGTCGGCTCTTCCCGAGGCCTTGCGATCCGACGAGGGTGACGATCCGCGTCTCGCCGCGCTTCTCGACCGCCTCCAGCGCCTCGTCCAGCACTGCCATTTCGTGGCCGCGACCGACGAAGGGAGTCCGCGCGCTGACGAGTCCGAAGGTGACGTTGTCCTTGACCATGGGAGACACGGCTCTTTTTCTCGCGTGCCAGCTGTCGCCGGGGTGGGTCGCGCCTGCGGGGCGTGACCCGAGACCGCGATCGCCGGCACCAAGTCCGGGGAGCCGACGGAGCTCCCCCGCGTGAGGCTCGGGTTTAGTCCAGCGCCGGCGCGGTTTGAAGCGTCTTGTCGCCTGATTCCTCGTATCGGGGCCCGGGCTGCTAAGCTCCCGGGGATGCCGAGCTTCAGCGCCTCGGACTTGCGCGCGCGTGTGCACTCGGGCTTCAGCGCCTTCGAGCTGCGCAAGCTCCTCTCGAGCTGGGGCGCGACCCCGGAGGAGACCGAAGGCGACTCGACCGCCCTCGCCCATCGCGTCGTCCGGCTCGGCTACAAGCGCTTCGGGCTCGGAGAGCTCGTGCACAAGCTTCGGGCGGAGAAGCCGCTCCTCGAATGGCCCGACCCGGGATCGGAGCCCGACGAGCGGTGGGCGGGCCCGCCGAGCCTCACCGGCGCGGCTGCGGCTGGCTTCACGGCGACCCCCGCGCCCCCCGAGGTGGCCGCCGACGTGACCGTCCAAATGTCCGAGCGAACCCTCGCCGAGACGCTCGGGGCGGCTCCGATCCCCGCCGCCGAGCCCGCGCCGCCTACGGTCGCCCCCACGCTATCCATGGAGGCGGTCTCCCCTTGGACCGAGGGCCCGTGGTCGGCGCGAGGGCCCCGCGCGAGCGCGCCTCCCCCGTCGTCGCGATCGCAAGAAGGCCCGCCGTCGCGCGGCCTCGTGTTCGCGGAGCCCGAGTATTTCCGTCGCGCGAACGCGCCATCGAAGCCGCCGTCGCGAGCGCCGCTGTTCATCGCCATCGGCGCGGCCGTCGTGGCGGTCGCGGGGGTGGCGTTTGGAGCGGGCTGGCTCATCCAAGCGAGGCGCGGCGAGGGCTCCGCGCCCGCCGCGAGCGCGGCGACCGGCGCGCCGGTCGAGCCGAGGGGCCACGGGCCGGCCGGCCGAGCCGCTGACCTCTTCGACGACGGCCTTCGCCGCGTCGCCGAGACGTGCGGCCTCGACGTCACCGGGACGCCGACCCCCGAGGTGTTCGCGCTCGCCCAAGAGGCCTGCGGGCGCGACGAGACGCTGCGCATGGAGCGAGCCGAGGCCAAGCGGCGCCGCGCCGGCCGTGACGCCCTCGACAGCCCCGCCCTCGACCCTCCGCCGCGCCGCTTCCCCCAAGACGATCCTCCCCTGCCCGCGCGCCAGCCGACACCGCCCAGGCTCCCCGCGCACGACGCCGACTTCCGGGCCGCGCCCCCTCCCGCCCCCAAGCAAGCCCCCGCTCCGAGCTGCTCGGCGAAGTGCAGCGCCGCGCGCGACGAGTGCAGCGCCGGCTGCGGGGCCGAGCCCAACGACGCCTCGCTCTACGGCGCGTACCAGTCGTGCACGAGCCGGTGCATGACCCAAGAGACCCGCTGCCGAAGAAACTGTTTCTGAGCGACGCTCGCCAATCGGAGCAGGGACGTTGTCGTGCTCGAGGCCGTTGCGCGGCGGGCGCGAGGGCCCGCAGATCGGCTCGTAAGCTGGAGGTTTTCGCGAAAGCGCGAGAGACGAGCGCGAGAGACGAGCGCGAGAGACGAGCGCGAGAGACGAGCGCGAGAGACGAGCGCGAGAGACGAG
>JBGAID010000088.1:0-50482 GCA_044225865.1 Polyangiaceae bacterium | reverse complement strand
CTCAGGTCGCCCCCGTCCAGCCTCGCAGCCACCTCGGTCGGCGCATGTTCCTCATGCGCCGACCGGCGCAGCGAGCCTTATAGGCGAGCGAGCATCTGACTCTCGGGCCGAGCGCCGAGCGGACAAACAGGGTCGGCGACGGTTCCTCCGTCGCCGACCGGCGCAGCGAGCCTTGTAGGCGAGCGAGCATCTGACTCTTGGGCCGAGCGCCGAGCGGAAAACAGAGCCCCTACATCGCGGCGAAGATCCCGAGGGGAACGTCGACGCGGCCGGCCCACGCTTGCTCGTTGTGCGGTGCGCCCGGGTCGTGGACGTAGAAGAGGGTGTCGCCCTCGGTCCAGCCCTTCCCTTCGAGGACGCCCAGCATCTGGGCGGTCTCGCAGTAGTTGTCGGTGCCGGAGTCGTCGTCGATGCCATCGCTGTCGCTGTCGACGCACGGGCCATCCCCGCCCGAGTCGAGGTAGACGGTGAAGGGTTGGAGGGGCGCGGCCTGGTAGCGCTCGATCATCGTCTCGCCGGTGGAGGCCCCGATGCTTCCCCAGCCGAGGGTGCCGGACATGGAGCCGACGAAGTCGTACGAGCCCGGATAGGTCAGGCCGATGTGGAGGCTGATGAGGCCGCCCAGCGACGAGCCGAGGGTCCCGACGACGGCGGGCTCACCGTAGTGCTCGGCGATGAGGGGGCGGACGACGTGCTCGACGAGGTCGGCGTAGGCGTCGCCCTCGCCGCCGACGGGGCCGCTGCCGATGTCGTCGGCGACCTGGGTGTACTCATCCATGCGGGCAGGGGTGTTGTCGACGCCGACGATCATCATCGCCGGGGGCGCGCTGTCTTGGAGGTGCCAGCCCCCCCAGATGGCCTCGGGGTCGAAGAGGTTCTGTCCGTCGTGGGCGTAGAGGACGTGCGACGCGTCGCCGGCGGGGACGAGCACGCGGACGGTGCGAGGGTCGAGAGAGCTCGTGCCGAGGCCGACCATCCTGAACCGATCGAAGCGGGGCGGCTCGAGATCGATCACGCTCATCTCGCCGAACTCGTCGTAGACGTAGCTGCGCGACCATGGGTCGGCGACGTACGTCGTGCCGTCGGTGAGCTTGTAGTGCTGGTTCGGTTCGTTGGGGACGACGGCGTAGTAGAAGCCCTCGTCTTGGGTGAGGGGCTCCGGGGTCCAGCCATCGAAGTCGCCCGCGATCATCGGGAAGGTCGGATCGTCCGACACCACGACGCGCCCCTCGACGACCCGAACCGGGAAGCCGTGGGAGAAGCTCTCTTCGATCATGGTGCCGTCGAAGTCGGCACGGAGGCGCTCGAGGAGCGCTTCGAGGGTGAGCTCGGCCTCCCCTCCCCCTGCGCCGCCTTGCGCGGAGCCGCCGTTGTTCGCGCCGCCCTCGGAGCCGCCCCCTTGCTGCGCGTTGCCCCCGGAGGCGGGAACACCGCCTTGCCCGGAGCCGCCGCCTCCCGAGGAGACCGCATCGTCGCCACAAGCGACGAGGGCGGCCGCGAACGCGAGCGAGAGGACGAGCCTCACGAGCGCGCCCTCACGAGGGACGACGTCGGCACGAGCTTGTCGGCCTCGCTCGCGACGCGCGAGGCCGCTTCCTTCGCGCGCGCGAGGCGCTCCGTGAGCTGCTCGGCGATCGCGCCGTTCGCGCCCGCCTCGCGCTCTTCGGGAGAGAGGAGCGAGCGGAGAAAGACCTCTGCCGCCTTGTAGCTCGAGCGAACGAGCGGGCCAGAAGCGGCGTAGAGGAAGCCCATCGAGGCCGCCTCGCGCTCGTAGAGCTCGAAGGTTGCGGGCTCGACGAAGCGAAGCACCTCGTGGTGCTTCGGGCTCGGCCGGAGGTACTGCCCGATGGTCACGATGTCCACGCCCGCGGCGCGAAGGTCGCGCATGGTGGCGAGGACCTCGTCGTCCGTCTCTCCGAGGCCGACCATGATGGAGCTCTTCGTGAGCATGGGGCGCTCGGTTCCATCCGAGGGCCGATGGGCCTTCGCGCGCTCGAGGACCTTCAGCGACTGCGGGTAGCTCGAACGGACGTCGCGGACGGTGCGCGTCAGCCGCTCTACCGTCTCGACGTTGTGGGCGAACACGTCCGGTCGACCGTCGCACGCGGCGTCGATGTCTTGGGGGCGGCCGCAGAAATCCCCGACGAGGGTCTCGATGAGGATGTCCGAGCGCAGCTCACGGAGGCGCCGCACCGTGCGCGCGACGTGCTCCGCCCCGCCGTCGAGCAAGTCGTCGCGGTTCACCATCGTGAGGACGACGTATTGGAGATCGAGCTTGGCGATCGCGCGGGCGACGTGCTCGGGCTCGCGCGAATCGACGGCACCGCGCGGGTCACCGGTGGTCACCGCGCAGAAGCGGCAACCGCGCGTGCACACGTCGCCGAGGAGCATCACCGTCGCCGTGCCCTCGCGCCAACACTCGCCGACGTTCGGGCAGCGCGCCTCTTCGCAGACGGTGTGGAGGTCGAGCGACCGAAGCGTCTCCTTCAGGCCGTGGTAGCGGTCGCCGCCAGGGGCGCGAACCTTGAGCCACGCCGGCTTCGGAGCGAACCGCGGGGGGTTCATCATGGGGGTGTCTTAGGACCAGAGGCGCGAGGACGCCAGGGTTGTCGGCGGGCTCTGTCCTCGGTGCGGTCGCGACCGCGACGCCCCGCTGCGAGGCTCGCTGGTCGGAGGGCTTGGCGGCGAGCGCCGAGGAGGTCCCGCGAGGGAGGCATCACTTCTCGGCGCGGCTGGTGTAAAGCCGGGCGATGTCGAAGCGGGTCGTCCTGATTACGGGCTCGAACGGAGAGATCGGCCACAGCCTCATCGATACGCTTTCCGCGCGGGGGCTCGCGGACGTGGTGAGCTTGGATCTGACGCCGGCGCCGGAGGCGCTGCGGGGCAAGTGCCTCGCGAGCTACACCGGGAACATCATGGACCGCTACCTGATGGATCAGATCGCGGCCCATCACGAGATCGACGCGGTGTTCCACCTCGCGGCGTTGCTCTCGACGCGAGGGGAGCGCGATCCAGAGCTGGCCCATCAGGTGAACGTGGAAGGGACGCTCAATTTGTTGCGGGTGGCGCAACAGCAGTCGGCGCGGCTGGGGCGGCCGGTGCGGTTCTTGTTCCCGAGCTCGATCGCGGTGTACGGGCTGACCGACGTGGCGCTGAAGCGAGCGGCGGGGCGGGTGCGCGAGGACGAGCACAACATCCCGGTCACGATGTACGGGTGCAACAAGCTCTACTGCGAGCACCTCGGGCGATACTTCACGCGGCACCACCGGCAGCTCGGGGCGCTCTCGAGCATGGCGCGGCTCGACTTCCGGGCGCTGCGCTTCCCGGGGCTCATCTCGGCGGACACGGTGCCGACGGGAGGCACGAGCGACTTCGGCCCGGAGATGCTGCACGCGGCCGCGAAGGGCGAGCCCTACACGTGCTTCGTGGGGCCGGAGGCGACGATCCCGTTCATGGCGATGCCGGACGCGGTGACGGCGCTCATCGGGCTGATGGAGTGTGAGAAGGAGAAGCTCACGCGCGTCGTGTACAACGTCGGCGCGTTCAGCCTCTCGGCGGCGGAGATCGCCAAGCGGGTGCGGGCGGCGTTCCCGGCCGCGGAGATCTCGTACGAGCCCGATCCGGTGCGGGCGAAGATCGTCGACTCGTGGCCCCAGGACGTGGACGACTCGGCGGCGCGCGCGGACTGGGGCTTCAATCCGGTCTACGACGCGGCGCGCGCGTTCGACGAGTACCTCGTGCCGCGCATCCGCGCGCGCTACGAGAGGAGCTGATCGAGGCGGGCCGCGCGGGCGAGGGCCCAGAGCGGGAAGTAGTAGCGGTAGTTGTCGTAGTTGATCATGCAGTTCTTGTTGAAGACGCCGTAGACCATGTCGAAGGGCCAGCCGTCTTCGGTCTGGCTCTCGACGAGGTAGGCGACGCCGCTCGCGACGGCGCCGCGCAGCTGGGCGCGCTGCTTGGAGGAGAGGCGCTTGCCCACGTGCTCGAGGCCGGCCATGAGCCCGAGGAGGGCCCACGCCGATTGAACGGGCTGCGAGCGCTCGTGCTCGACGTAGCGCTTCTCGACGCACGAGAGGTAGCTCTCCCCCCAGCCCCCGTCGGCGCGCTGCTTTCGGACGAGGAACTCCATCGCGCGCACGACGCGGCGCTCGTCCTCCGAGGAGAGCGGACGGCTCACGAAGCCTTGGATCGCGAACCACGTCGCGTAGGTGAAGCAGATCGCCCACGAGGCGTAGAAGCTGCCGTCGGGGCGCTGCTCGTGGCGAAGGAAGGAGAAGCCGCGGCCGATGGCGCGCTCGATCTCCTCGGTGCGGTAGTCGGGGCGAGCTTTGGCGAACTCGATGAGGGCCTGGGTGCACGCGCTCGTGCACTCCACGTGGGAGTAGCCGATCATGATGTCGCCGAAGACCTCGGCCGCGTTGAGGACCTCGAGCCAGCGCGGGCCGCGGGCGCGCTCGTACTCGGACCAGCCCCCGTCGTCGTTCTGCTCGAAGAGGAGGCAGTCGACGGCGTGCTCGAGCCGCTCTTCTTGGAGGGCGGTGGCGGGCGAGCGCCTCGCCATGGTGAGGGCGACCTTGAGCCCCTCGGCGGTGCAGTCGGTGACGGGCCACGCTTGCTCGGCGGTCGAGAAGGGCCAGCAGCCGCGGGTGGGGTTGCGGTAGTAGGCGTCGCGGTCGGGGACGTCCGCCTTGACCTGGTTGTCGTCGAGCCAACGGAAGGCCTTGCCGAGGATGCGCTCCGTCTCCGGCTCGCGCGTGAGCGGCTCGTGCTCGAGGAGGGCCTGCATCGTGAACGCGAGATCCCAGAGCTGCGAGCCGTTGTAGCCCTGCATCTTCATCCCGTCGCGGCCGTCCCAGAGGTAGTCGGGGACGCGGGCGAGGTGCTTCTGAAAGGCGGCTTGGCCCGGCTTCTCGAAGTGGACGCACGCGATGTGGAGGGCTTTGCTCACCGGCCCGATGTCGAGGTACCCGGTCGACTCGTCCTCGTGGTGGATGTGGTCGATGACCTTCGCGAGGGCGCGGGCGCGGACGAGCTTGCTGTGCCGCTCCTCGTACTGGGAGAGGAGGCGGTTCATCGCGGCGAGGGTGCGGGTGGGCGGGCTGTAGACGTCGGCCTCGTAGACCTCGGCGCGGAGCTTCGGCCACGCGATGGCCCCATACGGCTCGAGGTAGAGCTCCTCTCGGAGGGCCTCGACGAGCGGGGTCACCGGCCCTTGGGCCTTGATGCCGTAGAGATAGGACATCGGCAGGAACACGGCCCGGGTGTGACACCAGAACCTCGACGGGTGCATGGGCGCCGCGCGCGGGAGGAGCCACAGCTCGGGAAGGAGCGGGTTGACCCCTTCCCACGAATAGACCCCGAGCACGGAGAGCCAGGCCTTGCCCCAGGTGGGGACGCTCTGCGCCCCTCCCCGCTCGCGGATCCACGCGCGCGCCCGGGCGGCGCCGGGATCGTCGGCGGCGACGCCGAGGAGGCGCAGCGCTACGTAATTGAGAGCGGTGCCGAACATCGTCGAGCGGTCCTCGACGTGGAGGCCCCACCCGCCGTCGGCGCGCTGGACGTTCTTCAGATACTCGACCATGCGCGCGCGCTGGTGCTCGGTGAAGGATGCGCCCGACACGGCGAAGGCGATCACGAGGCCGGGCATCAAGAAGAGCGGCCCACCGTAGTCGCCCGCCCAATGCCCATCCTGCTCCTGGAGGGCGCCGAGCTTCGCCCGGGCGCGGGTCAGGGCGCCGGCGAGGGCGGCGTGGCCGACGTGCTCCTCGTGGCCCGCCTCGTCATCGCTGGAATCGGCGGGCTCGGCGGCGTGGGCTTCGATCGTCATGGCCCGTATGGGTTATCACGGCCCGGGCGCGTGATGAAGCGCGCGCCCGAGGAGGGCACGGACGCGCCGCTATCTTTCCGAAAGCAGAGACGGCGAGGAGGTCTCGGCCCGCGCCGATGCTACGTTTTTCATAGCATCGGAGAGCCGCGCCCGCTACGCGCTCGGCGGGTCGTTGCCGAAGTGGAGGCGGCCCTCGATCTCCTCCGCGACGGTGCGGAGATCGTCGGCGGCCTGCTGCTTGTCGCCGGTGAGGTAGGCGGCGAGGCCGTCGACGGCGAGGAGGGCGAGGCTCGCGTTCACGCCGCGGGCGGTGAGGGCGGCGACGACGTCGGGGTTCTTGAGGAGGGAGACCATCTCCTCGAGGAGCACGTTCATCTCCTTCGAAGGGTCGACCCCGCCCACGGGGGCGCCGAGCACGTCGTCGTCTTCGTCGTGCGAGCCCATGCGTGTCTCGTCAGCGGACGGTCGAGGTGACGCGCGGGATCGACGAGAAGCCGAGGTGCGGCGGCTCGCTGCCGGGGACGCACTGGTACTTCGAGAAGTCGGTGACGCCCTCGGAGCGGAGGAGGTCCTCGTCGATCCAGGCCTGGCCCTTGCGATCTTTGGGCTCGCGCGAGAGGAGGGCGACCGTGGCGTCGGCGAGGATGTCCGCCTTGCGCCAAATCTCCGGGCCGCCGAGGCCGAAGTTGATGGTGGCGTAGCTCTCGACGGCGGTGGCGGGCCAGAGGGCGTGGCCGGTCACGTTGTGCTCGGCGCACTCCTCCGCGATCGACTGGGCGATCATCGTCATCCCGAACTTCGAGACGGAGTAAGCGCCGTGGCCGGCGACCGCGTTCGCGTCGACGGCGGGCGACATCATCACGATGTGGCCGTACTTCCGCTTGATCATGTGAGGCAGCGCGGCGTGGGCGAGGACGAACGAGGCCCGGACGTTGATGCCCATCATGAGATCGAAGCGCTTCACGGGGGTGTCGACGACGTCGGCCCAGTAGAGCGCCCCCGCGTTGTTCACGAGGGCGTCGATGCGCCCGAAATGATCGACGGTGCGCTGGATGGCCGCTTCGCATGCGGCGTCGTCGCGGACGTCGAGCTTGAGGGGGAGGGCCTGGGTGCCGAGGGCCTCGACCTCGCGGGCGACGTCGTGGATGGTGCCGGGGAGCTTCGGGTTCTCGGCGACCTCCGTCTTGGCGGCGATGACGACGTGAGCGCCCTGCTTCGCGCAAGCGAGGGCGACGGCGCGACCGATGCCACGCGAGGCGCCGGTGATGAAGACCACGCGATCCCGAAGGAGCATGGCGCGGGTTCGTACCAGAGCCGTCCGCGCGGGGAAATCCCGAGCGCGCGCGGGCCTCGAGACCTGCGGCCCACCTTTCGGCCTGGGTCGCAACGGACGCCGCTGTTCACGGAGATCCGATTGCTAAGCGCCCTTCGCTCGGGCTAGCGTCTCGAGGTTGAGCCAAGCGCAGGGTTCTTCCGCACAGCCTTCGGGAGGCGCGTCCCATCCGAGCTCCGGTGAAGAGAGCACCGGAGGGTCGACGCTGCTGCGGATCTTGGCGGTGCTGCTCGCGATGGGAGCGGGCGTGGGGATCGGGTTCGCGGCGCACAAATTCGCCCCGCCCTTTCCTCCCCTGCACCCTTCGGCGACTGCGAGCGCCTCGGCGACGGAGCCACCTTCGGCGTCGGCCTCGGCGGCAGCGGTCGCGAGTGCATCCGTTGCGCCAGAGGCCTCCGCTTCGGCGAGCGCCGGCGCCGTCGACTCGAGCGCAGCAGCGGTCGCGTCCGGCCCCCCGCCCGCCGAGTGCTTCAAGCAGCTCTTCCCCGAAAAGACCTTCTCCGACGAGCCCTCACTCGACTTCGTCTGCACCGAGCAGAGCCCCATCAAGGGCGCGTCCAGGGTGAAGGAGGTGATCGTCAAGAGCAGCAAGCGATCGACCTCCGCCGCGATGAAGGAGTGGGCCGGCCTCGGCTTCTACGAGCTCGCCGCGTTCACGGCGATCCAAGCGCGGTGCTGTCCGGAGCCGACGACGTTCAACCTGCCGAAGTCTCCCGACAACTGCGCGCCTCTCGAAGACGCCCTCTCCAAGATCGCCAAGGCCTCCCGCCAGGGCGCCTCCGCCGACGAAGGCAAGGCGGCGACGAAAGCCTTCAGCGACTCGGTGCAGTGCATCGTCGGGAACAAGCTCGCGAAGGCGTTCGGCGGCTACGAGCCACCGACCGGTCCCGAGGTCGGCATCTTCGAGAAGACCCTCGAGCGCGCCCGGCGCTGAGGCTCTGTTTGTCCGCTCGCCGCTCGGGCCGAGACGTCCTCGCTCCCTGTTTGTCCGCTCGCCGCTCGGGCCGAGACGTCCTCGCTCCCTGCGGTCGCTGCGGGGAGAGTCGACACGGACGTGTCGCCTCTCTCCATCGCCTCCTGGGAGGGTGGGGCTGCTTGGTTGCTGGGGGGCGGGGGCGCTACTGTTTTCGTAGTCCGCTTGTCTCCCCCATTCACGCGCAGGGCTGCGCTTTGGCAGCCCGAGCATGAATTTGGGGGAGACCGACGGCGCGTTAGCGCTGGCGAGGGGGGGCATCCCCGCTGCGGGGAGAGTCGACACGGACGTGTCGCCTCTCTCCATCGCTCCTCATCGGTCCGCTCGCCGCTCGGGGCGAGAGGGTCCACCGCTCCCCTGCGGTCGCTGCGGGGAGAGTCGACACGGACGTGTCGCCTCTCTCCATCGCCTCCTTGGAGGGTGGGGCTGCTTGGTTGCTGGGGCGGGGGCGCTACTGTTTCGTAGTCCGCTTGTCTCCCCCATTCACGCGCAGGGCTGCGCTTTGGCAGCTCGAGCATGCAGCGATCGAAGCTTCCGCCATCCTCCTGCGAAGCAAGTCGGCGGAAGTGTCGCTGGTTCGCGGCTGCCCGCGAACGCGAGGACAACGCGACGAGCTTTCCGCCGTCTTGCGAAGCAAGTCGGCGTGAAGAGTCGCTGGGTTCGCGGCTACCCGCGAACGCGAGGACAACGGGGAGACCGACGGCGCGTTAGCGCTGGCGAGGGGGGGCATCCCTTCCCCCATTCACGCGCAGGGCTGCGCTTTGGCAGCCCGAGCATGCAGCGACGAAGCTTCCGCCGTCTTGCGAAGCAAGTCGGCGTGAAGTGTCGCTGGGTTCGCGGCTGCCCGCGAACGCGAGGACAACGCGACGAAGCTTCCGCCGTCTTGCGAAGCAAGTCGGCGTGAAGTGTCGCTGGGTTCGCGGCTGCCCGCGAACGCGAGGACAACGCGACCGGCTTCCGCCGTCTTGCGAAGCAAGTCGGCGTGAAGTGTCGCTGGGTTCGCGGCTGCCCGCGAACGCGAGGACAACGCGACGAGTTTCCGCCGTCTTGCGAAGCAAGTCGGCGTGAAGTGTCGCTGGGTTCGCGGCTGCCCGCGAACGCGAGGACAACGCGACGAAGCTTCCGCCGTCTTGCGAAGCAAGTCGGCGTGAAGTGTCGCTGGGTTCGCGGCTGCCCGCGAACGCGAGGACAACGCGACGAAGCTTCCGCCGTCTTGCGAAGCAAGTCGGCGTGAAGTGTCGCTGGGTTGCGGCTGCCCGCGAACGCGAGGACAACGCGACGAAGCTTCCGCCGTCTTGCGAAGCAAGTCGGCGTGAAGTGTCGCTGGGTTCGCGGCTGCCCGCGAACGCGAGGACAACGCGACAGAAGCTTCCGCCGTCTTGCGAAGCAAGTCGGCGTGAAGTGTCGCTGGGTTCGCGGCTGCCCGCGAACGCGAGGACAACGCGACGAAGCTTCCGCCGTCTTGCGAAGCAAGTCGGCGTGAAGTGTCGCTGGGTTCGCGGCTGCCCGCGAACGCGAGGACAACGGGGGGAGACCGACGGCGCCTTAGCGCTGGCGAGGGGGGGCATCCCTGCTGCGGGGAGAGTCGACACGGACGTGTCGCCTCTCTCCATCGCCTCCTTGGACAACGAGGGGGTGGTTCGTTCTCAACCACCCCTGCGTTGTCTCATGGAACCCATTCATTCGAGGGCCGGGCTCGTCGCGGCGGCGCCAAGTGCCCGATGTCTCGTCGTGGCGGCGCGGCTCCGGGGCGAATACCGGCTGCGGCTGCGACAACGAGGGGGTGGTTCGTTCTCAACCACCCCTGCGTTGTCTCATCTTGCTATGAAAACCGTAGCGCGGCGGGTGGGCGGCCGTGGCGGGCGTAGACGCGGTCAGTTGGGACCGCCACCGGCACCGCCGCCGCCCGTGGTCGTGTGGGTGTGGAAGTCGCCCTCGCACGAGGTCACTTTCGCGCGGCCGTTCGGCTCCAGCTCGCAGCGGACATCCTCGCAGGCGTCTCCTCCGAAGTGAGGGTCTTCACCGGCGTGGCTCAAGACGCACCCGCAGAGGTCGTCCATACCGGGGTGGCACTCGCGGGGGAGCGCGCGGCAGAACGCGTTCACCGCGGGGCCCTCGGGGTTTTTGTTGTACTCGACGGAACAGAAGCTCTCGTTGGCGTCGCAGGAATCCGAGCACTCGGTGCTGCCGCACGCCGACGCCGCGAGAACGGTCAGAGCCAGAGCGACCGCTTTCATGAAGGTCGAGACGCAATCGTTCATGACTCCCCCTGAGACCTCGGCGCTCCGTGCTCGACGCGTACCAACCCGGCGGCTCGGAGGAGACCGCCCCACGCCCCGTATTACCAGCGCGCGCGCCGAGTCTCCCCGCGTCGCCGGGGTCGTCTCTCATTGCTATGAAAAACGTAGCGTCGGAGTAGGATCGCATGCGGAGGGTGCCCACCCCCGCCTCGCTTCGCTCGTCGACCCCTCCCCGGCTCGGCGCTTCGCGCCTCGCGGGAGGGGTGCTCATGGCCAGACGACGCGGCCGACGATGCGGTCGAGCTTCACCGGACCGAGCTCGCGGCTGTCGTAGGAGGCGTGGCGGTTGTCGCCCATGAGGAAGACCTCGTCGGGGCCGAGCTTGCGCTCCTTCATGGTGGACCACTTGGGGTCGCTCGCGGGCTCGGGGAGGGCGATGGAGTAGGTGAGGTTGCCGGCGCGCTCGGAGTAGATGGCCTTGTCGCGCTCGGAGCGGAGGCGCTCGCGGCCGAGGCGGACGTCGTCGATGACGAGGACGTCGTCGACGATCGCGATGCGCTCGCTGGGGAGGCCGACGACGCGGAAGACGTAGTCGAAGCGCTTTCCTTCCTTCTCGGTCTCGAAGACGACGATGTCGCCGCGGGCGATGTCGTTCACGGAGGCGTAGGGGCTTCGCCTCGCCACGACGAGGTCGCCGGCGGCGATGGTGGGGTACATGCCCGCTTGGGGGACGCGGTAGAGCTTGAACGTGAGGGCGAGGTAGGCGGCGAAGCCGAGGGCGCCGAGGGCGAGGACGAGGAGGACGATCGCGCCGACGGGGACGCGGCGGCGGCGGCGGGGCTCGCCGCCCGCGCTCATCGCCCGCGGCTCCGCTTTCGCGTTCCTTGGACGATGCGGGCGGCGTAGCGCGGGACGGGGGCGCTGTCGTTCAGGGCGCCGCGGAGGCGATCGGCCTCCGCTTCGCCGAGGACCTTGCGCAGCTTGTCGATCGTCTCCGCGATGACCTCGCGGGTGTCGGGGCGCTGCCACGCGGCGCGCTCGCGGACGAAGTCGACCGCCTCCGGGAAGCGCACGGCGGCGCGAGCGATCTGGGCGGGGAAGCCCTGTCGCAAGAGGCGCAGGCCTTGGGTGCGATCGGAGGAGCGCGGTGCTTCGTCGGCGCGGAGGAAGGCGTCGCCGAGGAGATCGAGGACGGAGGCGGCCTCGGAGAGCTTCTCGAGGACGCGGTTCTTGGTGAGGGCCTCGAGGGCGACGAAGGCGTGGAGGTAGCCGTCGGCGTGGGGCGCGACGAGGCGTGCCGCTTCGTCGCCGCGGGCGGCGAGGGCGAGGGCGAGGCCCTCGATGACGGCGTCGCGCCGCTCCTTCACTGTCTCGTCGCCGAGATCGACGAGGGCCTTGAGGGCGGTCTTCTCGCCCTTCTTGGACGCGCGGGCGGCGAGGGACATGATCGCTACGTAGAAGAGGCTCGCCTTCCCGGCGGCGAAGAGGGCCTCCTCGAGCTCGCGGCCGGGGGCGCCGAGGGACGCGATGCGCGCGCCGAAGGCGGTGAGGACCTCGATGCGAGGGCGCGGACCGGGCATGCCGCTCGCGCGATCGAGCAGCTCGAAGAGCACGCGCGTCGATCCGCCGGCGAGGGCCTCTTCCAAGGCCGCCTCGATGCGGTCGCTCTTGAGGCGATCAGAATCCGACACCGATGCCGATCTCGGGTGAGAAGACGGGGACGACATAGGGGAACGTCACGGAGAACTTCACCCCGAGGTTGATCTCGAACATGTCGACGGGGACGAACGAGACGCCGACCCCGAGGCCGGCGAAGCCGAGGCCGCCTTGCTTGATGGCGCGGAGGGTCTGCACGCGCTCTTCGAGGACGCCGTCGGAGCTCTCGATGGTGCAGGGCGAGTTGGTGTCGCCGGGGTTCGCCGCGCCGCACGCCTCGCCGTCCTCGAGGACGTCGACGTCGACGGCGGTGTCGACCTGGGCGAGGCCGCCGGAGAGGTAGATCCAGGGGCGGACGACCTGTCCCGCGAAGGGGTTCCGGCCGATGGTGTACATGAGGCGGCCCTCGGCGTGGACGGGGATGAACGAGGCGAAGTCTTCGTTGGTGCCGTTGAAGGCGAAGCCGACGCGGGCCCCGATCGACAGGCCTTTGATGAGGACGCGGTCGTAGCCGAGCATGAGGCGCATCGTCGCGACGCCGAAGCCGAAGTTGACGTTGTTGCCTTGGCCGGACGTCGTCTGCCCGACGTAGCGGGCGTGGTTCTCTCCGTCGGCGTTGCGGACGCAGACGAAGGTCGGGTCGTTGGCGACCTCGGGCTCACCGCCCTCGTACGCGTCTTGGAACCCGCACACGTCCTGGCCCGACACCATCGCGAAGTCGGGGGCGAAGGTGAGGCGGATCCAGTTCAGCTTCGCGCCCTTCGAATCGTCGTCGCTGCCCTTGTCTGGCTTCGACGAGCCGCCGCCGTCGGGCTTCTTGAGGCACTCGTTGACGGCGCAGCTCTCTCCGCCCGGGCAGTCTTTGTCGTCGATGCACTGCCGGTGCGAGGAGCCGGAGTCGTCGCCACCTCCGCCCGAGCCGGAGTCGCCGCCGCCCGCGCACTGCTCGGGGGGCGCGAAGCCGGGCCAGCTCGGGGGCTTGCCGTCGACGTCGTTCTGGATCGCGGTCGTGAGCGGATCGTCGGCGGAGCCGCTCGAGGCGAGCTCCTTGCCCTTCTTGTCCTTCACCACGACCCAGTACTTGAGGGTGCCGCGCTTCGCGACGGCGCCGCACGGGATGTTGACGCGCCAGGCGCGGCCGCTCTTCTCGAGATCGATCGTCTTGGCCTCGCCGCCGCCGACCGGCTTGTACGTGACGGAGACGGTCATCACCCGCTTCGTCACGTCCTCGTCGAGGGTGACGTAGAGGGGGACGGGGGTGTTGACCTTCTGGGCGGGGATGGGGTTGACGGTGACGGGACCGTCCGAGGCGGGGGTCTTGGTGGGGACCCCGGAGCTGCCGCCGCTCGACTTCTTCGCGTCCTCGAAGGCGCCCTTGATCTCGCTCGTGACGTAGTCCGGGTCGGGGGCGGCGCTCGCGTCGAGCTTGAGCGCTTCTGCGAAGGCCTTTTGTCCTTCGTCGCGCGCGTTCTTGCCGCCGATGAGGATGACGCCGAGGCCGATGTAGAGCTTCGCCTTGACGGGGGCGCTGCAGCCGGAGGAGCCGCACGCGTCGAGGGCGCCGCGGATCTTCTTCTCCGCCTCCTCGAACTTGGTGTCGAGGTAGTCCTCTTCCATCGCCTGCTTGAAGGTCTTGAGGGCCTTGTCGTCCTTGGGCGCGGCGGACGCGGGGGCGGCGGCGAGGAAGAGGCCGATCCCGAGCAGCATGCCGAGGGCGGCCCGAGCAGGCGAAAACCGGCAAAGCATCGGAGACACTCTACTCAGACAAGGCCTTGCTGGCGATCGGGACTGCGACTACCGACGACGCGAAGTGCTGCCCATCCTGCGAAGCTCCCCTCCTGGCCCGGCGCCTTGGCGCGGCCTGCCGCGTCGCGAAGGCAAGCTCGCCGCTTCGCTGCCCGCCGACGAGCTCGCCGATCTGCTCGTCCGTTCGGGGGGCACGAAGAGCCAGGCGGACGCGACGGCGGCCAAGGTCGTGCGCTATCTCTTCGCGGGGGCGGAGCTCGAGCCGCGCTGGGACGAGGCCGCGCTCGACATGCTCGGGGTCGGAGGGTGGGCCCGGAAGGCCCTCCTCGAGCTCTCGATGGAGCTCTCGCTGACGATCGCGGAGCGGGCGCCCGCCTCGGACGGCTCCGAGCGGCTGCTCTTGCGGGCGGCGGACGGGGCCCTGATCGAGACGGTGCTCATCCCCGCCCAGCCCACCTTGGGATCGACGACGGCGCGAAGCGGGCGCACGACGGTGTGCGTGTCGAGCCAGGTCGGGTGCGCGCGCGCCTGCTCCTTCTGCGAGACGGGCTCGCTCGGGCTCGCCCGCCAGCTCGAGGCGGCCGAGATCGTCGACCAGGTGCGGATCGCCCGCGCCCTCTGGGGGAGCAAAGAGCCTCGCATCCAGAACATCGTCTTCATGGGGATGGGGGAGCCGTTCGACAACCTCGTCGAGGTCTCGCGGGCGACGCGCATCCTCACCGACGACCGCGGCCTCGCCTTTCCCCCGTCGCGGATCACCGTCTCGACGGTGGGGGTGGCCGACAGGATCGAGGCCTTCTTCGCTACGTGCAAGGCGGAGCTCGCGGTGAGCCTCAACGCCCCCGACGACGCGCGCCGCTCCCGGATCATGCCGGTGAACCAGCGCTTCCCGCTCTCGACGCTCTTCGAGGCGATCGAGCGGCACACCCGGCCCGGCCACAAGGTCCTGTTCGAGTATGTCCTCATCGCCGGCTTCAACGACGCGGTCGAGGACGCGGATCTCCTGGCCGCCCTCGTCTCGCGCGTTCGCTGCCGGGTGAACGTGATCCCGGTGAACCCGGGGCCGGATCCCGCCCTTCGAACGCCCGCCCCGAGCGCGCTCGGAGCCTTCGTCGAGCGTCTCGCGGGCCACGGGGTCACGACGCTGGTGCGGCGTCCGCGGGGCCGGGACGTGGGCGGGGCGTGCGGGCAGCTCGCCGGGGCCGCCCGCAAACTGGTCTCTTCGGCGCCTTGATGCGGTAGCCTCCAAGCGGCGTGAGCGCACACGGCCGATGAGCGAAGGCGAGAAGGGAAAGCTCGAGTTCCTGACGGAGGCCGAGGAGATCCTCGAGGCCCTCGGTCGCGACCTCGTCCTGTTGGACGAGTCGCTCCGATCCGGGCCCGCGGATCCGGATGTGGTCAACGACATCTTCCGGAGCGTCCACACCCTCAAGGGCCTGTCGGGGCTCTTCGGGGCGGCGCACCTGCAGCACCTCTCTCACGAGCTCGAAGCGAAGCTCGACGCGATCCGGCTGGGGCGAGCGCCCCTGACGCCGGACGTCCTCGACGTCCTCTTCAAGGCGGTGGAGATCTGCCATCGCCTCCTCGTCGCGGAGCAAGAGGGCAAGCCTCCGCCGAAGGAGCTGGAGCAGCTGCTCGACCAGCTCGGGGCGGCGAAGAAGCCCGCTCCCGCCGCCCCCGCCTCCGACGAGCTCGATCTCGATCCTTCCATCTTCGCCGTCCTCACCGAGTACGAGGAGCACCGCCTGCGGACGAACGTCGAGGCGGGGCTGAAGATCTACCGGCTCCGCGTCTCGTTCTCTTTGCTGACGATCGACGCTTCCCTCGACCAGCTCAAGACGACGGCGAAGCCACACGGCGAGATCATCACCTACCTGCCGACGGGCGAGGGCGCGGGCGCGGACTCGATCGAGCTCGACATCCTCATGGCGTCGAAGAAGACGCTGATCGAGCTGGAGGAGCTCTTGGGCGGGCTCGGCGGGGTCATCCTCGAGGTCGGGCGAAAGGCGAAGAAGCGCGAGCCGATGACCTCGGCGCCGCCGCCGGAGCTTCCCGTCGTAGAGGCCGAGCTCGCGGTGCCGGTCCTGAAGGAGACGGGGGCGGTCCCGGTCGCGGACGGCGAGCCGCGGACGCGGCACCACACGAGCGGTCCCCCTCCCGCCGACGGCCGGGTGGCGACGGTGCGGAGCGTGACCCAGACGGTGCGGGTCGACATCCACAAGCTCGACCGCCTGATGAACGCGGTGAGCGAGCTCGCGATCGTGAAGGCGTCGCTCGATCGGCTCTTCGAGCGGGTGCGGCCGATGTCCTCCGACCGGCGCAGCGTGGCCGAGCTCGTGCGCCTCTCGCGCACGTTCGACCGCCAGCTCGAGGCGATGCAGCAGGGCATCCTCGAGGTGCGCATGGTGCCCCTCGGGCAGCTCTTCGAGCGGCTCACGCGCGTCGCGAAGCAGGTCGGGCGCAACGCGAAGAAGCAGTTCAACTTGGTGGTGACGGGGGCGGAGACGGAGGTCGACAAGCTCATCGTGGAGGAGCTCTCCGATCCGCTCATGCACATGATGCGGAACGCGATCGACCACGGCATCGAGCCGGCGCGAGAGCGCATTGCCGCCGGGAAGCCGGAGGTGGGGACGATCGCGCTCAACGCGTTCCAGAAGGGCAACCACGTCCTCATCGAGATCGAGGACGACGGGGCGGGCATCGACACCGAGCGCGTCCTGCAGGTCGCCCTCGATCGCGGGCTCATCAACCCCGCCGACGTGCGCTCGACGAGCCGCCGCGACGTGCTGAACCTCATCTTCATGCCCGGCCTCTCCACCCGCGAGAAGGCGAGCGAGATCTCGGGCCGCGGGGTGGGGATGGACGTCGTGAAGACGAACATCTCCAAGCTCGGCGGCGTCATCGACATGCAGAGCGAGGTGGGGATCGGGACGAAGTTCGCGATCACCCTCCCCATCACCCTCGCCATCATGCACGTCCTCGTCGCGGAGGTGGAAGGGCACACGTTCGCCATCCCCCTCGCCAACGTGCGCGAGGCGGTCCAGCTCGACGAGGACCAGGTCTTCACCGTCGACGGCCACGAGGCGATGTCGCTGCGCGGCTCGACGCTGCGCCTCTGCCGGCTCTCCACCGTGTTCGAGCTCGAGCGGGCGAAGCGCAAGAGCTCCCGAAAATTCGTGGTCGTGACGATGGCCGGATCGGCCCGGCTCGGGCTCATCGTGGATCTCGTGCTCGGCCGGCAGGACGTGGTGATGAAGGCGCTCGGGCCGAGCCTCCGATCGGTCCGCGGCTTCGCGGGCGCCGCCGATCTCGGGGAGGAGCGGCTCGGGCTGGTCCTCGACACGCCGAGCCTGTACGAAGAGATCGTGGCGTTCGATCGCAGGCGCGGTGCGGCGGCGAGGAGCGCGGGATGAGGGCGCTCGCGCGGTCGCGACAGAACCGACAGGTCGAGCGGCGGGCCGACGACGGCACCATCACCGAGTACCTCGGCTTCCGCGTCTCGGGGTCGAACTACGCGATCCCCGTCTCCATCGTGCGCGAGATCGTGCGCAGCGGTCAGCTCACGCCCGTCCCGCGCGCGCCGCCCGGGGTGCTCGGGATCTCGAGCTTCCGCGGCCGGGTCGTGACGATCATCGACCTGAGCAGCCGCTTCGGCCTCGCGTCGTCGATGCCGGTGCCGCTGCTCGGACCGACGCGGATGGCCCGGGTGCGCATCCTCATGGTCGACATCGGGCAGGAGACGCTCGGCTACCTCGTCGACGAGGTGCACCAGGTCTATCGGCTCGCGACGCGCGACATCGAGCGCGCGACCACCGTCGGCACCGACGTGGGGATCCACGTGACCGGCATCGCGCGCCCCGAAGAGGAGGGTGACGTCGTCCTCATCCTCGATCCGAAGGCCCTCCTGCCATGAGCCGCCGCCACTCCACGCGCTTCGGCAACCGCGTCTCCAAGGCGCGCGGAGATCTGAAGAACCTCGTCCGCTTCCAGCTCGGGACGACGGAGTACGCCTTCGAGGTGGTGAACGTGGAGGAGGTGGTGCACCCGGTGGAGGTGACGCCCCTGCCTCACATGGCGATGAGCGTCGCGGGGGTGTTCGACCACCGTGGTCACGTGACGCCGATCGTGGATCTGCGGCCGCGGCTCGGCCTGCCCGACGTCCCCCCCAACCGTCATCACAAATGGATCCTGATGCGGACGGAGCACGGCCTCGTGGGCTTCGTCGTCGACCGCGTGCTCGACGTGGTGGGGACGGCGGACGCCCTCGACGCGCCGCCCCCGGTGGGTCCGAACGCGGAGGGCCGCGCGATCCGCGGCGTCGTCCACATCGACAACGATCTCGTGTTCGTGCTCGACGAGGGCCGGCTCGCGAGCGTCGTGGCGAGCCTCGAGCTCCCCGATTCGCTCCCCTGACAACCCTGCTCGCGACGGAGCTCGAAGAGCCGTCGCTTGGCAGGGGTCGGCGAGCGCGAAGCGCGTCGGGGTGTGATCAGGCGGGGGCGCGCTTGAGGACGTCCGCGAGCGCCTTCGCGTCCGCGCTCGCGTGCTCCTGGAGGGACTTCTCGATCATGACGCGCGCCTTCCGCACGTCGCCCTGGCGCTGCGCGACGAGGGCGAGGTGATAGTAGGCGAGCCCCTTCGCCTGCGGCGTCGCCCCTTCGTTCGACCCGGGCGCGGCCGTCTTCATGAGGGTGAGGGTCCGGAACGCGCGCGACGTCGCCTCGAGATCGTTCGCCTCGGCGGCGGCGAGCCCGACCTCCATCGCGAGGACGGCGTCGTGGGGATCGTCGTCGAGGGCCCGCATGAGCGACTGCAGCGCGGCCGCGCGCGCCCCCGTCTGGGCGTAGAACACGGCGATGCGCCGGTGCATCTGGGACCGCAGCCGGCTCCTTCGCTTCTGCACCGAGACGAGCTCTTCGAGCAGGTCGAGGGCCTGCGACTTGTGCCCCATCGCCGAGAGCGCGTCCGCGTGGAGCATGCCCGCCTCCGGGTCGTCGGGCTTGATCTCGCGGGCCTGGGCGAGGACCTCGATGGCGCGCTCCGCGTCGCCAGCGAAGGGGTCGACGAGCAACCGCGCCGCCTCGATGAGGGTGGCGAAGCGGGTCATCTGATCGTCGGCCGTCTCCGCGTCGGCGAGGAGGAGCTCCGCGAGGGCGGCCCGATCGCCGATCGACGTGTAGAGCGCGGACAGGCGCTTTCGAACCTCGCGATCCTCGGGGGCGAGGCGGTGGGCGGCCTCGAGCGCGGGCCGCAGCTTGTCGAGCAGCCCGTGGGCCTCGCAGACCTGGGCGAACGCGAGGGTCGTGTCGACCAGCTCCTCCCCTTGCTCGAGCTGGAGGAGCTTCTCGTAGCAGGCGATCGACTCCTCGGGGCGCTCCGCGTCGGCGTGCAGCACCGCGAGGGCGGAGAGCGCGCCGTGGTGCATCGGGTCGAGCTCGAGGACCCGCGTGAGCTCGACGCACGCCTCCTCGTCGCGCCGCATCCCGTAGAGCACCTCGGCGAGGCGCATCCGCAGCGGCAGCTCGTCCTCGGGGGCGACCGCATCCCCCCCGAGCTCCTCGATCCGGCGGAGGAGGAGCGCCACGAGCGACTCCGCGTAGCCGCCGTCGGTCAGCTCGTAGGCCGACTCGAGATCGGCGAGCGCGCTCGGGAGGTCGCCCCCCGCCTCGTGGAGCTTCGCGCGGGCGTGGAGCAGCCCCGCGTCGTGCCCGGCCGCGACCGCCTCGTCGAGGAGCTCGCGGGCGCGCGCGGTGTTGCCGGCGTCGGCGAGGGTCTCGATGAGCTCGAGGGTGAGGGCGCGATCCTCGGGCAGCGCCTTCGCGGCCCGATCGAGGATGACGGCGGCGGCGGCCGAGTCGGCGAGGGTGCGCCGGAGGATATCGGCGGCGAGGCGGAGCTCCGCCACGCGCTCCACCGCCGTCGCGCGGGTGTCCGCGACGCGGGCGTAGAGCATCGCGAGCTCTCGCCACTTGCTCGCCTTCTCGTAGGTTTGAGCGAGCCGCTCGCGGAGCGCGTCGCTGTGAGGGCAGCGCTCGATCCCGGCCGACAGCGCCCGCTCCACGAGCTGGGGGTCCTCGAGGCGCTCTCCGAGGGCGGCGAGCCGGAGGGCGATGCGCTCGGCCTCGGTTCCGACCTCGAGCTCGAGCATCGTCTCGAGGGCCTCCGCGAGCTCGGCGGGGTCCTGGCGCTTCTCGGACAGCCGCATGAGGGCGCGGTGGGCGTTCTTGTTCGTCGGATCCCACTCGATCGCGACGCGATAGGCGGCGAGGGCGTCCTCGTCCCGCGCCGCCTGCTCGAGCACGTCGCCGAGCCGCGTCGAGAGCGCGGCCACCGCGGGGCCGTCCTGCCTGTCCTTCTCGATGTCGATCTGGCGCGACAGGAGGCTCGCGAGCTCGTCGTGGCGGGCCGATCGCTCGAGGAGCTGGGTGAGGGCGGCCGTCGCCTCCGCGTTCGTCGGATCGTCCTCGAGCACCTGCCAGAGCACCCTCGAGGCGCTCGTCGCGGGCGTGCCGGCCGGCGGCGGGACGGAGCCGCTCGGGGGCGGGGGCCGATTCGACTGGCGGGGCCACACCACCCCCGCGACCGCGCCCCAGCCGTCGTCGTCGAGCTCGGGCGACGAAGGCGGCGGCTTGCGCGTCCCCACCGCCGTGCCCGCCCGCGAGAGCAACGAGGCGAGCTCGAGGCGGAGGCGCACCCGATCCGACGCGAGATCGACCTCTGGGATCACCTCCTCGAGCAGGGACGCGAGCGCGCCCGCGTCCCCGAGCGCTCGAAGCACCTCGGCGAGGGGCTCCCAGATGCTCCTCTCATTCGGAGCCTCCGCGCGCAGGGCCCCATAGATCTTCGCCGCGCGCGGGAGATCCGCGAGCGGGCCGGCGGCGAGCTTCGCCACCTCGAGCAAGGTCGCGCGAGCCCGGTCGTGGTCGAGGTAGGCGGCCGCCTCTTCGCTGAGGGTCGCGACCTCTCGGACGTCCCCTGCCTCGCGGCGGAGGGCGGCGAGGGCGAGCATCGCGTCCCCGAGCTCGGGGCTCTCCGCCGCAGGCCGATCCGCGGCGTCGACGCGGAGCAGATCGATGTACCGGCGCAAGAGCGCCTCTGCCCCGGGCCGGTCTCCGAAGGCGTGGGCGAGCTCGGCTGCTTCCCGCAGACACCTTCGCGATCCCTTCAGCTTCCCGAGCCGCCGGAGGGCGTCGATGCGCGAGCTCTCGCGCCCCGGCGCGCGCGACACCGACTCGTAGAGCCACAGGGCGCGCTCGTTCGTGGGCTCGAGCTTGATCGCGAACAAGAGGCCGACCTCGGCCGCGTCCGGCTGCTCGTCGAGCGCGCGAGCCCGCTCGATCGTGTCGAGGCCCGCTTCGATCGTCGCCGTCTTGCCGAGCTGCAGCTTCGCGAGGGCGTACAGCAGCGTCGCCTGCTCCGCGGCCGGCTCTCCCCTCGCCTCCGCCGCGTGGGCGAGGCGCGCGAGCACCGGCGCGCGCGCCTCGTCGTCGCCGAGCACCGTGTACACCTTGTCGAGGCTCCGCCAGACGCGGTCGAGCCGGCGGCCCCCCGCGTCGTGAGGCTCCAAGGTCAGGGCGACCCGCTCCGCCCCTTCGAGCGCGCGCGCCGCCTCTTCGAGCCGCCCTTCGTCGAGGAGCGAGTCGCCGAGGGTCGCGAACAGATCGAACGCGACCTCCGGCTCCTTCGTCTTCTCGCAGAGATCCTCGAGGAGCTTCACGTACCCGTCCACCCTGCCCTGCGCGCGCGCCGTGGTGAGCGCGATCGCATGACGGGGCGCCGAGGTCGGCGTCAGCGAGACGGCCCGGAGCCGCATCGCGAGCCCCTCCGCCGGGCGCGAGAGCTTCTCCTCGTACAGCTGCGCGAGCTGGTCGCACGCCGCCGCCGCCCGATCCGGATCCGACGACTCCGCCTGCTCGGCGTAGAGGGCGGCGAGCTCCGCGTGCCGGCCCGAGGCGAGGAGCTTCTTCTGAGTCGCGACCCGCTCCGCGTCGCTCTCTCGAGCGATCGCGAGGGCGGCCTCGACGTGCTCGCTCGCCTCCGAAGGGTCCCCCAGCCGCTCCGCGACGTCGGCCAGCGCGAGCAGCACCTCCGAGCGCAGGATCGCCCCCGGAGATGCGGCGTCGGCGCGGGGAGCCACGAGCAAGATCGCCCGGTAGGTTCGCTGCGCCGTCTCGAGCTCGCCGCACTCCGCGGCCACGTCCGCGTAGGCGCGGCGGGTCGCGAGGTTCACCGGATCGATCTTCACGGCGAAATCCAGCTCGGCGAGGGCCTCGGTTCGATCGCCTCGATCGAGCAGCACCTTCGCGAGGCCGTGGTGGACGAGGGCGCGCTCCTTCGGCCGGCGCGTCCCGAACTCATCGATCCGCTTCTTGAGCAGATCCGCCGCCTCGTCCTTGCGACCCACGTCGAGGAGAGCGGCCGCGAGGGCGAGGTTCACCCCGACGTCCGCGCCCGCGATCCGCTTCGCCTCTTCGAGGAGGGGGACCGCCGCCGCCGGGTCGCTGCGCTTCTCGAGGTGGAGCTCCGCCGCCTGGCGGAGATACGAGAGCTTCGCGGCGTCGTCGCTCGCTCGCCCCGCCTCTTCGGAGAGCAGCGTCGCGAGCGGCCCCCACGCCTCGTCCGCGCGGTACAGATCGGCGAGCGCCGCGCGCAGCCGCGGATCGTCGCGATCGCGCGACGCCTGCTCGAGGCACGCCCGCGCGCGCTCCCGCCGCTGCGATGCGACGAGGGCCGCCGCGAGCCGGAGCGCGACCGCCGGCCGCTCTTCCTCCGATACCCGCCCGAGGAGCCGCTCGAGCACGCTGGCCGCCCGGTCTGGCTCGCCCCGCTTCGCGTGGAGGGTCGCGAGGGCGTCGAGGCTCTCCGGGTGGTCCCCCGCCCGCTCGTGATCGCGGACCGCCCGATCCAAATCCTCCAGCTTGCGCTCGGCGATCTCGGCGGCGCGCCGGTACAGATCCGACGCCTCGAGGATCTCCCCCGCGTCGGCGCGCGCGAGCGCCTGCGACTCCCACAGCGTCGCGAGCTCCGCGTGGCGTCCCAGGGCCTCGAGCCCGGAGGCGAGCGCCGCCGCCGTCGCCCGCTCGCGCGGATCGTCGAGGAGCGCCTGCTCGAGCATCGCCACCCGCTCCGCCGTCTCCCCGAGCTCCTCGAGGACCTGGGCCGCCTCGAGCCGCAGCCGCACCCGCTCGCGTGGCTCGCCGGTCTGGGCGATCTGCCGCTTCCGGAGCGCGAGCAGGGGGATGCGCTTGCCCTGCGTCCGATACACGGCCGCGAGGCGGTCCATCGCGCGCGCGTCGTCGGGAGCGTAGATGAGCAGCTCCTCGTAGCAGCGCGCCGCCGCCGTCGCGTCGTCGAGCTCGCGCTCGCAGAGCTGGGCCGCTTCCAAGAGCAGCGCCGTGCGGGCGTCGGGGAGGGCGGCCGCCCCTCGCTCGAGCACGCCGAGCAGCTCCCGCCATCGCCCCTGGGAAGCGAGGGCGGAGCGCAGGCCCGCGATCGCGTCGAGGTCGGTCGCGTCGTCGTCGAGGCGCGTGCGCCACGCCCGGATCGCTCGCTCCGTGTCTCCGAAGTCCTTGCTCGCGATGCGGGCCACCTCGCCCAGCACCGCCCGCCGCGCGCTCCCGTCCGGCTCGAGCTTCGCGAGCCGCTCGAGGACCTCGCACTGCTCCGCGAGACGCCCCGCTTCTCCGAGCAGCTTCTGGAGGCTGCGCGCCGCCTTGAGCGCCACCTCCGGCTCGACGGAGGTGTGATCGAGCGCACGCCGATAGAGGTCGATGGCGCGCGCCGGCGTCGAGAGCGACCGCTCCCAGACCTCGGCCGCCTCCACGAGGAGCACCGCCCCGAGCGGCGCGTCGGTGACCCGCTCCGCCGCGCTCGCGAGGATCTTCGCCCGCCGCTCCTCGCGATCGATCGCCTTCGAGAGCGTCTCCATCGCGGCGCGGTGAGCGCCCTCCGCCGGCTCGAGCACCACGAGCTGAGCGAGGGCTTCGAACGCCCCCGCGTCGTCGCTTCCCCGCTGCAGCCCGTAGAGCTCTCGATAGATGGCCGCTCGCTCCCCCTCCGCCGCGACCCCCGAGAGCTCCACCTCGAGCACCCGCACGAGATCGCGCGATCGGCCCTCCGCCGCGTAGCGCGGCTTGAGGAGCATCGCCGCCCGCTGCCGCACCGACCGCGCCCCGTTCCCCGCGCCGCTCGCGACGGACGCAGGGGCGGGCTCGCTCGCCGGCGCGCCTGCCCGCGTGCTCGAGGGCGGCGGCGGCGGCGGCGCGATCGTCCGCGACGGGGCCGCGAAGATCCGCTCCAGGAGCTCGAACGCCTGCGGATCGCCGGCGTCGAACCCCAGCATCGTCTCGATCATCGAGAACGCGGCGTCGCGATCGTCGATGGCCAGGTAGAGCTGGGCGATCTTCGCCCGGAGGGCCTGCGCGTCCTTCGGCTCCGCGTACGGGAGCTGCGCCGCGTACAGCTCCACGAGCTGCTCGTTCTTCCCGCACCGCTCGTACAGCTTCTCCAGCTGGGCCCGCGTCTTCTTGTCGCCGCGGATCGCGTAGAGCTTCTCCTGATAGAGGGCCGCCTTCTCGTAGTCGCGCGCGAAGTCACGCGCGACGCGCCCGGCGTCCTCGAGGAGCGCCGCGCGCCCCTCGCGATCGATCGTGGCCTCGAGGGCCCGATCGAACAAGAGGAGCAAGTCGCCCCAGCGCTCCTCGGATCCGTACGTGAGCTTCAATCGATCGAGGGCCCACGCCTCCGTGGGCGCGGCCGCGAAGATGCTCTCCACCAGCTCGGAGACGTGGGCAGGCTCTTCGCCCCAGTCGTCGTGGAACTCCACGGCTCGTCTCCCGAGCACCACCGCCAGATCGGGCCGGGCCCGGATCGTGTCGCGATACGCCTCGGCGACGTCCCCCGTGCGCTCGTGCTTCTGAGCGCTCGCCTCGAGCTTCGCCCACTGTTCGAGATCGTCCGGACGCTTGCGGGCATCGAAGAGGAGCGCCTCGACCTCGGCCGGGAGCGCCGACCGTTGGGGGGCTCCGGCGAAGGAATCCTCGGGAGGGGGCATCGACGCCATGAATGGGCGAAGCAGGATCGTGGATGCGGGGCATCTTCGCAAGCTTTCGCGGTCTTGCGGGGAGCACCAGAGCCAGCCCGGCTTTGGAACGGCCTATGCAGCCTCTTCGGGAGAGCCGGCCCGAGCCGGCGGTCCGGCACCCCGAACGCCGAGTCGTAGCGGCACGAGCACGGAGACGCGCCTCGAGCCAAACGCACGCGAGGCGCTCGCCCGCCCGGCCGCCGCTCGGACCTTCGCTCTTACCGCTTTTCGCGGAGCGACCGACACGCGGCGATCATCGACGAAAGGCGCCCCTCGTCCGCCGACGGAAACTGCGAGAAGCACAGGTACTCGCTGCCGCCGATCGTCCTTCGGACCATGAAGGTCTGGGCCTTCGGATCGAGCCCCTCGCGCCACTGGAGGAAGTCCGCCTCGTCCTTCGTGAAGCCGGTGAAGCCCGGCGTCTCCGCGATTTCTTTCTTCCAGATCTTGCCCTTTACCGGGCCTAGCTGGATCGCGAACACCGGCCCGGCGAGGGCCGCCTCCATCGGGTCGCCGCACCCGAGGATCACGTCCTTCTCGTTGTCGGCGAGCTTCACCATCGGCGCCGACGCCTTCGCGCACTCCGGCACGTCGACGACGAGGGGGAGCCCGTGCGGCCCGAGGTCCATCGCCGAGAGCCCGGACCCTCCCGGAGCCGCCGTCGCGGGCGCCGACGATCGCGGCGGAGCGATCGCCGAGCTCGAGGAGGCGGCGTTGGAGGCGGCGGGCGGAGCGCTCGCCGAGCCGCTCGCCGCTTGCTTCGTCCCCGGCCGACACCCCGCCGCCGTCACGAGCGCCAACACGAAGAGCCGTCCTCGCATGCCCCGCCCTTAGCGTTGGGCCCCTGCCACGTCCACGCCCGCGCCCTCGCGATAGGATGCCCGCGATGCCGGAGCGTCCCGTCCACCTCGCGCTGCTCTTCGCCCTCACCGCATGCCGCGCCGACGACGCCGCGCCCGAGAGCAGCAGCGCCCCGACCGCGACGACGAAGACGTCGATGCCCACCCCCGGCTCGCTCCGCGAGCCGTCCCCTCCCTTGCTCGTCGCCCAAGGCTCCTCGCGGGAGGGGTCCGCACCGAGCGCGAGCGCCGCGCCGCCCGCCTCCGCGCCCGCCCCGCCGGACGCGGCATGCGTCGACGCCGTGCCCGGCAAGATCCCTCCCCACGGCGACGCCGACGCCCCTCCGAAGTATCGCCCCCCGAAGGATCTCGCCGACCGCGCGCGCGCCTTCGACACCTCCACCCCCGCCCCCTTCGCAACCCTCCGCAAGGCGGGGTTCTCCGCGGCCTTCGTCCAAGCCGCGATCGGTCTGAAGAAGAACGAGCACTTCAAGGAGAGCTGGCGCATCGCGAAGGCCTGCCGCTTCCCGCGCGGCGCCTATCAATTCATCTCCCCCACCGACGGCGCCGCCCAGGCCCGCGTCGTCCTCGACCAGCTCGGCGAAGACCTCGGCGAGATCCCCGTCTCCCTCGATCTCGAGAAGCCGCCCTCGTGCGACGACGAGTGCTGTGGCGACTCCTGCGCCGTGTGGCGGAGCCGCGTCGAAGCCTGGATCGGCACCGTCGAGGCGAAGACCAAGAAGCCCTCCATGGTCTACATGGTCGAGCCTTTCTACGCCCAGTGCATGTGCGGTCGCCGCGACTACGCCTCCCATCCCCTCTGGCTCGCGGCGTGGCCCAAGTTCGACTTCCCCAAGAAGCCGCGCCTCGGCGCCTTCGAGGCGTGGACGTTCTACCAACACGAAGGCAACGTCACCCGCTACGGCGGCGTCCTCGATCTGTCCCTCTTCCGCGGCGACAAGGCCGCGCTCGAGGCAGCCTTTCCCGCGCCGAGTCCCTGAGCCGAACCCGCTCGACACCTCCGCCGCTTCGGGTCAGTGTCGGGCATGGCCACGACCGAGATCACCAAAGACAACATCGAGGAGCTGCTCGCGAAGGAAGGCATCCTCATCCTCGACTTCTGGGCCTCCTGGTGCGGCCCCTGCCGCACGTTCGCCCCCGTGTTCGACTCCGCCTCCGAGCGCCACGACGGCATCGTCTGGGGCAAGGTCGACACCGATGGCCAACCCGAGGTCGCAGGCGGATTCGGCATCGAGGCCATCCCCACCCTCATGGTCTTCCGCGACGGCATCCTCCTCTTCAAGCAGTCCGGCGTCCTCCCCGGCAAAGCCCTCGACGACATCGCCGCGCAGGTGAAGGCCCTCGACATGGACGACGTTCGCAAGAAGGTCGAGGAGCACCAGAAGTCCCACCAGCACGGCCCCGACTGCAAGCACTGAGGCGGGACTGGGGGCGCGCATCGCTTCGCGCTCGCCGGGAGATGGCGGAGCTGATGCGTTCTCATGCTGGGGGCGTTGGGCCCGCCAGCGCGAAGCCCCGCTGCTCGGCTCGTTAGCTGGAGGATGACGCGCCATCCTCCCCCCACCGCGTGGGGCCCCCCTCCGGCGCGGCAGAGGGCTTCTGAAGCGTTGCGATCGCTATCGAAGGCAGTGAGCTCCTTGACCTGCACCGCGTCGTCTCAAGACTGGGTCGCTCGCCGACAAGACAGAGACGCCCGCAGCGCGCTACGATGACAGCAGCGCCATGCTACGGTTTCAGTAGCGCAGCCCGCCACGACCTCTCAGCTCGGCCCATCCAGCCCCGCAACAGCCCCTCAGCGCGCCCCCGCCCAACCTCGCAACGACCTCCAAGCTCGCCCCCGCCCCGCCTCGCCACGACCAAGGTCGGCGCATGTTCCTCATGCGACGACCGGCGCAGCGAGCCTCATAGGCGAGCGAGCATCTTCCTCTCGGGCCGAGCGCCGAGCGAGTGCTGCCCCCACGCGTCGGCGCTAACGCGCCGCCGGTCTCCCCCTGTTCCCCTCGCGTTCGCGGACGGCCGCGAACCCAGCGACACTTCTCGCCGACTTGCTTCGCAAGACGGCGGAAGCTTCGTCGCTGCGCATGCTCGGGCTGCCAAAGCGCAGCAAGCCCTGCGCGTGCGTGGGGGAGACAAGCCCGTGCGATCGTGCGCTACGGATTCAGTAGCGCCCCCCCCCCAACCTCTCAGCTCAGCCCGCTCCTATTCGCGACGACTCTCAGCGCGACCCCGCCCAGCCTCGCCACGACCTCTCAGCGCGACCCCGCCCAGCCTCGCCATCACTTCAGCGCGACCCCGCCCAGCCTCGCAACCACCTCTCAGGTCGCCCCCGCCCAACCTCGCAACCACCTCTCAGGTCGCCCCCGCCCAACCTCGCAGCCACCTCGGCCGGCGACGGTTCCTCCGTCGCCGACCGGCGCAGCGAGCCTTATAGGCGAGCGAGCATCTGACTCTTGGGCCGAGCGCCGAGCGGACAAACACTGCCCTGCGCGTGCGTGGGGGAGACCAGCCCGTGCGATCGTGCGCTACGGATTCAGTAGCGCCCCCCCCAACCTCTCAGCTCAGCCCGCTCCTATTCGCGACGACTCTCAGCGCGACCCCGCCCAGCCTCGCCATCACCTCTCAGCGCGACCCCGCCCAGCCTCGCCACGACCTCTCAGCGACCCCGCCCAGCTCGCGACGACTCTCAGCGCGACCCCGCCCAGCCTCGCAATCACCTCTCAGCGCGACCCCGCCCAGCCTCGCCACGACCTCTCAGCGCGACCCCGCCCAGCCTCGCCACGACCTCTCAGCTCGACCGCGTCCAGCCTCGCCATCACCTCTCAGCGCGACCCCGCCCAGCCTCGCCACGACCTCTCAGCGCGACCCCGCCCAGCCTCGCAACCACCTCTCAGGTCGCCCCCGCCCAGCCCCGCAACGACCTCCAAGCTCGCCCCCGCCCAACCTCGCAACCACCTCTCAGGTCGCCCCCGTCCAGCCTCGCAACCACCTCGGTCGGCGCATGTTCCTCATGCGACGACCGGCGCAGCGAGCCTTGTAGGCGAGCGAGCATCTGGAACTCTTGGGCCGAGCGCCGAGCGGGAAATAGAGCGATGATTCGAGCATGCGCACGCTCGCTCGCGCCGTGGGTGCATCTGTCGCTGGGGCTTCGTTCTTCGCGGCCGCGGCCGCGCATGCCGACACGGGGCCGGTGCGGGCGCTCGGGCAGATGTTCGACGAGAGTCCGACCCTGACCATCGTGACGAGCAGCGTGCTGGTGCTTTCGGACGCTGGCTTCACCACTCTGGACGCGATCGACGCGCGGCGTGGCGTCGACACCTCCAAGGCGGTCGCCACCTTCGAGGCCGTCGTCGCGACGCCTCAGGCGATCGGGTTCTCGCTCGCGCCGTTCTTCTTCGATATCAACCGCTGGCGACCGACCGAGAACCTCCTGCTCCTCCTCCCGTCGCAGATCTGGACCAGCATGCTGGCCACCCACGGCGTGTGGACGACCGCCTCGACGCGCCTGCCGCCGAAGGACCGGCTCGGCGTCAGCGCCCTCATCGGCATCGACTGGGCGTTCACCCTCACGGGGGTGGGCTGCCTCAGCCGCGAGATCTGGTACCCGATGGAGGTGGGCATCGCCGGCTCGGTCCTTACCTCGATCACCATGTCTCTCTCGATCGAGCGCGCCGTCCACGACTCGGCACACAAGGCGGAGTGGGGCTCGCTCGCGGCTTGGTCCATCGTCCCGCTCTTCTACAGCGTGGGCTCGATCCTGGGCCGCCTCGACAATCAAGGCTCCCGCAACTACGACCGCGTCGACGAGCGCCGCACCGCGACCCCGCGCCTCGTCCCTTACGTGGTCCCCGAGGACGGCGGCGCCTCCATCGGCATCGCTGGGGCGACGCTCTAGAGCACCGAACATGTTGGAAGCCGAGTGAAGTCGGGGGAGTTTGCGGCTGAGGCGCGCGCCCGAGGAGTGAGCACCGCAAGACTACTCCTCGTAATCTGAGGAGCGGAGCGACGAGGCCGTGTGGATCGGGCGCGAAATCGCGCGAAATGCGCCGGTTTTCAACATGATCGGTGCTCTAGAGCACCGATCCGTTTGAAGGCCGAGTGATGTCGCGCGAGTTTGCGTGGGAGGCGGGCGCCCGAGGAGTGAGCACCACAGCACGACTCGCAGTCATGCGAGGAGCGGAGCGACGAGGCCGCGTGGATCACGCGTGAAATGGCGCGAAAGCGCCGGCTTTCAAACGGATCGGTGCTCTAGCAGGTTGCTGAAGAGTCGGCGTCATGCCGCTCGGCACCGGAGTGGCTGCCAATTCACCCCCCGGCCCCTCTCGCTGTGCGAGGGGGGAGATCCGTCGGAGGACGATGCGGATTCTTTCGAGCACGCTTTCCGTTTGAAACAGAGCGCTGACTCCCCGCTTTCGACTCGCATCCCGTCGCGCCGCGCCCCCGTCAGCTCCGCGCGCTTCGGCGCGTCCTGCCCTCCCATGGAGGCGAGAACAGGCTGGGAGCCTGGGCCCGCTGCTACCGGGCTCGCCCCTCAGGGTGACGTTCGAATCGTCCCGCCTCCGCCTCAGGGGGCGGCGGCGCGCCCGAGACAGGCCTCAACCTTCTCGAGGAGGGCGTCGAAGTCGTAGGGCTTCGCGATGTGGCCTTGGACGCCGAGCTCTTTCGCCTTCGCGCGCAGGGCCGGGTCGGCGCTCGCGAGCAGGATGGGCGTCTCGACCTTCGCCGACCTCAGCGCCCGGACGACCTCTCCTCCGTTGGCGAGGGGCATCATCAGGTCGAGCACGATGAGGTCGAGCGCGGTCGTGGTGGCGACGGCGAGGGCCTCCTCTCCGTTGGAGGCGAGCAGGACGTCGTGCTGCTCGTCCTCGAAGAAGATGGCGAGGCAGTCGAGGACGTCGGGGTCGTCGTCGGCGATGAGGATCTTGCTCATGCGGGCGCGCTCGCCGCTGGAAGCCTGAGGGTCACGCGCGTCCCCTCGTCGAGGACGCTCTCGATGCGGAGGCTGCCTCCGTGCGCCTCCGCGATCTCGCGGGCGATCGTCAGCCCGAGACCGATCCCGGGGAAGTGGTCGTCCGAGGCGTTGCTCGCGCGGAAATAGGGCCGCGAGACCTCGGGGAGCTCCGCAGGGGGGATGCCGATGCCGGAGTCGGTGATGGCGACGACGTGCTCGAACGGCGAGCTGTCGAGGCCCACCGTGACGACCCCGCCCCGCGGCGAGAACTTGATGGCGTTGGCGAGCACGTGCAGCACGAGCTGGCGGATGCGCATCGGGTCGCCGCGCACGACGCGCCGCGACCGATCCGACTCCAAGAGGACGCGGACGCGCCGGTACGGCATCGACGAAGGCCCTCCGCGCGGCGGCGACGGGGAGCTCGAGCGCCCGTCGGGCTGCGCCGACAACGGCCGCGACGCGGCGGGCCGGCGCTCGAAGCGGCGGTTGTGCTGATCGACGAGGTCTCGCACGAGCTCGGTGAGGTCGACGTCCTCGACCGCGATCCCGATCGCCTTGCCGGCGTTGATGCGCGCGGCGTCCTCGAGGTGGTCGACCATCTGGCCGATCCGCTCCGCCTGGCGCCTCAGCTTGTGGAGGGTCTCGACGAGCACCGGCTCGCCGATCGCGAGGCGCTTCTCCATCTGGTGCAAGAACCCGAGGACGGGCGTGAGCGGAGTCCTCAGCTCGTGGGCGAGCATCGAGAGGAACGTCGTCTTGTTCTCGTTCGCCCGGCGCTTGTCGTCGACGTCGACCATCCACGCGACGACGCGCGCCGCCCCCTCGCCGCCCTCCTCCGAGAGGAGCCCCTCATGGGAGACGTATCGATAGGCCCCGTCGTGCCGCTTCAGGCGCAGCACCGCGTCGAAGCACGCGCCGGAGCTGCCGCACTCGCGGATTCGCTTCAGGCACGCGGGCAGATCCTCGGGGTGGACGAGCGACTGCCACCCCCGCCCGAGGAGGCTCGCGACCGGGGTCCCGGTGTGCTCGACCCACGCGGGGTTGACGTAGTCCGCCTCCCCTTCGGGCGAGCCTCTCCACACCATCATCGAGCCGTGCTCGACGACGAGATCGCTCTCTTCTTTCGTCAGCCGGAATTCCGACACGGGCTTCTCGAGCCTTAGCCGATCGGGGGCCCCTCGTCATGGCCCGCACGCCGGTGTTTGCTGCTGTTTTTCGCCCCAGCGGTGCGGCGTTCAGCCCCGGTCCGTTGTCCGTCGGGCGCGACTTCCGCGCCGCGGCCCTGCTATATCGACCCGCGAAATGGCGGCAATCCAAGTCAACGGCGTCACCAAGGGCTACGGATCGAAGCGCCTCTTCGAGGACGTCACGGTCAGCTTCTCCGGCGGACGGCGCTACGGCCTGACCGGCCCGAACGGCGCCGGCAAGAGCACCTTCATGCAGATCTTGTCCGGCGACCTCGAGCCGGACACCGGGTCCGTCGTGCGCCCGGAGAAGACGAGCGTGCTCCGACAAGACCAATACGCGTTCGAGGACGATCGCGTCGTCGACGTCGTCATGATGGGCAACGCGCGCCTGTGGGACGCGATGGTCGAGAAGGAGGCGCTCCTCGCGAAGCCCGAGCTGACGGACGAGGAGGGCGCCCGCCTCGGGGAGCTCGAGGGGGTCATCGCCGAGGAGAACGGCTACACCGCGGAGAGCGAAGCGGCGACCCTCCTCGAGGGTCTCGGGATCGCGACCACCGAGCACGAGCGGAAGATGCGCGAGGTCGCGGGCGGGCTGAAGCTCCGGGTGCTCCTCGCGCGCGCGCTGTTCGGCCGCCCGGAGGCCCTCCTCCTCGACGAGCCCACGAACAACCTCGACATCGACACCATCCGCTGGCTCGAGCGCTTCCTGTGCGACTACGAGGGGGTGCTCGTGACCATCTCTCACGATCGCCACTTCTTGAACGAGATCTGCACCCACATCGCCGACATCGATTACGAGACGATCATCGTCTACACGGGCGGCTACGACGAGATGGTCATCGCGAAGAGCCAGGTTCGCTCTCGCGTCGAGCAGGAGAACTCCGAGCGGCAGAAGAAGATCGAGCAGCTGCGGGAGTTCGTCGCCAAGTTCGGGGCGGGCACCCGCGCCTCCCAGGTGCAGAGCCGAAAGAAGCAAATCGAGAAGCTCGCCCTCACGGATCTGAAGAAGAGCAACATCGCGAGGCCCTACATCCAACTGACCATTCAGAAGCCCTCCGGCAAACAGACGCTCACCCTCGAGGGCCTCACGAAGCGCTGGCCGGACGTGACGGTCGCGAGCGGGTTCGACGCGCTCGTGACCAAAGGCGAGAAGATCGCCATCGTGGGGAGAAACGGCGTCGGCAAGACGACGCTGTGCCGCATGCTGGTCGGCGAGCTCCCGCCCGACGCGGGCAAGATCGTCTGGGGTCACCAGGCCTCCGTCGGCTATCTCGCCCAGGACCACCGCGAGGGCATCCCCAACGACACCACCGTCTCCGAGTGGCTGCACGCCTGCGATCCCTCCGCCCAGAAGCAGGACATTCGCGGCCTCCTCGGCAAGATGCTCTTCACCGGCGACGAGGGCCTCAAGCCCACCCACGCCCTCTCCGGCGGCGAGGCGGTCCGGCTCTTGTTCGCCAAGCTGATGCTGACCAAGGACAATGTCCTGGTCCTCGACGAGCCTACCAATCACCTCGACCTCGAGTCGATTGTCGCGCTCGGCGAGGCGTTGGTCCGCTACGAGGGGACGGCCTTCGTCGTCGCCCACGACCGGGACCTGATTGCCCAGTTCGCGACCCGGGTGTGGGCGTTCGGTCCGACCGGGCTCATCGACTTCAAAGGGACGTACGAGGCTTATCTGGACCAGCTCGGCGCCGAGGCGGCTTCGGCGACGCCGGCCAAGGGCAAGAAGAAGAAGTAAGCGGGCGGCCGGCGGCGGCTCGCTATCGCTTCTTCTCGTCGTCCGCCGGCTCCTCGCGCGGCAGCGGTGGGGGCAGCTTCTTTTTCGCGGCCGACTTCGCGGCCGGGGGCAGCGTAGGGGGCCGGATCGCGCCGTGGGATCGCCTCCGGAGCGGGCCCTTCGGAGGCTCGCTCGGCTTCTTCGGCGCGACCTCGTCGACCTCGAGCCACTCCGGCCGAACGTCCATCGTGTCGCGGCGCGGCCCTCCTCCGAGCACCGGGCGAAACCCCGTGCCCTTCGGCCGGGCGGGCGCCTTCGGGGCCGTCGTCGCGCCGTCGCTCTTGCCCGCGCTCGCGTCCTCTTCCTCGAGCCACGAGAGGTCGACCTCCATCGTCTCGCGGCGCGGCATCGGGTGCTTCGGCGTGGGCAGCTTCGGCGGTCTCTTCTCGCCCATGCTGCAAGCATATCGCGCCCGACGCCCCGCGGAGGGGCTCTTCACTGTTGCGGGAGATCGGCCTCGTCCACGCAGTGCGACTCGTGCCCGCAGATGAGGTCGGCCACGCAGTCGCACGCCTCGCCTCCGTACGGCGCGCACGCCATCTCGGCGGTGGAGAGGCACGCGTCACGGGCGGTGGCGTAACAGACCTGTCCTTGGTCGCAGTCGCCGTCGACCTCGCAAATCACCCGGCGACAGCCGCTCGCGTCGAACATGCTGTCCGGGTCGCCGCATCCTTGGACGGCGCAGAAGTCCTCGACGAGGCAGGACGTGTTCGGGGTGGCGTCGCCGCACTGGAAATCGGGCCCCGCGCGGAGCTCGGTCCCCTCGTTGAAGCCGGTGCACGCGAGCTCGCCGTCCACGACGCCGAGGACTTGCTCGTCCGGGCACCCCGCCTCCCCACCTTGGCCGCCCGCGCCTCCGCCTCCGCCTTGGCCCCCTCCTCCGCCATTCGAAGAACCGCACCCGACCATCCAACAGCCGGAGACGAACACCACCCAAGCCAAGGTCTTCATGAGAGACACCACGATTCAAAGCGCATGCCACGGAGCGCGGGCCGAAAGCCGAGCGAGGCTTGGGCCAGCGTGTGCCCGGCGCCTTCGAGCGCTCGAAAAGCACGACGTCGGGATCCCGCGCTCGGCGCAGCTGCCGCGCGCGCGAGCCCGAGGTAGCGTAGGCCCGATGTCCGTCTGGCCCGACGCGTTTCACCCTGCCGTGCGGGCCTGGTTCGAAGAGGCCCTCGGCGCCCCCACCGAAGCGCAGACGCGCGGCTGGGCGTCGATCGCCGCCGGACGCGACACGCTCGTGGCCGCCCCGACCGGATCGGGCAAGACGCTCGCGGCCTTTCTGTTCGGCATCGACGACCTCGTGAAGCGCGCCGAGCGCGGGGAGCTCGAGCGGGGCGTCCACATCGTCTACCTGTCGCCGCTCAAGGCGCTCTCCACCGACGTCGAGAAGAACCTCGTCGGGCCCCTCGCCGGCATCCGCGAGATCGCCTCCGCGCAGGGCGGCGCCTCGGTCGGGATCCGCACCGCGCTGCGCACCGGGGACACGACCCCGGGCGAGCGCGCCGCCATCGTCCGCGACCCGCCTCACATCCTCGTCACGACCCCGGAGTCGGTGTACTTGATGCTCACCGCGAAGCGCACGCGGGCCCTGCTCGAGTCGGTGCGCGCCGTGATCGTCGACGAGCTGCACGCGCTCATGCGCGACAAGCGCGGCAGCCACCTCGCGCTCTCCCTCGCCCGCCTCGACGCGGCGGCGCGGACCCGCCCCCAGCGCATCGGGCTCTCCGCCACCGTGCGCCCGATCGAGGACGCGGCGCGCTTTCTCTCCGGCCGGGGGCGCGCCGCCGACATCGTCGACGTCGGCCACGCGCGGAGCCTCGACGTCGCGATCGAGGTGCCGTTCTCGGAGATCTCCTCGGTGGCGAGCCGCGAGCAGTGGGCCCAGATCCACCGCCGCGTCGCCGAGCTCGTGACGTCCCACACCACCACCCTCGTCTTCGTGAACACGCGGCGCCAGGCGGAGCGCATCGCCCACGAGCTCGGCGAGCTCGTCGGTGAGGACGACGTGAGCGCCCACCACGGCAGCCTCTCCAAGGACCGCCGCCTCGCCATCGAGCGGAGGCTGAAGAGCGGCGCGATGCGCGCCATCGTCGCGACCGCGTCCCTCGAGCTCGGCATCGACGTCGGGGCCGTCGATCTGGTCTGCCAGATCGGCTCGCCGCGCTCGATGTCGACGTTCCTCCAGCGCCTCGGTCGATCCGGCCACGGCGTCGGACGCACCGCGGTCGGCCGGCTGTTCCCGACCACGCGCGACGATCTCCTCGAGTGCGCGGCGGTGGTGAGGGGCATCCGCGGCGGCCACCTCGATCGCACCGAGCCCCCCGTCGCGCCCGTCGACATCCTCGCCCAGCAAATCGTCGCGGAGTGCTCCGCGCGCGACGTCCCCGTCGACGAGCTCTTCGAGCTCGCGCGCTCCGCCGCTCCCTACGAGGATCTTCCGCGCGCGACCTTCGACGAGATCGTGGCCATGCTCGCGGAGGGCCCCGCCCCTCGCCTCGGCACCGGCGGCGCGCTGCTCTTCTTCGATCCCGTCGAGGGCATGGTGAAAGGTCGGCGCCGCGCTCGCCTCGTCGCCCTCGAGAACGGGGGCGCCATCCCCGAGCTCGCCGACTACCGCGTCGTCCTCGACCCGGACGAGACCTTCGTGGGGACGGTGAACGAGGACTGGGCGATCGAGAGCTCCGCGGGGGACGTCTTTCTCCTCGGCTCTCACGCGTGGAAGGTCAAGCGCGTCGAGTCGCGGCGGGGGGTGATGCGGGTGGTGGACGCCCAGGGCGCGCCCCCGAGCGTGCCCTTCTGGCTCGGCGAGGCACCGGCGCGGACATGGGAGCACTCGGTGGAGGTGAGCCGCCTCCGCGCCGACATCGTGCGCGCCTTCGACGACGGCACGAGCGCGGCGGCGGCGTCCTTGCTCGGGGAGGAGTGCGGCCTCGGCGGCGAGCCCGCGGCCGAGCTCGCCGCCTACGTGATCGCGCAGCGCGACGCGCTCGGGATCGTCCCCACGATGGACGACGTCGTCTTCGAGCGTTTCTTCGACGAGGCGGGGGGCATGCAGCTCGTCGTGCACGCCCCGTTCGGCGCGCGCGTGAACCGCGCCTTCGGGCTCGCGCTGCGAAAGCGGTTCTGCGTGAGCTTCGACTTCGAGCTGCAGGCGGCCGCCACCGACGACGCGATCGTCCTCTCCCTCGGGGTCGCCCACAGCTTCCCGCTCACCGACGCGTTCCACTTCGTCCGCTCGCGCGAGCTGAGGAAGACGATGGAGCAGGCCGTCCTCCCCGCGCCGATGTTCGCGACCCGCTTTCGCTGGAACGCGACCCGCTCCCTCTCCGTCGCGCGCATGAGCCGCGGGAAGAAGGTCCAGCCGTTCCTCCAGCGCATGCGCACGGACGATCTCCTGGCCGCGGTGTTCCCTGCGCAGGTCGCGTGCCAGGAGAACACCACCGGCCCGATCCCGATCCCGGACCACCCCCTCGTCCGGCAGACGCTCGACGACTGCTTCACGGAGGCGATGGATATCGCGCGGCTGCGGCACCTCCTGGAGCGCATGGAGCGCGGGGAGATCCGGATGCACGCCCGCGACACCACCGAGCCGTCGCCGTTCTCCCACGAGGTGCTGAGCTCGAAGCCGTACGCCTTCCTCGACGACGCGCCCCTCGAGGAGCGGAGGGCGCGCGCCGTCTCCCTCCGCCGCACCCTCCCCGAGAGCCAGCGCGATCTGAGCGCGCTCGATCCGGCCGCGATCGAGCGGGTGCGGGCCGAGGTGGCGCCCTGCCCCCGCGACGAGGACGAGCTGCGCGAGCTGGTCGTGTCGCTCGTGTTCGCGCCGCGCCTCGAGATCGCCTCCACCCCGGAGCGCGCCGCCATGCTCGAAGCCCTCGTCGCGCGCGGCAGCGTCCTCGAGATCGCAGGGAGCGCGGGCCCGGTGGTGGTCGCGGCCGAGCACGCGGCCGCGGCGCGCCTCTTCTATCGCGACGTGCCCGATAGCCGCGTCCCTTCGCGACCGCTCGACCGGGAGACCGCCCTCGCCAAGGGGATGCAGGGCTACGCCGAGATCGCCGGGCCGTTCACGGCGCGGGGGTTCGCGGCGCGCATCGGGATCGAGGCGAGCGACGCGGAGATCGCCGCCGGAGCGCTCGAGTCGGCGGGGATCGTCCTCCGCGGCGCCTTCACTCCCGGCGCGACGGAGCAGGAGCTGTGCGACCGGCGGCTGCTCGCCCGCATCCACCGCGGGACCATCGATCGGCTCCGCGCCGAGATCGAGCCGGTGAGCGCGCAAGACTTCATGCGCTTCCTCTTCGAGCGGCATCGGCTCACGGCGCGATCCCGAGCCGGCGGCCGCGCCGCCCTCCGCGACGCGATCCAGATGCTCCAGGGCTTCGAGATCGCGGCGGCGCGATGGGAAGAGGACGTCCTCGCCGCGCGCGTCTCGGGCTACCGATCGGAGTGGCTCGACGAGCTGTGCCTCTCGGGCGAGGTGGCGTGGGCTCGCCTCTCCCTTCGCCGCCGCACGACCGATCTGCCGTTTTCCTCCGCCGCGCCCTCCCGGGCCACGCCCATCACCCTCCTCGAGCGCGAGGGCCTCGATTGGATGCTGGAGGCGGTGCGGGGCGCGGACGAGGAGGAGCCCGCGGGCTTCGAGGCGACCACCCGCGTGCTCGAGGCGCTGCGGCGCGGAGGCGCGCTCTTCTTCCACGACCTCGCGCGCATCACCCGCCTCGACAAGCGCGAGCTCCGGGAGGCGCTGTGGGATCTCGTCGCGCGGGGGCTCGCGACCGCGGATGGCTTCCAACCTCTGCGGGATCTCATCGGCGCCGCGAGCGGGAGCGGCCGGATCCAAGGGCGCTTCTCGCTCCTCACCCGCGCGGCGGAGATCGGCGACGACGGCGAGCCTGTCGTCCTCGCCCCCGACACCCTCGCCGATCGCGTCGCGACCCAGCTGCTCTCGCGGTGGGGGGTCCTGTTCCGCGACCTCTACTTGGAGGAGCCCTTCCGCGTGCCCTGGCGGGACGTGCTGCGCGCGCTGCGCCGCCGCGAAGCGCGCGGCCTCGTGCGCGGCGGTCTCTTCGTGTCCGGGTTCCTCGGGGAGCAGTACGCGCTCCCGGAGTGCGTGGACGCGCTCCGCCGTATCCGCCGCACCCCTCGCGCGGGAGAGGTCGTCACCATCTGCGCCGCCGACCCGCTCAACCTCGTCGGCGTGGTCGTCCCCGGGGCGCGGGTCCCGCCAACGAGAAGGCCCGCCTCCATTTCGTCGACGGGTACCTCCGCGAGGAGCTGCTTGCAGCGACGAGCTTGGGAGGGGTCGGCGAGCGGAGCGAGCCGGGGGTGGGCATCGACGGCTCGCCGGTCCGAGAGGCGACGCTACGCTTCGGCACGTAGCGCTCTCCGCGTCGATTTTTCGGGGCGAGCGCTCCCGCCGTTCGGGTTATCGTGCCGCGCTCGCATGCTTCGGTCGTACGCGCTCCGCGCCGCGCTCGTCTTCACCTCCGTGACGGCGAGCGTGCCTGCCCTCGCGCAGACGAAGGCGGGCGCGAGCGAGCCTGCGCCGCCGCTCGCCCAGCCGCCGGCCCCGCTCCCGCTCCCGCCCCCTCCCCCCGTGTTCGTCAAGCCGGTCGACGATGGCGACGGCTGGCGCTTCGACGGGATGGAGTACTTCTTCGGCTTCTTCTATCAAGACGGCCACGGCCTCCAGTCGCAGGCGGGGCCCATCGACGCGCGCGGCAGTGAGCGGGCCCTCGTCCTCAACCCCATCGCCTCCTTCCAGTTCAGGACGAACAAGCAGCTCAAGCACGAGGTCGTGTTCCCGATCGACGTCGTGAGCATGGCCTCCGCCGACGCCCTCGACGTCGTCAGTCAGGCCTCCGCCGTCACCCAGGCCTTCTCGCTCGAGGCGACGAGCACCTACTCGCCGAACGACACCCTCGACTTCTCCTTCAAGTGGGGCCCTCACTTCGAAGAGACGCTGCGGTCGTTCATGGCGGGGCCGACGTTCACCGCCCACTTCGCGGAGGACAACACCGTCGTCTCCCTCTCCGGCTTCATCGTCGCGGACGCTTACGATCCCATCCAGCCCAACGCCAAAGACAACGGCCAGGACTCGCGGGTGGCCTTGAACGGGAACCTCGATATCTCCCAGGTCCTCTCCGAGACGACGCTCCTGTCTCTCTCCGTCGGGCTCACCACCCAATCCGGAGATCTCCAGACGAGCTGGAGCTCCGTGATCACCCGCGGCGATCCCGACGAGGGCGAGCCCGCCGTCTATCGCACCGGAGAGCTCTTCCCGAAGAACCGGTTCCGGAGCGCCTTCGTGTTCCGGCTCGCGCAGCACATCCCTGCGTCGCACACGACCGTGAAGGGCACGTACCGCTTCTACGCCGACGAGAACCGGGTCTTCGCGAACACCGGCCAGGTCGAGGTCTTTCAATACTTCGTGCCGTGGCTCTATGCGCGGCTGCACGGCCGGCTCCACGTCCAGCCCGCGATCGACTTCTGGGTCCCTTACCTCGACGGCCCCCCCGACTCGAACCAGGCCCGCACCAGCGACAGCGATCTCGAGAAGCTCGTCTCGCGGGAGGCGGGGCTGAGGCTCGTCCTGTTGCGGAACAAGGCTCCCCTCTTCATGCGAGGCAACGACAGCATGGGGCTCGGCTACCTGCGCTACGAGCGGACCAACGGCCTGCACGTCGACTTCGCCTCGCTCAGCTACGCGAAATCGTTCTGACGCATTGGATCGCAAATGATCCAACGGGTCGGAACGCAATCGCCCTCCGGTGACTGAAGGCTCCGCGCCCGTTGACGCTCCCCGCAAAATGCGGAGAAGCTCCCCACCGATGGCGAGGGCGCGGGGAGAGCGCACGGCGCGCGAGCATCCCTCCTCCGCCCGAGCGGCGAGCGGAAACATCATCTTCTTCGGCCCGAGCGGCGAGCGGAACACACCATGAAGATCGACGTGGACGAGGAGGGCTGGGTCGTCTCGCAACCCATCTCGGGAGAGGAGCGAGCTCCCTCCGAGGCGCCGAAGCCGGGCTCCGGGGTCTACGCCAAGGTCACGTTGCCCGAGGCGCGCGTCACCATCCCCCCCACCGCCGCGGGCGCGCTCGCGGAGAGCGAGCTCGGCGCGATCGAGTCCGCCGACACCGAGCCCAGCCCGCCTTCGGATCTCGCGAACGCGATCGGATCACAGAGGCTGCCTCCGCCGCCGTCGCTCCCGCGCGATCTCCTCGCCGAAGGCCCGCCCTCTTCACGCAAGGCGGGCTGAGCGCGGCGCGCGCCTACGCCTTGATCTTCTTGTTCTCCGGATCGTAGAGCGGCTTGAGCGAGGCGCGCGCGGGGTACTTCTTGCCCGCGATGTCCAGGTGCCAGCTGCCCTTCTCGATCCAGGCCGCGTCGATCGGGGCCTGGGCCTCGACCATGGCGAGGCCGACCGCTCCGCCGAGGGTGTGCCCATAGGACGCGGCGCGCACGTAGCCGACGCGCTCGTCGTCGCGATAGACGATCTCGGCGTGGTGCATGAGCGGCTCCGGATCGAGGCAGAGCACCTGGACGAGGCGCTTCTTGGAGGGGCCGGCCGCCTTCTTCGCGAGGACCGCCTCCTTGCCCAAGAACCCGGAGGGCTTCTTGAGATCGACGGCGAACCCGAGGCCAGCGTCGATGACGGAGTCGGTGTTGTCGATGTCGTGACCGTAGTCGCGGTAGCCCTTCTCCATGCGGAGGCTCGCGAGGGCCTTGAGGCCGGCGTGCCGCAAGCCGAGGGCCTCCCCCGCCTCGACGAGGCGCTCGTAGACGTGCAGCGCCTGCTCGGTGGGAATGTACAGCTCCCAGCCGAGCTCCCCGAGGTACGTGATCCGAACGGCGAGGGCGCGCGCGTAGCCAATCGCGATCTCGCGGGCCCCTCGGAACGGGAACGAGGCGTTGTCCATCGGGTGGCTCGTCACCCGCTGCATGAGCTCGCGGGAGCGCGGCCCCTGGACGTTGATCTGGGCGTAGCCGGAGGTGACGTCGGTCACGAACGCGTGGCGGTCTCCGATGTGGCGGCGCATCCACGTCTCCACGTGACGATGGGCGGTGTCGGAGGCGACGACCCAGTACCGCTCGTCGTCGAGCTTCGTCACGGTCAGATCGGCCTCGAGCGTCCCCGCCTCGTTCAACCACTGGGTGTAGGTGATCGTGCCGGGGTCCCCGTCCACGCGGTTCGCGGAGATCCAGTCCAGCACCGCCCCCGCCTCGCGGCCCTGGACGAGGAACTTCGCCATGAAGGACATATCCATCAGGATGACGCCCTCGCGGGTGGCAGTGTGCTCGGCCCGCCAATGGGGGAACCAGCTCATCCGCCCGAATGACAGCTTCCCCGGGTCCGGCTTCTCGCCCTCGGGGGCATACCAATCCGCGCCCTCCCAGCCGCTCACGTCCCGGAAGTAGGCGCCCTTCGCGGCGAGCCGGTCGTAAATGGCGCTCCGCTTCGCGCCGCGCGCCGTCGTCATCGACCGCGTCGGGTAGTGGCATTGATAGACCATCCCGAGCGACTCGACGGTGCGGGTCTTTCGATATTCGGGGTTGGACTGATAGGTGTGGAGACGGTCGATGTTCATCCCCGTGACGTCCACGTCGGGCCGGCCGGTGAGGATCCAATGGGCGAGCACGCGCCCGAGGCCGCCCCCGGTGAGGATGCCAATCGAGTTGAGCCCGGCCGCGACGAAGTAGTTCTTCAGCTCGGGGGCCTCCCCGACGACGGGTTGCAAATCCGGGGTGAAGCTCTCGGGCCCGCAGAACAGCTTCCTTACCCCCGTCTCGAGGGTGATCGGGACGCGGCTCATCGCCCGCTCCACGTAGGGCCCCATGCGGTCCCAATCCGGGTTGAGCTCACCGAAGGAGAAGTCTTCGGGGACGCCCTCGACCTTCCACGGCGCGCAGATCGGCTCGAACAGGCCGACCATCAACCCCCCGACCTCCTCGCGAATGTAGCCGTACGAGGCAGGGTCCTCGAGGACGGGCAGCGCGGCGGAGACGCCCGGGATCTTGTCGGTGATGAGATAGTAGTGCTCCGCCGATTGGAGCGGGATGTTCACCCCCACCGCGTCCCCGATCTGCCGCGCCCACATGCCGGCGCAATTGACGACGTACTCGCAGTGGATGTCGCCATGGGGCGTGCGCACGCCCGTCACCCGGCCGCCCTTCTTCAGGACGCCGAGCGCCGGCACCCCCTCCAAGATCTTCGCGCCTTGAAGGCGGGCTCCCTTTGCGAGGGCCATCGTCACGTCGACGGGGCTCGCGGTGCCATCCTCCCGCACGTAGAAGCCGGCGAGGACGTCGTCGACGCGGGCGAGGGGGAAGAGCTCTTTGACTTGGGCCGCGGAGATCTCGTGGACATCCACCCCCATGTGGCGATTGAACGCGGAGACCCGGCGGTACTCCTCCAATCGATCTTCGTCGATCGCGAGCTCGATGAAGCCGACGGGCTTGAACCCGGTGGGCTGCCCTGTCTCCGCCTCGAGCCGCGCGTAGAGATCGCGCGTGTATTTGCGCATCTCCGTCGAGGTCTCGCTCGTCGAGCCGAAGGTCACGATGAGGCCGGCCGCGTGCCACGTCGTGCCCGACGTCAGCCGGTCGCGCTCGAGGAGCACGACGTCGCGGCAGCCCATGTGGGCGAGGTGGTAAGCGACGGAGCAACCAATGATGCCACCGCCCACGACGACGACGCGGGCCTGGCTGGGCAGAGCGGGTTCCGACATGCGAGCACGAACTTCTCGTGTCTCGAATGCGGAGGCAAGCGCGGCGCGAGCGCCGCCCCGGGTCAGCCCTCGTCCTCCGCCTCGACGCAGACGAGGACCTTGCCTCTCGCGGGCGCGGCCCCCTCCGGGGCGCGATAGACGCGGGGCCGGGCCGCCGGCTTCGCCCCGACCTCGTCGAGCAGCCAGCTCGTCCCGACGAGCTGCGCCGACATCGCGACGGAGAGCACGGCGATGGCGGCGACGTCGTGGCCGCGACTTCTGCGGGGGGGATGCAGGATGTTTTGGAACACGTTCGCCTACCCTTCAAAATCTATTTTGACGGTTACACAGACCGGCTGTCAAACTCTTTTCGAGAGGCATGCACCCGCCCGAAGGTCACCTGTTCGATCTCTGCGCGAGCCACCTCGCGCTGAGCTTCGCGAACACGGTCAGCCAGCGGCAGTCCGACGCGCCCATCGAGCGCCTGTCCTCCTATCGAGACCTGCTCTCGTTCGCGCGTCAGACGGGGCTGGTCGACGAGGCGGACGAGGCGCGGCTGCGAAAGCTCGACCGGAGCGATCCCGGACGGACCGAGCGCGTCCGCAAGCAAGCGATCGAGCTTCGCGAGGCGATCTACTCCATCGCGTTCCATGTCGCGGCCACAGAGCCCGTCCCCGAGGGTGCGCGCGAGACGCTCGGCCGCTTCGCCCACAAGCTCGCGATCGGGCCCGACCTCGGCTGGACGTGGGCGGAGGGGCCGCGCGCCCCCGACGCGATGCTCGCCCCCATCGTTCGGGCCGCCCTCGAGCTGCTCACCACGAGCGACCGCGAGCGAATCAAGATATGCGAGGCCGACGACTGCGTCTGGGTCTTCTACGACGGCTCCAAGAATCGCAGTCGTCGCTGGTGCGATATGGCTCAATGCGGCAACCGTGCGAAGGCGAGGAGGTTCTACGCGGCGAAGCGGCGCGGGGCAGCGACGGAGCCCGACGACCCACCCTGACGAAGGGAACGCGGCCGCCCGCGCGCGCCCCTGGTAGCATCGAGCGGTGGGACCGGGCTCGGTCATCGAAGGACGCTTCGCCATCGTGCGCGCGGTCGCGCGGGGCGGGATGGCCGACGTGCTCGAGGCGCTCGACCGGCAAGGCGGCGGCCGCAGCGTCGCGATCAAGGTCCTCCGGGACCGCTATCTCCGCGAGCCGGAGGCGATCGCGCGGTTTCACCGCGAGGCGCGCATCGTGTCCTCGTTCGAGAGCGAGCACGTCGCCAAGGTCTTCGCATTCGGCACGACCGAGGGCGGCTTCCCCTACATCGCGATGGAGCTCCTCTCGGGCGTCGACCTCGCCCACGAGCTCTCCCGATCGGGGCCGCTCCCGCTCCCCCGCGCGGCCTCGTACGCCGCCCAGGCCTGCCGGGCCATGATCGAGGCCCACGACCGTGGGATCGTCCATCGCGACCTCAAGCCGAGCAACCTCTTCCTCGCCGTCGATCCCAAGGACGCCACCGGCGCGACCGAGCCGATCGTGAAGCTCCTCGATTTCGGGATCGCGAAGGTGGCCGATCCTTCATCGGACGAGCTCACCAACACGCGGTCGCTCTTCGGCTCTCCCCTCTACATGTCGCCCGAGGCGTTCCGCTCCGCGAAGCTCGCGGACGAGCGGAGCGACGTGTGGTCGCTCGGGGTGATCCTCTACGAGATGGCGGTCGGCTCCGCGCCGTTCCTCGGGGAGGACCCGCTCAGCATCGGGCTCGCCGTCACGCGCGGAACCCACGCCCCGCCGAGCACGGTGAGGCCGGATCTGCCCCCTTCCTTCGACGACCTCATCGAGCGCGCGCTCAAGAAGAACCCGGACGAGCGGATCCCGACGATGCGGGCGCTGCTCGAGCTGCTCACCCCGCTCTGTCCCGCCCCCGCCGAGCTGCGCGGCAGCGCGCCCCCGCGGCCTCTGTCGAGCGCGCCTCCGTCGATGCGGGCGCTGCCCGACGAGGACGCAACCCTCCTCATGGCGGCGGGGCCGGAAGATCGGCGCTCGACCCCGGAGCCCCCCGCGAGCGTCGAGCGCGCGAGCGCGACGGAAGAGCCCACCCTTTCCGTCATCCCCGACCGCGAGACCCCGACCGCGACCGCGAGCGTCTCCGGATCCCCGAGCGTCCCTGCGATCGCCACGAAAGGGGCGGGCTCGGACGCGCCCCCCGCGCCCGCGGCGCGACGGCGAGTGCCCGCCTGGGCCGTCCTCGCCGCCGCCGCCGGCGTCGTCGGATTGGGCGCGGTCGCGATGGGGAGGCTCAGCGCGGACGCGCGCGACGAGAAGCCGTCCGCGACCGCGCCCCCCGCGAGCGCCGCTCCGGAGCGCTTCGCCTCCGCCGCGGGCCCCGCATCCGCGTCGACCCAAGCCGTGACCGCGACCAACGTGGAGGCGCTCCCGTCCATCGCGCCCACCGCGGCCTCCGCCGCCCCGAGCGATCCGCCCACCCCTGCCTCCGGCCCCGCCGCCTCGTCTTCGGACAAGCCGCGCAAGCCGCGCACCCGCCCCCGGCCGACCGGCTCGGGCCCCTCCCGGTACGACCCGAAGAGCATATGAGCGCCGCGCCGACGCGGGCGGCCTCATGAAGCTGCCCGGCCCCAAGCCCCCGCCCTACGACGTCACGACGTGGCGCACGTTGCCCTTCCCGAAGCGGCTCGAGCTCGTCTGTCGCGCGTGGGCGATGCAAGGCTACGGGACCCCGGTCGCCGTCTACGCCTTCTATGCGTTGAAGGTCGCGGCCTACGTGGCGGGGATTGTCCTGTTCGCGTCGATGTCCGCTTCGCTCGGGAGCGCGCGCGGCGTCGTCGACGGGTGGTGGACACGAGAGGCGTTCGGGAAGGCGATGCTGTTCAGCATGGCCTTCGAGAGCCTCGGCCTCGGGTGCGGAAGCGGGCCGCTGACGGGCCGCTACGTCCCTCCGATTGCCGGGTTCCTCCACTTCGCGAGGCCGGGCACCACCAAGCTGCCGCTGTTCCCGAAGGCGCCGGTGATTGGAGGGTTTCGGCGGACCGTCCTCGACGCCCTTCTCTATGTGGTTCACATCGGGCTCCTCGTCCGCGCCCTCGTCGCCCCCGAGCTCACCACCTCGGTGATCGCGCCGATCCTCGTGACGCTGCCCGCCCTCGGGCTCGTCGACAAGACCATCTACCTCGCGTCGAGGGCGGAGCATTACCTCGTCGTGGCCGCCTGTCTCGCGGCCGGAGACGACTGGCTCGCGGGCGCGAAATGGGTGTGGCTGGCGATCTGGATCTGGGCCGCGACGTCCAAGATCAACCGGCACTTCCCCGCCGTCATTTGCGTGATGACGAGCAACAGCCCGGTGCTCTCCTTCGAATGGATTCGAAAGCGGATGTACGTGGGCTACCCGGACGACCTGCGCCCTTCCGGCGTCGCCAAGGCGATGGCCGCCGGAGGCGCCCTCGTCGAGTACGGGTTCCCGCTGGTCCTCGCCCTCGGCGGCGGCGGCGTGGAGACGACGATCGGCCTCGTGGTCATGACCGGCTTCCACGCCTACATCACGAGCAACGTCCCGATGGGCGTGCCCATCGAGTGGAACGTGGCGATGGTCTACGGAGGATATGTCCTGTTCGGCCACCACGCGTCGGCGTCGATGCTCGCCATCCAATCGCCCTTCCTCATCGGGCTCCTGGTCCTCTCTCTCTTCGTCGTGCCCGTCTTTGGCAATCTCTTCCCGAAGCACGTCTCGTTCTTGTCCTCGATGCGCTATTACGCCGGCAACTGGGCCTACAGCATCTGGCTCTTCGCCCCGCGGGCGCTCGAGAAGCTGGACCGCGGCATCGTGAAGAGCTCGCCGCTCGTCCACGATCAGCTGCGGCGGTTCTACGACGAGAACACCACCATCGCGACCATCTCCAAGGTCATCGCGTTCCGGGCCATGCACTTGCACGGGAGGGCGCTGCGCAAGCTGTTGCCCAAGGCGGTCGACGACATCGATCGCTACGAGTGGCTCGACGGCGAGCTCGTGGCCGGCCTCGCCCTCGGCTGGAACTTCGGGGACGGCCACCTCCACGACGAGAGGCTGCTCGATGCCCTGTGCCGCCAATGCCACTTCGCCCCTGGCGAGGTCCGCTGCATCTTCGTCGAGTCCCAGCCCATGTTCCGTCCCCGAATGGAATATCGAGTTCGAGACGCCGCGACTGGCGAGCTCGAGCGCGACCTCGTCGAGGTCGCGGAGCTCGAGCGAGGACAACCGTGGGATTGAGCGGAGCGCCGGCCCGGCGGTAGACAGCCCGCATCGAGGCACGCCCCCAAGCACACCGTCACCGACAAGGGCGTACAATTCCGGGAGGTCATCAAGCGCTGGTCGCCGAAACGGCATCGCCCCTCGATTCGGGGCGGTGGGCGAGCACGGCAGCATCGCGGTGACCGAGCGCTTCATCCTGTCGCTGAAGAGCGCGCTGCTTCGGAAGATCCTCGTGCCCTTCGACAGCACCGACCTGCGGCGCTCGATTGCGCGTTACTTCGACTTTGCTTCCGCTTATCACGTTGCGCGACGCTGCCTGAGGGTGAGTGTGGCGCGTCGACGCCTGAAGGGAGTGATTTGTCCAGCGCCAGCCAATGGCCGCGACAGTCTGTCGCGTCCCGCCTGGACAATGCATGAGCGGACGAACGAGACTGTCGCATTGGCATCTCGGCCATCCACATGTCCAGCGCAAAACGCCTCAAACTCCCGCCGCAAAGATCGCTGGTGCCCCACACGGGTTGGGCCGTGCGGGGTCTGCAACCGGCCACAAGTCAAGGTGCAATCAACCCAGCCGCCAGCATTCGCGCGCGTTCCTCCTCGTAGTATCCGGCTCGAAAGGCAATGAAGGATGCTCCAGGCTTGGAGCGCAACTCATCATCGACCCCTGGCGCGTCCAGCCAGTCAGCCCACATTCCCAGGCCGAGCGCAGTGGACGTAAAGCCGTCTTTCAACTTGAGATCGGGGTCCCGCTTTCGCGCCCAGTCCCGAACCTCAGAGGCAGGATGCGCAAGCAACGGGAATCCATCGTAGAACCACTGCACACCGCCTGGACTGACCGTAACCGCGTTGCAACGTCCATCAGAGTCATAGAGAACCGACATCGCTAGACCGTCGAAGGAATCTTCGTCGAGCGCGTAGATGCTAGGCTTGAACCGTCTGGGCGCGAGGCCCATCGCAGTCGCAACTTGCTCCCGCGACATACCAAAGATCAGATCTCCAACGCCTTGATGCGGCAGGACGTTCATTGCATTCCTCACTGTGCTGCCTCCACAAATCTTGTCGCATTTCCTGGGTCGCAGCTTCGTACTTGTCGCCAAAGAGCTCACTGATGTTGTCTACGTCCATCTTCATGGCGTCGAGGCGCCGCCCCTGGGCTTCGCGGGGTTCCCGAAACAGCCGTCGGCAAAGGTGATGACTCGCGTGCTGGACCGCTCGATTGCTCGGGCTGGGGCAGCCCCAAAGTACACCGTCACCGACAAGGCCGTGCAATTCCGGGATGTCTTCAAGCGCTGGTGCCGGCGAAGGGGGGTCGCGCCTCGATTCGGCGCTGTGGGCAAGCACGGCAGCATCGCGGTGACCGAGCGCTTCATCCTGTCGCTGAAGAGCGAGCTGCTTCATACAACGAGTATCGGCCGCATCGCTCCCTCAGCGGAGCGACACCGCTCTACCAGTCGAGGTACCGCGCAATGGTGCGCCGCAGGTCGGTGCTGTCGAAGGGCACGAGGATCTTCGAGGTCTACCGCGGAGCGCGACCGGCCAATCAGCGACAACGGATCGAGCCTCGCTCCCGCTACCCGGCCAACGGCATCTGCGCGAAGCCGCAGAGCGCAGCCAGGGCCGGCAAGCGCCCTCGGAACCTCGAGCTGGTGCTGAGCGCGCTTCATGGCGCTCCTGCCAGCTTGCTTCCGACTATCACGTTGCGCGACGCTGCCTTAGGCGGAGATGTGGCGAGCCGCTACTTGAAGGGACTGAATTGTCTCGGGCCAGCCAATGGACGCAACAGGGCGCGTCGACCTGCCCGGGCAATGCCCGGGCGGGCGAACGTGACTGTCCGGGTGGCGGGTCTGACTCTGCATGTGTCCAGTGGGAAACACCATGAACTCCGGCCGTAAAGATCGCTGGTGCCCCACACTGGTGCCCCACAGCCGTAAAGATCGCTGGTGCCCCGCAGTGAGGCTAACACCTACGCGAGACCGAGCTTGGATTCGGCCTGGCTGATTGCAGCTGCCGCTGGGATGGCAGACCCCAGTTCGATGATCTCACCCGTCGTGGCGACAACGATCACCGGCCCCTGTCCAATGAGAGCATGAACCATGTCACCCGTCTCGATGTACCGGCGCGAATTGTAGAAAAAGACCCAGCCATAAGGTTTCTCTATCGTTGCCGACTCGAGGATTAGCACTCCATCCGCACCCCCGACGCCTCGCGCCTGCAGTTTCATTGCGACAGCTTCCTGTGCGGTACGAAGATCCATGGCTCCCTCAATGTGTCCGGATGATGAAGAGCTGCTCAAATTCCTCGAGCTCGGCTGCTCCGCCTCTTTGAGCGTCAAGAAAGCGAACGGTACCGCCTTGATTGACGACGTTAAAAACATGCCCCGTGCCCATGTAGACGACCTTCCTCTCCGGAGCTGGTCGCGCCGTCGCAGCCTTCGCGGCTTCTACGCACTCGTCTCCGTGCGTTCGGTGCCCACTCGGATCACTCAACGTGACAGGAGACTCCCGCGTGTAATTATAAAGACCCGGGCCATCCGCCCCAATCCCCATCGGATCCGCGCTCGTCCACCGCCCGAGCCAGCAGGCGTAATACCGGGCCCCCATCAGGTAGAGCCCAGTCTCGTCGTCCCTCTCCATCCCGACGTACCGGTACCGTCGCGCCGACACCTCCACCCCGCTCCGAGCGCTCCTGTACGCGCTCGATCCGTACGGGTGATACTCCTCGTACGACACAATCAATCCAGTCTCGTCCAGCTCGAGCATGGCCGACCCGAGGTGGTTCCCAAGCTGGTACCGCTGCTTCGGCGCAGGCGTTCCCACCGGGACCCCCGCGTCCACGGTCTTGGTCTCGACCATGGCGAGCCGCTTCACCCCGTCGAGCACGTGGAGCGTCTGGGTAAGCCCACCCGCTCCTCG
>JBGAID010000087.1:0-49807 GCA_044225865.1 Polyangiaceae bacterium | reverse complement strand
AAGGCGAGCTCGCTGCGACCGCTCACGCGGCAACCAGCCGAGCGACGCGATCGACTTCGCGACACCTTCTTCCGAAGGCGTGGCATCCTCGTCCTGCGCTTCACCAACGACGAAGCCCTGTTTCAAGCGGAGAGCGTGCTCGAAAGAATCCGCATCGTCCTCCGACGGATCTCCCCCTCGCACAGCGAGGGGGGCCGGGGGGTGAGTTGGCAGCCACTCCGGTGCCGAGAAGCATGACGCCGACTCTTTCAGCAGCCTCCGAGTGGTGGGTGACCGCGCCGCCACCCGCCCCGACCGATGGGTCGATCGACCGGGCGACCGGGGTTGGATTCGGGGCGAGGCGAAGGCTTGGGTCGGGGCGCTTCGGGATCGGCGGGGCCTCTTCCGTATGGTAGCCTCCCCGCCCCATGGCGAAGGTCACCATTTATCACAACCCCAATTGAAACTCCTCGGTCAATGCGGTCCGCATTGCGAAGGAGCTGGGTGTAGATGCCGAAGTCGTTCTGTACATGAAGACCCCACCGGACGCGGCGGCGCTTTCGGCCATCATCGACAAGCTCGAAGATCCGGTGACGGATTTGGTCCGCCGAGACGCGACGTTCGAAAAGCTCGGGCTGCGCGACGAGGACGTCGCCACGCGCGAGCAGGTCGTGGATATCCTGGTCAAGAAGAAGGCCCTCCTCCAGCGGCCGATCGTGGTGACGGCGAAGAAGGCCATCATCGGACGACCGAAAGCGCGCATCGAGGAGCTGCTCTCTCGATTGAAGACCTAAGTGAGCGAGCGCAATTCTCGATCAGAGGTCCTCGCGCGATTCGGTCACCCGGTCTGGGCCTGGATTCTCTCGCCGCGCCTCAATGAGACCTCCGCTTACGCGAGGCTCCGATAATAGGGGGGGCGTCCCAGAGCGCAGGGTCCTCGAGCCCCACCTCGAAATGAACGCAGCCGAGATGAACGCGGAGCCCCATTCATGATTCGACACGCGATGCGCTTCGCGCTCTTTTGCTTGGTCGCCGGCTGTGGGGCGAATGTCGTGTTCGTCGAAGACGGGGACACGACCTCGTCGACGGGGGCGGGCCCCGTCGGCGGCGCCCCATCCGAAGGAGGAGGTGGGGCTGGGGGCGCGACGTGCGATCCCGACGCCCACACGATGGATCCCGCCGACTACGACCTCGGCTGCTCCCAGGCCTCCGATTGCACGGCGGTGTTCCTCGGCAATCTCTGTCAGGGATGCACCTGCCCGTTCGGGGCCATCAATGCCGCGGATCGCCCGAAGTACGAGGCGGATCTGGCGATGAAGATTCAAGGCGCCGCCCCCAGCGTCTGCTCTTGTCCGGCGATGATCCCGGCGTGCGAAGGCGGTCAGTGCCTGACCGTGACGCCGTGACGGCCGCGTCGGAGGAGGGGTGTCCGCGCTGCGCGACGGCCCTGGAAGAATTCTCGCGACCGGCGGCGGAAGGCGGATTCGCGCAGGTCGCGATGTGCGTCGATTGTGGCGGCCTCTGGATCCCTTCCGGGAGCTTGCCGGTCGCGTTCCCCGAGCTCGTCGCGGTCGTGGACACGGGCGTCCTCGAAGGAGAGCTCGGCGATGGCGCGTGTCCGGCCTGCGGCCGCTCGCTCCACCATTTCGTGATCGAGAAGCTCGCCCTCGACGCGTGCGCCGCGTGTCGCGGGTTGTGGATCGACGGCGAAGAGATATTGCCACTGGAGGGTGCGCGGGCGGCCATTCGGTCCATTGGCGAGCGGGTGCACAGCGGCGGCTACCGGACGAGAGCGCAGTCGGCCGTCGACCTGGAGAAGGATCGCTGCGCTGGTTGTGGTCGGCCGATGGCCCGCGGCGAGGGGGTGGAGGGAGCCGAAGGGAGGCTCTGCCGCGTCTGCGCGGACGCCATCGCCGATCCAATCGACCCGCCGGTGGGGCTCGCGCTGCGGGTGCGGCGGTCGATTCGACGGCTCTTCGGATGGCCCTGAGCTACCGATCATGTTCGGCGCTCGAGGCGGGCGTCGGGGCTCGAGGACGAACAGGAAGCCGCCGCCGGCTCGTCGCGACGTCGGCGGGCTCGTGGCCAGGGCGACGACGACGAGCGGGAGCGCGCGATCACCGGGCGATCCTCAGTTGTCACATCCGATTCGCTCCGCGTCGTAGGCGAGCTCGTCGAACCAGACCGTGAACCCATCCCCCGCTTCTTGGTAGTTCGCCATGCCCACACCGAGCGAGTCGAAGACGGGGATCTCTGCCTCGTGGTTCTGGCCCGGAGTGATCGGGATCTCCTGCCCGTCGATCCAGAGCATGCCCTGCTGGGAGGGCTCATCGTAGAACCATTCGATGCATTGCCACTGGCCCGACCAGCTGTAGACGTACTGCGTGCCTTCACCGAACTCGGGATCACCATTGGAGGGCTGCACGTTGTAGATCCATTGATAGGCCATCTCGGTGTTCTCGACGACGCCCCACCGGACGTTGTGGTGAGAGCCGCCGGGACCAGGGCCGAGGCCCTCGATGAAGTCGGCGTGGAGGACGCCTCCGGCCGGCCACGGGGCGGGGACGGCGACCTTCATGAAGACGCGCCCGTAGTGATGAGAGGCGAGCGCGCCGAGGTCACCCTTGAAGTCCATGAAGTGCTGACCGTTGTGGCCTCCGTCGACCTTGAGGCTCTTGCCCCCGCGCTTCGCGTCGTCGCTCGTGACCCCGATTGTCCCTTCCCCCCACTCGTCGCCGCGAGCTCCCCACCCGGCCGGGAACGCCCCGTCATCCGCGGCCTCGAAGCTCTCGCAGATCGCGAAGCCGGCGTTGCCGCACTTCGGTGCGTTGGGATCTCCAGCGCCGCCTGCCCCGGCCGTGCCGCTCGACGTCGAACCGCCGCCCCCCGCTTGGGCGTTTCCGCCCTCGTGGCTGGTGCCGCCGGTGGAAGGGGCGCCCGCGGAAGCTCCCGCGCCGCCCGCGCCAGGGTCGTCGCTCGACGAGCTGTCCCCGCAGCCGGCGGTCGTCAGCAAGAGGGCCACGGTGAAGGTGCCAGAGAAGCGGGACGGGCCTCGAGCGATCTGCATTGGACGAGACTAACCGATTCGCCTCTCCCCCGAGCATAGGATCGTGCTGCGACAGCGTTGTCCCAATGGCGACTTCTCGATCCTCCTCATTGCGACGCTCGCGTCGCACGGGCGCCCGCTTCGAGCGCCTTTACGTCGAGAGAATGAGCACCGTGGTCTGACTCGGTATGGTGCGCACTCCCGCGATGTTCGTGGAGTTCTGGATCGTCACCGAGGTCACCCGGCTCGCGGGCATCCCCGAGATGAGGGTGGTCACGGCGGGGACGATCGTCCGGGCGGGGCCCATCACCACCGCGGACGCGACCCCGAGCGCGAGGCCCGGGTTGTCGCCATTGGAGAGCGGAATGACCGTCGCCATGTTATGGGCGGGCGCGCCCGACATCAGGACCGTATACGCGGCGGGGACCCCCATCGGACCGGCTGCGACGTTGGGATAGGGAATGGGGACGGGGACGGGGGCAGGGGGGACGGGGGTGAGGCATATGTCGGGGAACGCCGTGTCGAGGCCAGCCATTTGCGTGTTTGCGAACATGCCAATCACCCCAAGTGAATCTGCTCACTGTCCACTTTGACGAGATCGTCGGCCGTCATCACGGCGGCGCGAGCGTGCAGTCGGTAGGCCGTCTTGGCGACCACGTCCACGAAGCGGGCGCGGAGCTGGTCGACCTCCTCGACGACGCGGCGGGCGGTCTTGAAACGCTCGGAGAGGGTCTCCGCCACGGTCTCGATGACCCCGGCCGCGAGGGTGGTGCGATCGGAGGTGATGAGCAGCGCGTCGAAGGCGAGATCGGCGCGCGGCGCGGCCGCGTCCACCTTCGCCGCGGCGAGGCCAACCGTGCCCGCGGTCGCGACGGTGATGTCCTCGGGAGCGCAAAGCGAGATGCTCCCTTCCCCGCTGCGGATCGCGATCGAGCCGCGCGCCGAGAGGGTGACGGAGCGGTCGTCGCGCTCCCGCGAGAGGACCGCGAGGATGAACGTGCTCCCGTCCTCGAAGCAGGCGAGGAGGACCTCGTCCGCGGGGCGGGGCTCGACGAGACAGGAGACGGCGCGGCGCGCGACGACGTCACCCTCGCCCGTCTCGACCACGAGGGCGTCGTCGCGGAGCCGAAGCGGCTCGACCGGGACGGGCATCGCCCGAACGCGTCCCTTGATTTGCCGCGCCGAGACCGCTCCGCTCGCTCTTGCTCTGTCGTGCATCGTTCGCCTGTCCTCGTCTATCTTGCTGCTGGTGGTTCAGCCGAAGGGCGAGCGGAAGCGCTCGGCCTCGGCCAGGGCCTCGTCGTCGAGGAGCGCCTTCGTCCTGTCTCCGAAGAGCGCGCCCTCCTCGCGGGTCCCGTGGAAGCGTGCGCGATAGAGCTCCCCCCCGCGCATGCCGACGAGGGACAGATCCGCGCCCGTGAAGTCGGCGTAGGTCAGGTCCGCCCCGTCGAAGATCGCGCCCCGGCAGCGGGCACGATGAAAGATGGCCTGGTAGAGCCGCGCCCCCTCGAACCGCGCGCCGGTCAGGTCGGCGTCCACGAAGATGGCTTGAGACAGATCCGCCTTGTCGAACGTGGCCTTGGCCGCGCGCGCCTCCACGAAGAGGGTGTTCTGTGCGTTCGCCCGGTCGAAGCGGGCCTCTTCGAGGTGCGCTCCCTTGAAGTTGGAGCCTGCGAGGTCCGCTCCCTCGAGCCTCGTGCCCGCCATTCTCGCGTCGATCAATTGGCAGGCGCGGATGCGCTGGCCCCTCAAGTCCAGGCCGGCGAGGGAGCTCCCCACGAGGATGACCTGTTGCAGCGAGGCCCGCGCGAGATTGCACGAGGAGAGGTCGGCCTTCACGATCGTCGTCTTGAAGAGCTTCGCGTCGCGGAGATTGCAGTCGTGGAGGGCGGACTGGACCATGGTCACCTCCGCGACGGTCGACCCGGCGAAGCTCGCGCCGGACAGATCGGACTGGACGATCGTCAGCCGTTTCGTCGCGGCGCCCTCGAGGTTCAGCTCGCTCGCGTTCGACTCGACGACGCTCGCGTGCTCGAGGCTGGCGCCCCGCGCCGACACCCCGAGGAGCTCGCACTTCTGAATGCTCGCGAAGCGCAAACGGGCGCCGTCCAAGACCGCGCCGGTGAAGTCGCAATCGTGAAGGATCGACTCTTCGAGGTTGGCGCCTTCGAGGCGAGCCCGCTCGAAGCGGACATGTTGAAAGACCGCCCCGGAGAGGGTCGCGCCGGAGAGATCCACGCCCGCGACGTCGGCGTCGCGGATGATCTCGCCAGCGGACACGGCCGCCTCGAGCGCCTCCCGATTCACGGCCGCCTCCTCAGCGTTCGGGCTTGATGGACGTGGGCTCCCGTCATCGAAGTCCGGTCGTCGCCGACCGCGAACGCCATGTCCGCTCGAAAGAGGTTCGCCCCCCGCAGGTCCGTCCCCCGAAGGGAGGCCTTCTGCAGAATGCCTTCGATCAAGATGGTCGAGACGAGGTTGGCCTCGTCCAGACGCGTCCGCACCATCACCGCCCCGCGGGCCCGCGCCCGGCGAAGGACGGCACCGCCGAGATCGGCGCCCGAGATGTCCGATCGCTCCAGGCACGCGTCCGTGAAGGTGGCTCCGCGGAGCAGCGTGCTCCGCAGGTTGGACTGGGTCAGATCGGCCCCCGTGAAGTCGGCCCGGGCCGCCGTGGTCCCGTGCACCATCCTCAGCCCTCTCGCCTTCGCCCCCGCGAAGCCGGCTTCGTCCGCCTTCGTCTCGGCGAGCGTCGCCCCATCCAATCGAGCCCGCGCGAGGTTCGCGCCCCCGAGATCGCACCGCCGAAAGAGAGCGCTCGAGAGATCGGCGCCCTCCATATCGACGCCGCGAAGGTCGAGGTCGAGGAAATGGATGCGAGGCGCCCGGAGCCCGCGCAGCTTCGCTCCGCCGAGCTTGGTGTCCCAGAACCCCGTCCCCGCGCTCTGCTCTCGAATGTCGTCACCGAAGCCGGGGAGCTCACCAATCGCGACGCCGAGCGAGGCATCGCACAGGCTCGCCGCCGAGAGATCGGCTGCCCAGAACGTGGCCCCCGAGATATCGGCGCCGTCCAGCTTGGCGCGGCGCATCGTCGCCTTGCCGAAGTTGGTCTCGACCAGCTTCGCGTTCGAGAGGTCCGCGCCGTCGAGCACGGCCCGAGCGAGGACCGCCCCCGACATGTCCGCGCCGGCGAGCCGCGCCCCCGTCAGGTCCGCGCCTTCCAAGAGCGCCTCGCGCAGATCGCAGCCGCCCAGATCGAGGCCGTGGAGATCGGCGCGCGTGAGATCCCAGCCTCGCATGGGCTCCTCCGCGTCCATCGCCGCGATCACCCGCGCGCGCGCCATCGCCCGCAGCGCGTCCTCCTTGAGGGGCGCTTCGGGGAAATGATGGGCGAAGCGGCGGTAGGACGAAAAGAGGTCCCGCTCGACTTTTTCCAGCTGTCGTCGGAGCTCGACGCTGCCCAAGAGGGCGCGGTTCGTCGCTTCCCCGCCCGCGTTCTCGACGAGGGTCGCGAGCGCCTCGAGCCGGTCGATCTCTTCGTCGGCGCGGAAGCTCGGGGGGCCGCCGCTCGCCTCGCGCGCCTTCGCGAGGACCTCGTCGTAGTCGAGCCCACGCGCGGCGAAGCGCGCGCGGCTGCTTCTTTCGAGATCGTCCCCCGCGCGCTTCGCGAGCTGCTCGGCCTCGGCGGCGCGCGCCTCGATGCGGCGGATGTGCTCGCCCAGCTTTCCCTGCTCGGCGAGCGAGAGCACGTCCGGCTCCGCCTCGGCGGCGTCGAACGACACGAGCCTCTCTTCAGGCATCCCCGCCGCGCGCAGGCGCTCTCGGGCCTGCTCGGCGCCCTTCGTGGCACGCGCTCGCTGGCGGTCTTGCATGACGTGCTTCGGCGCGTCGTCGAACGCCTCGAGCTCCATCGCTTCGAGCAGCGACCGCGCCTTGGCCTTCTCGGGGAGGAGCTCCTTGTCGGCGAGGGCGGCGAGCGCGCCCTTCTTGTCGTCGACGCGCCGCGCGAGCACCGCTCGATAGTGATCGACGGGCCTTCGCTGGTCGCGATCCTCGAGGGCGCCGACGATGTAGCGAACATCGGTGGTGTCGTCCTCGGTCGCGCCCACGATCCCGCGGAACAAGAGCCCCGCCCGCTCTCGATCCGGGAAGAACCAGAGCGTCTCGAGGTGCATCGGGACCTCGACGAGGGAGGGGTTGTCCTGGAAGACGATGAACACCCGCCCCACCACGCTCGGGAGAGCACCCTCGATCCTCGGTCGGGTCGGGTGCATCCCCGTCAACTGGAAGGTCTCGTCGCCGCGAAAGAAGCCATCCATTCGCTGGTCGAGGGGGGCGACGTTCCAATAGGCAGGATCGAAGTCCGGAGGCATATCCGCCGGGTCGTCGTCCTTGGTGCGCTTCGAGAAGCTGCCCGTCTTGCTGGCTCGAATGGGCCACGCCGGATCGATGGGCAAGAACGCTCCCGGGGGAGGCCGGTCGCGCTCCGACCGGATCCGGCGGGCGGGGACCTCCACGTTGGGGAGCTTCTTGCCAATCCCTTTGCCCAGCGGATTGTCAGGAACGCCGGGGCCACCGAATGCGCTGCTCCAGTCGAGCCGCATGGTCTCGAAGGGCGCTGGATCGGAGGGGCCGGCGGCACCCCACTCCCGATCCCCGATGACGAGGAGCTCTTTTTCGAGATCGCCCACGCGAACGCCGACCGACATCCCCGTCGTCGGACCTTGGACCGAGCACGCGGACCCGCCTACGAGCACCTCACCGCGCGGCTTGGGCATTCCTTCGTCGAGCGCCCCGAGCGGTCCCAGCACCTCGCCCGCGATCTTCCATAGCTCGGGCTCCGCGACGAGGGTGGAGGTGGCCAAGTCCAGGCACGCGATGCCGGTCATGGCGAGCTTCTGCTCTCCGCGGCTCCGAAACGGACGGAGGGTGACGCCGAAGGCGAGGGGGCGAATGGTCTTCATCTGCGGTCGCGATCGATCAGAGGATGGTCAAGACCGAGCTCTGGAAGTTAAAGATGGAGCTCCGGATCCAGCTCGTGATGTCGCTCACCTCGATGTTGCAGAATTTGACCTCCGTCGTCTTGGTGCCGATGGACGGGCCGGCGAAGAGGTCCACCTTCAGACCCCCCGAGAAGGCCATGGAGAGGCTCGCGCTGACCGAGATCGATCCGGAGATGGAGGCCTCGTATTTGAGGCCCCCGAACAGCGAGTACGTGGCGCCGCCGTTGATGTTCTGATTGTTGCCGAGGGTGTCTACGTTCTGATCGTTGCAGGTGATGGCGAGATCCCCGACCGCGGACAGGTTCAACCCCGCCTTCGTCTCCAGGAAGATGTCCTCGAGCGCGCTGGCGCGGAACGTCTTCTCGCTCACGAAGCGGATGCCCCCCTTCGTCGTCTTCGTCGTCAGCGAGCCGAATGTCTCCTTGTTGTCGTTATCGATCTCGAAGGTCCGGCTGCCCTTGTGGCGCTCTCGGATGTCAGCTTTGTCCACGACGAGGAGCCAGTCGTTGTCCCCGACCTTCACCTTGTACTCGAGGTCCGCCGCGATGGACGCGTTCGTCCCGACGTCCACGAGCAGCGCCGCGCTCGTGTCCAGCATGAAGCTTCCGTCCTTGAGGTGGATCTTCCAATCCTTCTCGACGATCGTCGTCTCGACGCCGGACTCGAAGAACTCGGTGATGGGCCCCGAGACCATGAAGTAGAACGAGTCGTTCCAGTTGAAGGCTACGGGGCCGTCGCGGTCGTCCCGGGTCTCCCCGCCGACCTTCATGTTGTGATTGCCGTCGGTGGTGAACTTCATGTGAGCCTCGTCATTCGGGGCCCCGAGGCGGATCATCGTCTCTTGGGTGGGCGAGTACATCGTGAAGCGCTGGGAGCCCTCGCGGTCCTCCAGCTCGATTCGATTGCGCCCGCCGGTCTGGATGATGTTGGCGGTGTTGTTCGTGCTCGTGACGGGGCTGGGGGTGTGGGCGTTGGGCACCACCCCGGAGATGACGGGGCGGTCCGGATCACCGCCCAAGAAGGAAATGACGACCTCTGTCCCCTTCCGGAGCGGGAAGTGCCAGCCCTCCACCCCGCCCCCATGGGGCTGCATCATTCGGATCCACGTCGACGCCTTGCCATCTTTGAGATCGCTCTCGTCGAACTTCATCTTGATGAGGTATCGCCCTTGATCATCGATCTGGGCATATTCGCTGTCGGTGGGCCCGTCGACGACCCCGCCCTCGTAGCCATAGACGCGGGGCCACGGGGTCCGCCGCGGCGTTCGGAACTGGACATTGCGCTCGATGGCCTCGAACCGGGAACGATAGACGTCGTCCTGGTGCACGCCGGCGAGGCGCATGAGCTCGCTCGACGAACCGCCCTGGTTGCCCTCGTGGACGGCGCGGGTGACGAGCAGCTCGTGGCCCGAGAACATCGGGTGCTCCTCGAGCTTGAAGCAATGGCCGGGGAGCAAATGGAGGAACGTGCCCGACCCCTCGAACGTCACCCGCCGCGCGGTGAGCTCTTCGGCGCGAATCTTCGCCAGCCGTTTGCTGCGATCCGGGGTGAAGACCCGAGCGGCGTGATAGTTCATGTCGCCCACCCCCGTGCGGGAGACGGCGGCGGTCCCGACGACCTCCAGGGACGGATTGGCGTAGTCGTAGTCGCGCATCGTGACGCTCGCGGGGAGGACGACGTGCTTGCAGGCGAACGCGTCCAAGCTCTCCCCCGCGCTCTCGTCCCGGCTCGTCCGAGGGCGGTAGCGGACCGCGCGGGAGGGTCGCTCGTGGATCGCTCGGTGGTCGACGACGACCAGCTTCTCTTGGTCCTCTTCGTGCCGGAAGAAGTAGTACAGCCCCTCGCGCTCGAGCCAGCGCTGAACGAGATCGAGATCGCTCTCCTGATATTGGCAGACGTGCTCTTCGGTCTCGTATCGCTCGTCGAGAGCGAGCTCGAAGTCACTCTCGACCAGGCCGGCGGCGCTGAAGACCTCGCGGATGACGTCCGGTAGCGCGAGCTTGGTGAACAGTCGACTGCGGTGGGTCAACGCGAGCTGGGCGAAGCGGGGCGTCACCGTCGCCGCGAAGAGCCCGCTCTCGCCCACCGTTACGAGGAGCTTGACCGAGGCTACGACCCCGTGGCGAACGAACGCGTCGGGCTCCCCGTCCGCTCCCGCCCCGCGGACGGTGGCCTTCGCCCCGATCATGTCGGCCATGTCGAAATGAGCCGCGTCGGGGACGACGAAGACGACCTCGATCTCGTAGGGCTCGGAGAGGGCCTCGTGGCAGCGGAACGAAACGAGGCGGGCGTCGTCGGGCAGCGAGCTCGACGTGAGCTGAAAGCGGTCAGTCATGGGCGGTCTCTCCGGAGACGGACAGTGCGCTCGCGCGCGAGCTTCATTCGATGATGGACTTCAGCTTGGCGCCTGCGAGCTTCGTCCCTCGCCGGACGGCGCGGGTGAGGTTCGCCCCCGAGAGGTTCGCGTCGCGCAGATCCGCGTCGACGAGGCTCGCGCCGGTCAGATCCGCGCCCGCGAGCTGGGCGGGACGGAAGCTCGCTTCGTCCAGCACCGCGTCTCGAAGGCTCGCCTCGGAGAGATCGGCGCGCGCCCCCTGCGCTCCGCGCAAAAGCGCGCCTTCGAAGCAGGCTTTGGCTGCTTGCAGCTGGCGCAGATCGGCGCCGGACAAATCCGCGTGCTCGAAGCGGGCGTCGCGGGCGGTGGCGCCTTGTAGCGATGCGCTCACGAGGACGGCGTGACCGAGCTTCGCCCCATCGAGCCGAGCGCGCGTGAACCTGCCATTCGAGAGAACGGCGTTCTCGAGGCACCCTTCGACGAGGCTCGCCCGCTCCCACGATGCGTCCTCGGCGGAGCAGCTCCGCCCTTCGATCTTCTCCAGGCCCGCCCCATCCAATCGGGCGCGGTCGAGCTTCGCTCGCTCGAGGCGGGCCTCGGGAGCGCGGACGTCGCCGAGCCTCGCCTCCGTGAGATCCGCTTCGGTGAGGACGGCGCGCGCGAGTGAAGCCCCCGTCCAATCGAGCGATCGAAGATCGGCACCCTCGAACGAGCAGTCATCCCACCGGCCACGCGCGAGGAGCGCCCGCGCCGCGCGCGCTCTCGTGAAGCGGGCGTGGCTCGCGCGTGCGCGTTCCAGGCTCGCCCCCTCCAGCGTCGCGCCGGAGGCGTCCACCCGATCGAGGCAGGCCCGCTGCAGGGACGCGGAGGTGAGATCGGCGTCCACCAGGCACGCGCCGGTCAGATCGGCGTCGTCGAGCTTCGCCTCCGAGAGGCGCGCGCCCCGAAGATTCGCCCCCACGAGCTTCGCCCCGCGGAGGTTCGCGCCGGAGAGGGTGAGGCCCGAGAGGTCGACGTTGGCGAGATCCGCCCCTCGGAGATCGATGCCGTAGAACGTCCGCTCTCCGCGGGCGATTGCCGCGAAGAGCTCGGCGTGGGGCCCGGAGGGGCTCGGCGCGGATCGAGGGGGCGCGGGCGCGGGCGCAGGCAGTCCGCCCATCGGCAGGGGGGCGGGTGGCGCGGGGGGCGAAGCCGGATTGGCGGTGATGTTCGGCTCTGGCCGAGCGGTCCGCTCGGAGGGCGGGCCCTTTTGGAATGGGAGCGGCGCCGAAGGCTCCAAAGCCCTCGCGACCTGGTGGGGCAGCAGCGTGGCCGTCAGTCCCGCGGGCGAAGGCGGTCGAGCGTCGATCGTCGCGGGACGGACCTCGCGCGCGGCGCCGAGCAACGAAGCGCCCGCCTTCACGTCGAACGGCATGATCGCTCTGGCGAGCTCGTCGGGGTCGAGCTCCGTCGTGCTCCGCGGTCGCGCCGCATGGGTGAAGGGCATCGAGACGGACGGGGCCTCCGTGAACACGACTGTCGCGGGCGACGGAGCTTGTCGGGTCGAAGGCGGGTCGGCACCTTTCGCCACCGGCCCAGCCGGCAGCACCTGCAAGAAGAGGGGCGAGGGGGCATCGGGGGGAAGGACGAACGTCGCGCGCCAGAGGAGCGTCACCGTCCCTCTGTCGACGTCGACGGTGATGGAGTCGAACGCGCCGTCGACGACGACCGGGGCCTCCCGCTCCCGCATCCAGCGGAGAACCCACGGTCCCGTCGAGAGCCGCGTCTCGAGCCGCTCGAGACGCTCATAGCCTTCGAGGATGAGCCATTCGTCTCCGACGATGCGCGCGACCTGCTGGTCCGCGGGGGCGGAGTGGAAATATCGAAAATCGAAGCCGTCCGGGAGGGACAGGGGCTCGCCCGGAGAGAAGCGCGAGAGGCGCGGCTCGAGCTCTCGCGCGAATCGACCCAGGCAATGCCGGCGGCGCGCATCGGCGGGCGGCATGGGCCCGAGGAGCGAGCGCGCGTAGGCGTCGTCATGCATTCGAGGATCGCTGGCGGAGAGCTCGGCGCGCTTCTGCCACACGACCGGTCCTCGAGCGAGGGCGGCCCGCACGCGCAATGGTTGCCCTTCTCGCGCGAGCTCGGGGGATCTCCTGGGCCGCCCTACGATGGTGATACCGACGCCATTGAGGAAGGGGGCGAGCTCGCCGGTGTGGCCGTCCTCGACGATGGGCTCGCTCGGGATCCGGCGCGCCGGGTGTCCGTGCGCGAGCGCGGACGTGGATTTCACCACGACCGTGACGCGCCGAGCGCCTTGATGAGCCCATCGGAAGGCTCGACCCGTCTCGCCTTCGGGGAGGGTCAAGGAGAGGTCGTGCCCGCTCAAGTGCCGTCTCCCCCGGTCGAAGCTGCGCAATCCACCGCCGCTCAATCTGCCAGTCGGGGCGGGGCGGGGGAAGGGGCGCCGACCCGATAATGGCCATCGGTCAGGCCGATGGCCCCTCGCGCAGGCCCCCATCGGAGAGCGTCGCGGCCCTCGCGAATACCGCATCGAAGCCTTCGCCGAGCTCGGAGCACTCGACGCGGCGGCCCCGGTGATAAATGGCCCCTGCCGCGAACGTCTCGCAGACGAGCGCCTCGAGGATGCGCTCCGCGCGCTCGGTGATTCGATGCTCCCGGGCGACGAGCGCCGCGAGGTGGACGCCCGGCGGGCGAAGGACGGGGAGCGCTCTTCGGATGTGGTGCTGGGTGCGCGCGATGTCTGCCGCGACGTCCAGCACGCGCCGATGGTCGAGCCCCGCCACCCAGACGACGCGCCCATCGAGATCGGCGTTCGCGCTCCTTCGTGACCAGGCCGCCGGGGCGCGCCGGGGCTCGTCCACGTGGCGGAAGTCGAAGATGAGCGGGGGAACGGGGGCGCGCGCGGTCGCGGATATGGTCCCGCAGGGCAGGATCTCGTCGTGAGCGCGATGGCCGTCACCGTAGACCGCTCGCCACGGGCGTCCCCCGATGCCGCTCCCCGGTCGGCCGGCCGCTCGCTCCGCGACCATTGCGATCGTCCTTCCGATCCGCTCGCTGGCTTCGTCGTCGGGAATGGCAATGGCTTCGCGCTCCGCGGCGTAGCGCCCTTCACGACCGGAGGTGGACCACCAATCCCCGCCGGGCCGCTCTCGGCAGCGTCCGGCGCGCTGCAGCTGTTCCAGCGCGGCCCTCGTTCGCACCTCGTCGAGGTCAGCGACGACCGCGATCGAGGCAATGGTGCGCGGCTCCTCGAAGGCGGCGCGCTCGGCGAGGCGGAGGGCGGCCGCACATCGGGCCGCCTCCGGGGAGAGAGGCTCCGAGATCGGCGCGGGGTCGAAATCCGTCTCCAGGACGCGAACGAAGTCCACCACGGAGAGGGGCCGAAGGGCCGCTCGCGACGCCGCTTCGGCGACGACCTCGAATGGGGAGCGCGCCGGCTCGTCGACTCGACACGCGCGGGCGATCGCGAAGAGAAGGGGAGGCGGGGCCTCACGCGCGACGTCGCAGGCGCCGAGGCGGTCGGCCACCGAGGAGTCGTCGAGGACCACGACCTTCGCGCGTTCGTCGGAGAGGAGAGCGGGCGCGGCGAGGGTCACCGACGGAACTTCGACGACGAAGGTCACCGTCCCCTTCGCGCGGGCCACGACCTGGTCCGCGAAGCGGAGCGCCGCCTCCGCGCCCTGCTCCCGCGCGCCGTCGATCCAGACGACCCACGGGCCCTCGGCGCGGGCGCGCTTCGAGACCTCGAGGGCCGCCTCGACGAGCGGGACCTCGCGGTCCGGCGGGTCGGACGCGAGCGCGCCACGCAGCCGGCCGACGAGCGCCCGCTCCGAAGTGACGCCGTGGGCGTCGACCCGAACGACGCGATACCGACGTGGCGCGAGGGTATCGAGCCAAGCCGCGATCAGCGCGGATTTTCCGGTGCCGGGGCCGCCGACGACGACGCACGGACGTTCGGCGTCGAGGGTGAACGCGGCGGCTCTGGGCCCCCCTCCATCGGATGACGCTCCTCGCATCGAGGCCTCAATGTAGCTATGAATCGACGCTCATGGCCGCCGTCGTCCCGGACCCGCGTCGCATTCGAACCTTCGAATCGGAGGCCGCGTTCGAGCGGTGGCTCGCCGCCCATCACGCCACCGAGCCCGAGCTATGGCTCAAGATTCACAAGAAAGAGAGCGGCCTGTCGAGCGTGACGGCGGCCCAGGCGCTCGACGTGTGCCTCTGCTACGGCTGGATCGACGGGATTCGCAAGGGCTTCGACGCGCAGTCGTTCCTGCAGCGGTACACCCCCCGCACGAAGAAGAGCGTGTGGAGCCAGGTCAATCGAGAGAAGGTCGCCCAGCTCATCGAGGCGGGCCGGATGACCCAACATGGGCTGCGTCCGATCGAAGCGGCGAAGGCGGACGGGCGGTGGGACGCCGCCTACGCGCCGATCCGAGCCGCCTCCCACGAGTCGATCCCGGAGGATCTTCGGGCCGCGATCGAGGCGAACGCGAAGGCGCGCCGCATGTTCGGCAAGCTCGACAAGATGAACCTCTTCGCGCTGGGCTATCGAACCAACGCGATGAAGTCGGCGGCGGGGAGGGCGAAGAAGATCGCGACGCTCGTGGAGATGCTGGCGCGCGGAGAGACGATCGTGCCATTGCGCGCTCCCAAGCGGTGAGAGCCGTCACGATTCAATCGTCGCAGCGCGGCGCCCCTTCGCGCGTGACGACCATCGGGGAGACCTCGCCGGTGGCGCCGACGGGAACGTCCCAGAGGCGCTCGCCGTCGGTGACGATCAGCCGCTCGTCGTCGTGGCCCAGCACGCGGAGAGCGGATGGGTCCGGGCGGGATTGGACGAGGTCGACCGACATCGCGGTGCGCGACGCGGGCGCCTCGGGGGCAGGGGGCGGGACCATCGCGAACGATCCGATCGTGGTGCGTTCTCCAGCGGGGAAGGCGACGAGGGCCTGGCCGGCCGCGATCTCGAGCAGCTTCTTCTCCCCTCCGCCGAACGATGTGTAGACGATATGGGGGCTCTCGCGCGCGTAATAGAAGAACGCGTAATGGTCGTTCTCGACGGTGGTGGCCGTGAGATCGCCGTCGGTGGCGACAGCGGTGATGTAGCCATAGTGATGGACGCCGTCGGTGGCGAACGAGTGGCTGTCGATCCCCTGTCCGCGGGCGAGGTCGAAGAGGGTGACGACGCCATCGGGATCCCAGTCGATCCATAGCGACGCTTCCGCGGCCGCGCGGGCCCCGAAGGTCTCGCACGGCACGTCGATCTGGCGGACCGGGGGCGCCTCCGGATGATCCAGCGAGAGGCCGGTGAGATAGCTGGCGCCGTCGTCGTCCGCAGAGAGGCAGGCAAAGAGCGCCTCGTTCGCGAACGTGTAGACCCCTTCGAAGCCGTCGCCCATTTCACCGACGAGCGGTCGCGACGCGGTGAGGACGGGCGCGGTGCGAACGGTGGTGTCGAGGACCTCGATCGCCCCGTCTCGGATGCGGGCCCAGCGGTGGGGCCCCGAGGCGATCCACGCGCCCCTCCCCACGAGATCGGGGCGCCACGCGGCGAGGGTAGGGGTGGGCGGGCCGAGCTCGATCAGGGCGACCGTATCGGTGCCGTGGATCGTCGCGCCGACGTAGAGCACGCCCTCGAGGAGCGCGCCGTCCCCGATCGCGCCGAGCGTCACCGCTGCGGCCGGGTCGATGCGGCAAGGCTCCGGCGCGGGATCCCGCGAGGGGTCGTCTTCGAGCGTCTCGATGTTGGGCGCACACGCGAAGAGGAGGGAGAGGCCCGCGCTCGCGAGGAGGGCCGGCGCAGGTCGAAGCTGCGGCGCTTGCATTCGAATGCTCTCGCACGGCCGCCGAGCCGCGCCCTCTTAGTCGATCTTAATAGTGTGCTGAAAAATGCGGTCGTCAGGCCACTGGGTGAGCAGTTGCTGCTCTGAATTGGCAGCCACTCCGGTGCCGAAAGGCATGACGCCGACTTTTTCAGCAGCCTGCTAATCGCGGCCCCGGCGGGGACCTCGGCGGGCGATGAGGGCGGCGAGCCCGAGCATCCACAGCCGGCTGCCCCACCGTGGTCCGTCGATTTCCTCGGCGACGGTGCAGCTCGCGCAGCCGGTGGTGGGCGGGCTGTGAGGGGGCGCGCTCGGTGTGCTCGCGCTCGCGGAGGCCGTCGGCAGGGAAGCGGTGTGGACGACCGACGCGGAAGGCGAAGGCGTGATGGGCCCGGGGGCGGCCGAGCCCGATGTCGCGGGTGGGGCGGAGGCGCTCGCAGACGGGGCGGGACCCGGGCCCACCTCGGTCGAGACGCCGAGAACGCGCGCGAGGGTGCTTTGCGCCGACGCGGGCATGGCCGCCACCTTCACGGCGGTGTCCTTGCGAGCGCCTTCGCGAATCCACAGCTCGACGGCGGCGAGCTCTCCCCGCTCGGGCTGCGCCATGGCTTTGGGAGGCATGTGATCGCCATGCCGGAGGGGCAGCTTCATCCGGACGAACAACGAGCTGCGGTTGGGCTTCCCCGCGACGATGGAGGGGCCGCTGTCGCCGCCCTTCTTCATCGCCTCGACCGTCCCGACGTCCAGCCCGCCCATCCTGCCCGCGGCGTCGTGGCAGGTCGCGCATCGGTCGTGGAGGATCGGGGCGACGAGCCGTTCGTAGATGGGGACTTCCTCCGGGAGCTTCGCGAGGATCTCGGCGGGGAGCGCCGGCTCGGGCTCTGCGGTCGCGGGAGGAGGGAGCGGATCCACTGGGAACGGCCCGGGCGCGGGGGCGGGGGCAGGCGCGGGCGCAGAGGCGAAGGCCTTCTTGAGCGGGTCGGGGAGCGCCGCGATCTTCGTGTCGGCGCTCGCGCCTTGATCGATCCACCACGCGACGAGCTGGATCTCCGGCTCCGTCATCTGGGGACGCTCCGGCGGCGGCATGTGACGGCCGTCGCTCGAGGGCAGGTGCACGCGGGCGAGCAGCGTGCCTTTCGTCGAGGCGCCCGCGACGATGGCAGGCCCGCCCTTGCCCCCCGAAGTGAGGCTCTCGATCGAGTCGACGCGGAGCCGACCTTTCGCCTTCGCCGGGCCGTGGCAGCTCCCGCACTTGGACGTGAGCACCGGCGCGACGCGCGTCGACCAGACGCTCGCCGTCTCCGACACGGGGCCTTCGTTGCTGTGGGGGCTGGCCGAAGTCTCGGGCTCCGAGGTCTCTCTCGTCGGGGGCGGTCCACCATTCGGCTTGGTGGTCGCGGAGGTGGACGTGCTCGGGGCGGAGGAAGCCGCCTCCCCTCCCGCGAGCTTCTCGAGCAAGGCTCGCGACGCCTCGGGAGGGAGCGCGTCGCGGACGCGCATCTCCGCGCTCGCGCCGCGGTCGATCCACCACGACACGAGGGCGATCTCCGCTTGCTCGGGACCGGGCTTTCCCTCTGGCGGCATCCGGTCCTCGTCGGAGACGGGCAGGAGCATCCGCGCGACAAGGGGGCTCTTCGCGCCTTGGCCGGCCACGATGGCGGGCCCCGAGTCACCGCCCTTGAGCATCGCCGCCATCGTGTCGACGCGGAGGCCCCCTTTGGTCGTCTCTGGTCCATGACACTCGACGCATCGCTGCTTGAGGACCGGCATGACGACGGCCTCGAAGAAGAGCGGGTCGGCGGAGGCTTGCTCGGGGGAGGAGGTCTCGGGCTCCTGCGGGTCCGGGCCGAGGAGCCGCTTGATCGGGCCAGGAGCGTATTTCGTGAGGTAGGCCTCGCCGCGCGTGATCGAGCCGCCGTAGTGAGCGCCGAGGGAGAGCAGGCCGACCGTCAACCCCAGCACGCCGCGGTACGCGAGGCGAAGCCCCCACGCCGCGCCCGCCCGCTCGGCGCGCGCGCTCGCGCGGTAGACGACGAAGCAACCGCCCATCGCGAGGACGGCGAAGAGGGTGAGGGTGCGGTGGGTCGCGGCGAGCTTGGCCGCGAAGCCGCCCCCGCTCGCGAGGAGCTGTCCCAAGGCGAATGAGCCGAAGCCGCTCACGACGAGGGCTCCGAGCGCGAATGGGGTCGTCGGATCGATGCGCTTTCGGAGGGCAGCCGAGAGGGTGAGCGCCTCCGCGAACGCGACGAACAGGAGGATGCCGATGGGGAGGTGGACGGCGAGCGGGTGGAAGCGGCCCAGGAAGAGGACGATGTCGGGGGCCGACTCGAGCGGGGCCTTGAGCGCGAAATAGAGGGCGAGCACGGCCGCGCTCATGGCGACGACGGCGACCTCGGGGACGAGGCTCTCGCGAGCGCGCGGCGCGTCGCTCACGGAGTGCTGCCTCGTTCGGATTCGGGTACCGGCCTCATCGCTCGAAGAAGAACGCCCACCACGCCCGCGCGCTGCCGTCGCGGCGTCGCCGGTGAGTATACCCTTCGGCGCCCGCGAGGCTTGGCTCTCGCTCCGGCGCGGGGGCCGCTTCTCCGGGATACCGAAAGACGCGGGACGCAACGATAGGGTGACGAAGCCGGGCTACGCTGGGGCGGATGGGCTCGAGCAAGGTCACGCTCCTGTGGATCCTCACCGCCGTGCTCGCGGTGACGGGGGCGTGGCTCGGATACGAGGCCTGGTCGATCCGAAGAGCCTGCGATCGGCGCTGTGTCGCCGCGGGCTTCCCCGGAGGCGAGGTTCGGGTCGGAGCGCGGATGAGCCCGTCGCGCTGCGAGTGCGTGGGCAGCGCCGGGCGTCCTTGAGCCCGCGACGGGTCGGTGAGCGGGCCAGCGCGCCCGGGTGAATTCGCTCGACCCGGGCCTCCACGAGCTCTACAGCCCACGCATGCGCTCTTCGCTGCCCTCGGTCGCGATTGTCGGCATGCTCGCCGCGTGCGGTGGCTCGCCCTCGGCCTCTTCGCCGGACAGCCCGCCCCCGACCTCGCCGAGCGGGGAGGGGGCCTCGGACGACTCGAGGCCGATGATGCGTCAGCGCATGAAGTTCATGACGACGTGTCAGGAGAACATGCCCGACGCGCCCGACTACTGCTCCTGCGGCTGGGAGCAGTTCCGGCAGACGTTCACCGCCGAGGAGATGGAGTCCGACCACGTGAACGAGGCGCGAATGGCCGCGTTCAAGGACAAAGTCGCCAGCGTCTGCGCGACGAAGATCCCGGAGCGGAAGTTCCGCGAGGTCTTCGTCAACGCGTGCATGGAAGGCAAACCCAAAGCCGGACCTTACTGCGAGTGCTCCTGGACGGAGCTGCGCAAGCAGCTCGAGGTGACGGAGTTCTCTCGGACCACGCCGAAGTTTCGGGCCGCGAAGAAGGCCGCCCTCAAGGCTTGCTACAACAAGGCCTCCGAGGAGATCTTCCGGGACGGCTTCTTTTCCGGGTGCGTGAAGAAGCCCGAGCTCAAGCCGTTCTGTTCGTGTGCTTGGACCGCGCTCCGCAAGGAGGCCTCTCCCGCCGATCTCGAGATGTTCGAGGACGAGGATTGGGCGAAGATGAAGCCGAAGGTCGAGTCGTCTTGTGGCCGCCTCCGCCCGAAGTGAGCGACGGGCCCCGCTTTGGGGTACTGTTCGTCCACGCGGGCAACGACGGGAACGAACCCGCGCGAAGGACGACCGGCATTGGGTTGGCTACAAGACGTCTTCGGGCAGAACCCGGCCATCAAGCTCCTGATCGATCCGTCGTCGGGCCGCATCGTCGATGCGAACGAGGCGGCCGCGACGTTCTATGGCCTGTCGGTGGCGGAGCTGCGCGGGCTCACGATCCAGCACATCAACACGTTGCCTCCCGAGGAGGTCAAGGCGGAGATGGCGCGGGCGCGGGCCGGCAATCGAAGCTTCTTCCGCTTCGAGCACCGGGCGGCGGGAGGCGAGACGCGGCACGTGGAGGTCTACACGAGCCCCGTCGAGATCGACGGCAAGATCCGGCTCCTCTCCATCATCCATGACGTCACGGACCGGGAGCGGGCAGTGGAGAACCTCAACCGCGCGCAGCGAATGGACGCGGTCGTTCGCGTCGCGGGAGGGGTGGCCCACGACTTCAACAACTTGTTGTTCGTCATCCTGGGAGCGGCCGATGCCCTGACGAAGGCCGAGCCTGGTCGGGAGCTCGTCCAGCGCAACGTCCAGCGAATCCGCGAAGCCGCCCTCCGCGCCTCGGATCTCACGCGCCAGCTCTTGCTCGTCAGCCGCGGCCACGAGGCGCGCGGCGAGCTCATCGACGTCGCGGTCGCGGTCGAAGACATCGTCCGCCTCACGAGCGCGACCTTCCACGAGGCGGTGGAGGTGACCGTCCAAGTCCCGAGCGGGATCGCCGTACTGTTGCCCCGATCGAGCTTCGATCAGGTCTTCTTGAACCTGCTCGTGAACGCCCGTGACGCGCTCGCCTCCGGGGGGACGCTCGCCATCACCGCCCGCGAGCTCGAGCAGACCGGCGAGGGCAGCTATCTCCCCGGGCGGTACGTCGCCATCGACGTCTCCGATAGCGGCGTGGGGATGACGGCCGACGTAGCCGCGAAGGCTTTCGAGCCGTTCTTCACGACGAAGGAGCCCGGCAAGGGGACCGGGCTCGGGCTCTCCACCGCGTACGGCATCGTTCGTCGCGCCGGCGGCACGATCGAGATCGACAGCGCGCCGGGGCGGGGCACGACCGTCCACGTCGTGCTCCCCCTCGCGGCGCCATCGGAGTCGCCCGCCTTGCAATCGTCGCCCTTGCCGCCATCTCCGCGGACCACGTCTCCGCGGGGCCGGACGACCATCCTCCTCGTCGAGGATCAGCGCGCCATTCGCGAGCTCATCGAGCAGTCGCTCGTCGAGGCGGGCTATCGCGTGCTGTCGGCGATGGGAGCGGCCCAGGCGCTCGCCCTCGCGGAGCAGCACCTCCACGACATCGATCTTCTGGTCACGGACGTGGTGATGCCCAAGATGCGCGGCCCGGAGCTGGCGGCGCGGCTGCGCGCGCTGAGGCCGACGTTGCCGGTCGTCTTCATGAGCGGCTTCATCGGCGACGCCATCCAAGACGGCACCCTCGACGCGACCGATCTCCTCGAGAAGCCCTTCGGGAGCGACGCTCTCCTGGCCCGGGTCGAGGCCGCCCTCTCCCGATCCAACAAGCGCGCTCCGTGACCGATCGCTACGACCCCGATTTCGACGGATAGACGGGCGGCCCGCTCGCCCCGAACGTGAACAGGAGGGTCTTCTGGTATCCCCACGACTCGTGGGTCCGCGGCTTCGGATTGTGGTCGGAGACCCAGTAGACCTCGCCCGACACGAGGGCGTCGTTGGGGTTGCCGGTGCGCTCGGGGAGCCGGCGCATGTAATCCAGCATCGGCTTCTGATAAGGCCGCGAGCCCTCGCCCTGGATGCGATTGAAGTAGTCGCTCCAGATCTGGTTGTACGAAAAGCTCTGCGCGTGGAGGAGGTCGAAGTTCGGCGGGGCGCGCCAGAACGGATCCACGTGGCGGCCATCGACGGTGACGGCGTCGACGACGATGGTGCCGTCGACGGTGACCGGGTTGGGGCTGAACATGAACCAGCCCTGAAGGAACCGCATCTTGTGGGTGAGCGTCTGCATCGCCTCCGGCTGCGGCTGAATCGCGTCCTTCCCCGTTCGATGAAGCCGCTTGTTGAGGGGAGCGATGACGTCGTCTCTCCATTTGCGCTGGGTCGACCAGAGCTCTACGAGGGCCTGGTTGAGGGCGGCCATGAACATGACCAAGCAGGCGAGCTCGCTCGCGACCCGGCCCAGCCATTTGAACCGGTAAGACAGCGGCGCGATCTCTCTGCCCGCGGGGCGCTCTTTGGCGAGACCGAAGAACCGAGACGCGCGGCCCTTGGCGAAGCCGAGGAGGGCGTCGACGAGCGAGCGGACGAGAGGCGCCCGGATGATCCAGGCGAAGACGGGCCCGATCGGGAGGGCGGCCACGATGTCGGCGATCGCGACGTGTCCGCCCCCGATGAAGTCTCCTTCTTGATCGGCGACGGCGAGCCGGAGGGCGCGCTCCTCTTCTGTCGCCGCCTCCCGGAATCGAATGAGCCCGAAGCGATCCATGCGCGCCACCACTCGACAGAGGAAGAGCGTCGCGCCCGAGGTCGCATCGAAGATGACGTAGCGGGCGCGCTTCTGGCGGCGCATCGCGCGAGACCACGCCTCCCAGTCTTCGTGGCCGAGGAACAGCGACGAGAAGATGCAGAGCCCCCAGGCGAACGGTCCGAGGACGAAGGTCGAGCCGAAGCCGATATGGAGGAAGTCGATCATCAAGAGGCCCGCCCGCCGCATCCACAGCTTCACGTCGAGGCCGTAGATGATGAGCTGGGGGAGCAGCACGCAGAACGCGATCGCCGCTTCGATGGCGAGGACGGCCACCGTCATGATCTGGGTCACCACGTACGGCACGTAGTCGCGCACGTGAGCGACGAGCGGCGTCACCATCCGGTCGACGTAGAGGACGTAGAAGACGGCGGTCCAGTCGCGCTTCCAGCCGGGCCCGAACTTGTGGACGACGTTGAAGTAGTAGACGGCGGCGATCTGCATGCAGAGCGCGAGGCCGACGATGGAAAAGAAGGGAGCGAGGCGGAACGGCTCGATGAGATCGCTTCGATCGTTGAGCTCGGCGGCGCTCGTCTCTCGCCGGCGCTTCATCGACGAGATCATCGCGTCGAGGCTGAAGCGGTCCCCCATCGGCATGAAGCAAGTCCAGAGCAGGAGCAGGCTCTGCACGACGTAGCCGCCGTTCTCGATGAGGAGCACGCGGCCGTTCATCCCCGTGACGATAAGGAGCGAGGCCACTTGAGCGAGCTTCGTCCGATAGCCGACGAGCAGGGACAGGTAAAAGCCGAGGATGACCAGCCACAGCACCCAGAGCTCGGGCGCGCTCGTGAACGCGTACACGATCGAGAAGTGAGCGGCCTGCGGCTTCTCGAGGATGACGTAGTTGGGGAGCACGCCCGTGTCGGCGAACATGTCCGTCCACGCCGAGGTCCGGCGGAACAGATCCATCACGAGGTAGAACCCGAGGAGGATGCGCGAGAGCCCGAGCGTGCGCCGATCCATGATCAGCCACGAGTTCTTCGCCATGCGGACGAAGTCGCGCGCGTGCTCGATGAGCCATCCTCGAAGCGTCTCTTCGTCTCCCTCGGGGGACGTGTCGGTGCGCGCGTCGCGCTTGGCCGGCGCTACCATGCGGGCGAGCCTCCCATCGAAAAAGCGTCGTGAAGCGAAAGCATGAGCGAAGGCCGATGCTCCTTGGCCAACCGGAGTGCATCATGCCATATCCTCGCGACGGGTCTCACGCGATGTCCGAGGACGAGAAGAGCCAACGCGACGAAGCGAAAGCCTCCGAGGACGCGGGGCGCTCCGACGTTACGGAACGCGCCGGGCTCGACGAGGACTCACCGGGTGAGGTGCGGCGGACGTTCGTGGTGCTGATGGTGGTGGGGGCGATCGTCTGCACCATCCCCCGTCAGTACGGCAGCGCCCTCGTGATGGTGGGCGCGGCCCTGATCATCCTCGTCACTCACCTGGTGCTTCGGAGGCGCTCGGGATCGTCATCGTGACGCGCGTCCCTTCCCCGACGCGGCTCTCGACGTCGACCCGGCCGCGGAGCGCCTCGACGATGCTCTTCACCCCTGCGAGGCCGAGGCCGGTCCCGCGGCCCGGCTTGGTCGTGTAGAACGGCTCGAAGATCAGGCTCGTTTCGGCCTCCGACATGCCGTCGCCCCGATCCGACACGGCGAGCCGGACTTCGTCGTGTTCCCCGCGCGTGGCCTCGACCGTGATCGTGCCGCCCCCGGGCATCGCGTCGCGCGCGTTCGTCACGAGGTTGATGAGGGCCCGCATCAGCTCGATGCCATCCGCTCGCACCGAGCACCGCTCCACGTTCGACTCGATGACGAGCTCGTGGTCGTCGCCGGCGATGGCGCGCAGGAGCGGCGCCGACTCGTCGAGGAACGCCTTCAGGTCGAGGGCCGCGCGGCTGCTCGCGGGGGCCCCCGCGGAGGCGGACAACAATCGCCGCGCGATCGCCCCGCAGTGCCCGGCCGCGTCGAGGATGATCGTGACGCGCTCGCTCATCTTGGGATCGCTGGCGAGGGCGTTCTTGAGCTGGGACGCGCACATGAGGATGGGGGCGACCGCGTTGTTCAGATCGTGCGCGACGTGACGGGCGAGGATCCCCACCGAGGCGTGTCGCTCTGCCTGGAGCAGCTCCTTCTCCTGCGTCAAGAGGCGCTTCTGGGCGAGGGCCGCCTCCGCCTCTTCGAAGTAGAGCGCGACCATGTCCGCGACGGAGACGGCGAAGTCGATCTCGCGCGGGCCCCAGCTTCGTCGCGCTCCGACGTGCTCGTGGCAGACGATGCCGAACAGCTTGCCGCGGCGAAACACGGGAGTGTCGAGCAGGCTCCCGATGCCGAGCGGGTCGAGGTACGTCTCGAGCAAGGGGAGGGTCGCGGGGTGGGAGCGCGCGTCCTCGAACACGAGCGCGCGCATCTCTTCGAGGGCGGCCGCATATTTCGGGACGCTCGCGAGCGCGATCTTGGTCCCCGGGCGGGCGTGGGCCCTCGTCGAGCGGTTGTAGACGAGGCACTCGACGAGGGCGGTGCGCTCGCTGTCGAACATCCAGATCCCCGCTCGCTCGACCTCGAGCTGCTCGGCGGAGATCCTCGTCGCGTGCTCGAGGATGCGGTCCAGGCGGGACACGTCGTCCACGTCGAGCCGCGCGAGCTCGAGGCGCGCTTCCAAAAAAGAAGCGGCAGAGGATTCGTCCCTACCCATCGTCGGATCCTATCAGCCCTCGTCGCGGGGGGTGCTCTTCGCGACCAGCTTGGGGTGGACGGGGACGTCGATGGGAGGCCGCCCGTAGCGCGCGCGGATCTTGTTGATGCCCTTGTGGAGCAGCTCGCGCCGAACGAGCGCGCCCTCCAGCCGTCGCTTGTAGGGCAGGTCGACGAGCATCACCCCGAGGAGGATGGTGAGGATCCCCTGGCCGGGCACCCCAGGGAGGGACATGACGACGCCGAGGGCGATGAGCACGAGCCCGCCGAGGTTCATGCCGACGCGGGCGGCGATCCGAAGGGCATGCGGGTGCCCTTCGAGCGGCAAGGGGCGATGCTCGCGGACGAAGTAGTCCGGCGGGAGCCGAACGATCACGAAGCCCGTGACGAGCACGCTCAACGCGATGGAGACCGCGCTCGCCCCGATGGCGAGCCCGATCTCCCAACCCGTCCACGCGACCGTCACGGCGAAGCGTGCGTCATGCCGTGATCACCGTCCCGACGCTGCCCGGCTCGGAGGCCTCGCGCAGGAGATCCTGCTCCTTCAGCTTGCCGACGATGTGGACGCGCTTCGCGCCGGCCGCGATCGCGGTGAACGACTCCTCGAGCTTCGGGATCATGCCCTCCTTCACGGCGCCGGTGCGGATGAGCTCGCGTCCCTCCTCGACGGTGAGCTTCGCGATCCGGCTCGACGGATCGGCGACGTCACGGAGGACACCGCGGACGTCGCTGACGAGGAGGAGCCCGCGGGCGTCGAGCGCGACGGCGACCCGCGTCGCCACGATGTCGGCGTTGATGTTGAAGATCTGCCCGTCCGCGCCGGCCCCGAGGCACGCCAGGACGGGGACGTAGCCCGCCCCCGAGAGCAGCGCGATGAGGGCTTGGTTCACCCCCGTCACGTCCCCGACCCACCCGAGGTCGATCGGATCGGGGCCGGCTCCGGCGTAGACGCGGGGGGGCCGCTTCTCCGCTTCGATCACGCGACCGCTCGCGCCGTGCAGACCCACCGGTCTCGCGCCCGCGCGGAGCAGGGCGCCGCACAGGTCGACGTTGAGCTGGCCAGCGAGGACCATCTTCATCACGTCGAGGGTGGCCTCGTCGGTGAAGCGGCGGCCGGCGATCTTCTTCGGCGTTTGGCCGAGCTTCTCCTGGAGCTTCGTCGCCTGAGGGCCGCCGCCGTGGACCATGACGACCGGTCCCTCGCCCGCGAGGGTCGCGACGTCCTTCGCGACGGCGGGGAGCTCCGGCCCGGCGATGACCTCGCCGCCGAGCTTGATCACGAGGGGAGAGACCGCGGCGGTCACGGGAAGCCTCCCGGATCGCGGAGGGTGAGCGTCTCGTCGAGGCCGAGCACGAGGTTCATGTTCTGGATGCCCTGGCCCGCGCCGCCCTTGATGAGGTTGTCGATGGCGCTGAAGCAGGCCAGCGTTCGCGCCCCCTCTTCCTCCGGCCCCAGCTCGAAGCCGACCTCCGCGTAGTTCGAGCCGCTCACCGCCACGACCTCCGGCAACCGACTCTTGGGGACGCGGACGAACGGCTCTGCGGCGAACATCTCCGCGAACGCCTCTGCGACCTGGGCCTTCGTCGTGCTCGCGGGGACGCGGACGAAGCTGGTCGCGAAGATGCCGCGCGAGAGGGGCGCGCTCACCGGCACGAAGTGCAGGTTCACCGCGTCCGCGCCAGCGCTCGCGAGGGACTCGAGGATCTCGGGCACGTGCTGGTGCTTCAGCGGCTTGTAGGTGCGCAGGTTCACGGCCCGGATGGGGTGATGGGTGCCGGCCTGGGGCGCGGCGCCGCTCCCGCTCGAGCCGGTGATGCCGACGACCTCGATCGCCCCTTTCAGGAGCCCCTTCTTCGCGAGGGGGAGGAGCCCGAGCTGGATCGTCGTCGCGAAGCAGCCCGGCGACGCGACGAGCTTCGCCTTGCGGATCGCCTCGCGGTTGGTCTCCGGCAGCCCGTACACGGCCGACGCGAGCAGCTCGGGGTGGGGGTGTTTCCCCCCGTAGAACGCCTCGTAGCTGGCCACGCTCTTCAATCGATAGTCGCCGGAGAGGTCGACCACCTTGGCCCCTGCTTCGAGGATGGGGGGCACCGCCGCGGCGCTGACTTTGTGAGGCAGGCCGAGCAGCACGACATCCATCCCCTTCGCCGCCTCGGCCGGGGTGAGGTTCTGGAACTTCAGATCCGTCAGGCCTTCGAGGTGCGGATGGGCCTCCGAGAGCGGCTGATCGACGTAGTCGATCGAAGCGACCCGCACGAGCTCGACCTCGGGATGCAGGAGCAGCCGCCGGATCATCTCCGCCGCGCCGTACCCGCTCCCACCCACCACCGCCGCTTTGAAGCGCTTCATCGGGCGAAGCTGTAGCACTCCGTCGGACGAGCGAGAACAGGAGCGGCCGACGGTGCGCCAACACCCTTCGATCGGCGTGCGATCCGTCGTAGAAGAACAGGAGCCATGTCGCGCGATTATCAGGCGCTCGCCCGCGTCGTCTCTGGTCGGACCGAGGCGATGCTCGAGGCCATCGAAGAGCTCGTCGTCATCAACTCGCACACCCACAACAAGCCGGGCGGTGACGAGGTCGGTCGGATCCTCGAGGAGCGAGCGCGGGCTTTGTCGCTCTCGTGCGCGCGCGCGGGGAGCGACAAGTACGCGGATCACCTGGTGCTCGCGTCCGAGCTCGCGGAGACGAGCGCGGAGGGGGCGATCGTCCTCGTCGGCCACGTCGACACGGTGTTCCCGGCCGGCTCGTTCGAGGGGTTCCGCCGAGAGGACGGCGTCGCGCGCGGCCCCGGCGTGCTCGACATGAAGGGGGGCATCGTCGTGATGCTGGAGGCGGTGCGGGCCCTCCGCGAGGTCGGAGCGCTCGACGATCTCAAGCTGCGCGTCCTCCTCGTCGGCGACGAAGAGATCGGCTCCCCGGAGGGGCGGCCGTTCCTGGTCGCGGAGTCGAAGGGGGCGCGCGCCGCGCTCGTGTTCGAGGCGGGCCGCGCCGCCGACAAGATCATCACGCGCCGCAAAGGCACGGGCTCGGCGAAGGTGATCGCCCACGGCAGGGCCGCCCACGCCGCCAACGGTCACCAAGACGGCGTGAACGCGATCTGGGCGATGTCCTGCTTCGTCGATCGCGCCCAGCGCCTCACCGACTACGGGCGCGGGGTGACCGTGAACGTGGGCGTCGTCCATGGCGGCGAGGCCAAGAACACCGTCCCCGATCGCTGCGAGTGTCAGCTGGACTTCCGCTTCGAGCGGATGAGCGACGCCGACGCGACGTACGCGGCGCTCGAGGCGGCCTGCGCGGAAGCTTCCGCCCAGGTGAAGGGCGCGAACGTCGTCATCGCGGGCGGCCCGCAGCGCATGCCGCTCGAGCGAACGGACGAGAACGCCGCGCTCTTCGCCGCGTACGCGGCCCACGCGAAGGCGGTGGGCCTCGGGTCCGACGAGGCTCCCCTCATCGCGGGCGGCTCCGACGCGAGCACGACCGCCGCCGTCGGGATCCCGTCCATCGACGGCCTCGGCCCGCGCGGCTCCGGCTTCCACACCAAGGACGAGCTGATCGAGATCGCGAGCCTCGAGCCGAAGGTCCTCGCCCTCGCGCGCTTCCTCCTCGACCACGCTTCCGGCGCCTGACCGCATCGTCCCCCGTTCGATCGCGGGGCCGGGCGGCGACGATGCGCGGCTATACTGGACCGTCGCATGGAGGTCGGCAGCGTCGTCGAAGATCGCTTCGAGCTCGAGTCGCTCGCCGGAAGAGGCGGGACGAGCGCGGTCTATCGCGCCCGGGACCGGACGACCGGGAAGCCGGTCGCGGTGAAGATCTTCGTCGACGCGATCGAGCACGCGGTGGATCGGTTCGAGCGCGAGGTGGCGCTGCTCTCGTCGCTGCGCGACGCGGGGATCGTCGAGCACGTCGCCCACGGCCAGGTGGAAGGCCTCCCCTACCTCGTCCTCGAGTGGCTCGAGGGAGAGGACTTGAACGCGCGCCTGCAGCGCGAGCCCCCGCTCACCGTCGACGAGGTCGTCGAGATCGGGGGCGGGGTCGCGGCCGCCCTCGCGGTGGCCCACGAGCGCGGGGTCGTCCACCGCGACGTCAAGCCGAGCAACATCTTCCTCGCCGGCGGCTCCATCCGCGGGCTCAAGCTCATCGACTTCGGGATCGCGCGCGTGCGCGGGGGCCCCCAGTTCACGCGCTTCGGCGAGCCGCTGGGGACGCCGGCGTACATGGCGCCCGAGCAGGCGCGCGGGGCCGGCGACATCGATGTCCGCGCGGACGTGTTCGCGCTCGGGTGCGTCCTCTTCGAGTGCCTCACCGGGCGGCCTCCGTTCTGGGCCGAGCACCCGCTCGGCATCATGGCGAAGATCCTGATCGACGAGCCGCCGAAGCTCCGCGCGCTGCGCCCGGACGTCCCGGAGGAGCTCGCGCTGCTGGTGCACCGGATGCTCGCAAAGGACCCGGGAGAGAGGCCGGCCCACGGGGGCGCGGTCGCGACCTCGCTCGCCGGTCTGCGCCCCCGCAACGAGCCGAAGAGCGATCGCCCCTCGGAAGGCAAGCCGGCCACCCTCGGGACGCGAGAGCTCCAGCTGCTCAACGTCGTCTTCGTCGGGCGCGTGCAGTCTTCGGTCGCGCGGGCGGACGAGGCGTTCGCGAGCACGCTCCTCGCGGAGTCGAGCGCGGGTGAGCTCGACCGCGTGCTCACGGAGGTGCTCCGCTACGGAGGCTGGGCGGAGCGGCTCGTCGACGGCTCCGTCGTCATCACCCTCCCCGGTCGTGGCCTCATCCTGGATCAGGCCGCGAGCGCCGCTCGATGCGCGCTCGCCGTGCGCCGCGCGATGCCTTCCCATCCCATGGCCCTCGTCACCGGCCGCGCCGAGGTCACCGGCGGCTTTCCCGTCGGGGAGGTGATCGATCGGGGCGTCCGCCTGCTCGCGCTCGAGACGACGCGGGCCGTCGCCCCCGGCGAGCCGCGCGGGATCGCCATCGACGACGTCGCGGCGGGGCTGCTCGATCGCCATTTCGAGATCGCCGGCCACGCTTCGAACCTCGAGCTCGTGTCCGAGCGCACCGGGCCCGAGAAGGCGAGGACGCTGCTCGGCCGCCCCCAGCCCTTCGTCGGTCGCGAGCGCGAGCTCAAGCGCATCCTGTCGCTCTACGAGACGTGCGTCGAAGACGGCGCCGCGCAGGCGGTCCTCGTCACCGCCGACGCCGGCTTCGGCAAGTCGCGGCTCGCGCGCGAGGTCCTCCTCGCCCTCGAGGGCCGCCACCCGTCCCCGACCATCCTCGTGGGGCGAGGAGAGCCGGACCGCCGACAGGTCGACCTCGGCGTCCTCGCCACCGCGTTCCGCCAGCTGTTCCTGCTCCAGGACCAAGACGCGGCCCCGGTCGCTCACCATCGGGTGCGCGCCCGCGTTGGCCGGCACGTCGGCAAGTCGGAGCGGGACCGCGTCTCCGCCTTCCTCGGCGAGCTCGTGAGCGTCCACTTCCCCCTCGACAGTCACCCGCTCCTCGCCTCCGTCCGCGGCGACCGCGTCAAGCTCGGCGACCAGATCCGATCGGCGTGGGAGGATTTCATCCAAGCGGAGCTCTCTGCGCGTGAGTCGGGCGCGAAGAACGGAGGCGTGGTCTTCGTCATCGAGGACTTGCAGCACGCCGACGCGGCGACCGTGAACCTGGTCGACCAGGCCCTCAAGACCTTCGCCGACGCGCCGTTCTTCGTCCTCGGCCTCGCTCGCCCGGAGGTCGACCAGGCCTTTCGCTCCCTGTGGCCGACGCGTCCCCTGATCCGGTTCGAGCTCCCGAAGCTCTCCGCGAGCGCCGCTTCTTCGCTCGCTCGCCACGCGCTCTCGGACCGCGCCTCCGACGACGTCATCACCCGGATCGTGGCGCGCGCGGACGGCAACGCGTTCTACCTCGAGGAGCTGGTGCGGGCGGTCGCGGGCGGTCGCGGGGACAAGCTCCCCGAGACGGTGCTCGCGATGCTCCAGGCGCGTCTCGACGAGCTCGATCCGGCGGATCGCCGCGTCCTCCGCGCGTGCAGCATCTTCGGGGACTCGTTCACGGTCGGCGGGGTGCGCGCCCTCCTCGGCCCGGCGGACGCGGAGGGCGTGGCCCGGTCCCTCGAGCGCCTCGTCGATCTCGAGCTCCTCTCGTCGCCGGGCACGAGCTCCACGACCTCAGGCGAGATCGGGCTTGGGTTCCGCAGCGCGATCGTGCGCGAGGCCGCCTACGCGACCCTGACTCGAGAGGATCGCGCCCTCGGGCATCGCCTCGCCGCGAGCTGGCTCGAGCGAGCGGGCGCCGACCGTGACGCGATCGTCGTCGCCAACCACCTGGAGCGCGCCGGGGACGAGCGCGTGGCCGCTCAGTGGTTCGCTCGCTCCGCGGAGGTGGCCCTCGAGGGTGACGATTTCGCGGCCGCCATCGAGCGCGCGGAGCGAGGCGCGCGCGCCGGGGCGGCGGGCCCGCTGCTCGGGCGCATCCGGCTCCTGCAGACGGAGGCCTACCGCCACACCGGCGACAACGCGAAGATGCTGGAGCGTGCGCAGGAGGCGATCGGGCTGCTCCCTGCGCGCACGCCGCCGTGGTGGGCCGCCGTCGCCAACGCCACCGTCGCCGCCCTCCGCACGAGCCGCGCCGATCTCGTCGAGCAGCTCGTGGAGCTGGTGAAAGATCCTCCGTACGAGAACCTCTCCGCCGCCGCGACGCGCCTCGCCCACTACCTGCACTTCGCCGGCTACGGTGGTGTCGCCGACTCCATCCTCGCGAGCGCGATGCAATCCATCGGCGCCTTCAACGAAGACCCGGGCACCTGGGCGTGGGGCTACCGCGCCTACGCCTCGCGCGCGATCATGCGCGGGAACATGGGGGACTGCGCGGAGCAGCTTGCCCTCTCCGTCCGCGCGTTCCACGCCGCTGGCGACGTGCGGGAGATCGCCCTGCAGCAAATCGACCTCGCGGGGGCGCTCGTCGAGCTCGGCGTCTTCGAGGAGGCGCGCAACGTCGTGCGGGAGTCGCTCGCGATCGGGGAGCGCATCGGGCTCGGTCCCGTCGTCGCCGCCGCGGTGAGCCACCTCGGCCTCGTCGACACCCGGCTCGGCGCCGCTCGCGCCGCCCACGAGGCCTTCGATCGCGCCATTCCGATGTTCCTCGAGCAGAAGAACCGCCGGATGGAAGGGATGGTGCGGATCTATCGCGCGCGCTTGCTCCTCTTGGAGAGCCGCTTCGAGGAGGCGGTCGTGGCCGCCCTCGCCGCCGCGCAGCTCGCCCGCGCGACCCCTCAGCACCTCCCTTACGCCCTCGCCGTCGCGGCGCGCGGCCACCTCGGCGCCGGCCGCACCGACGAGGCCCTCGCCGTGATCCGCGACGCCGTCGATCCCGTCCTCGCCGGGATGGTCGTCGACGAGGGAGAGGCCTTCATTCGACTCGCCTACGTCGAGTCCCTCGAGGTCGCGGGCGAGCACGATCGCGCTCGGCTCTCCCTTCGACAAGCGCATACGCGGCTCGTCGATCGCGCCGCCCGCATCCGCGACCCCGCCTGGCGCCGCAGCTTCCTCGAGCGCGTCCCCGAAAACGCGCGGACCATCGAGCTCGTGCGGGCTTGGCTCTCCTGATGCGGCCTCGCCCATTGCGGTGCTCGCATTCGTAACCGACGATTGCGCGGGGAGGGTCCATGAGCACGGCACGCACCACCGGTCCGAGACGATCCAGCGCCCCGCGTCGGCTCGCGCTCGCGGTGCTCTTCGTGACCGCCGTCGCGGCGTCCCTCCTCGCCTTCGTGGTCGCCGATCACGCGTCGGGCCGTCCGGCCGCCGTCGCCTCGTCGATCGCGATCGTGCTCCTCCCCCTCGGGCTCGGGGTCGTCGTGGAGCGCGTACTCGGCTGGGCGGGGAGAGAGGCGCGGGCCGAGATCGTCGCCTTGTTCATGGGGCCCCTCGTGTTCGTCGGCTGGATGGTGATCGCGTGCGTGCCGCTCGCGCGAGCCACCGGGCACGCGCTCTACGCGGTGCCCGATCGATTCGCGTGGACGCGCGGCTTCGTCGGCGATGTCGCCCGCCGCGCCGGGCTCGCCCTCGCTCCCGACGCGAAGGAGAGGTCGTCGCCCCAGAGCGCGCCGCCCCGCGCGGAGGCCCTCCCCATCGCATCGGTCAGCGCGACGGTCTCGGCCTCGCCCGCGTCGCCCCGCACCGCTCCGCCGTCCGGCACCGCCTCCCCCGGAGCGCCATCGTCCGCTCCCGTCCCGGAGCTCTTCTCGAGCTATCGCGAGGACGACGACTGCGCGACGCTCGCCGACGTCTCCGCGATCGCCAAGGGGCACGCGCCCGGGAAGCTCCGCGCCACCGCCGAAGCCCTCGCCGCCGCTCGCTATCCGGCGGGTGTCCCCTACCTGCAAGCTCAAGACGACAAGCAGCTCTCGGTCTGGTTCCAGGGAGCGCCCGACACCTTCGAAGGCGTCGCCTCGCGGCTCGACACCGCCATCCACGAAGGCGCCCATATGTGGGGCTTCAAACGATTCAATGGTCGAACCCAGACCTATCCCGTCCGGCGGGATCTCACGATCGAGATCAAGCTGCTCAAGAACTTCGACCGGAGCGAGATCCTGGGCCGGCACGTGGACGCCGCGAGCGACAGCTACGAGAAGACGTATCTCGAGGGGAGGAGCGGAGCCCAGGGATTCAATACGCTGCTGGACGAATACAACGCCTATGTCCATTCCCTCGCCGCCGCCTATTGCCTGCGCGATCTCAAACCGCCCAACATCCGCACCAGCGCGCGCGACGGGATCCTCACCTTCATGTACTACGTGGAGACGTACCTCGCGATCGGGCGGGCGGCCCACCCCGCCGACTACACCGCCATCCTCGGTGACCCCGGGCACCGGAGGCTGATCCTGACGGTTTGGCAGCGTGCGGAGCACTTCCTGAAGAAGTCGGAGGGTGATCGCAGCCTCGGCATTCACGACGACGTGATCCGAGGTTGGGTCTACGACCGCGCGCGCCTCGACGAGATCGAGAGAGTCCGCGCCGCGGACGGGCCGCGCTGAGGTGATTCCGCCTCGCGGCTCTCGCCCATCCCGCGACCCCGCGGTGGGTCTGTGCCACCGTGCCCGTCCCTGAGGCGCCGCCACCTCCCCGAGTGGGAACAGCGGCGGGGCGGTCTCAATCCTGCGCTTCGCAGCTCGCGAACGAGCCGAACCGTGTCGCGTCGACCCGCAGCAGGACCTTGAACGCCCCGCTCGCCCCGGGAGCGAGCTCCTCCAAGAAGGGCCCCTCTTGGGATCGCTTGAGAGGTGACTCTTCCACGTCGATCACCCGGCTCTGCCCGTCGTACGCGGCGACCACGATCTTGGGATCGAAGCACGGCTTCGAGCCGCGGGTCTTGAGGCTCCCCGTCACCCGGTGATAGGCGCCCTCTCTTGCGTCGACGAAGTCGATCACGTCCGCCTCCCCGACCGGCTCGGTCTTCACGCCGGTCACGTGGAGCTTGTGAGACGCGTATTTGCCGGTGATCTTCTCGATGTCGCGCGTGAACTTGAACGGCGTCGACTCTCCGGGCGGAACGTGATCGCGACTCGCATAGACGCGCTCGCGCGCGCCCTGATCGTTCTTGATGCCGCCGACCGCCAGCGGCTTGCCTGCGGCGTCGAAGAGCTCGAGCTCGATCTTCACGGCTTTGTACCAGTCCGCGGTCGCGTTCTTCACGCTGCCGGTGATGACCACGTAGCCGTCGCGCTCCGCCCCCGCCCCCTCCTCGAGCAGAAGCCCTGTTCCCGAGCCGCTGGACCCCGAAGCGGGAGCGCTCGCTCCGCCGCCGCCCTTCGGCGCGTCCGTCTCGTTCCAGCCTCGCGGTGAAGGTCGGCTCCCACCCGTATCGCGCTCGGTCGACGCGCTCGCGCTCGCCTTTCCGCGGTCCTTTTCGACGCTCGCGGTGCAGGCGCTCAGCGCGAGCAACGCCGCGACGGAGATGGAACGGGGTGACCGGCTCGACGGACCACTACGCAGTGCACGCTCGTTGATCATGTCGGCAGGCAAAGCACGCGCTGCGCCCACCGAAATCCCAGGCTCGGTGGCGGGGGCCTCGGCGCGATTCGACGACTCGCGTCCACACCCGAGGACTCGAGTCCACGCTCACCCTTCGCCGAGCCCGTGCTTTCGAAGGAGGCGATGGACGTAGCTCCGGTCGAGCCCCGCCGCGCGCGCGACCGCGGTCACGTTCCCGCCGAGCTTCTCCATGAGGCCGGCGAGGTAGTGCCGCTCCAGGTGGCTCATCCAGCGGGCGGACAGCTCCTTGAAGGGGACGTCGAGGGCGACGCTGCCGGGGAGGGTGCCCTCCACGGTGGGGCTCGGCGCGCGGGCGAGGTCCGGATCCTCACCGAGCACCGCGCGGCGCTCCAGGAAGTTGCGAAGCTCGCGGACATTCCCGGGCCAGCTCCTCTTGCGCGCCTCATCGAGGGTCTTCGGGTCGAGGGGGCTCCCGAGCGCCTCCGCCAGCGTCGGGAGATCGTCCAGTCGCTCCCGGAGGGGAGGGACCGGGATCCCCAGCACCGCGATCCGAAAATAGAGGTCTTCTCGAAACGCTCCCTCCGCCGCGAGCCGCGCGAGGTCGCGATGCGTCGCCGCCACGAACCTCACGTCTACCGGCTGGTGGTCGCTCGCGCCGACTCTCCTGACGGTGCGAGACTCGAGCGCGCGCAACAGCTTGGGCTGAACCGCGAGCGGCAGCTCCGCGATCTCGTCGAGGAAGACCGTCCCCCCTTCGGCGAGCTCGATGGCGCCCGGGCGTGATCCCACCGCCCCCGTGAAGGCGCCGCGGACGTGCCCGAAGAGCTCGGACTCGATGAGCGACTCGGACAGGGCGCCGCAGTCCACCGTCACGAAGGGCCCGTGCGAGCGTTCGCTCTCGGCGTGGAGCGCCCTCGCCACGAGCTCTTTGCCCGTGCCCGTCTCGCCCTGAACGAGCACGGTCGCGCGCGACTTCGCGGCCTTCGCGATCCGCGCGTAGAGCCTCCGCATCGCGACGCTCCCCCCGACCATCGCGTGAAATCGCGGCTCGGCAAAGAGCTGCTCTGCCTCCGCCTTCCCATAGCGAATCCGGACGATCGCGGCTCCGAGCCTCAGCACCGCGCCATCGTCGAGGCGGGCCTCGTGGACGCGGACCCCCTGCACGAAAGTGCCATTCGTGCTGCCGAGATCTCGAACCCAGAGTCCGTCGTCGCGGAGGACGAGGGCGGCGTGGACGCGCGACACCGTCGGCACGTCGAGGCGCAGGGGGGCGGAGGAGGCGCTTCCGATCACCGCCTCCGGCGCCTCGAAATGGAGCTCGCGTGGTCCCGCGTCGCTGTCGAAGAAGAGCCGAGGGGCGTGGCGCTCCGCCCCTCGATCGTCGTGGAGCTCCGTCGACGCCATGCCCTTCGAGGCTACCACGCCGCCCTCGCCGCCCGCTCTGGCATACTCCCGGCCGCATGGGTGATGCGGACGAACGCGCGACGTTGCGTGTCGACGCGCGAGAGAGCGCGCATCGCGCCAGCATCCTCGCCCCCGGGCGAATCCTGGGCGGGCGTTACGAGCTCGTCCGCGAGCTCGGTCGGGGCGGTGAGGGCGTCGTCATGGAAGCGCGAGACCTGAGGGCAGACGTGGCGATCGCCCTGAAGCTGATCCCGGAGCACGAGATCGGGCCGGGACGCCTCGCGCGCGTGCGTCGCGAGCTCGCCCTCGCCCGACGCATCACGAGCCCGGCGGTGGTGCGGACGCACGACTGGGTGGACGTGCCGGGGTTCGTCGGCATCGCGATGGAGCTCGTCGTGGGTCGATCGCTTCGAGAAGCGCTCGCCGCTCCTTCTGGTTCCCCGATGTCCGGGGAGGCGCTGATTCGCCTCGCGCGCGGGTTGGCCGAGGGTCTGGCTGCTGCCCACTCGGCGGGGGTGGTTCATCGAGACCTCAAGCCGTCCAATGTCATGTTGACGGAGGCCGGCGAGATCAAGATCACCGATTTCGGCATCGCCCGCGTGGCCGACGACGCACCCCCGAGCGCGCGCACCGCGATCGATCCCGTGCCCGCCGACCGCCAGCTCGCGGCGACGCCGGTCGTCAGCCCCGCGACCGACGTCTACGCGTTCGGTCTGATCCTGTACGAGGCGTCGACCGGCACCGTCCCCTCGTCGGCGCGCTCCATCGCCGGGCTGAAGGAGAAGAGAAGGGTCGCGCCGCCATCGCTCACGATGTCGAGGCCGGACCTGCCGGCGGCGCTCGCGGCCGTCGTCGATCGGTGCCTCGAGCCCGACCCGCGGGGGCGGTTCGCCGACGGCGTCGCGCTGGCGTCCGCGCTCGCCCGTCCGGGGCGCGTCCGCGCCAGATCCCCATGGCTCGCCGCGGTCATCGCCATCGGCGCTCTGACGGTCTCGCTCGCCGCGGCGATATCGCTCGCTCCTCGGGCGGCGCCGTCGCCGCTCGAGAGCTCGGGAGGAGAGTCCATCGAGTTCGAGAAGGCCCCGCTGGTGGTGGGGAGCCGGACCCATATTCGCCAATCGGTGACGAGGAGGATTCGCTTCCAGCGCCCGGCCGTCGAGGAGACGACCACCACCGACACCACGGAGCGCACCGTCACCATCCTCGCCGCCGATAGCCACACCCCTCTGCGGATCGGGATCGAGTTCGGCTCCGTGAGCACGGTCGAGACTCGGCTCGGCGTGACGACGAGGCGCGAGGCCTCCATCGCCGACAAACGCTATGTCGCCGAGTTCGTCCGCGGCCGCGTCGTCGTCACCGACGCGCGGCGCGAGCCGGTCTCCGAGGTCGAGTCGAGCGCGGTCCTTCGCTATGCGAGGAGCCTCGGTGCCCCGAGCCCGGAGATCTCTGCCCTCCCCGATCACCCTCTCCGCGTCGGGGACACCGCCGAGACGATCGCGGAGCTCGTTCGCAGCGGGCTCGCGGAGGGGAAGCTCAAGGCCCAGAGCGTCGACGTCGTCCTCGCTTCGATCCGGCGCGAGCGCGCGGCCGCGATCGCCCGGTTCGACCTGCGCGTGGAGGGCGAGGCGCGAGACCACGAGCTCGTCGCGAGCGCTTCCATTCGCGGCTCGCTCGATATCGCCTCCAATGGTGGTCGATTCCGGCACGTCCACCTCGAAGGCCCCCTCGAGCTTTCGTCCCCTGCGCTCGCGGCGACGGGTACGCTGGTCTTCGACACCGAGTACACGCCCCTCTACGCCACGAGCGGACCATGACCCAAACATCGATCGAGAGGCCGGGGCCCACCCCGATTTCCCGCCGGACCCGCGCCCACCGCGAGCCCCCCGCCCGCGTCGACGTCGCGGTGATCGGGTCGGGGCTCGGGGGCCTCGTCGCCGCCGCCACCCTCGCCCGGCGCGGACTCTCGGTCGCCGTGTTCGAGTCCCATTACGAGGCGGGCGGCTGCGCGACCCGCTTCGCGCGCGGGCCAAAGAGCGCCCGATACCATTTCGACGTCGGCCTCCATTACATCGGGGACTGCGGTCCGGGGGGCACCATTCCCCGGATCCTCTCCGAGCTCGGGGCCCACGTCGATTTCGAGTCGCTCGACCCCATGGGCTTCGATCGGCTCGTGTTCCCTGATTTGCGCTTCGCCGTCCCGGCCGATGTCGACCTCTACCGCGATCGCCTCGTCGACGCGTTCCCCGCCGAACGGCGCGGCATCGACGGCTATGTCCGCCTCGTGAAGAGCGTCATGCGCGTCACGCGGATGCTCGAGCAGCAGGAGGGGCGGCCAGGGATCGGCGCCCTCGCGCGCGTCGCGATCGACGGTCTCCGGATCGCGCCTCATCGCGAGGCCACCCTCGCCGAGGTCCTCGATGGTCGCATCCGAGATCCTCGTTGCCGAGCCGTCATCGCCGGCCAGAGCGGCGACTACGGACTGCCGCCGAGCAAGGTGAGCGCGATGCTCCACATGGGCCTCCAGGGCCACTACTTCCGTGGCGCGCACTACCCGAAGGGCGGCGGTCAGGTCATCGCCGATCGCGTCGTGGAGCAATTGGAGGCGGCCGGGGGCGAGGTGCATTTGCGGACGCCCGTCGAGCAGATCCTCGTGGAAGGTGGCCGAGCGGTCGGTGTGCGGCTCGCCCCCAAGGCCGGGCGCCCCGCCGTCGACGTCCGGGCCGATGTCGTGCTTTCGAACGCCGACATCAAGAGGACCCTCCTCGAGCTGATCGATCCCATCGAGCTGCCGTATGGATGGATCCGTCGCGCGGACCGCTTCGAGATGGCGGCCGCCCTCTTCATCATGTTCCTCGGGATCGAGGGGGATCTCCGCGACCTCGGGATGGGCAATCACAACATCTGGCAGTTCGACGACTACGACGCGGAGCGGTTCTATTCCTGTGACATGGATCGGCGCGGAGAGGGGCCCATCGCGGTTCGCGGGTGCTACGTGACGAGCGCGACGATGAAGGACCCTTCCCGCCCGGACCACCACGCACCCCCCGGGATTGGCAACCTCGAGGTGATGTGCCTCGTCCCCGGCGAGCCGAGGCGTTGGGGCGCCGACGAGGACTCGGCCGACCATTGGAGCTACAAGCACGGCTCCGTCTATCGCGCGCGAAAGCACGAGGTCGAAGAGGAGCTCGTTCGCAGGCTCGAGGCCCTCTATCCGGGCGCGGCGGCGCGCGTCGTGTTCCGCGAGTCGGCGACCCCGCTCACCCATCGCCGGTTCACCGGCGCCACCGAAGGGACGGGCTATGGCATCGCCGCCACCCCTGCTCAATTCATGCAGCGCCGACCGGGGTATCGGGGGCCATTGAGAGGCCTCTACTTCGCGGGGGCGTCCACCCGCGCCGGCCACGGGATCGTAGGCGCCATGATGGGAGGGCGCGCGGCGGCGCGGAGGATCCTCGCCGACGTGCGCGGCGAGGTCCGAGCCGCGCGTTAGCAGGCTGCTGAAAGAGTCGGCGTCATGCCTCTCGGCACCGGAGTGGCTGCCAATTCACCCCCCCCCGGCCCCCGCGCGGTGCGAGGGGGGAGATCCGTCGGAGGGCACGGCTGGTCGCCGCGTGAGCGGTCGCCGCGAGCTCGCCTTGGGCCGCTCTCCTCCGCGCGCGACCGGGTCAAGGTGCTGTGCACAACCCAGAACGCTGACTCCCCTCGCTACGCGAGGGGGGCTGGGGGGGTGAAAGAGCAGCAACTGCCCACCCAGTGGCCTGACGACCGCATTTGTTAGCACACTGCTAGTCGTCGAGCCCTGCGCCTACCAGCAGAAGTTTCCTGATCCCTCTGTCCTCATCCCTCGCTACTTCGCGGGCGCGACACTCCTGGAGGCGTATTGGAAATCCGTCGCTTGGCCGGCGGAGGGGATCTTCATCGGGGAGCCGCTGGCGCGCCCATTCGGGGACGGCTTTCGCACGCACATGGATGGGGACGCGCTCGTCATCGAGACGACGGCCCTCCTCCCCGGCCACACGTACGCGCTGGAGGCCGCTGACGTCGAAGATGGACCTTGGGACGCGGTGCAGGCGGGCATCACCTCCGACAAGCCGGCGCGAACGACGCTGACCGTTCCCTCCGCGACTCGACAATTCTATCGGTTGAGCGAGTGACGCGCCCGCTCGCCGTCCATCCGCTCGTCGAGCAGGCCACTCCCGCCGCCGGTCAACGCGCCGCCCCTTTGGACGCGAGGTGAGTCCACACCGCGAAGGCGCGCTTGAAGGAGCGGGGCGGAGGATCGAACGACACCTTCGCCGCCCGCTCCAGGGTCGCGACAGGCAAGAAGTAGAGGAAGCTCGTGCCCTCGTTCACCGGACGAAATCCACCGCGGCTGGGGCTCCCGAACAATGACTCGTCCCAAGCCTTCATGAAGGCGTCGGCCTCGGTATCGGCGAGCCCGAGACCGCGAATGGTGGCGCGCAGCCCCTCTCGACCGGGGCCCGTGACGACGCGAGGCACCGAGGCGCCTGGGGGCGGCGCATCCTCCGGGTCCTGCGACACCGGCTTTGCCGGCGCGAAGTCACGCCCGACCACGATCGACCGATGGGGCGCAGGCGGGGTCACGGTCAACGTGCGCGTCTCGGCGCGGACCGTCTCGATTCGAAGGAGCAGCCCCGGGATGGGCTCGTCACCGTCGTTCTCGACGACGACCTCTCCCGTCTCACCCTTCTTCGAGAAGCGGAGCGGCGGAGTCAGCGCCGTCGTCGAGACACGATAGAAGAGAAAGCTCTCTGTCTTGTCGCCGACGCGCACGCAGGAGGAGTCGACGGTGCGGACCGCGAACAGCCCGAGGCTCTCGCACTCGTCCCCGGGAGGCAACTTGGAGCAGGGCAAATCCGTCTTGCGCGGCAATGGCGAGGACTTGCAGGCAGACTTGGGGTCGATCGATACGTCCGTCCACGCCACTTGCTCTTCCGGCTGGGTCGCGGCGAGCGGCCAAGTCTCCACGACCGCCCCCGCCGGCGCGAGCACGGAGACGCGCTTGATCGTCATCGCCTCGTCCGCGCGGAAGTACAGCACGGGCTTGGTGATGATGAAGACCTCTGGGGGAATGGGAGGCGCGACCGCCCCGATACGGACCTTGTCCCCTTGATCGGCTCGGACGAGGCCCCACTCGTGGACGTCGTATCCGCCCGACGTCGACGGATGAGCGCTCGGGGCTTCGGGCGGAGGGCGGCTCCCGTCGGGCCGCGCCTCGCTCGCGGGCGGGGGAGCGGAGCAGGCCGTGGCCGCGGCGACGATCAAGGGCGCGATCGAGCGCATCGCCGACCTCACCCTCTCGGGCTCCCCTCGAGCAGCCGCGCCGCGTTGTCGTGGAGGATCTTCTTTCGAAGGCTCGGTCGTCCTTCGGTCGCGACGAGGACCTTCGCGAGGGGAAGGACGGGGTGGTAGAAGGGCCAATCGGAGCCGAAGACGATGCGATCCTCGTCGGCCTCCGCGATGACCTCTCGCAGCTGGCCGAGGGAGAGGCCGGAGATCTCGAGCCAGGCGTTCTTGTAGCGACGCTGGAGGGCGATGGCCTTTCGGTGTTGAAGCGAGCCCGCATGCCCGAGGACGAACTGCGTCTCCGGCACCTCCCGCAACGGACGCTCGTAATAGCTCATCTGAGCGAAGGATTGATTGAGCTTCGGCTCGATGCCGGCCGGCCCGGCGTGCCAAAGGACGGGGAGGCGCTCCCGACCGCACATCCGATAGAGGCGCATCGCGTACCAGGCGTCGGGGCGGAAATACTGGTTGGGAGGGTGGAGCTTGATCCCGCGCGCCCCGGCGTGGAGCTGCTCTTCCAAGCGCGCCTTTGGGAAGAGGGACCGCGGGTGGACCGAACCGTAGCCGACGACCTCGCGGTGCTGTCGCGCCGTGTTCAGCGTGTCTCGGACGTGATGGTTGGGGAACGCGAGATCGATCGCGAGCACGAAGGACTGGACGACATTGACCTGGCGCATGTCGCGGGCGAGCGCAGGCGCGGTGTGATCGCGGCGCTTTCCGCGGCCGGTGAGGCCCCCGAGGAGGAGCTCGCGCTTGAGCTCCTCGAGCTCCTTCGGGGAGAAGCACTGGTTCGCGCGAATGTCCAGGTGATGGGCGCAGCACCGCCCCAAGAGGAGGTTCGAGTCCGGCGGCTCGCGCTCGAGATCGATCTCGTGGATCGACAGGTGGGGGAGCGCATAGTGCGTATGGGTGTCGATCACCGGCCCGACGTCCTTGTGAGCGACCACGACCTCCCCGTGGTCCTCCTCGAACCAGGGGAGCTGCGCCAGCGCGAGCCGGGTTTCGAAGCGGAGGGGGAACGATTCGCTGGTGGTCATGAGGGCGGCTGGCCCAACGATACACGGCCGCTCGTCCCGCCGGCACGAAAGGCAGACGCGGGCGGCGGACTTCTTTGTACCCGAAGCAGCCGCGGTACACTCCGCCTCGCGGAAGGAGCGAGGCATGGCCTGCCGACACGATCTGATCGACAACGAGGAAGCGTTCACGGTGGACGCCTCGCGGGTCACGTTCGGGCGCGGATGCATCGGCGAGCTGGGCGAGCGAATGCGGGCGCGGGGGGTTCGACGCGCGGTGGTCTTCTCGGACCCCAGGGTGAAGGCGCTCCCGATCCACGCGGAGGCGCTCGCCTCGCTCGCGGATGCCTCCGTCGACGTGATCGCCTATTCGGAGGTGCGCGTGGAGCCCACGGACGGCTCCTTCGAAGATGCCATTCGGTTCGCCCGAGAGGCGGCGGGAGATGGCTATGTCTCGATTGGCGGAGGCAGCGTCATGGACACCTGCAAAGTCGCCAATCTGTACGCGAGCCATCCCGCCCCGCTGGAGGCTTATGTCAATGCGCCGGTGGGAGAGGGGCGCGCCGTCCCCGGCCCCCTCGCCCCTCACATCGCCTGCCCGACGACGTGCGGGACGGGGAGCGAGGTCACCGGGATCGCCGTCTTCGATCACACCGGTCTCCACGCGAAGACCGGCATCGCGTCGGCGCTGCTGCGCCCCACCGAGGCGCTCGTCGACCCCGACGCGACCCTCACCCTTCCTTCCTCGGTCGTAGCCGCGAGCGGGCTCGACGTGCTGTCTCACGCGCTCGAGTCGTTCACGGCCCGGCCCTTTGCGAAGCGACCGCGGCCGAACGGCGGGGCGCCGCGGCCGATGAGCCAAGGCGCCAATCCATGGAGCGATATCGGCTGTCGCGAGGCCCTTCGACTGCTCGGTCTCCACTTCGAGCGCGCGGTGCGCGACGCGACCGATCGCGAAGCGCGGGAGGCGCTGGCGTGGGCGGCCACCCTCGCCGGGATCGCGTTCGGGAACGCCGGGGTCCACATCCCTCACGCGATGGCCTATGCGGTCGCGGGGCTCGGCGAGCGCGTGGGCTATCGCCACCCCGACTATCCCACCGAGCACGCCCTCGTGCCGCATGGGATCTCCGTGATCGTCAATGCCCCCGCCGTCTTTCGGGCGACCGCGCCGACGAGCCCGGCCCGCCACCTCGAGGCCGCCATCGCGCTCGGGGCGGACGGGCGCGGCGCCGGGACCGAAGACGCGGGGGAGGTGCTGGCGCACCGACTCGTGGAGATTTGCCGGCGCGCCGCCGTTCCCGATGGCTTGGGGGGCATCGGCTATGGAGAGCGTGACATCGAGGCGCTCGTCGCCGGCACGACGCCGCAGCGCCGCTTGCTCGACAACGCCCCTCGTCCCGTCGACGACGCCCTCCTCCGCGCGCTCTTCGCGGCGGCGATGCGCTATGGGTGAGCCCATGGCCCGAAGCGACCGCGCCGCCCCCGAGCACGCCGACCACTATCGCCATTTCGTGCCAATCACGACCCGCTGGATGGACAACGATGCCTATGGGCACGTGAACAACGTCGTCTATTACAGCTACTTCGACACCGCCGCGAACCACTATCTGATCCACGAGGGAGGCCTCGACATCGAACGGAGCGAGGTGATCGGGCTCGTCGTCGAATCGCGCTGCCGCTATCACGCGCCCGTGGCCTATCCCCAGGATCTCCGCGTCGGTGTGCGCGTCGATCGGCTCGGTGAACGCTCCGTCGTCTATGGACTGGCCGTGTTCACGCAGGAGAGCGATCGGGCGTGCGCCGATGGATCGTTCGCGCACGTCTTCGTCGATCGCGCCACGCGACGCCCGGCCGCGATCCCCGCCTCCATTCGCGCCGCGCTTTCGCGCATCCTGCGGTCGGAGCAACTTTGAGGCGGCGCCGGCCCCCGCGGCCGTGAATGGCCCCCACCCCTGCGCCCCGGATGGGCGGGTCGCGCAGTACGGAGGGCCCTCCTGGAGGATGGCCGTGCGCTTTTCGTATTCGGTCCCGCTCTTCGTGTGCCTCGGCGCCGGGTGCGGAGACGACGGTTCTTCGGCCGCCGCCGGCGGCAATGACAACACCGGCGGGACCCCGACCCACTCGACGGGAGGGAGAGTCGCTCTGCTATGGCGAGCCGTCGCCGGGCACTGCAACTGACTACTTGTTCTTCTCCAGCCAAGCCTCACAGGCTTTGGACCTATCGTCCTCGAACCGAAACTTCTTGGAGAGGTTCACGCAAATTGCATAGGCGCTGCGGGCGCGCTGGTCGAACGGCGCCACCACCTCGTCGAGCTTCTTCCGGTATTCGGCGCGGAGCTCGGCGTAGGTGATGTCGCTGTTCGGGAGCGTGCCCTCCTTCATCCACTCTTTGGGCATCGGGAGATCGCGAATGGCCTTCGCGTAAGCGGCCCACATATGGCCGACGCGCTCTCCAGAGGCGACGACCCAGCGCGGAGGGGCGACGGGCTCGAGCTGGACGACCCGGAGATACGCCCGCTCCGCCTCGTCGATCTTCTTGCGGCGATCGCTGACCCAGGGCGAGAGCTTCTCGGCGACGAACTTGGTGTAGGCATTTGTCTCGGCAGAGCGCGGCGGCGCGGGGGGCCCCTCCTTCTCGGCCGCGATCCGAACCGACTCTGCGGCGAAGAAGTAGGCCTCGCCCACGGCGGAGAGGGCGCGCGCCGTCCGCGCTGTCTTCTCCGCGTCGGGCGTCCCGGACGGGGCGACGTGATCGAGCGCGGCGCGCGGATCTTTCCAGGCCTCCTCCACGATGCCGTAGTGCTTCTTCGCGCCCCGCTCGTCACCGAGCCCGAGGAGGGCGCGGGCCATGAAGACGTGGGCGACGAGCTTCACGTCGAGCCGCCCCTCGTCGAGCTTCGCGAGCCGACCGTCGAGGAGCTTCTTCGCCCCTCTGAAATCCTTCTTCACGAGGAGGGCGCCCACGTCGTCGAGCGCCGGGTCGACGGGCCGCTCCGTGAGATCGGGGGCCGGCACGGGCGGCAGGGGCGCGGGCGCGGGCTCCGCCGTCACCGTGGCCGGCGCCGTCGCCGAGCCGACCGACGCTGGAGCGGGGGGCCCCTCGGACGCGGCGGGAGACGATTGCGTGGGTGCCGGGGCCGCCGAAGCCTCGGCGATCTCGGGCTCGGGGCCGCTCGAGGCGCACGCCGCCCCGAGGAGGAGGATGGAGATCGACAATCGAGACGAGAGCGAGCGGAGGGGCGCGACCATTGCGAGCCGATACTCGCCGATTTGGCTGCGCCGGACTCCGGTTATTTCAACCCGCGGATGAGCACCCGCCGGAGACGCCGAGCTGCGAGACGGACGGCAGGCTGTGGGCGGGTATCGCGTGCCCCTCCGGAAAGCGAACGGTCCCAATCGTCGAGGTGGTGCGATGGAACCGCGGAGCAGCGAAGCCGACCTGCGTGACGACCGGCCTCGACGCGAACGCGCCCGCCGTGGGCTACCCGGCCGCTCCTGGACAGCTCGTCTTGAGCGGGCTGGGCGTCCCAAAGGGAGCGACTGTCGCCGAGCAGAACCTCGAGCACTTGGAGATCCGCTATGGCATGTCCCACGGCACGCTCGGCGCGGTCGAGGAGAAGCCCGTCGCATTGAACGAGCTCGAGCACTGGACCACCCAAGTGGAGCGCTCCGAGCCCGCAAGCGCGGAGAGCGAAGGCTTCGAGGAGCGCGAGCTCGTGCTCGGCGAGCTCGGAGTGGGGTTCATCGTGCGCCCGGACGGCACGAGGGTGCCCGCCGTCCTCCACAGCAGGAGGGTCACCGTCCCCGTCGAGATCTGATCAGACCCTACCGCGACGAAGCTCGAAGAGCACAGTCGCCTGGCAGGGGCCGGCGAGCGCGAAGCGCGCCGGGGGTCTGAATCAGGGGGCGCTCGCCTCGAGACATGCGCCGTACGTCGTCTGCGCCGCCTCGAACGAGGCCTCTTCGTCGACGCACGCCTCGTCCCCGCCGAGGGTCAGAGCACAGCTCGCGGCCCGGCAGTCGTAGAGCGATCGCGCCGCGTCCTTGACCCCGCTCTCCTCATCGCAGTCTCCCTCGATGCTGGCCCACACGTTCCTGAACATCGCGGCACAAGAAGCCTCCGTGATCTCGGGATAGTGCTCAGAGCCGGCGTCGGCGTTCACGCATGCACGCGTCGCGGCGCAGAGCGCGTCGGTGGCGTCGGAGTAGCTGTCGGCGGGGCGCTCGGCGCCGGCTCCGTAGTCGGGGGACGCCACGTTGGCAAGGAGGCCGAGCGGGGGACCGGCATTGACGACGATGCCGGCTCGACAGTTCAAGGTCACGTGATTGAAGACGGTGTCATCCCGGGTCGCCGACATGACGTACTCGCCCGGGTCGAGCCGATAGAACAGCACGCCGCCATCCTTGCTCGTGGTGGGCTGCTCCGTATCGGGAAGCACCGCCTCGTTGAAGTAGATGGGGCCGCTCTCTGGGGCGGGCGCGGGCTCCAGCGAGACGCTGGCGCCGGCCGCCCCTTGCCGCAGATGCACGTAGAGCGATCCTCCCGTTCGGGCGACGGTGGACGCGATGATGCAATGGCTCTCTTCTTCGACGGGCAGGGGAACGAGGCCGGAGAGGGCCGCGAAGAGCGTCTTGGGAACGACTTGAACGGAGAACGGATCGATCCCGTTCGGGCCCACCACCACCGTCGCGGATTGGGTCGTCTTGAAATTGGGGTGCTCGACGACCAGCGTCACCTTGGTCCCGACCTGAATGCCCTCGAAGCGGAAGTGGGCATCGTCGCCGGTCACGACGGAGCGCTCGGGGAGCTCGAGGATGCTGACCGTCGCGCCGCTGACGCGCGCCCCATCGACCTCGTTCATGAAGGCGAGGACGTCCCCCTCGATCTCCGCGAGCTTCGGGAGCGTGCACGACGCCGAGCAGTGGCCGGGAAGCCCGTTCTCATCCGCCTCGTCGCACTCCTCCGGATCGTCCACCCGGCCGTCCCCGCACGACAGCGCGAAGACCCCGTCGGTGGAGCAGGACGAGATCGAAGAAAGAACGGCGAGGCCGATGAGCCCGGCCGAGAGAAGTCGAAGCGAACGCATCACGGCCCATCGTAGTCCATCGTGGGCGGGCACGACACGCAACCGCATGGTTGCCTCTCTCTCCGAATCGCGCTAGACGATACGCAACCTGGAGGTTGCACATGTCCGTGAGCGACACCATCGAGAAGAAGGTCCTCTTGCGGGCCCCGATCGCCCGCGTCTGGAGCGCGGTAGGGGACGCGAAGAGGTTCGGGGTTTGGTTCGGCGTCGAGCTCGACGGCCCGTTCGAGAGCGGCAAACCGCTCCGAGGACGCATCGCGCCGACGAAGGTCGACGAGGAGATCGCCAAGGCTCAAGAGCCGCATCGCGGCGCGCCGTTCGAGATCACGGTCGAGCGGGTCGAGCCCATGCGACACTTGTCCTTCCGATGGCACCCGTTCGCGATCGACAGGGACAAGGACTACTCCTCGGAGCCCACCACGCTGGTCTCGTTCGACCTCGAAGAGACGAGGGATGGCACCCTCCTCACGATTCGCGAGTCGGGGTTCGATCGCATCCCGCTCGAGCGACGGGCGACCGCGTTCGCCGCGAACGAGGGGGGATGGGCGGCCCAAGCCAAGCTCGTCGAGCGGTATTTGATGGAGCACGCGCGGTGAGGAGGGCGGCATGACCGCGCGCGTCCAGCCCCTCGGAGGCAAGCGGTGGAAGACGGCCGCTCCTGTCTTCGCCGCTTTGGGGGACGAGACCCGCCTCGGGGTGGTCCAGAAGCTCGCAGACGAGGGCCCCCAATCCATCTCCAAGCTGACGGAGGGGACGGAGGTCACCCGGCAAGCGGTGACGAAGCACCTGCTCGCCCTCGAGGAGGCCGGGATCGTCAAGAGCGTGCGCGAAGGCCGCGAGCGCATCTGGACTATCGAGAAGCGCCGGCTCGCGGAGGCGCAGACCTACCTCGAACGCATCTCGTCGCAATGGGACGACGCGATCGACCGCCTCCGCCGAATGGTCGAAGGGTAGCGTCGAGTCGCGTCCCTCTCGTCGCGCGGGGCGAGGGCGGTGAACCCGAGCCTCGCGGCCCGATGTTCACCCGCCCTCGATGGGATGGTCTCCCAATTGGCTCAATGAAGCACGGGGCCGGTGCTCACGACCTCGAAGGCCGTCCCGGGGACGGACTGGAGCTGGTGGAGCTGATCGTCGTTGAAAGAGGGGTTGGACGTTCCGCTGATGAACCAGTTCGATCCGTTGTCGGCGAGGATCATCCCGTATTTCTTCAAGGCGGTGAGGATGACCTTGGCGGGGCCGGAGTAGGAGCTCAGATCGAAGCTCGCTTTGAGCCGCAGGCGGAGGCCCATCGGGGGCGCGTTGGGATCGGTGATCGAGCTCGCGAAATGGGTCGCGGGGTGGATGTACCCGCGCTGGGTCTTCGCGACCGTGAAGCGGAGCGCGTGATTGATCTGCTGGGCGGTGACGGCCTCCTCGTACCGCACGAGCCCCGGGAGAACCGGCAAACCCGCGGCGTCCGCCGAGGTCCATCCGTCGGGGCGGAGGGCGTTGGAGCGGAGATCGAAGACCGCCCCCGAGCCGGCGTGCCAACCTGGCCCGAGATAGTGGGAGTCCCACGTCTCGTACAGGAGGCAGTTGTCTTTGTCGACGACGAGGACGTGGCGATCGCCATCCGAGTCGCTCCCGCCCTCGATGGGAGCGCTCGCCGGGATGGGGTACGGGCCCGGATCGCTCTCCTCCGAGTAGTCGAACGAGACAGGCACCTTCACCTGGCTGCCCGGGACGACCGAGTAGGGAATGCCATATCCCGAATACGAGCCGAAGTCGGCCTTGAGATAGTCGCCGCCGCTGTTCATGATGTAGTCGATATACGAGCTCGACTTCGGGTCGACCGGCAAGGACGATACGTCTTGGTTCCAAGCGTTGTCGGCAGGGAACAAGGGGCATCCTCCGATGGTCGGTCCGGCGGCGCCGCCGCCAGACCCACCCCACCCCCCCCA
>JBGAID010000198.1:0-5681 GCA_044225865.1 Polyangiaceae bacterium | reverse complement strand
CCGGGGGGCGCAGCCCCCCACCGCTCCCCGCCCGCACGACCGCTCCCCGCCCGCCCCCCTTTCTCGTAGCGGGGGGGAGGCCGAAGGCCGGGGGGGCGCAAGCCCCCCCCTCAGGTCAGGCGACGAAGCTTCCGGGGATTTTTGCGAAGCAAAAATATCCCGAGAAGTGTCGCCCGGTGCGCGGGCATCCGCGCACGCGAATCAACACAGCACGCGAATCAACACAGCACGCGAATCAACACAGCACGCGAATCAACAGATGAGCCGCCACGTCGTCCCGGTGGGACTGTCGAAGACCTCGACATTCCAGGCGACGAGCTCGCCGCGGATCGCGTCCGCTTTGGCGAAGTCCTTCTGGGCGCGGGCCTCGGTCCGGGCGGCGATCTTGGCGTCGACGGCCTCTTCGGTGAGGCCGCGCAGGGCGAGGCGTTGCGCCTTGGTGCGGCTGGCGTAGACGGTCGGCATCGTCTGGAGAAGGCCGAGGCGCTCGGTGACGTCGACGAGGGCCTTGGCGAGGCGGCTGGCGACGTAGGGACCGATGCGGCCGATGGCAGGGTCCTTCTTGCGCTGCGCGAGATCGCAGAGCTCGTTGCCGGCCTTCGCGATCTCGGCGATGACGGAGAGCGCGACGGGGGTGTTGAGGTCGTCGTCGAGGGCGGCGCGCACGCGCGGAACGCCTTCGTTGGCGAGGGTCATGTACGGCGCGAGGGAGGGCGGAATGACGGAGATCGTTCCCGTCTTGTCCGCCTCGGCGAGGGCGCGGAGGCGCGCGAGCGTTTGATAGAGATAGTCGACCCGTCGCTCCGCTTCGAGGACGCCCGGGAACGTCACGCGGCCGTCGGGCATCTTCTCGAAGTCGAAGGAGATCGGTCCTCGGTATTGGACCGAGAGCAGGAAGTACCGAAGGGCCTCCGGGTCGTTGCGGGAGAAGACGTCGCGAATGGTGACGAAGTTGCCGAGCGACTTCGCCATCTTCTCTTTGTCCACGTTGACGAACCCGTTGTGGATCCACGTGCGGACGAACGGGCCCTCGCCGGGGCACGCTCCCTCGCTCTGCGCGATCTCGTTTTCGTGGTGGGGGAAGATGAGGTCCATGCCGCCCGTGTGCACGTCGAAGCCGTGACCGAGGTGGCGCTCGCTCATCGCTGAGCACTCGATGTGCCAGCCGGGCCGCCCCTTGCCCCACGGGCTCGGCCAGCCCCACGCTTCTTGGGAGCAGCCCTTCCAGAGGGCAAAGTCCATCGGATCGCGCTTGGCCTCGTTCGCCTCGATGCGGGCGCCGACGACGAGCTCGTCGAGCCGTCGCTTGGAGAGCTTGCCGTACCCGGGGAAGGCGCGGACGGAGTAGTAGACGCTCTTGGCGCCGTTCTCTTCGACCTCGTAGGCCACGTCCTTGGCGATGAGCTTCTGGATGAGGGCGACGATGTCTTCGATGTGCTCGCTGACCTTCGGCTGGACGTCGGGCGGAGCGCATCCGATGGCGGCGATGTCCTCTTGATAGAGCACCGTCATGCGGCTCGAGAGGGCGAGGGGATCTTCTCCGTTCTCGGCCGAGCGCTTGAGGATCTTGTCGTCGACGTCGGTGATGTTCCGGACGTACTTCACCTGGAAGCCTTCCGCTCTCAGGTGGCGCACGAGCACGTCGGGGGCGAGCGCGGCCCGCGCGTGACCGACGTGAGCGACGTCGTAGACCGTCGGCCCGCAACAGTAGACGCCCACCTCCCCGCTCGACTTCGCGATGAAGGGTTGGAGCTGACCGGTGAGGGTGTCGAACAGCCGCAACGACGTCTCGGGCATACGTCCTCCTTCGATAGATCGATCACGACGGGGCCGAAACCCCGTGAAGCGATCCGATCGCTCTGGTACCGTCGGTCCGAAGCTCACTGCGTAGACCTCCTTGGACTCCGTCCACTGCGTGGACTGCGTCCAATCCGGTTCGTGCCTGGATCTGCTCCGCCCCCGCGCACGGCGCGGCAAGTGAAGGGCGGAGCAGCTCCAGGCACGAAGCGCGAAGTCTGGCCGTGGACTTCTGTGTTCCTGGGTACTGCCGGATCCGGAAGCGGACTTCCGGCCGGCAGTACTAGGACGACGCGGCCCGAGCTCCGGGCATGACGCCGCTATTCTTTCTTCTTGCCCTTGGAGGGGCCAGCGGGCGGCGGCTTGGGCGAGGAGCTGCCCTTGGGAGGCGGAGGCGGAGGCGCAGGCGTGGCGCTCGGCGCGGCGGTGGGCTTCGCGGTCGAGGGGGGCGGCGGCGGCTTCTTCGGCGAGGACGTGGGGGCAGGCGCGCCGCCGGCCGGCTCGATCGTGATGACGTTGTTCTTCTTGCACTCGGTCTTCACTTGCCGAGCGCCGCTCTTCCACGTGCCGTCGGCGCCGCGGAGGCGGATGACGGCGGCGCCGCACTTGATGCGGTTCTTCTGGTTCGTGAGGCCAACCGTCTTGTCATTGACGACCACGTCCGCGTCTTTGTCGGAGGACTTCACGGTGAGGAACGCCTCGTTGTCTTCGAGCGGCGCGGCCGTCTCCTCGGCGCTGGCGCTCGACGACGGGGCGTGGGAAGCGCTCGGCTCGTCCGTGGCGGCTCCGGACTCCGTCGCGGTGGCCTTCGCGGACGGGATGGGGATCGTGCTCGGCTCGGTGCCGGCCTCTTCTCCGGACTTGAACGCCCCGAGCGCGAACGCCACCCCGACCCCCGCTCCGGCGAGGACGAGGAGGCCGATGATGACGAAGGGGAGGACGGAGCGCTTCTGAGGCTGGGCGGGATAGCGGACCGCTTGCTGCATCGCCGGGCGCGGGTCGCTCTGCGTCGAGGGCGGCCCTTCCGCGCTGCTCAGCCGGGCCGAAATGATCATCGGCTCCGCGAACATCATGGGCTGCCCGATCATCGTGCGCGGGCTTCCACCGGGCTCGCTGTCGGGCATGTCGGGCACGGGAGCGGGGCCGTACATCGTGCCGCTCATGCGGTGGGTCGGACCGCCGGGGCCGCCGGGGGCAGGCGTCCCGAACTGAGGGCCCTGCAGGTTCCCGATCTGGGTCGCGAAGGGGTTCACCGGCTGGGCCGGCGCGCCGCCGCCGAACGGGGTGGCGCCACCCGGAGGAGGCTGGGGGACCTCCATGATCATCGTGCCGGCGTGAGGGTTGGCGGGAGAGCCCCCGCCGGGCATGGGCATCCCTTGTTGGGGAGGCTGGGCCGCGGCGCCTGCGGCGGCGAAGGGGGTCGGCGGTCGGCCGGCGGGTGGACCGAAGGGCGATCCCGGCTCTCCGACGGCGGGCATCATCATCGTTCCGGGGAACGGGCCCATCATGTTCCCGCTCGACATCATCGTCTGAGGCTGGGGCGGGGGCGGGGCGGGAGGCGGCCCCCCCTGGGGCGCGGGAAACGCGCCTCCCTGTCCGTAGGGCAGCTGCCCCGGCGGAGGCGCGTTCAGCGCGTCGGGGTTCGGCGGCGCGAACATCGTTCGTTGGTCGTCGCGATCGTCTTTCCCGTCGCTCCCCATCAGACGAGAAGGTGTAGCACGGTCTCGGAGCGAAGTGCGATTTCGGAGGGATCACGCCCGAGGGGGCGGCCGCCGCTCCGACGACGGCGCGCGGGGGCAGGCATCGGGCGCAGCGGCGTTCTCGAGGTCGTGGTAGTAGCCGCGCTCGATGAGCACCGCGCTTCATTACAAGAGCAACCTCCGCGACACGTTCTTCCAGCTCTTCGAGGTCCTCGAGGTGCAGCGCACCTCGCTCGGCAAAGCCCCGTACGCATCGATGGACGAGGCGACGGCGCGAGAGGCGCTCCGCGCGACGGAGAAGCTCTGCACGAACGAGCTCCAGAAGGGCTTCGCGGAGAGCGATCGCATCCCGCTCGAGCTCGACGCCGAGGGCAACGTGAAGGTGCCCGACGTGATTCGGCGCGGGTACGAGGCGTTCTACGACGCGGGCGCGCACCTGCTCACGGTGCCCGAGCACATGGGCGGCCTCGGCGGGCCCCCGAGCGTGGGCTGGGCGAGCTTCGAGTTCTCGGCGGGCGCGAACGCGCCGCTCGCCTTCTATCTGTTCGGGACGTTCGCGGCGCGCACCATCGATCGCCACGGCACCGACGATCAGAAGAAGCGCTTCGTCCCGCCCCTCATCGATCGGCGGTGGGGCGGGTCGATGGTCCTCACCGAGCCCGACGCGGGGAGCGACGTCGGCGCGGGCCGCACGAGGGCGCGCGACGTCGGCAACGGGATCTGGGAGATCGAGGGCACCAAGCGCTTCATCACCAACGGGGACTTCGACGTCCCGGAGAACCTCGTCCACATGGTGCTCGCGCGCCCCGAAGGCGCGAAGGGCGGGACGAAGGGCCTCAGCCTCTTCCTCGTGCCGAAGTTCTGGGTGAACGAGGACGGATCCCTCGGAGAGCGGAACGGCGTCGTCGTCTCGAAGCTCGAGAAGAAGATGGGCATCAAGGGCTCCGCGACGTGCGAGCTCGTGTTCGGAGACCCGAAGCCGGCGCGCGGGCTGCTCGTGGGCGGCGTGCACGACGGCATCCGCCAGATGTTCCACGTCATCGAGCAGGCTCGGATGGCGGTCGGGGTGAAGAGCATGGCCACCCTTTCGACGGCCTACCTCAACGCCCTCGCCTACGCGAACGAGCGCGTCCAGGGTCCCGATCTCCTCCACGCGACCGACAAGGACTCGCCGCGCGTGAAGATCGTCCGCCACCCCGACGTGCGGCGAATGCTCATGAGCCAGAAGGCGTTCGCGGAGGGCATGCGCGCCCTCTGCCTCTACACGGCGTGGGTCCAGGATCAGGTCGAGATCGCGGGAGGCCACGGGGCCAAAGAGGCCGACGATCTCGACAAGCTCAACGACATGCTCCTGCCGCTCGTGAAGGGCTACTGCTCCGAGAAGGCGTACGAGCAGCTCGCGCTCTCGCTCCAGACCTTCGGCGGCTCCGGCTACTGCCAGGACTACCCCATCGAGCAGTACGTCCGCGATCAGAAGATCGACACGCTGTACGAGGGAACGACCCACATCCAGGCGCTCGACCTCTTCTTCCGGAAGATCGCGCGCGACGGCGGCGCCACGCTGCAGAGGCTCTTTGGCGAGATCGAAGCGGTCGCCAAGGGCGAGGACGGCGGGGCCGAGCTCGCCGAGGAGCGCGCCGCCCTCGGCCGCGCCCTCGACGACGTCAAAGGCATCTACGGCGCGATGATGGGCAAGGTCTCCGAGTCGCTCTACCACGTGGGCTTGCAGGGCAACCGGATCCTGTTCGCCACCGCCGAGCTCGTCATCGGATGGCTCTGGCTCCGCCAGGCGGCCTGCGCCATCCGCGGCAAGAAGGAACGCCCGGAAGAGGCGGCCTTCTACGACGGCAAGGTCGCGGCGTGCCGCTTCTGGTGCAAGAACGTCCTGCCCGGCCTCACCCTCGCGCGCAAGCTCATCTCCGCGAGCAGCCTCGAGCTCATGCAGCTCGCCGACGAAGCCTTCTGAGCCGCTCTGTTGTCCGCTCGCCGCTCGGGCCGGAGAGCACGTCCGCCGTTGGCGAACGTGTTCAAGCTTCGCTCGCTCTGTTGTCCGCTCGCCGCTCGGGCCGGAGAGCACGTCCGCCGTTGGCGAACGTGTTCAAGCTTCGCTCGCTACGCTCGCTGACGTTGGTGCGGGGACTGCGCGCCGAGCGGCACCACCCAGCCCGCCGAGCAAACCAACAG
>JBGAID010000086.1:0-50730 GCA_044225865.1 Polyangiaceae bacterium | reverse complement strand
GTCCACTGCGCGCCCGCCGCCTCCGAGCGGGGCGAGCCGATCGAGATCTCGATCGGCTCGCCGTCTCCATCGGGTGAGACGGCGGCGTCCTCGAGCGCGCCGAGGCGCGCCGCCATCGCGTCGCCGCCTCCGGCGAGCGCGGGGAGGATCCGCTGGGGTGACGACCTCGATGCCGCGTTCGAGCAGGCGCGGCAGAGCCGACGTCCGCTGCTGGTCTTCGTGCGAGCGGGGTGGAGCTCGGCGTCGATCGCGATGGAGCGGACGGAGCTCGCCGCCGAGATCGTGGAGCGCGCGAGCCGGCCCTACGTGCGGGTCATCGTCGATCTCGTCGACGACGACGTCCTCGCGCGCACCGAGGCGCGCCTCGGCGTCTCCCTCGACAAGCTGCCTGCGATCGAGCTCGTCGACCTCGGGGCAGGGAGACACGCTTCGCTGCGGGGGGAGGTGACGGCGGAGCAGCTCGCGGAGGCGCTCGGGACCTTCGTGTCGCGGGACGGGCGGTCGCCGTAGCGCTTTGCATCGGGAGCGCGACGAGGCATCCTTTGCCCACGGGATGCGAAGCAACGAGAAGCGATCGTCGATCCGGCTCCGCGCTCTCTCCGCGTTCGGGCTCTCGTCGGCGCTCTTGTTCGCGTGCGCAGGTCGATCGTCGGACGCGAGGCTCTCTCCGGTCGCGCCGCGGTCGAAGCAACCAGAGAAGCAGCAGGGCAAGACGAGCGACACGTTCGGCCTCCCCATCGTCGTGCCCAAGTCGCGGCTGATGCCCGACGTCGAAGGGTCGCGCGGGATCGTGCTCCACACGGAGGAGGGCGATCTCTCCATCGTGAGCAGGATGCGGCTCACGACCGACGCCGCCGGGATCACCTCACGCGCGGACGAGCTCTTGCCTTCGGGTCGCGTCGTCGCCCAGCGCGTCCCGGGGCGGCTCGGGGGCGGGTTCTTGTTCCTCGCCGTGACCGGCCGGGGAAGCGAGATCTGGCGGAGCGCGACCTGGCTCGGCAAGCTCGAGCCCCTCGTCGCCTTCGGCCAAGTCGCCCACGTCGATCGCCCCCTCGCCATGGGCTTCGATCGCATCTACGTCCGGTTCTCGTCCGCCAACGAGATCGTCGCCATCGATCCGAAGACGGGGTCGGCGATGCCGTACGGATCGCTCCCGCCCGCGCCCGGCTACGGTGACATGGTCTTCCTCGACGGCTGGCGCGCCGTCGTCGACACGGATCTGGGGGGCACGTTCGCGACCTTCGACGCCGGCTCGACGTGGCGCCGTCTCCCGATCACGGCCCGGGTGCGCTCCATCGTCGCGACCCACCCCGAAGCCGAGGATGGCGGAGACGCGGTGGTGCAGGTCGAAGGGGGCTCCTACCGGGTGTCGCCCGAGGGCCACGTCACGTTCACGGCCGCTCCCCCCAGCCCTCCCGGATTCGCCACCCCGCCTCCGAGCGTCCGTCCCGTCGCTCCACCCACGGAGCGGGCGAAGGCCGGTCCGCTCGGGCGTCGGCCGCTGTTCGTCGCCCTCGAGCGAGGCTACCCCGAGAGCGAGACGACGGCCGTCGTCGTGCACGAGGGGACGCTCGCGCGCGTCTCCCTCGAGACGGGCGCGGTCCTCGCCTTCGACAAACGCGCGACCGCCCCCCACGCCGAGTGCACCGGGATCGGTCTCGGCAAGAGCGGCATCGGCTTCGTCTGCGGCACATCCCAAGGACCGACGACGATCTACGAGCTCGGTCCGTCGCTGACCCTCCGCGAGGTGATGCGCTTCGCGGGCCCGCGCGTGGTGACGGAGAGCGGCCAGGGCGCGATCGTGGTGAGGGGGCCTTGCGCAGAGCAGGACGAGACTGGTCCGACGCGTCCCTTCTGCGTGCGCTTCGCGGACGGATCGACCCGCGAGGTCCGTGTTCGCGGCGACGTCGGCCCCGAGCGTGTGATCGCGCTCGAGGACAAGCGCGTCGTCATCCTCGTGCCCCCGCGGGTCGGCACCCAGGGTCAGATCTCGATCCTCGACAAGGGAAGCTCGAAGCACGTCTTGCTCAAGATGCCGGAGGCGGGCGCGCCCCGCGAGGCCGAGATCGGTCTCTGGATGGAGGGGTTCCAACAGGTCGGGAAGGACGAGATCGCGGGCTGGATCGAGGCGGGCGGTCCCGTGTTCGGCGCGCACGTGAAGCTCGATGGAACCGTCACGTTCGGCGAGGCGGTGGCCGAGCCCCTCGGCACGCTCACGAGCGGTCGCTTCGGCCTGGCGATGGGTGACGGCGGAAGGATGCTCGAGTCCGTCGACACGGGCGCGAGCTGGCGCGAGATCCAGGTCCCTCGCGTCGACGCGGCCTCGGAGCTCTCCCGCGTCCGCCGCTGCGGCGCCGTCGGCTGCATCATCCCCGGCTGGCTCAAGGTCGGTTGGGGGGAGAGCGCGCACCCCGACGACATGCGCGACGCGACCGCGCCCACGGGCGCCAAGCTCTCGACCATGAAGCTCTCCGCCCAGCGCCTCTCGCTCGTCTGCGCCGCCGGCCGCGTGGAGCCCAAGGCGAAGCCGGGCAAGAAGAACGAGGGCACCGCCGTCTCCGGGTGGGGGCAGCTCGGCGGGGTGGACGCGCCGCCGATGCAGAAGGGCGAAGAGGGGATCGACGCGGGGAGCCCCTACGACGCCGTTCCGATGCGGGCCTACGCGTGGGGGCGCAAGGACTCGGACTGGTCGCGCACGGGCAAGCTCGTCATCCGCTACATCGACCGGTTCGCGCTCGAGCAGGTTCGATCTTCGGCGGTCACGGCGTCTCCCTGGTCGAGCGCGAGCAGCGCGGGAGATTGGCTCGGCGTCGGCACGTACGGCTACGGGGTCGCGTGGAGCGCGCTGCGCGATCACGACTCGATCCTCGCGAGCGCGTGCCGGGGAAGGGTCTGCAACATCTTCTCCGTCGCTCCCGGCGAGCCCGTCCTCACGCTCCGCTCCACCGAGAGCACGTCGCTGCCTCGCCCCAACGGCGCGGTGAAGGTCGGGCAAGTCTGGTTCTTCCTCGGGGACGCGGGCGTGCCCGATCAGGTCGCGCTCTTCCGGGCGGACCTCGGCAACGTGCGCCAGGTCTCGACGTTCAAGCGGCTCACGCCTGGACGCTTCACCGCCGCCGCGCTCCCCAAGCTCATTCGAAAGGCCCGCGGCGACGGCCTCGGGATGATGTTCACGCTCCGCGAAGGGCCGACGGATCGACGCGGGACGCGGTACGTCCTGCCGATCGACATGGAGTCCGGAGAGGTGCAGGATCCGGTGCGCCTCGGACGTCCCGACTTCGCGGACGTGCCGGTTCGGGCAGGGTGTGGCGACACCGACGGTTGGTCCGTGGAGCTGCCGGTCGAGCCCGCGCCCACCGCGACCATCGACGGCGCGATGGTCAACCTCGAGGCGGTCGAGGTGCGCGCCGTCATCGGCGACGGCTCCGTGTGCGTCGAGTCGGCGGCCGGCTCCCTCGCCTACGGTCCCTCCGAAAAGACGAAGTCCAAGGGCCGCAGCGGGGCGGGGGGAGGCGCCGGCTTTTCCTTGATGGCCGCGGATCGCGGCACCGGCGCCCGCCGTGAGCTCGTCTGCGACATCTCCGCGCCCGCGGCGCCGGCGCTCAACTTTTGACCAGGCGCCACCTCGCCACCTATCCTTCGATCGATGCGCCCTCTCTTCGCTTCGACATTCGTGCTTTCGGCTCTGGGCGTCGCCCTCGGCTCGGCCTGCGGTGACAGCACCAGCGACGGAGGCGGCGGCGCGGGAGGCGGGGGCGAAGGGCTCTCTCGAACCCGATGCGATCTGCATCGACAACACCGCCCTCCTCCCCGCGACGCCGGACGGCGGACTGCAGCTTCATTTCCGTGTCCTCGACGACACCGGCCAAGCGGTGCGACCGCTCGTCACGGGCGTGAACGGCGAGGGGGACGTGACCGTCACCAACGACGAGAACGGCAAGCCGTTCGGTCAAGGAGACGAGGGCGACAGCGTCTCCCAGCTCGGCGCCATCGCCGATCCGGCGCTCTACTCCGTCCTCGTCCTCGACATGTCCGACTCGATCTGGGCGAACGGGCTCGAGACGGACGTGCTCGACGGCGCGCGCACGTACATCCACGAGTCGCTCTCGAGCAGCGTGAAGCTGCCCCACCGAATCGCGATCTATGCCATCGGCCGGCCCGAGCTGCCCTCCCAGATCGCCGGCTTCCTCGATAGCGAGACGCAGCTCAACGAGGCGCTCGATCAGCTGCAGAGCGACGGCAACCGAGGCACCACCGATCTCTACGGCGCCTACAGCGACGCGCTGACGGACCTCGACGCGCAGGGGGCGGGCCTCGACTCGGAGAAGAAGGTCATCGAGCGGTTCCTCGTGCTCATCAGCGACGGCACCCACGAGGCCGGCAACGGGGCCGCTCTGCGCGAGTACGCGCTCCAGCTCAAGCACGACTCGTCGGCGACGAAGATCGCGATCGGCATCGCCGGCAACTACGACGCGTGCGCCCTCGAGGAGCTCGCGGGGCGCGCCAACACCGGATGCGGCAACTCCCTCACCGGCTGCCGCGAAGGGATCACCTGCAGCGTGGACTCGCCTCCGCCGCCGAGCTGCACCCAGTTCCTCTCCGACATCGCGCCGTCCGATATCTCTCAGGTGTTCTCGGACATCGCCGCGCTCGCAACCGGCATCGCGCGGAGCAACTACGTGGTGGGCATCTGCACCCCGGTCGCGATCGGCGGCAGCAGCGTGACGCTGCGGGTCGATGTGGACGGCGCCGTCGACACGGAGAGCCTCCCCTACGACGCGAGCCACTTCAGCGGCCAGGTCGACAAGTGCAACGCCGACGAGGCCGCCAACAAGGATCTCGGTGAAGAGGTGGGCGGGGGTGGAACGGGCGGCGCGGGTGGCGCGGGCGGCGCCGGCGGCGCGGGTGGGTCGGGCGGAGCAGGCGGCGCCGGCGGCACCGCCGGCACGGGCGGTACCGGCGGCGCGCTCTGATACCACCCCCGGCGCGCTTCGCGCTCGCCGACCCCTCCCAGGCGACTGCGCGCTTCGCGCTCCGTCGCGGGAGGGGTTCTGATCAGCACCCCCGGCGCGCTTCGCGCTCGCCGACGCTGCAGGGGGTCGATCGGAGAGGCTCGGCCCTCAGCTCCCCGCGTGGGTGCCGAGCCAGTCGGTGTGGATGAAGTGGCCGGGCGCCTCGTCCGTGCGCTCGTAGGTGTGGGAGCCGAACGCGTCGCGCTGAGCCTGGGTGAGGTTCTGCGGTAGCCGCGCGGTCCGATACGAGTCGAGGAACGACAGGCTCGCCGTCATCGCGGGCAGGGGGATGCCGAGGCCCACCCCCGCCGCGACGGCGCGACGCCAGCCCGGCTGTGCTCCCTGCACCGTCGCCTCGAGCTCCGGATCGGCGAGGATGCTCTCGAGCTTCGGGTTCCGGTCGTAGGCGCGCATGATCGTGTCGAGCAGCTTCGCCCGGATGATGCAGCCGCCCTTCCAGATGCGGGCCATCTCCTTCAGGTCGATGCCCCACTTCTGAGCGTCGCTCGCGGTCGCGATGAGCCGGAGCCCCTGCGCGTACGAGCCGATCTTCGCGGCCAACAGCGCGTCGTGGACGTCCGAGAGGAACGCATTCTTGTCGAGGGACGCAGGCGCGCCGAACGCCCCCCGGACCTTCTCCGCCGCGCGGCCGCGCTCCTCCTTCATCGAGGACAGCACGCGCGCGTCGATGGCGGCGGCGATGGTCGGGATCGGCACCGCGAGATCGAGGGCGACCTGCACCGTCCATTTGCCGGTGCCCTTCTGCCCGGCGCGGTCTTGCACGAGATCGACGAGGGGGCGCTTCGTCTTGTCGTCGACGACCTTCAGCACCTGGGCGGTGATCTCGATCAAGAACGACGAGAGCGGACCCTCGTTCCACTTCGCGAAGACGTCGCCGATCTCGGCCGCGCCCAGGAAGAGCCCGCGCGAGAGCAGATCGTAGGCCTCCGCGATGAGCTGCATGTCGCCGTACTCGATCCCGTTGTGGACCATCTTCACGAAGTGGCCCGCGCCGTCGGGCCCGACGTGGGTCACGCACGGGCCGGAGTCCGTCTTGGCGGCGATGGACTCGAAGACGTTCTTCGTCGCGTCCCACGCCTCCCGCGCCCCGCCCGGCATCAGCGAAGGTCCGAAGCGGGCACCCTCTTCTCCCCCCGAGACGCCCATCCCCACGAAGTGGATCGACTTCGCCTTGAGGGCCTTCTCCCGGCGCTGCGTCTCGGGGAAATAGGTGTTGCCGCCGTCGATGACGACGTCGCCGGGCGAGAGCAGCGGCACGAGCTCATCGAGGACGGCGTCGACGGGGGCCCCCGCCTTCACCATCACGAGCAGGCGCCGCGGCTTGGAGAGGGAGGCCACGAGATCGGGCAAGGTCTTGCACGGCACGAAGCCCTTGTCCGGGTTCTCCTTCATCACCTCGTCGGTGACGTTCCCGCTCCGGTTGTAGATCGCGACCCGATGGCCGTGGTCGGCGATGTTGAGCGCGAGGTTCTTGCCCATGACGGCCATGCCGATGACTGCGACGTCGGCCTTTGCTTCGCTCATGAACCCCTCCCACGGCTGAGCTCCTTGGAGCGAAGACGTCCGGGAGGGGTCGGCGAGCGCGGCCGCGCGCCGGGGGTGGAACTGGTCATGTCGATCTCCGTTTCGTTCGATGCATCAAAGACGATGGGCCGCGGGAGGGTCGGCGTAGATCTCCCCACCGCGAGCGAGTTGGATCGGGTACCGGCGCGGATCGAGCGGCCCCTTCGCGGCCCGCTCGAGGGCCTCGGCCTTTCCGCTGCCCGTCACGAGCACGACGACGCGCCGGGCTCGCTCGATGACGACGGGGGTGATCGTGAGCCGGTCCGGAGGCGGCTTCGGCCCCGTGACCGGCTTCACCCGGAGCTCGCGCTCCTCGATCGCCTCCGAGCCGGGGAAGAGCGACGCGGTGTGGGCGTCCTCGCCCATGCCGAGCAGGAGCACGTCGATCCGCTCCGGCAAGAGCGCCGCGTACGCGCGCGCCGCTCCCTCCCGATCCGGCGCCTCCGCGGCCATGCGGTGGACGTGCTTCGGATCGATCCCGGCCCGATCGAAGAGGGCCTCCTTCGCCATCCGATGGTTGGACTCCGGGTGATCGGGGGCGACCGCGCGCTCGTCGCCGAAGAAGAACCGTATCGTCGAGAAGGGGAGGGGCATCGTCGCGAGCCGCTCGTAGGCGGCGCGCGGGGTCGTTCCTCCCGCGAGCATCAGCGAGAGCGTCGCGGAGGCGGCGGTGGCGCGCACGACCTCCTCCGCGATGATCGCGGCGGCGCGCTCCGCGACCTCGGCCGCGGTCGCGAGGACGATGGGCGAGAAGACATCGGCCATGGCGCCCTCCTCACTCGAGCGGTCGCCACCGGTGGCGTGTGGCCCGGAGCAGATCGTCGGCGGCGGCGGGACCGGCGCTTCCCTGCTCGTACTCGTAGAGGGGGATCTCCGGATCGTTCTGCCAGGCCTCGAGGATGGGGGTGCACAGAGCCCACGCCTCCTCGACCCCGTCGCGCCGCGCGAACAGCGTCTGGTCGCCGCGCATGCAGTCGAGGAACAGCCGCTCGTAGGCCTCGGGCGCGGGGCGATCGAAGGCGCGCGCGTAGCTGAAGTCCATCTTCACGTTGCTCACGAACAGATCGTCCCCCGGCTGCTTGCACATGAACCGGAACTCGATCCCCTCGTCGGGCTGGATCCTCAACACGAGCACGTTCTGCTCGAGTCGCTGGCAGACCTCGTCGCGCCCGAAGAGGCACAAAGGCACCGCCCGGAAATGGATGGCCACCTCGGTCAGGCGCTTGCCGAGCCGCTTGCCCGCCCGCACGTAAAACGGCACTCCGTGCCAGCGCCAGTTGTCGATCATGAAGCGCGTCGCGACGTAGGTCGGCGTCTTCGAGTCCTTGGCGATGTACTGCTCGTCGCGGTAGCCCTTGTATTGCCCGCGCACCACGTTCTCCGCGACCTCGTGCGGGTAGATGGGGCGGATGGAGCGCAGCACCTGGGACTTCTCGTTTCGGATTTCCTCCGCCTTGAACGAGACCGGCGGCTCCATCGCGGCGAGGGCGAGGATCTCGAGCAGGTGGTTCTGCACGACGTCGCGCAGGGCGCCCGTCTCGTCGTAGAAGCGCCCGCGGCCCTCCATCCCCAGCTCCTCCGCGGCGGTGATCTGGACGTGGTCCACGTAGTTGCGGTTCCAGAGCGGCTCGAAGAGGGAGTTGCCGAACCTCAGGACGAGGATGTTCTGGACCGTCTCTTTGCCGAGGTAGTGATCGATCCGATAGAGCTGCTCCTCGCTCACGTACGCGGCCGCCATCTTGTTGAGCTCGCGCGCGGAGCTGAGGTCGTGGCCGAAGGGCTTCTCGATCATCACCCGTGAGAAGGGGCCCTTCGCGTTGCCGTCGGGGTGGAGGAGACCGTTCGCCTTGAGACCGTCGAGGATCACCGGGAACGCCGATGGCGGGGTGGAGAAGACGAAGATGCGGTTCTGCTGCGTGCCCTTCGTGCGGTCGAGCTCGTCGAGCTTCTTGGTGAGCCCGGCGTACGTCTCCTTCGACTCGTGGTCACCCTGCACGTAGTGGATCTTCTGCTCGAGCTTCTCCCAGACGGCGGCGTCGACGGGCTTCGTCCGTGAGAACTTGGCGGTGCTCTCGCGGTGCATCGCCCGGAAAGAAGCCTCGTCGGGCGAGCTCCGCCCGACCCCGACGAGCTCGAAGCCCTCGGGGAGGAGATCCTCTTTCAGCAGGTTGTAGAGGGCGGGGACGAGCTTTCGCTTCGCGAGATCGCCGGTGGCGCCGAAGATGACGAGCGCGCACGGCTTGACGGAGCGCTCCTGGACGATGGCTTGGCCGGGGACCGTCTCCGTCTCGATTTTCGTCGTCGAGATGCCCATGGTTGTCGCGTCCTCCTCGCGCGCGCTCCGGCGACGACCCGCCCGCGCTCGCGGCACCATGAGTAGCACCCCGAAGCGCCTCGCGATACCGGGGCGCATCGCCACGCGTGCGCAGGGAGCGTGGGGCCCCTACCATCCGCGGGAGCATGAACCGCGGCCTCTACCCCGACGACGAGGAGTCGCTTCGCCTCGAGCAAGACTTCACGCGCGAGAAGAACTGGAAGCGATGGGGTCCCTACCTCTCCGAGCGACAGTGGGCCACCGTCCGCGAGGACTACTCCGCGGAGGGCGATCCATGGGGCTATTTTCCGCACGAGCACGCGCGCAGCCGCGCCTATCGATGGGGTGAGGACGGCCTGCTCGGGATCACCGATCGCCAGTGCCGTCTCTGCCTCGCGTTCGCCCTCTGGAACGAGCGCGATCCGTTCCTGAAGGAGCGCCTCTTCGGCCTGACCGGCCCCGAGGGCAACCACGGCGAGGACGCGAAGGAGCTCTGGTTCTACCTCGACTCGACCCCGACCCACTCGTACATGAAGGCGCTCTACAAGTACCCGCAGCGCGCCTTCCCCTACGCCGAGCTCGTCCGTGAGAACCGCGCCCGGTCCCTCGCCGAGCCGGAGCTCGAGCTGCTCGACACGGGCGCCTTCGACGACGACCGGTACTTCGACGTCACCGTCGAGTGGGCGAAGGCCGCCCCCGACGACATCCTCGGCATCGTCACGATCGAGAACCGCGCGCGCGAGCCGGCGCCCCTCCACGTCCTGCCGACGCTGTGGTTTCGGAACACGTGGTCGTGGGGCCGACAAGGCGAGGGCTACTTCAAGAAGCCGACGATTGGATCGCTGACCCCCGGGCGCGGGGCGGCTTCGCTCTTGTGGGCCGATCACGCGTCGCTCGGCCGCTACCTCCTCGCGATCGCCCCTTCGCGCGCGGAGGAGCTCGGTCCCTACTTCACCGAGAACGAGTCCAACGTCGCGAAGCTCTGGGGCGGCCGCAACCCGATCCCCTACGTGAAGGACGCCTTCCACCGGCGGGTCGTGAACGGCGAGGTCGACGCGGTGAACCCCGACGAGGTGGGGACGAAGGCGGCCTTCCACCGACGCGCCGTCCTCGGCCCGGGCGGGAAGCTCGTCCTCGAGCTGCGCCTGCTCTCCGACGACGAGTGCGAGGGCGCGGGCGAGCTCTTCGGGGAGCGCTTCCACGAGGTGTTCCGCGCGCGCCGCGCGGAGGCGGAGCGCTTCCACGATCACCGCACCCCCGACGCCCTCACCAAGGACGAGCAGCGCGTCGTGCGCCAGGCCCGCGCGGGGCTCCTCTTCTCGAAGCAGTTCTATCACTACATCGTGAAGGACTGGCTCGAGGGGGACCCTTCCCAGCCGCTGCCTCCGAGCGGCCGCGATCGCAACCTCGAGTGGCAGCACCTCTACAACCGCGACGTCATCTCCATGCCGGACAAGTGGGAGTACCCCTGGTACGCGGCCTGGGATCTCGCCTTCCACATGATCCCGATGGCGGAGATCGATCCCGAGCTCGCCAAGGACCAGCTCATCCTGTTCTTGCGCGAGTGGTACATGAACCCGAACGGGCAGCTCCCCGCCTACGAGTTCAACTTCGGCGACGTGAACCCGCCCGTCCACGCGTGGGCCGCGTTCCGCGTCTACAAGATGGCGGCCCCGCGCGGCCAGCGCGACCGCGTCTTCTTGGCCAAGGTCTTCGCCAAGCTGCTCCTCAACTTCACGTGGTGGGTGAACCGCAAGGACGAAGACGGAAACCACATCTTCAGCGGCGGCTTCCTCGGCCTCGACAACATCGGCGTCTTCGATCGGTCGAAGCCCCTCCCCACCGGAGGCAAGCTCGCCCAAGCCGACGGCACCGCGTGGATGGCCTTCTACGCGACGAACATGCTCGCGATGGCCTTCGAGCTCGCGGCCCAAGACCCGGCCGCAGAGGACATGGCCTCCAAGTTCTTCGAGCACTTCGTGGCCATCGCCGACGCCATGAATCGCCTCGGCGGCTCTGGCCTGTGGGACGAGCACGACGGCTTCTACTACGACCAGATCGAGCTCGACGGACGCAGCATCCCCCTGCGCGTGCGCTCCATCGTCGGCCTCATCCCCCTCTTCACCGCCGAGGTCCTCGAGGAGGAGGTCCTCGACAAGATGCCCGGCTTCAAGAAGCGGATGCAGTGGCTCATCGACAACCGGAAGGACCTCGCCTCCAGCATCACCTTCAGCACGTCGTCCGAGGGGGGTGAGCATCGCCTCCTCGCCATCCCGAGCAAGGAGCGCCTCGTGCGCGCCCTCAAGTACGTGCTCGACGAGGAGGAGTTCCTCTCGCCCTACGGCGTCCGCTCCCTCTCCAAGCACCACGAGAAGAACCCGTACGTCCTCCGCATCGGGCACGACGAGTACCGCGTCGATTACGCCCCCGGGGACTCGACGACCCGCATGTTCGGCGGCAACTCCAACTGGCGCGGCCCCATCTGGTTCCCCCTCAACTTCCTCCTCGTGGAGGCCCTCGAGCGCTACCACTTCTTCTACGGCGACGATCTCGTGGTCGAGTGCCCCACCGGCTCCGGCAACCTGATGAACCTCAAGCAGGTCGCCCAAGAGATCGCCCGCCGCCTCGGGAGCATCTTCGTCCCCGACGCGCGCGGCCACGTCGCCGCCCACGGCCGCTTCGCCGAGCGCTTCGCGAGCGACGAAGCCTTCCGCGACCTCCTCCTGTTCTACGAGTACTTCCACGGCGACCGGGGCAGCGGTCTTGGCGCCGATCACCAGACGGGCTGGACGAGCCTCGTCGTGCGTTGCCTCACGAAGGCGAGGGGAGGGCGCTGAGGAAGAGCGTGATGCCCACCCCCCTCCTCGCTGTCGCTCGTCGGCCCCTCCCAAGCTCCGCGCTCGCGCGCGTCGCGGGAGGGGACGCTCGTCGCGAGCCGCCCTACGGCGAGGTCAGGAACGCCGTCTCGAGGACGCGCCGGACGTCGCGATCGACGTCGCGCGGCGCTTCGAGGTCCACGTAGTAGGCGGCGCGGTTCGCGGAGAGGGCGAGCGTCTTCCTTATCCTAGGATGGTCGAGGTCGGGGGGACCGAGGACGCTCAGGCCAAGCCCGGAACGCCTCGGGCGGAGCTCGGCGAACGTCCTCGTGCGCTTGAAGAGGACGACGATCGGGCCGAGCTTCTGGAGGTAGGCTCTCACCTCCTCGAACACCTCCCGATCGGAGCGCGGGCGCGCGTCGAAGAACGCCTCGACGGTCGTCGCGGGCGCGCAGCCGTGCGATTGGTTCCTCCGTCCGAAGCTTCGCTTGCACGAGGGGCAGCGCCACGCCTTGGGAGGAGCCTTCGCCGACGGCATTGGTGCATCGTACGAGGGCCGGTCCTCGGCGCGAGGCCGCGCTTGTGGTACCCCGCTCGCGAGGTCCAGCGATGAAATGTACGGCTTGCGGCGGTGGGCTCGAGGAAGGATTCATCCCCGATACCGGGACGGCGCAGACGTGGGTCGCGATATGGGTCGCGGGCGCACCGAACACGAAGAAGGGGTTCTGGGAGCGCATTCGTAGCGGGGGAGGGGTGAGCCTGGAGGGGGGCGACGTGAAGGCGATCGACGCGCGACGTTGCTCGAGCTGTGGCCACCTGGAGCTCTACGCGACGAGGGCACCGGAGCCGGGCTCGAGCCTCGCGCGCTGATCGCGCATCGATCCGATCACCGACCCCTCCCGCGGCGCGCGCAGCGCGACGCTTGGGAGGGGTGGCTCGCGGAGCGAGCCGGGGTGGGCATCCTCTTCGATCACCGAGGGGGAGGAGAGCGACCGTGCCCTTCGTCGCTGCTTCTGAAAAGATAGCGCCGGGAAGGGCCTTGCGCCCGTGAGGGCGGGACGGGAGAGTACGGGTCTCCCTCGATGTCGCGCGAACCTCGGAACCTCCGCCTCGAGCAGCCGCCGTTTCGGCTTCGCGCCCTGACCCTCGCCGTCGCGGCGGCCGGGGTCGGCGTGCTCACCTTCATCTCCGCGTACGAGGGGTGTAAGAAACCGAAGCGCGTCGCCGTTCCTGTTTCGGCTTCTTCTACCTCGTCGGCATGGCCAGAGGGCTTCGTCGAGTGGCAGGACGTACCGAGCGTGAGCGCATCGGGTGCGGCTGCTCCATCCGCGCGCTCCCCTCGCTGAATCGTCGCGCGCGCGGTCCGTCCGAGAAGTGGTCACAGATCGCGCCGACTTGGCAACCTGAACGTGCCGGGTCGCGATCGACCCCGCGAAACCCTTTCGAGAGGATCCCTCCCCGATGTTCCGAAGAAACTCCGTCCTCGGATTCGCGCTCGCGTCGTGCCTTCTGCTCGGCTGCACCCAAGACCCGAGGCTCAAGTATCCGACGGCGGACTCGCCTCTGAAGCTCGAGCGCGTCGTCCTCTACCGCAATGGCATCGGCTACTTCGAAAGGAGCGGGGAGATCGACGGCGACATCCTGACGATCAAGGTCCGCAAGGATCAGGTCAACGATCTGCTGAAGAGCCTCACCGTCGTCGAGCGCGACACCGGCCGCGCCGTGAGCGTGTCGATGCCGCTCGATCCGCAGAGCTGGGCCAACGCCGCCCTCTCCACCCTCCAGCCGGGTCGAGGCAACCTCGCGGAGGTGCTCGACACCCTGCGCGGGACGCAGGTCACCCTCTCCACGACCGACGGCAGCATCTCGGGGCGCATCGTGATGGTCGAGGTGCTCGAGGACGCGCCCGCGGACCCGCCGCGCGCGGGGGGCCCCGGCGTACCGAACAGCCCGACCCAGGACCACCGCGTGACCCTGCTCGACGGCGCGGAGATGAAGGTGGTGCGGCTGTCGAAGGTGAAGGGGATCAAGCTCGCGGACGGCGACCTCGCGCTCCAGTTCAACCGCACCCTCGACGCGAGCGCGGGGGAGGGCATGTTCCAGCAGGTCGCGGTGAGCATCCGCCTCGCCGGCGCGAGCTCGCACAAGCTCCTCGTGAGCTACGTCGCGGCGGCGCCGATGTGGAAGCCCACCTATCGGGTGGTGCTGCCGAAGGACGGCCAGGGCAAAGCGCTCCTGCAGGCGTGGGCCGTCGTCGACAACACGAGCGGTGAGGAGTGGTCGGACGTGAACCTCGGCCTCACGTCGGGCGCCCCCATCGCGTTCCGCTACGATCTGCACACGCCCCGCGACGTGCCGCGCTCCGATCTCACCGAGAGCGGCGTTCGCAAGCAGGCCCAAGCGATGATCGGCGAGACGACGTTCGACGAGCCGGCCGCGGCCCCCCCGCCGCCGGAGGCGCCGGTCGTCCAGGCGGGGCCGCGCGGAGGTGAAGCCGACAAGCTCGCCATGGATGAGAGCGAGGCGCGCGCGGAGGGCTCCGGCTACGGCGTGGGCGGGGCGGCGGGCCTCAAGGGCCGCGCCGCCGCCCGCCCCGCGTCCCCCGCGAAGGAGGCGAAGAAGGCGGAAGAGAAGCGCAACAAGCGCGACGTCGCGGTGTCGGGAGACTATCGCTACGACCGCAGTCCCGCGCCGAAGAGCGAGCCCGCCCAACCGCCCGCCTCCGTCGACTTCGAATCGCTGCGGCGGTCCACGCTCGCGCAGGCGCGCGCGGCGACCGTCTCGGGGCAGACGCGCTTCGACATCCAGCAGAAGGTCACCGTCCCTGAAGGGACCTCGACGATGGTCGCGATCGTCAACGCCGACGTCGAAGGGGAGGAGACGTTCCTCTTCCGTCCCGGCGGCGCAGGATACGGCTACGAGGCCAATCCCTATCGGGTCGTCCGCTTCAAGAACTCTACCCCGTTCGTGCTGGAGCCGGGCCCGATCAGCATCTTCTCCGGCGGCAGCTTCGTCGGCGAGGGGCTCTCGGAGGCGGTGGGGTCCAACACGAGCGCGACCATCCCGTTCGCGGTCGAGACCGGCATCATGGTGACCGCTTCCGTGAAGGACGATCGCGAGGAGATGCGCCTCGTGAAGATGTCGCGCGGCGTGCTGGAGGTCGAGCAGTTCGCGCGACGCGCGACCACGTACACGGTGAAGGCGCAGACCCTCGACAAGGGCTTCAACCTCCTCGTGCGGCACCCGAAGACGGGCTGGAACTACTCCCTCGCGGAGCGCCCCGACGGCACCGAGGATCTCGCCGACGCCTACCTCGTGAAGGTGGTGGTGAAGCCCGGGCAGCGCGAGGGCACCCTCACCGTCCGCGAGCAGACCCCGAGCCGCTCTTCGATCAGCATCTGGGACAAGCCCGCCCTCGAGGTCCTCGAGAAGCTGCTCGTCTACACCGACCTGACCCCCGAGCTGAAGCGCAAGCTCCAGCCCATCGTGGACAAGCGCCGCGAGATGGCGAAGCTCGAGGAGCAGATCTCCGGGCTCACCGAGAAGCGCAACAAGCTCGACCAGCGCGCGAGCGAGCTGCGCGAGAACATCCGCAGCATCGAGAAGAACAACCAGGCGGCGGCCCAGCGCCAGAAGTGGACGAAGCAGCTCGACGAGTTCACGACCGAGGGCAACAAGCTCGGCGTCCAGCTGGCGGACCTGGAAGCCAAGCGCCTCGACAAGCGCATCGAGCTCGAAGACCTCCTCCAGGACCTGGAGATCACCGCCCCCGCGTCACCGGCGAAGAAGTAGCGGCGATCGCGCGCGGCGCGGCGCTGCTATGGTTTTCGTAGCAGCGCGCGGACCGCGGCCGCCGATCCCGGCTCCGCTCCGCTCCGCTGCGCACGGCGCTCACTCCTTGGGGGCCTTGCGGAGCAGGACGGAGCCGGCGGTCGCGGGGGTGCCCGGTCGGACTTCGACGAGGAGCCAGCGCTCGCCGGCGATGAGGAGGTCGTCCCCCTCGTCGACCGTCTGTTTGCGGAGGCCCTCGCGGTCGCGGACGAACAGGGTGGCGCGGAGGACGGTGATTCGGCGGCCGTTCCGGAAGCGGCCTTGCGAGGAGATCCCGCCGAGCGCGACGCCGTGGCCGGCCACCATCGCGTCCTGATCTCCCTCGACGACTCGCGCTTCCGGCAGCGCGGAGGCGCAGCTCGCGAGCACGAGCGCGACGATGCCGAGGATGGGCCGCACGGCCGCGCATCGTACGATGGGGGGCGGCGCATCGAAAAGCATCGGCGAGCGGCGCTCTGGTGTAGGCTCTGAGGGCGCAGCGCGGGTGCGCCACGGTGGATGGGTAGCTTGTCATGATGGCGCTGAAGCCAGGCACGGTCTTCGCGGCTCACTACGAGGTCGTGCGCGTCATCAGCACCGGCGGGATGGGCATCGTCTACGAGGTCCTGCACCGGGAGACGAAGCGGCGCCGGGCCCTGAAGGTCATGCTGCCCCACGTCCTGACCGATCCGGTGATGAGGGATCGCTTCGCCCTCGAGGCGGTCGTCACCGCCGAGATCGAGAGCGACCACCTCGTCGAGGTCTTCGACGCCGGCATCGACGCGGAGACCGACTCGCCCTTCCTCGTGATGGAGCTGCTCCGCGGGGAGGACCTCGGGGCGCGGCTCAAGCGGGGGGAGCGATACAGCCGCGACGAGACGGTCCGCTACCTCGAGCAAGCCGCGCTCGCGCTCGAGAAGACGCACCGAAGGGGCATCGTTCACCGGGACCTCAAGCCCGAGAACATGTTCCTCACGTATCGCGACGACGGCAGCGCGCGGATCAAGATCCTCGACTTCGGGATCGCGAAGGTCATCAAGTCGACGACGGGCGGGGCGGCCACGACGAAGTCGTTCGGGACCCCGTTCTACATGTCGCGCGAGCAGATCACGGGGGAGGCGCACCTCATCGGGCCCGCGTCCGACCTCTACGCGGTCGCGCAGATCGCCTACTCGATGCTCGTGGGCGCGCCCTACTTCGAGGACGAGGCTTCCTCGGCCGGCGGCAACGTGCTCACGCTGCTGTTGGCGGTCGGGCAGGGGCCCACGGAGCCGGCGTCCGTGCGGGCGGCGCGGCGGGGCGTGAAGCTGCCCGCGTCGTTCGACGCGTGGTTCGAGCGGTCCACGCGCACGGATCCCCGCGAGCGATACCAGGCCGCGCGCGAGATGATCGACGCTCTCGGGCGGGCCCTCCCCGACGCGGTGGCGGTGGCGGGCGAGGGGGTGAGCCCGCCGCGTGCGGTCGCGGCGGTGACGCCCGGCTCGGCTTCCAGCGTCCTCGGCCGGACGCCTGGGCGCGCGCTGGAGGTCTTCTACGAGAGCACGGAGGTGTCGGGACCGACCGGTCCTGGCTCGGCGCCCCGGAGCGCGCCCTCGTCGCAGGCCGGCGCCGTGTCGGGAGGGACGGTCCCCATCGCGCCGGTGGCGCCCGTCTCGGGGGTGCCTGGCTCCGGACCGGTGAGCCGCGTGCCTGAGGCAGCCTACCAGACGGGCGATGCCCAGTCGATCCCGCGTCCTTCCTCGGCCGCGTCGCAGGGCGCTCGCGCGCGTCCGCTGGATCGCGATCGCGCTCGGCGCTCGGGCTCGCGGCGGGGGCGACGTGGTCGCGTCGCGCGGTCTCCGAGATGGAGGTGGCGCTGGGTCGACGGGCGCGCGCGCGCCGGGAGCGACGCGCGCCTCCGCCGAGACGGCGCGCGACGCGCTGCGCGCCTCCGCTCTCTCGGAGAGCACGGAGCCGGTGGTCACCGCGGTCGCGACGAGCACCGCGTCTGCGGGCGGGGCCGCTTCCCGGCGAGCGCGCGCGCCGGCGGTGGGGACACCGCGTCGGCCTCTGCGGTAGCCGTCCGGTCCCAAGCGGCCGGGACGCCCGCCCCCGCGACCCACCCGACCGGCTCCCCCGGCCGCCCCCCGCCCTCCGCCGCCCGTCTGGGAGACTCGCTGATGCGCTTTCATCGCGGTCTCTTTCGGGCTCTGTTGTCGCCGGGCTCCTCGTGGAGCCCGCGATCGCGACGGGGCAGCCCGCGGAGCCGGCGAAGGATCCGGCCGCCGCGCAGGCCCTGTTCGACCAAGGCGTCGCCCTCCTCCGGAACGAGGACTGGGCGGCCGCGTGCCCGAAGTTCGACGCGAGCATGCGGCTCGAGCCGAGCGTGGGGGCGCAGGTCAACATCGCCCGGTGTCACGCCCACGAGGGGCTCGTCGCGCGCGCGTGGGGCGAGTTCAAGCGCGCCAAATCGATGAACAGCGAGACGTTCGGCGAGGAGCGAAAGAAGCGGGTGGACGCCTACGTCGACGAGCAGATCGCCGCGCTCGAGCCTCGGATCCCCTGGATGACGGTGAAGGTCTCGCCGAGCCCGGCCGGGCTCGATCTCTCGCGCGACGGCGTCGCCATCCCCGCCGACGAGCGGGTGCCCGTCGACCCTGGAAAGCACGTGATCGAGGCGAAGGCGCGGGGGTTCCGCGCCGCGCGCGCCGAGGTCGAGCTGGGCGAAGGGGAGAACAAGGTCGTCACGCTCACGCTCGTCCCCGGACCGAGCGAAGAGGCGGAGCCGGCGCCCTCGCCCAAGCGCGGAGGTCCGTCCGCTCCTGGCCCTCGACCGGACCCCGCGCTCCTCATCGCCGGGGGCGTCCTCGGTGGCGTCGGCGTGCTCGGCCTCGGCATCGCCGCCATCACGGGCGGGGTGGCCGCGTCCGATCACGCGACGATCGGCACGCTCGAGGACAGCGGGGATTGCCGCACCACCGACGGCGTCATCTCGTGCAAGAGCGCGTCGCAGCAGCAGGCGCACGACGCGATCGCGCGCGGAGAGGCGCTCGCGCTCACGAGCACGATCACCCTCTTCGCGGGCGGAGCGCTCGCGGCCGCGGGGCTCACGTGCATCCTCGTCGGCGCGACGCGAACGAGCGGCGGCGCGGAGCGAGGGGCGCGCGTCTATCTCGCCCCGACCCCAGGAGGCCTCGTGATGGGAGGGACGTTCTGATGCGCGCGCGCCACGCGGCCGCCATCCTCTCCCTGATCGGCTCCGCCGCCGGATGCAGCCTCTTGCTCGACTTCCCGGAGTCGAGCGGCGAGCCCCTCGGGGGCGGCGCGGCAGGGGGAGGCGGGGGAAGCGGCGGCGACTGCTCGGAGGCCGCGATCCGCGGCCGGCTCGAGGTGGTCTGGCGCGCCGTCCCCGCCGGGAACTCGAAGGACAGCTACGTCACGACCACGGGGCTCGCAGCGCAAGACTCGTCGATCAAGTTGTTCGGGGAGGCTTCACAGGGCATCGAGGGCCTCTCGTTTCCCAGCACACCCGCGAACATGCTCTTCGCCGTTTCGCGCGTGACGAACACTTCCCCCGAGGAGATCGGCTCGATCATGCCGTGCGTGCCCGTCGACGGGTATCTCATCGCGGGTCGGACGTCGCTCTTGGGCACCAACCTCCTCGTCTCGGCGGGCGTCCCGGCCGCTGCGAGCACGCCCTACTCCCTCAGCCTCGGCGTCGACAGCGCGTGTCCGGCGGGCAATCAGACCGTGAGCTCGGCGGGCGGCGCCGCCGGTCCTGGCTGGGTGCCTTTCTTCACGGTCATGACGTCCGGCGTGGATCCCGATATCGGCAGCGGCGGCGAGGCGCTGGGCCTCGACACCGACTTCAACGAAGTGGGCAACTGGACGGCGGGCCTCGGCATCGCGAAGACGCCGTATTTCTTCCAGCAGCTCTCGACGGACGGCCCCGAGTACGTGGTCGCTCGCTCTCATGCCGACCAGACGGACAACGTGTTCTGGCTCACGGGCAAGGTCGCGTGGGCGGACGGCTATCCCTACGACGTGCAAGGCGCGATCACGCTCGACGACAGCGAGAACCTGTGGGTGACCGGCGGCGACTGCGACGCGAGCATTCAGGCCTGTCCCGATCAGACCTCGCTCTTCCTCGGCGCCTGGGACTTGAAGGGTGACGGGAAGACCGAGATCCCGATCGACTCCGGCGCGCGCTCGTTCGGCACCGCCGCCGCGAAGGGCGGTGGCCGTGTCTTCTTCGGGGGCGGCTTCGAAGGTGCGTTCTCGATCGACGGGGTGAAGCTCGGCGCCGCAAAGGGGGTCTCACCCTTCGTCGCTGCGCTCGACAGCGCGGACAAATCCGTTTTGTGGGTCTATCCCAGCGAAGCCCACCCGAGCGCGACCGCGGACACGGACGCGTTCGAGGCGGTGGTGGACATCGTCCCCTCCGACGTCGCCGACTGCGGCTCGAGCTCGCTCGTGTACGTCGTCGGATGTCGTGCGGGCGCGACCGCCACCGCCTTCAGCTGCACCCCTCACGCCGCGAGCGCCGACCGTCAGACGTTCATCGTCGCGCTCGACGCCGCGACCGGCGACGAGCTGTTCACGATCGATCTCGCGCCGGAGCAGCCGACGACCGACATTCTCGTGCCGACCGCGGTCACCGCCGCGCCCGACGGCGGCTTGTTTCTAGCGCTGTCGTTCCGTGGCTCGCTCACGCTGCCGAGCGAGAGCAAACCGATCGTGACCGAGCTGGGGGCCGAGACGCTCCTGCTTCGGTATCGGCCCCTCTAGAGCACCGATCCGTTTGAAAGCCGGCGCTTTCGCGCCATTTCACGCGTGATCCACGCGGCCTCGTCGCTCCGCTCCTCGCATGACTGCGAGTCGTGCTGTGGTGCTCACTCCTCGGGCGCGCGCCTCCCACGCAAACTCGCGTTGACATCACCGGCTTCAATGAATCGGTGCTCTGAGCACCGATCCGTTTGAAAGCTGGCGCTGCGCCATTTCACGCGTGATCCACGCGCTCGTCGCCCGCCTCTCGCATGACCGCGAGTCGTGCTGTGGTGCCTCACTCCTCGGGCGCGCGCCTCCCACGCAAACTCGCGCGACATCACTCGGCTTCAATGGACCGGTGCTCTAGAGCACCGATCCGTTTGAGTCGGCGCTGTTATTTCACGTGATCCACGCGGCCTCGTCGCTCCGCTCCTGGGTACGACTGCGAGTCGTGCTGTGGTGCTCACTCCTCGGGCGCGCGCCTCCCACGCAAACTCGCGCGACATCACTCGGCCTTCAAATGAATCGGTGCTCTAGAGCACCGATCATGTTCGGTGCTCTGGCGTCGCTCTACTCCGTCCAGTCGATCTCGGTCGGCGGCATGGTGCGGTAGCGGTTGTCGATCTCCTCCATGAGCTCGAGCCACCACGACTCGGCCTGGAGTCCCTCCGCGCGCGCGCTGTCGGTGAAGAAGTTGCCGCGGATGCACTCTGCCACCGCGTCGTCTCCGTCGCGGCACCGCCCGTCGACGTAGACGAGGATCGCCTTCGGCATGCGGCTCGACATGCTGTCGCCGGGGTTGTTCATCCAGTTCGAGATGAACACGATGGCGGCCCCCAAGTCCTCCGGCGTCTGTCCGTAGCCGTGGAGGAGATAGATGACGGGGTAGCGGCGATCCTGCTCTTCCTTGTGGGCGTAGCCTGGAGGCAGGTTCACCGTCACGGGGCCCTTCCGCCCGCGCGAGTCGGTGAAGTCGAACGTGCAGGCGCCGTCGATCTCACAGATGGGGAGGTCGGCGGGATCGTCGTTCGACACCTTCGCGACCGTCCGCAGCTCCGGCTCCGGCCAGCGCGAGCCGATGAAGTACAGCGCCGTCTGGAGCCGCGAGGTGATCTCGCTGAGGGTGCCGACGTGCTGGCCGCTGCCCTGCTCGATGTCGGCTGCGCTCGGGTCGATCTTTCCGTAGCGCATCAAGACCGAGCCCTGGACGTCCTCCCACGGCATCAGCGCGGGCGTGTACGTGTTGGCCTGGGCGGGATCGAAGCCGGGCAGCTGGGAGAAGTCGGTGTAATAGGCGGTGTCGCGGCCGCGCGTGACCATCGCTCCGGTGAGCTGCTGGGCGGAGACGTGGAAGTTGAAGAGGTCGCGGGTGCCGCCGTCCGTCCAGATGTCGAGCCGGTCGAGGGCGGCGTCGTCGAGCGGCCCTCCCGGCACGTCCTCCGCGAGCCCGCGGATGACCTGGGCCGGGTCGTAGTTCCACATGCGGGTCAGGCCGCGCGAGGCGGTGAACCTCCCGTCGCCCTCCCCCACGTCGTAGCCATCGCCGGGCTGAGCGTACCCGTTCGGCGGTTGCTGCGGCGTGTTCGCGACGCCGTCCATGCCCACGTCGTCGTACGGCTCGCCCTCTTCGTAGTGGTAGTTCCCCTCGGTGCCGAGGGGGTTGTACTGCATGTTGTAATCGTCGCCGTTCGGGTCGTCGTTCACCCCCGCTTGGTAGCCGGGCTCGTCGACGTCGAGCTTCCCGTCCGCGCCGGCGTCGACCCACGGCTCATGGCCGCTGCGGATGATGGGCTCGAGCTCGTCGCGGACACCGTTGCCGTTGTAGTCGACGGCGAGACCGACCTCGAGCGGGTAGTTGTTGTTGCCGTCGGCCTTCCACGCGTTCGCCCACGGCGACTGAGCCTCGTCGGCGTCCGTGCCGTCGCACACGGTGATGACGGGGAACGTGCCGTCGGGGTTGTACTCGTCGTCGAAGTAGTTGTTGAGCGTGAGGGTGTGCGCGCAGCGCTCCGCGGGACAGGTGTCGGCCCGCTCCTGCTCCACGTCGTGGTTCGGGTCGTTGCTGATGGGATCGATCCACACCGCGCACTCGCGGTTCGGGTGATCCCCGACGACGCTCGGATCGTCCGGGGGAACTCCCGGCGGCAGCTGCTCGCCGTTCGGAGCGAGGTTGTCTCCGTTGGGGTTGCCCATGAGCAGCGCGAGGTCTCGGAAGATCTGTGCGTAGTCCTGGCGCGGGAAGCGGCCGCCCGTGCCGGTTCGCGGGTACTCGGCCCACCAGTTGTTGAAGGTCTGCGCGTGCTCGTACGGGTCCTCGGGAGGGAGCATGAGGGTGCAGCGACCCGGCAGCGTGTCCGTCTTGCCGATGCACGTCTCGTCGGGCGCGCAGGCCGAGTCGTCCGCGCACTCTGTCTTCGAGATCGGGATGTCGCCCTGGGTCGTGCCGGGCGGGATCGAGCGGAAGCCGCCGAGGTGGTACTTCTCGATGTAGTGCATGAGCCAGCCCCAGACCGCGGGACCGCCGAGGGGCGCGACGACGTCGAACAGATCGTGGTGCCGGACGCCGAACATGCTCGACCCCATGCCGCCCATCGACACGCCCATCACCGCGCGGTGCATGATCTTGCGCTTGTAGGTCCGCGTCCCCGCGTCGGACTTCACGATCGCTTGGTAGGTGCCGAGGCGAGGGGCCTTGAACGAGAGGGCCCACGTCCCGCCCACCTCGACGAAGCGCGGATCGGCGACGGGGACCACGCGCGGCTCTTTGAAGGCCGGTCCGCTGTAGAGCACGCGCAGATGGCGGAGGCGCGACTTCGCCGGCATGAGCGCGGGGTTCACCGGGATCGTCATCGGGATCTCGCGCTGGAACACCTCGCTCTCCGGGCCGAACGTGATCGCCGGCCCGACCGCGACGTGGCCGTCGGGGAGGTCCATCGAGCCGCAGCTCATCGACGCCGGGAACGGCGCGACGCTCCAGAGGTAGCTGCCCTGGTTGGGCTTGTCGGCGCCTTCGGGGAGGCCGATCGAGGCGCCGGCGAGCTCGTCCTTTCCCAGGAGGGTGTCGCCACCCGCGAGCGACGGGATGCTCGCCGTGCCCGCGCACGAGGGGAGGGTGTCGTCGAGCACGACGACGTCGAGGCTCGCTTCGGCGTCCTCGCCGTTGCCCTTTGGGACCTTCGCCTTCACGGTGTAGCGCCCCGGCGCCGTCGCTCCCGGCAGATCGAACGAGAACTCGCTCTTGTACAGGGTGACCTGGTCCGACGCGGGCGCGGGCAGCTTCTCCTCGTCGCTGCTCTCGAGGGTGACGGGCGTGTCCACGCAGAAGTCCGGCTCGACGATCACCTTCACCGTGCGCTTCACGCAGTCGGCGCCGGTGCATGGCGGCAGGAAGACTTGCTTCGGCGAGAAGCGAACGCGGACGAAGTCGGGCTGCGGCGTCGCGCAGAGATCACCCGGCTTGACCTGAGGCGGGGTCTCGCCATCGTCGTCGGGCGTCGTCGAGTCGTCGCCGCACCCGCCGAACGAGGCGATCGTGAAGCACGTCGGCAGCGCGACGCAGAGCGCGAGCGCGGCGAAGCGGCGAGCCCGAGAGCGGTCCTCGCGCGGAGAAGGCGGAAGCGAAGTCGAAGGTCGGGCGCGCCGGGCACGCCTCTTTTGGCTGGGCATCGAGCCCGAGGTTATCTCAACGCGGGGGCGGCGCGTGCCCAGATGCGTCGCCGGAAATCTGCGTCTGGGCCAGCGGGGAGCTGAGCGTCCCCAGCCACGTCCCTTGGAGCTCCAGCGGGACGAGGTCTCCGCTCACCGACATCGTCCCGCTGACACCGATCTGGAGGTTGCCGAGGTTGGCCTCGTCGTCGGCGGAGACCCCGAGCTCCCACCGGGAGGCCGCGGCGGTCGCGCACGCGTCCTCGAGGCAAGCCTGATCGCAGCCCTCCACCGCCCCGTTGTAGGTGATGGTCTGGGCGATCTGGGCGCAATCGATGGCCTCGGTGATGGCGTCGGGGATGGACGTGGTGCCGCCTTGGTCGGCGTAGGCGTCCTTCATGAAGGCGGCGCCCACGCGGGCGGCCGCGACGGGCAGCACGCCCGTGATCACGAGCAAATCGTCCACCGACGCGCTCCACGAGAAGCTGGCGCCGGGGGGCGTGCTCAGCTCGCTCGCGTCGAAGCCCAAGAACGAGGCGAGGGCAAACGAGGCCTTGCCCGGCTGATCCGTCTGACCCGACACCCGTCCGTCGATGGTGGCCAGGTCGGCGCCCGTCGTTCGGGCGACGGCGAGGGCCGCCCCTGCCTCCGCGAGGGAGGCGCAGAAGGCGTGGGGATCGACGCCCTCCAAGTCGCTCGCGACGACGTCGTCGAGCGCGCTCTGCTCTCGAAGGGCCGCGAACGAGCTGGAGGAGTCCTCCGGGATGAGCAGGCCCATCTCGTCGAGGAGGAGCGTCGACAGGGGCGTCGTCGTGGGGAACGCGACGTCGGCTACCTCGAGGGCTCCGTCCCGAACGATGGCGCCGAAGTCACTGGGCGCGCTCGGGCTGTAGACGAGCGAGACGTCGAGCTCGGCGCCGGAGAGGTCGACCTGTCGATCGAGGACGGTGATGGTGATCTCGTCGACCCCCTCCGGGTGCTTCGCGGAGAAGTTCGCGCAGCCCGCGGCGAGGGAGCCGGATCGCACCGCGACCGCGAGCTCCGGCCCGACCGGCACGCTCTCGATCGAGAGGCCCGAGAGGGTGCTCGACTCGACGTGGAGAGCGCCGACCGGGTTCTGCGGATAGCCGGCCAAGATGTCTTCGCACGATCCGCCGACGAGGATATCGGCCGACCACCCGCTCAGATCACGCTTGCCGGTGTACGAAGGGATGATGTCCACGGTCGCGAAGCCTTGCTCGCTGACCGCGACGTGGAGCTCGGCCGAAGCGAGATCGCCCACCTGGGCTCGAACGACGAAGGTCGTCGGCTGGGACGGGGCCACGAGCTGCACCGACGCCAACCCGTTCGCGTCGGCTTGCGCCGTCGCCTCACCGAGCGAGGCGTCGAGCGCGTCGCCCAAGAGCAGGAGCGTCACCGTCGTCCCGGGGCTCGCGTCGAGCAGCAGCGTGCTCTTCTCGCGCGGGCGCAGCTCGAGCGTGCCTTGCTGCTCGAACTTGAGGGTGACGACCTCGCTCGCCTCGCCGCCTCCGCCGTCACCGATCGAGTCGATCTCGCCGCACCCGACCGCTCCGATGGGCGCGAGCACGAGCGCGGAGAGGAGCGCCCACCGGCTTGGTCGGTGCACGCGTGAGGGGCGGAGCGCGGGGGACGTGGCGACGCGGGGGGCAGCCGCACTTCGGCCCGAAGGAAGGAGAAGGTACAGCCAAGAAAAAGACATCCCGACAAGCGTAATCGCAGAACCGGGGGCGCGCCAGATCGGGCACCCCCCGCTCGCTACTCGGGGGCGAAGAGCTCTTCCAAATCCTGCTTGGTGAGCTTCTTCGAGCCCCCCGCGTCCTCGGAGAGGATGCTCGCCACGAGCTCCCGCTTCTTCTGCTTGAGCTGGGTGATCTTCTCTTCGATCGTCCCCGCCGCCACCAGCCGGTACACCGTGACCACCTTCGTCTGGCCGATGCGGTGGGCCCGGTCGGACGCCTGTTGCTCGACGGCCGGGTTCCACCACGGGTCGAAGTGGATGACGGTGTCGGCGGCAGTGAGGTTGAGCCCGGTGCCACCCGCCTTGAGGCTGATGAGGAACACCCCCACCGTCGGATCGCTCTGGAAGCGCTCGACCCGCTCGGCGCGGTCGGTCGTGGAGCCGTCGAGGTACTCGTAGCGGATCCCGTCCTCTTTCGCCGCCTTCTCGATGAGCTTCAGCATCTGGACGAACTGGCTGAAGACGAGCACCTTGTGCCCGCCCTCGATGGCGTTCTGCAGGAGCTCTCGGAGGGCGACGAGCTTGCCCGAGTCGTCGTCGGAGTATTCGCGCGGCAGCCGGAGCAAGCGCGGATCGCACGCCGCCTGGCGCAGCTTCGTGAGGCCGGCGAGGATTTGGAGCTGGGCCTTGGCGACGCCGACGCGCTCGACCTCGCCCATGACCTGGGCGCGGACCTCCCGCAGCACCTCGGCGTACACGATCTTCTGCTCGCCGGTGAGGTCGCAGACCTGATCGGTCTCGATCTTCTCGGGCAGATCCTTCGCGACCTCCGTCTTGGTGCGGCGGAGGATGAAGGGGTGGATGGTGGCGCGGAGGCGCTGGGCGATCTTGTAGTCGCCCTGCTCGATCGGCCGCGCGAAGCGGGCCTCGAACTTGTCGAGGGTGCCGAGGAGCCCCGGCGAGACGAAGTCGAAGATGCTCCAGATCTCCGAGAGGCGGTTCTCGATCGGGGTGCCGGTGAGGGCGAGCCGCCTCCTCGAGCGGAGGCGCTTGGCCGCCGCCGCCGTCGCGGAGAGGGGGTTCTTGATGTGCTGGGCCTCGTCGAGGATCGCGTAGGTGAGATCGAGGGTGCAGAGAAACTCCTCGTCGCGACGCAGCAAGGCGTAGCTCGTGATGACGATCTCCGCGTCGCGGACCACGTCGATCTGCTCCTTGCGATCGGCGCCGTGCCACAAGGCGACGGAGAGCGTCGGCGCGAAGCGCGCGAGCTCGCGCTCCCAGTTCGTCACCACGCTCGTAGGGGCGACGATCAGGGCGCGGATCTTCTTCTCTTCCTGCTTCACGGCGAGGAGGAGGGCGATCGTCTGGACCGTCTTTCCGAGGCCCATGTCGTCGGCGAGGACGCCGCCCGAGCCGAGCTCGTGCACGAACTTGAGCCACGAGAGCCCCGCCTCTTGGTAGGGCCGGAGGGTGGCCTTGAGGTTGCGCGGCTTCTTCGTCGACTCGATCTCTTCGATGCTGGAGAGCTTCTGGAAGAGGTCGCGCGCGCCCGCGGACACCGTCGAGCCGGCGGCGTGCTGGAGCAGCTCTTGGATGCGTCCGGCGTGGGCGAGGGAGAGGCGCCCGCCCTTCGACGCCGCCGTCATCAGCTCGACCTCGCGATCGAGCATCGCTTGGATCTGCTCCGCGTCGAACGGCGCGAACGAGCCGTCCTCCAGGCGGACGTACTTCTTTCCTTCCGCGATGGCGCGTCGGATCTCCTCGCGATCCACCCCGACCCCCTCCGCCTCGTAGATGAGCTTGACGTTGAGCCAGTCCATGCCCGAGCTCACCTTCGCGAATACGGAGATGGCGCCGCTGCGGACCTGGGTCCCGACCAGATCTTCGGGGACGAAGAGATCCCAGTCCTCCGGCAGCCGGCCGAGGCCCTCGCTCCAGAACTGGATCGCCTTGTCGCCGGTCGCGGTGAACTGCTGCCCGGTGCGGTCCGGGTGTAGGCCGAGATCGGCGAGCTTCTGCGCGGCGTCTTGCTGGGCGGGGATGTCGACGCGGATGCAGCGCGCCTTGCGGACGCCCTCCTCCGGCGGCTGGATGATGACGGGCGGGGTCATCCCGTCCGCGCGCACCGGGATCTCTTCGCTTCCGTAGACGGCGTAGAGGCTCACGCTCGCTTCCACGAGCGAGCCCCCCGCCCGCATCCGGAACGTCGGCACGAGATCCACGACGTCGCAGATCTGGCTGATGTCGGGCAGCTCGGCCCCGACCTCGAGCGCGATCTTGGGGAGGCCCTGCATGATGACGCGCGGCAGCTCGCTCATCGGCTCCGCGATCGTCGGAGAGCGCTGCAGGCGACGCAGCGCCGCGACGGAGACGCGCCGATCGATCCTCCGCGCGATGCCCTCCTGCGTGTCGACGTGCCAGCCCGGCCAGCCCTCGAACCAGCCCCCCGAGAGCAGGGAGAAGCGCCGCTTGTCCGTCGGTCGCTCGAAGCTCGCCTTGACGATGATCGTGTCGCCCCCGATCGTCTCGAGATCGAAGCGGGGACGGAGGTGCTCCTCGCCGAAGCGGAGCTGCATGAGGGCGGGCTCGAGGAGGACGCGCTGCCCCTCGAGCAGCGGCAGAAGCTCGGCCACGTCCTCGCCCCGCACGTCCACCGCGGGGTGTCGCGCGTTCCCGCTCTCGAAGCGCGTGAGGAGACGAAGCGCCCCTCGATCCGGGGTGGGGAAGAGCGTCTGCCATGAGAGCGCGACGGAGGGCAGCACCGGCATGCGCGCCTCCGCGTCGAGCACGGTGACGGTGACGGCGCCTTGTCGGACATGGATGCGGAACTCGAGCTTGCGAGCGCCCGCGAAGCTCTCCGGGGGGAGCCACGCTCCGATGCCCGTCGGCTTGGCGGACGCGTCCTGAGGAAGCGCCCCCATCGCCCCCTCCGCCCTCGAGAGGCTCGCGTGATGAACGACGGGGGCGGGGACGGCGGGCCCGACCGTCGAGCCGGGCGGGCCCATCGCGGCCATCGCGCTCGGCGACGAGGCGGGCAGGTTCCGGTTCCTTCTGTCGCGCCGGCGCCCGCGCTTGAGCGCGTCGTTATTGTTGTTGTTGCTGTTGTTGTTGTTGCCTCCCCCGTTCGACGGGGCGGCCTGCGCGGGCGGCGGCGGCTCGCGCCGCGGCTGCGAGCCCCGGGCTTGATCGCGGACGGCGATGAGGAGCGCGGCGACGTGCTTGCAGTGCTGGTTCGTCTTCACGAACGCGGGGCACGCGCACGAGGATTTGATGCCGTCGGGCGTGTAGTCGATCTTGACCGCGAACGGCTCGGCGTCGACGGCGCGCACCGTCCCGCTCGCGGAGAGCTCGCCTACTTGGATCTCCTCCACGACTCGCCGTCGGAAGTACTCGAGGCCGCGCAGGAACGTTCGCGCTCCCAACAACCGGCGAAGCGCGCGGTCGCTGAGGGAGGACAGAGCATCGGATATGGGTGTGCCCATCGATACGCTTGCTTGTTCGGGGGACGTTCTCTGCGGCGCGCGCTCGCCGTGTCGTCGTCAGTAGAGAAGCAGGGGCAGGAGCACCAGCGCGAGGACAGGAAGCATCTTCACGAGGACGAGCACGAAGGGAATCGCGACGTCCTTGAGCGGGTCGCCTACGGTGTCGCCCACCACCGACGCGACGAAGGTGGGATTTTCCGCGCGCGCCCCAGTCTCGTCGACGAGCAGCCGCCCGCCATGCGCACCGGTGACGATGTACTTCTTGGCATTCCCCCAGGCCCCTCCCGCGCTTGCGGCGAAGAGAGCCCCGAGGACGCCGGCCGCCGTCGCTGCCACGATGAGTGAAGCGACCGAGCCGACGGCGCTCTGTCCAATATCCTCACTTTCCAAAAGGCGCAAGCCGGCGATGAGCGCGACCGGAACCGCGACCGCGGTGAGCCCTGGAACCACCATCTGGCGGAGGGCGTGGCGAGCCGCGATCTCGATGCAGGGCCCATAGTCGACGGTGCTCTTCCGCGTCTCCTTTGCGCGGGAGGCTTGCGGGTCGGGGAACTTGGGCCGATCGCGCAGCTGGCGGCGCACCTCCTCGAGGACGCGCCGGGCGGCCCGCATCACCGCGAGCACACACCGCGAGAAGAACCAGATCACGAGGCCGAGCCCGAGCACGACGCCGGCGATGATGGGGAGGCCGAGGAGCGTCGAAGCGGACGGATCGTTCGGAGGCGAGAGGCCAGCCGTCCCCGCGTGCTCGGCCGCGCGCCGCCACCACTCTCGGCCCACGACGTGGAGGGCGAGGTACCCGGCGGGCAGCGTCGCGGCCGCCCCGAGCGCGCGCGAGGCGGCGCGGTGAGAGGCGCCCGGGCCATCGAGGAGCACGAGCCGGCCGCGCACGTCGCGGCGATCGCGACCGACCGTCATCGCCACGATGCCGCTCGCCGCGTCGACGATCGCGCTCATCCCTTCCAGGGCGAGCAGGAACGTCGCGCTGCCGACCATTCCGATGAGGAGGCCCGCGACCGCGAGCAGCTCGCCCCCCGGACCGCCGCGGTGCCGGCCGTAGGCCTCGGCGGCGACGAGCCCGGCCGACACGGCGGCGACGGGCCAAACGAGGAGAGAGAGGCTCTGCCCCGCGCCGGTCAGGAGGCCGAGGGTCGCGCCGCCGCGCGAGGCCTCCGCCACGTCGCGGACGGAGCGGAACCGGGGGCTCGTCACGAAGTAGGTCCAGGGCACCACGATCGCGGCTACGACGAGGCCCATCGCCCCTCCCGCGAGGAGGGCGGTGCGGTGGGAAGGCAAGAGCCACTCGATGGCCCCCGCGAGCCCGACGACGTGCATGATGACGGCGACCACGAAGCCGCGCAGGAGCGGGCTCTGCGGGCTCTCCCGATCGTCGGTGCGAACGATGAGGGCGCCGAACGCGCAGCCGAGGATGGAGAACGAGCGCGAGAGGAGCGGCAGCAGGAGGATCGCGAACGGGCTCCGGACACCAGCGTCGGCCGCGTACACGAGGGCAAGGGCGAGCATCGCGGCCGCGTCCTCGAGGCTCGCGCCCGCGAAGGCGCTCGTCGCCGCGGAAGCGCACGTGCCCGCGCAGTCGCCGGCCAGGTTGGCCACGATGGCGGGGTTGTCGGCGGCGTCGTCGTCGAGGCCGGCGTCGCGCGCCCCGAGGTCCGAGCCGATGTCGGCGCCCTTGGAGAAGATGCCACCCGAGAGCTGGCCGAGCATGCCCACGAACGAGGCCCCGAGGGCGTGCCCGACGAGGAGCAGGGGGATGTGGGGCACGACGTGGAGCGCGCGGGCCGGCTCGCTGCCGAGGGCGCCGTGGTACGCGAGCACGCCGAGGTAGAGGCAGCCCACGGTGAGGGTCGAAACCGAGCCCGCGACGAGGGCGAGGGCGGTGCCGGAGCGAGCGGCGGCGCGGAGGGCGGCGTCGACGGACCGGCGCGCGGCGCTCGCGGTCCGTATCGCGCCGCGCGTGGAGAGGTAGGTGGCGGCCTGCGCGACCCCGATCGCGCTCGTCGCGCCGATGCCGAAGGACACGAGCAGCCACACCCCGAGCTCGAGCCCGTTCACGGGGTCGGCGACGCTCGGCCGCAGGCCATAAGCGAGGAACAGCGCGCCCCCGACGAGGGCCCCGAGGGCGGCCGTCGTCCCGCCTTGCCGGCGGGAGAAGGTCTCCGCGGCCTCCCTCACGAGGCTCGCCACGCCGTTCATGTCCGTGTCCCCCGCCGGCAGGCCGAGGAGCCACCGCACCAAATAGGCGGCGACCCCGAGGCCGACGATCGACAAGAAGAGGACGACGACGAGCTCCGTCATGAGGTTCCGAGGGTGCGTCGCTTACTCCGGATTTCTCCGGACGGCCAATGCGGGCGTCGCGCGCGGGCGGCGTTGGCCAAGGCTTGTTCAGAGCGCGGGGTGGTCGAGCGCGGGCGGCGCGCTCTCCGAAGCGACGACGCCCGCGAAAGCGATCGGGGCGCCGGCGCGCGCGCAGTCTTCGATCACCCCCTCGAGCGCGGTGGTGTCGACGCCGAACCAGCTCCCGGAGAGGAGGGGTTTGCTCCGCAGGGCCGCGACCACGCGCCCTCGATCCACGTCGAGGGAGAGCGTCCCGAACGACAGCTCGAGGATCACCCGGCGAAGCGCGCTCGTCGTTTCCCGCGTGACGAGCTCGTCCGTCCACTCCGCGACGCACGCGCGCAGGCCTCCATCTTCTCCGTTCGGCGCCTCGTCTCGCAGTCGTCCTGCCTCGAGGACGCGCAGCCTCGGGCCCCACGCCGCTTCGAACACCCACGCGCACTGCGCCGGCCGCGGGGGCGCCCCGAACGCGAGGCCGAGCTCGCCCAGCGCGGGGAGCCCCCGCGCGTCGCGGAGGGCGCGGATGCCGCGGCTGTGAGCCTCCCCCAGGGCTGCGCGCTCCCGCCTGCGAAACAGCCCGCCGTCGGTGATGGTGAGCACCCGAAGGCGGGGGAACGGCGTCCGCGCGAGGGCGGTGAGGCCCACGTCGGGGACGCGTCGCGCCTCCTCGAGGCCGCGCATCGAAGCGGTGACGCGGCCGCTCGAGGCGAAGTCGATCGACTGCAGCGTCGCCCACGCCGGCGTCCCGAGGAGGCGTGGGACGTCCGCGTTCCTCGCGAGACGGAGCCGGCAGCGGGCGAGGAAGCCTCGCTCGAAGACGGCGGACTTGGTATCGATCGCGTCTTCGAACTCCACGAGCCAGCTCCGGCGGTGGCGCGCGAGGAGCCGGTCCGCCGCCGCGCGCGCACGGATCGCCCCCGGCCCCGGCTGCGCCGCCGCCAGCTGGAGCGCGATGAAGTCCCCGCGCGGGTCGCCTCGGGTCTGGAGCATGTCGGCGTAGACCTGGCGCGGTCCATCGTCGGCGGGCTCGGCGTAGACCCGCCTCAACAAGCGGCGCTCTTCCGCTTGTGCGAGGGTCATGCGGAGCCTGCCCGTTCGCGCGGCATCGCCGAGAGCTTATCGTGCGTGGACGAACGGAACACGGAGTTGCGCGTTCCGCACGCGCCCTCGCTCCGCGCGCCAGCCTCGGTCTGCTACACGAGAGACGTAGCGGCTCTGTGGCGAAACGGCAGACGCGGTGGATTTAAAATCCTCGGCTCGAAAGAGCGTCCGGGTTCGAGTCCCGGCGGAGCTACCAGGTACGGATCGGTGACGGCCTCACGCACGCCGCCGCGCGCGTGCTAGGCCTTCGCGCCATGACGAAGGCGCTCAGCGGCGAAGAGCTCGTCCTCGACGACGGGCCGGCTCACGGCCGCGATCTCTTCTTGGTCGACGGCAACAACCTCGCTTACCGAGCCTATTTCGCCCTGCCGGAGGAGCTCGCGACGAGCGAGGGCCAGCCCACGAACGCCCTCCTCGGGTTCGCGAACATGCTGTTCAAGCTGCTCGTCGACTACAAGCCGAAGGCGGCCCTCGTCGCGTGGGACACCAAGCCGACCTCACGCCTCGACGCCACCGGGGGGACGGCGGCCGAGCAGGCCCTCGCCGCTCGCTACAAGTCGGAGCGCAAGCCGATGCCTTCCCTCCTCGGCGCGCAGTTCCCCTACTTCGCGCCGATCGTCGAGGCCTTCGGGTATCGGAACCTCAGGTTCGAAGGGTGGGAGGCGGACGACGTCATCGCGACCCTCGCCACCGAGGCGGACGCGGCCGGGCTCGCCGCGTGCGTCGTCTCCACCGATCGCGACGCGTTCCAGCTCGTCACGGAGCGGGTGTGCCTGATGATGACCCCGCGCGGTGTCTCCGACGTGCAGGTCTACACCCCGGAGCGGGTCCGGGCCCGATACGGGATCGAGCCCGCGCAGATCCCCGACTTCATCGGCCTCAAGGGCGACAGCTCCGACAACATCCCGGGGGTGCCCGGGGTCGGAGAGAAGACGGCGGCGGAGATGCTCGTGCGCTTCGGCTCCCTCGAGGCGATCCTGGCGCGGGCCAGCGAGCTGCCGAAGGCGAGGGGGCGCTCGGTGATTGAGCACGCCGACCAAGCGCGCGCCGCCAAGGCGATGGCGACCTCGAGGCGAGACCTGCCCCTCGGGATCGACCTCGCGTCGCTCGTGACCCAGGCCCCCGATCGATCGCGCATGCGTGAGATGTTCAGGCGCTTCGAGTTCAAGAGCCTCCTCAAGCGCGTCGACGTCCTCGACCAGGCTCTCCCTTCACGCGGCCCGGAGGCGGCGGGCGAGGCGGTCGCGTTCCGGCGCGGCGCCCTCGAGGCCAAGCCCGGGGAGCGGGTCGCCCTCGTGGTGCGCGAGGGTCGCTTCGCGCTCGCCCGCGATCGGGAGGTCGTGGTGGGGACGCTCCGGGAGGGGGAGCCCATCGATCTCGGGGGGGCCCTCCTCGTCGCCCACGACGCGAAGTCCCTCCCTCCCAACAACGCCACCCTCGTCGACGACACCATCCTCGCCGCGTACCTCGTCGAGCCCTCGCGCCCCTCGTACCTGGTGGAGGACATGCTCGCGGAGCAAGGGCTCGAGGTTCTCGTGGACCCCTCCGCCGACGTGCACACGGCCGCCCTCGTGAGGGCCGCGGAGGGCACTCGCCGGCTCGCCCTTCGCTATCGCGAGCGCATCGCCGAGCGCGGCCAGAAGGATCTCTACGAGCAGATCGAGCTCCCCTTGGTCGAGGTCCTCTCGTCGATGCAACGCGCGGGCGTCCGCGTCGATCTGGAGAAGCTGTACGCGATCACGCGGGAGGTCGCGGAGAAGGAGCGGTCCCTCGAGGCGCAGGCGCAAGGGCTCGCCGGGGAGCGCTTCGCCCTCGGCTCTCCGAAGCAGGTCGGCCATCTGTTGTTCGAACGGCTCGGCCTGTCGAAGGGGCGCAAGACGAAGACGGGCTACTCCACCGACATCACCGTCCTGCGCGCGTTGAAGGACGAGCACCCCATCGTCCCCGTCCTCATCGAGTGGCGAGAGATCTCCACCCTCCTCCACGGGTACCTCGAGACGCTCCCTGGCTTCGTTCGGGGCTCCGACGGGCGCATCCACACCACGTTCCACCAGACCGTCGCCGCCACCGGCCGCCTCTCCACCTCCGACCCGAACCTCCAATCCATCCCGGTGAAGACGGAGCTCGGCCGGCGCTTGCGAGAGGTGTTCGTGGCCGCGGAGGGGAACGTGCTCGTCGGCGCCGACTACGGCCAGATCGAGCTGCGCGTCCTCGCCCATCTGAGCGGGGAGCCCGCCCTCCTCGACGCGTTCGAGCGGGGGGTCGACGTCCACGCGCGCACCGCCGCCGAGGTCTTCCAGAAGCCGGTGGAGGCGGTGACGGAGGGGGAGCGGTCGATGGCCAAGCGGGTCGGGTTCGGCATCCTTTACGGCATCAGCGCCTTTGGGCTCTCCGAGGATCTCGACATCGAGCGCGCGGACGCGAAGGCGATGATCGAGACCTACCTCGCGCGACTCCCCCGGGTCCGGGAGCTGCTCGCGAAGATCACGGACGAGGCGCGGCGTGACGGCTTCGTCACGACCCTGTTCGGCAGGCGCCGGCCGGTGCCGGAGATCCGGGCCACCCAAGCGCGGACGCGCGCCCTCGGTGAGCGGCTCGCGGTGAACTCGGTGGTGCAGGGCACCGCCGCCGACATCATCAAGATCGCGATGGTGAGGCTTCACCGCGAGCTCGCGGGGGACCCGGGCGCGCGGATGATCCTTCAAATCCACGACGAGCTCCTGTTCGAGGTGGAGGCGGGCCGCGCCGACGCCGTCGGGGAGGTGGTCCGGCGCGCGATGGAAGGCGTGCTCGCCGGACCGCCGAAGCTCGCGGTGGACGTCGGGGCAGGGCCCTCTTGGGGGGCGACCAAGCGCAAGCTCGGCTGAACGTCAGAGGCAGGCGACGTCGCTCCAGCAGCCGGCCATCGCTTCGAAGTCGTCGACGCCGTCCGGGAAGGCCGCGTAGCAGTCGTCGAGGCACGCCTGGTCGGCGCACGCGTTCTCGTCGAGGCACTGGTAGATGAGGGCCACGCACGCGTCGTTCTCACCGCACGTCGTGGTCTCGGCGCAGCACGCCGCGTTCACCTCTTCGGTGCAGCTCGCGGGGGTGGGGATGATCTGCCCGCACGTCGCCGCCTCGATCCCGCACTCGGCCGCGCACTGGTTCTGGCGGCAGGTGGCGAGGCCGCTGTAGTCCCAGAGCCCGTCCGGGTGATCGTCGAGGCACGTCTGCGATCCGCCTTCGTCGAGGCACGCCACGATCGCCACGCACTCCGGGTTGTCGGCGCAGCCGGGCAGGGTGGTGCAGCAGCGCGCGCGCTGGCACGCCTCGCAGGCTGCCTCGGCGCCGATCGCGGGACCGTCGGCGCACGACTCGGGGGCAGCGCCCCCCGCGGCCGCCCCGCCCCCACCGACCGGCCCGGCGCCGCCCGCGGCCTCTCCGCCGTCGGAGGCGCCGCCCGCTCCGCCCGCCCCGGAGCCGCTCCCGTCGTCACCGCACGCCGCGCAAAGCGCCGCTGCGATCACCCACCACGCGCGCTTCCCCGGGCTCGACATGGCCCTTCGTATCAAGCCGCGCCGAAGGCTGCGCTCAAACTGGCTCAAGACGCTGCGCCGATGCTACGAAAAACGTAGCGGCGCCGTCAGTCGCACCGGAAGAAGCCATCCGGGAAGAGCTGTGAGTCCACGCAGCTCTGCCCCTGCGGGCAGCTGTTCGGGTCCACGTCGGGGTTGCAGAGCTCCGGGGCGCCCATGCACGAAGGCTGGCACTGGCTCGCGATGATGTTGCCGTTGTTCACGATCGGGCAGCACTCGTCGTTGCCGGAGCAGTCCTCCGGGCCGTTGCAGTGGAGCTGGGCGAAGGTGCACGCGGCCGAGGTCGTGCACGAGAGGTTATCGTTCGGCTGGTCGTAGCAGCACACTTCGCCCGCATCGAGATCGCAGGTCGTCGCCCCGCACGGGACCTCGTGGGTGGGGGGGGCTCCTCCGTTGCCGCCCATCCCGCCGCCGCCCGTCGTCGGCGCCCCGCCCGCCCCGCCGCCGCCCGTCGTCGGCGCCCCGCCGGTCGTGGGATTGCCGCCGGTGGAAGGGCTGCCGCCGGTCGTGGGATTGCCGCCGGTGGAAGGGCTGCCGCCGGTCGTGGGATTGCCGCCGGTGGAAGGGGTCCCGCCCGTCGAAGGCGTCCCGCCCGAGCCGTTGAAATTGAACTGATCGTAGTCGTTGGTGCACGACACGAAGCAGGCAACCGCGATCGAAGCAAGCAAGGGGCGAGCGTGCATGGGGTGGATGGAAGGATACCGGCCGCGCCCGAGCTGCGAAAGCCCGTGTTGTGCTCCGCGCGCGCGGTGCCGTTCTAGGAGAAGGTGGTCCGCTCGCTTCGAGTTTCGGTAACCTGAGGGCTCACGGATGGCAGAAGAAAACGCGCTGAAGGCGAAAGTGCTCGTCGTCGAGGATTCGGCGGAACAGCGAAGGCACATCGCGGAGGTGCTCACGAGCCGCGGCTACGACGTGAAGCAAGCGAGCGGTGGAATGGAGGCGCTCCGGCTCATCCGCGCCGACCCTCCCGACGTCGTCGTCCTCGACGTGCTGCTCGACGACATGGATGGCTACAGCGTGTGCCGCTGGCTGAGGCTGAGCGAGTCGATGCGAGACATCGCCGTCATCATGCTCAGCGTGAAGACGGAGGTGCACGAGCGGGTGGAGGGGCTCCACGTCGGGGCCGACGACTACCTCGCCAAACCGTACGACGAGGACGAGCTCGAGGCGCGGATCTTCGCCTGCCTTCGCACGCGCACCCAGAAGGCCGAGCTGCGCAAGCGCAACGCCGAGCTCGAGGGCATGCTCACCCGGACAGAGCAGCTCGCGATGACCGATGCCGTCACCGGCATCTTCAATCGACGGCGGTTTCGCGACGTGCTCCGTCGCGAGTGGGCGGCCGCCCGCCGCTACAAGAACCCGCTCTGCTGCGTGATCGCCGACATCGATCGGTTCAAGGCGATCAACGACGGCAGCGGGCACGCCGCCGGCGACGAGGCCCTGCGCAACGTCGCCGACATCCTGACCTCGACCCTCCGCGAGGTCGACGTGTGCGCCCGCTACGGTGGGGACGAGTTCGCGATGCTCCTGCCGCACACCCCCCTCGACAAGGCCGTGGTGGCGATGGAGCGGGTGCGCGCGCGCCTCGCGAAGGAGCGGGCGAGGTGGAACGGCGCCCTCGCGGAGCTCTCCCTCTCCATCGGGATCGCGTCCACCGAGGAGGGCGAGCTGAAGTCGCCCGACGAGCTCCTCGAGCGCGCCGACGCCGCCCTTTACGAGGCCAAGCGCCTCGGCCGCGACTGCGTCGTCACCTACCCGAAGCGAGGCTGAGCTCGCGCGGTCACGCCGCGATGCGGCCCGCCTCCGCCTCCGCCGCGCCCTCGCCGTTGAACAGGATGTCCTCGAAATAGGCGACCTTCAGATCGGTGCGGCGTCCGGCGCGGCTCGGGTTCTGGCGCTGGAAGGCGAGCACCTGCCCGTAGGAGAGGACTTGGTAAAGGGCGGGCAGGGGGTCGCCGATCTCGGCGATGACCTCCTTCGCGTCGGAGAGCAGGTAGCGAGCGTCCTCTCGGGCCTCTTCGACGTGGAGGACCATGTTGCGAAGGAGCGCCGTCGAGTACTTCATCCGCACCCCCGCCGGCACGACGCGAAGCTCTCGAGCGGCATCGTCCAGCAGCGCGGCGGACAACATCTCTCCGCTCATCACGTGGGTCCCCGCCGTCGGCCGCGGGTTGCACTCGATGAGGACGTAGCCTCGGTCCGTCTTCATCAGATCGAAGGAGATTTGCCCGGTGTAGCCGGTCGCCTCCGCGATGCGCCGCGTGAGATCGAGGGCCTCCGGCTCGTCGACCGATTCGAAGACGATGCCCCCCGCGTGATCGATCTCGCGCGGGTGGACATAGGCGGCGTGGGCCGCGAGCTTGCCCGCGTGGCTCACGCCGAAGGTGCAGACGTCGAGGCCGTGCACGAACTCCTGGACGAGCCAGGGGGCCTCCTCGCGGGGGTCGCATTGGTCGAGGCCGAGCATCCCCGCGAGCGGCCCGACGTTGGTGTAGAGCTCGACCCCGCCGCGCGAGAACACCGGCTTCGCGAAGTACTCCGGCAGCTCCCTCGTCGCGGCCGCGAGATCGTCCCGGGATGTCACGGTCACCCCGCGGGGGACGCGGACCCCGATGTCCTCGGCGAGGCGGGCGAGCGAGGCCTTGTCGTGGAGTCGAGCGAGCGTCTCGAAATCCGGGAAGAAGCACCGGCACCCGGGAGGAAGCTCCTCGCGGTGCCGCGCGAGGTACAGCACCTCCTCGAACGCGGGCAACAGACAGTCGACCTGCTCTTCTTCGATGATGCGCGCGACCTCGGCGATGAAGCGCCCGGTCTCGAAGCGCGGAGACGGCGTGACGAAGGATTTCTCGACGACGTTCGAGCGGCTCCCCGGCGCGCCGCGGAAGGTGTCGCTCGCGAGGACGGCGTTCCCGGCGCGAGCGAGCTTGCGGATCTGATCGATCGCGGTGGGCATCCGAGAGCTCGTGATGAGGTACTTCATGGGCAGCGGAAGGGCCGCGGGAGCGGCGCTCGATCTCCTTTCGATGGAGGCTCGAGCACGGCCCGGGCCAGCGCCGCGCGCGCGGTGAAAGAGGCCTCGGCTCGCTCGTTCGTCGTGGCGAACCGACGCAGTGGCGAGCGCGCCACGCACAGCGCCGCCGTCCACTATGATCCCTTCGATGTCTCCTCCCGGTATCGACACCGTCGACGATCGCGAGCCCGCGACCGATCGTCACCACCGCGTGCTCGGCGCGCTCTTCATCAAGCTGCACGCGTTCGGTCTCGGGCAGGGCGGACGGGCCCGCCTCGCCGGCGTTCCCCTGTGGCTCTCGGAGAATCGGGTCCGCTTTCCGGACATCGTCTACCTTTCGGCCGCGCGCGATCATCTCCGCGGAGAGGCCGGGCTTCGGGGCGCGGATCTGGTCGTCGAGGTCCTCGGCCCGACGCCGGCGGCGCGCATGCTCGATCTCGTGACGAAGCGCGCCGAGTACGCCGAGGCGGGGATCCCCGAGTATTGGATCGTCGACCCGGAGAACGCGTTCATCACCGTCCTGCGGCTGTCCCCGGAGACGGCGACGTACGTGGACGCGGGTTTGTACGAGCGTGGCAACGTGGCGCGCTCCCACGCGCTCGCGGGCCTCGAGGTGGACGTCCGTCAGGTCGTGGACGCGCCTTGAGGCGCATCCGGTAGCTCGTCCGGCGCGCGGTCGGCGCTCCCTTCGTGGGGATCGGGCGCCTGAGGGTCGATGGGGAGGGAGAGGGTGAAGACGGCCCCGCCGGACTCCCGATTGGCGACCTCGATCGTCCCGCCGTGCGCCTCGAGGATCCCTCTGCAAATGGAGAGGCCGAGGCCCACCCCTCCGATCTCGGGGTGCACGCCGCGATGAAACTTGTCGAAGATCGCGGCGAAGGATCCCTTGGGGATGCCGGGCCCGCGGTCGGCGACGGTGAGCTCGACCTTCTCGCCCCGAACCCGGGCCTGGATCTCGATGGGCGAGAGGGCAGGGGTGTACTTCAGCGCGTTCTCGACCAAGTTCACGATCACCTGCTCGAAGAGGAGGGCATCCATCGAGACGAGCGGGACGTCCGGCTCGACCGCGACCGAGATCGGCCGTTCACCGATCCGCTTCTCGAGCCGGGACAGCGCGGAGACGATCGGCTCTTCGAGGGGAACCCACTCGCGCTTGAGGTGGACCCCGCCCGACTGGAGGCGCGTCATCTCGAGCAAGTTCGCGACGAGCCGCTCGAGCCGCTCCGCCTCCTCCACCACCCCCTCCAGGAGGTCTCGGCGCTGCTCCGGCGTCAGCATCGCGTCATCCTCGCGGAGGGTGGTCGCAGAGCCGGTGATCGTCGCGAGGGGCGTTCGCAGGTCGTGCGAGACCGCGCTGAGGAGGGCGTTGCGCATCTCCTCGTCGCGCGCGCGGAGGGCGGCGCGCTTCGCCTCCTCGGCGAGCCTCGCCCGCGCCATCACGATCGCGGCTGCGTCCGCGAACGCCTCCACGAGGGAGCGCTCGCTTCGGTCGAGGCCCCCGTCCCCGCCGGGGACGACCGCGATCGCGCCCCCCACGCTCGCGCCGGCTCGGATGGGAAAGCACGCGACGCGGGAGCCGGGGAGCGTGTCCGTTCCCAGGCCCGCTGGCCGCGCGTGGGCGAGGGTCCAGAGGACGACGCTGAGGTCCGCCGACGAGAGCGCGATGGGGCCCGCCTCCACCGACTTCGTGACCACGTTCGGATCGAAGTAGACGGCCACCCCCACCCCGAGGGCGTCGCGCGCGTGACGAGCGAGCACGACGGCGATCTCTCGATCGGACAAGGCCTTGCCGAGCTCCCGCGTGAGCGCGAAGAGGGCGGCCGTCCGCGCCTCGCGGTCGCGGGCGAGTCGCTCGTGGGAGCGGATCCGGTCCATGAGGCTCGAGACGACGATGCCCATGACGAACATCATCACGAACGTGAGGAGGTTCCGAGGATCCGCGAAATCGAAGGAGCCCAAGGGGTGGACGACGGAGAAGTCGTAGGCGAGCACCCCGAGCGCGGCGGTGACGATGGATGGACCCCGCCGCAGCGTCGCCGCCGCGACCACCACCACGAACAGGAACAACATCGCGTGGTCCGGCTCGGCGAGCACCCTCCGGCCCACGCTCGCGACCACCGTCGCGGCCGCGACGAGGGCGACCGCGATCGCGTACTGCGACAGGGGCACGGGCTCGAAGGTGCGCGACGGCGCCGCCTCTCTCTCCGCGCTCTTCTCCGCGTCGCCGCTGATCACGTGCACGTCGATGTCGCCGCTCCCGCGGACGATCTCGTCGACCACGGAGCCTCGGATCAGATCGAGGAGGCGCGGGTGGGTCGGCTTGCCGATGAGGATGCGGGTGACGTTGTGGCGCCGCGCGTAGCCGAGGATGGCGAGGCTCACCCGGTCCCCCGCGAGCCTCGCCACGTCCGCCCCGAGCGACTCCGCGAGCCTCAGGTGGGACTCGAGGCGGGCTTGGTCGCGCTCGAGGAGGCGAGACGCGTGCAGCGGCTCGACGTAGGCGGCGATCCAGGGCGCGCGGAGCCCGGCCGCGATCCGGCGGGCGGCGCGGACGAGGCGGGCCGAAGCGGGGGCGGGGCCGACGCAGACGAGGACGCGCTCCTGGGCCGGCCACGTCGTGGTCACCCCGTGGCGCTCGCGGTACGCGAGGACGTCGGCGTCGACGCGCTCCGCGGTCCGGCGTAGGGCGAGCTCGCGGAGGGCGAGGAGGTTGCCCTCCTTGAAGAAATGCTCGGCGGCGCGGGCCGCGTCCTCGGGCAGGTAGACCTTGCCCGACCGGAGGCGGACGAGCAGCTCCTCGGGCGGCAGATCGACGAGCTCGATCTCGTTCGCGCGATCGAGCACCGCGTCCGGGACCGTCTCGCGCACGCGCACCCGGGTGATCTGGGCGACGACGTCGTTCAGGCTCTCGACGTGCTGGACGTTCAAGGTCGTGTGGACCTCGATGCCTGCGTCGAGGAGCTCGAAGACGTCCTGCCACCGCTTGTCGTGGCGCGATCCCGGGGCGTTCGTGTGGGCGAGCTCGTCGAGGAGGAGGATCTGGGGCTTCCGCGCCCGCGCCGCGTCGAGGTCGAACTCTGCGAGCTGCTGCCCCCGGTAGGCCATCTTCTTGCGCGGGACGACCTCGAGCCCCGTCATCAAGGCGGCCGTGTCCTCTCGGCCGTGGGTCTCGACCGCGCCGATGACGACGTCCGTCCCCCGCGCGGCGAGGGCGCGGGCGCCCTCGAGCATCGCGAACGTCTTGCCCACCCCGGGAGCGAAGCCGAAGAAGATCTTCAGCTTGGTGGCGCGCCCGCGCGGATCGTCGGCTCGGAGGCGCTCGAGGAGCGCATCGGGGTCCGGCCTCGGGTCGGGCGGCGACGCCATCGGCGGGGAGCTTACTCCGCCCCTCGACGGCGGGGCGTTTCGCGCGGAGGATCCCCGAGGAAAGGTCTCGCCATCTCCATGCGTCGTTCCGTCGTGGCCCTCCTCGCCGTCCTCTCGGGAGCGTGCGCGGCCGCGCGCGACCGCGACTCCACCGCGGTCACCTCGCAGGCCGCCATCGATCTGAGCTCGGTGCCCGTCTCGTCCGGGAGCGCCGCGGCCCCTCCGCCCCTCGTCACCGCGAGCTCCCGCCCCCCGCTTCTCCATCGCGTGGGGGACAGCGAGGTCGGCATCCTCGAGCCCCCCGGGAGCACCGCGACCTTCGACTCGAGCGGGTACGTGCTCGAGATCGGATCGGACCGCGTCGAGGTCACGGTGGTGGACGAGCCCGCGCCCGGGACGATCGACGAGGCCGTCCGCGATTGGCCTCGCTCCACGAAGCGCGTCGGGCAGGCGGGCCGGGCCGGTGACGTCATCTTCGTCGTCACCTGCTTCGACGTGCGCGTGGGCGTCCCGAGCCCCATCCCCGGCCAACACATCCATCGGCTCAAGGAGGTCTGCCGCGTCTACGCGGCGCTCCCCCTCGGGTCCTCACGCAGCGCGCGCTGCATCGGCTACTTCGAGCACCCTGGCGAGAACGACCCGCCCGGGCTCGCCTTGCTGCGCGAGGTCTGCTCCTCCATGGCGGTCATGACCAAAAGATAACGATCGCTTGGCCCGCTTCCGACCTAGGGTGACCCCGCAATGGCGGTCCTTTTGTTCTTCTTCGCGCACTGGCAGGGCTCTGTCTTCTTCCAGAGCTTCTTTCTGCATCGCTACGGCGCTCACCGGCAGATCGAGATGAGCAAGGGCTGGGAACGCTTCTTCTTCATCTGCACCTACCTCGCCCAGGGCTCGAGCTTCCTCTCGCCCCGCGCCTACGCGATCCTCCACCGCCAGCACCACGCGTACTCCGACACGGAGCGCGACCCCCACTCGCCGAAGAACTTCAGAAACGTGCTCTCGATGATGTGGGAGACGAAGCATCGCTACGACGCCTACGCCTATCGCCGCGTCGAGCCGGAGGCGAAGTTCGCGGGCGGCTACCCGGAGTGGCCCGCCCTCGAGCGCTTCTCGCAGCTCTGGGTGACGCGCCTCGGGTGGTGCGGCCTCTACGCGCTCTTCTATTTCCAGTTCGCGACGGCGGCGTGGATGTGGGCTCTGCTCCCGCTCCATTTCGTGATGGGCCCCATCCACGGCGCGATCGTGAATTGGTGCGGGCACCGCTACGGCTACAAGAGCTTCGACAACGGCGACGATTCGAAGAACACGCTGCCGTTCGACTTCCTCACCGCCGGCGAGCTCTTCCAGAACAACCACCACAAGTTCGGCATGGCTCCGAACTTCGCGGCCCGCTGGTTCGAGATCGATCCCAGCTATCAGGTCATGCGCGTCCTCGCCTTGTTCGGCATCATCGACATGAAGGGCGCTCAGCGGATGCGCTACCCGGAGCCGGACCGCGCCGTTCGCACCGACGGCGCTTCGCGCGCGGACGCGCCCGCCCCCGAGCTCGAAGCCGCGCCCTGAGGAGCCGCCGATGGACGCTGCGACGCTGGCTCGGTCCTTCGCTCGGGCGGCTCTCGACGTCGGCCGCCGGCGCCTGTTGCATGGCCCTCTGCTCCCCACGTGGAGCCTCCGCTACGAGCTCGTCGCCCACGTCACCCAACGCGAGTTCCTCGCCCTGTCGCGGCTCGAGCCGCGCGCGCGCCGGGCGCGGATGGAACAGACGCCGATCGTCAGCGACGCGCTCGAGCTCGTCCGCCGCGAGCCCGCCGAGGTGGGCGGCGTCCCGGGCGTCGTCGTCACCCCGAGGAGCGGCGCGACGGACGGGGTGCTCCTCTACCTCCACGGGGGCGGGTTCGAGCTCTGCTCCACCCGCACCCACCGCGATCTCATCGCCCGCCTCTGCCTCGCGTCCAGGACGCGGGTCGTCGCCGTGGACTATCGGCTCGCGCCCGAGCACAAGTTCCCCGCTGCGGTGGACGACTGCTTCGCCGCGTACCGCCACGTCCTGGGCGAGGCCGGCTCCGGCGCGCGCGTCGTCGTCGCGGGCGACTCCGCCGGCGGCTGCCTGACCCTCGACGTGATGCTGCGCGCTCGCGCGGAGGGTCTCGACCTCCCCGCCGCGGGGGTGCTCCTCAGCCCCGTGACCGACGCGCGCATGCCCGGCCGCAGCATCCGCGACAATCAGCGCTTCGACTACGTCGTGCAGGCCATCGTCGACCAATGGCTGCCCGGCTACGTCGGCAGCGCCTCCCCTGACGATCCCCTCGTCTCTCCCGTGCGCGCGGACCTCGCGGGGCTGCCGCCGCTCTACGTCCTCGCGGGCGGCGCCGAGGTCCTCCTCGATCCCATCGCCGCGTTCGTGGCCCGCGCCAAAGATCAGGGCGTCGACGTCACGTATGAGGTGTACCCGGACATGATCCACGTGTTTCCGATCTTCGCGTCCATGCTCCCGGAGTGCCGGCCCGCGATCGAGCGGATGGGCGCCTTCATCCGTGACCATTTGCGCGGGCGGTGACCGCGGCGATGGAAGAGGCGCTGCTCGCCGAGATCCTCGCTCGGCCGGACGACGATGAGCCGCGGCTCGTCTACGCCGACTGGCTCATCGGGCGCGGGGATGCGCGCGGCGAGCTGATCCACGTCCAGTGCCGCAAGGGGGGCGGGGCCTCCCGGCGGACGGGGCGATGGGCGAACATGCCCGACAGCGAGCTGGGGACGCTCGAGCAGGCGCTCCTGAAGGAGCACGAGCGAGCGTGGATCAGGCCCTTCTATGGCCGCGTGCGACCGGTGTGGCGGCGCGGCTTCATCGAGTACGTCGCGCTCAACGGCGCGCAGTTCGTCGAGCTCATGGAGCCGCTCCTCGAGCGCGCTCCGCTCGCCCATTTCGATGTTCGCAAGGTGACGTGGGGGCACTGCGACGCCATGGCGGCCGCGCCCGTCATGCGCGCGGTGCGCCGCCTCTCGCTCGCGATCCCCAAGGTGACGCCGCGCGCGCTGAAGCTCCTCGCTTCACCGAGCCTCGGGGGCCTCCGCCGCCTCCGGGTCGATCTCATGTACGGCAACGCCGGGATCGAGATCCTCCGCGACGCTTCCGGGCTCACCTCCCTCGAGCACCTCGACCTCTCGAACATGTTCGGGTACTGCCCCGGCGGCCGACCCGTCTACCACGCCCTCTCCGAGAAGCAGCTCGACGCGATCACGTCCGGCCCCGCCTTCGCCAAGCTGCGGAGCTTCGCGTTCGAGTCTCACAGCCAGGGCCTCGGGACCTGCATGCCCGAGCTGCTCGCGCGCGGCGTTTCGCTCCGGACGCTCTCCGTCCAGGGCTGCGGCTTGCCCGATCGCAGCGTGGCCGCGTTGCTCTCCGCGCCCGGCCTCGCGCAGCTCGAGGAGGTCCACCTCGCCGGCAACGAAATCGGCCCCGAGACGCTGGATCTGCTCTCGGGGGAACGGCCCCCTCCGAGCTTGAAGCGCATCAGCCTCGGATCGATCGCTGGGCCGCTCCCGACCGTGCTCGCGGACCGCTTCTCCGCTGCGCCCGCGTTCCTGTTCCGAATGTGAGGGACAAGGGCGCGGCTAGCTAGAGCACCGAACATGTTGAAAGCCGAGTGAAGTCGGGGGAGTTTGCGGCTGAGGCGCGCGCCCGAGGAGTGAGCACCGCAAGACTACTCCTCGTAATCTGAGGAGCGGAGCGACGAGGCCGCGTGGATCACGCGTGAAATGGCGCGAAAGCGCCGGCTTTCAAACGGATCGGTGCTCTAGGGCGCTTCGTCGTCGAGCGGGCGGAGCGAGGCGCGCAGCCGCTTCAGCCCCCGCGCCACCGCGGGAGAAGCCTCCGCCAGAGCGGCGACGCGCGCCTCGTCCTCGGGGCCGAGCGTCGCCGCGCGATCCCACAGATCCTCGTGCACGAGCTCCGTCGCGCCCACCGCGAGGGAAGGGAAGCCGCCCTCCTCCTCCTCGCCCGCGCCCGCGACGAGGAGCCGCGACCAGAGCTTCTTCATCCCGCGCGTGAGCTCGGCCTCGTGGAGCCGCCCCTCCAGGCCCGCCGCGACGCGCAGGGCCCCCGTCGCGAGAGGCGAGTCGTCGAGCAGCACGTCGAGCAGCCTGCGCGCGGTGCCGCCGAGGTCGGCTCGCAGGTCGAACTGCGCCCGCAGCGTCGCGAGGAGGGCCACGAAGGCGTCGCGCGAGAAGAAGGTGGCCCGCCCCGTGAGCCACTTGCCGTACACCACGCGCTTCGATTTCGATAGCGCCGTGCGGAGGTGCCAGAGGGCGACCACGCGCGGATCGGCGGATTCGTCCCAGGCCCAACGCATGACCGACCGAGGATGGAGGGCGCTCCAAAGCGATCTCGGATCCGGCTTGTTGCCCACCGGATACAAGAGGAGCACCCCGTGTCGCTCGATGGCCGCGACCGCCTTCTCGAAGGCCGTGCTCATCCCTTGGGGCGCGGCGCGAGGGGGGAGCCTCGGTCGCGGCCCAGCGCGTGCTCGAGCCGAACGATGGCCGCGTGCGCGCCCACGTGGGCCGAGAGCTGGCGAAGGCGCGCGGTCGTCAGCGCGTTCTCGGCGTCGGCGAGGGCGGTGCCGGTGCTGCTCCCGACCGAGTAGACGAGCTTCGTGATGCGCAGCGACTCCTCCGCCGACTTCACCCCCTTGTCGGCGGCGGCGATGCTCGGGGCGGCTCGGACGACCTCCGCGTAGGCCTGGGTCACCTCGAGCCTCACCGAGTCGATGAGGGCCCGCTTCTGAGCGTCGATCTGCTGGGTGCGCGCCTTCGCCTGCTTGGAGGCGCCGATCGTCGAGAACGTCTCGTTGAGCGTCCATGAGAGGCGCAGGCCGAAGTCCCACGTCGCGTCGAACTGATCTTTCTGCGGGAAGATGCGGGAGTTGGGATCGGCGACGAGGACGTCCGCGAACCCGTCCAGGCGAGGCCAGTACCCCGCGTTCGTGGTCGACTCGACCTCCTTCGACGCGCGGATCGCCTCCTCGGTGGAGAGGATCTCGAGCCGGTTCTTCAGGGCCTCCGCGACGAGCTCGTCGACGGCGCCGACCTTGGGGAGGGTGGGGGTGGCGAGGACGTCGACGCCGATCGCGAAGGGGCGATCGGGCGGGGCGTGCATGACGATCCGCAGCCGGCTCTCCGCCGTCGCCTCGAGCGAGCGCGCCTCCGCCTCCGTGTACTCTGCCTGCGCGACGAGGGCCTCGATGCGGAGCACGTCGGCGTCGGAGCCTTTGTCGGCCCGGCGCAGCGCCTTCATGTCCGCGAGCTGGTTCTTCGCGGACTCGACGCTGGCGGAGGCGACGATCGTCTGGCCCCGCGCGAGGACCCAGTTCAGCAGGGTGATCTTCGCGTCGGCGACGACGGCGAGCCGCTGGGCGTCGGTCGACATCTTCAGCGACTTCTCGTTGTGCTCGGCCGCGTTGTAAGCCTGGACCGCGCGCAGGAAGTAGTCCGAGATCGGCACCGTCACGGCGAGGGTGAAGGCGACCTGGTTCGGGATCGTGCTGGAGAGGCTGAAGGCCTGGGCTTGCACCGGCAGCCCCGCCGAGTCGACCACGCAGTTGACGGCCGCGTTCGTGGGGCAGGGGGCGACCCCGAGCGGCCCCTCCGTCGCGGCGCCGACGAGCGCGCCACCCCCGAGGGTGGAGTCGACCTCGCTCACGCGCGTGTAGCTCGCCCCCAAGGTGACCCGCGGCACGAACGAGACGATCGCGCTCGTGACCGCGCCCTCCGACCCGGCGAGCTCCGCCTCCTTGCCGCGAACGGCGGGGCTGGTCTTGATCGCCTCTTTGGCGACGCTCTCGAACGTCAGTCCCCCCGGCTGCGGCGCGAGGGCGAGCGCGATCGGATCGGGCTTGTCCTTCACGGCTTCCTTGCCGGGGCCGAGCTTGTCCGGGTCCGCGGCGGGCTTCTCGGGCGCGGGGGCCGGCTGCGCGAGCGCGCTCGCCGATGCGAGCGCGACAGCTGCGATCATTGCGAAGGTGAGGCAAGGACGCTTCGTGGCTCTCATGGATGCGCTCCTTGCCAGAGATTGGGGACGACTGCACGGAGCGAGGAGTCCGCGTCGGAAAATAAGCGCCCTCACTCACGCTTCTTCATGATTCCCTCCCGAGGTGCGAGCGACCCGCGGGGGGCGCGGAGCGCACCGGGGGCGCGCAGATCTCCGACGCGCGCAGCGAAACCAGCCGCGGGTCACCACGATGCCCACCCCCCGGCTCGCTTCTCTTTCGTGATGCGCCGGCCCCCCGGGTCACACCCTCGTCCCGCTCCGGAACCTCGGCTCGCCGGCCCCTCCCTTGCGTCTTCGCAGAGCTCAGCCGCGGGAGGGGTCCGAGGAGGACCGATGCGCGAAAACAACAACTAGTGGGCCGCGACGCTCGGGATCGATATGCTGTGCCGGTCGTGGCGAAGGCGCCACGCGGACGGACGCGGAAGCGCCGAGGAGCGAGAGCCCAGGTGAACGACACCGACCGAGTCGCAGCCCTCGAGGCCTTGTTGGTGAGGATTCAAAAGAACGCTGCGTCGCCTCCCGTTTCTTGGCGCGCGGCCACCGGTGCGCCCCTCGACTCGGTGGGCAGCGAGACGTTCGACGCCGCGTCGCTCGGGCTCGATCCGGTCGTGATCGATCCTCGCCGCGAGCCCCCCGTGGTGGAGCGCACGCCGTCCCCCGCGCCGGCCGCGGTCGCGAAGGCGCCTGCGCCCGTCGCGGCTCGTCCCCACGCCGCGCCTCCCGCCGCTGCCGCGAAGCCCCCGCAGCGTCCCGCGCTGGACCCTTCGACGTGGGGCCAGGAGAGCCACGACGCGCCCGCGGCCGCCGATCACGCCGCCGCCTCCAAGCTCGCGGCGCTCGGGGCAAAGCCCAAAGAGGCGGGCGCGACCACCACCCCCATCCCGGCCGCGAAGGCGACGGTGCCGACGGGCATCGGCGCGCGCCCCGCGGAGAAGCCGCAGGGCCTGGTGAAGGGTTTCGGCGCGACGGGGCACCGTCCCATCCTCGGCGCGACGAAGACCGAGGCGAAGCCGGCAATCCCGGCCGCGACGCCTTCCCCGCGCCCCGGTGGGGTCGGCCCGCGCGCGCCGCTCCCGCGCGAGGAGCCCAAGCACGAGTCGCCGAAGGCTCCTGCCGTCGCGGCTTCGCCGGTGCTCAACATCGAGGGCTCGAACGAGCCGATCTCTTTCAAGCCCGCCGAGCCGCCGGTCGAGCTGCCCCTCGTCGAGGCGGCCCGCGACCCGAACGAGCCCTTGTTCCGCCCCCCTTCGGATCCGCTGGCGGTGACCCGCCCCGCGGACTCCGCCTCGGTCGAGCGGATGCTCGCCGAGGTCCCTCCCGTCCCGCCCCTCGGCGCGAGCGCGCCCGAGCCTTCACCCGCGCCGCCGCGGGTCGAGCCTGCCGCCGCCCTCGAGCCGGAGCCCGCCTCGGCGGAGGTCGTATCGGCGGCAGAGCCGGCCGCGCACGCGCCGGCGCACATCGAGCCGGTGGCCCCGATCGCGGAGGAGGCGGCGACGATCCCGATCGACAAGGCCTCGCGAGACGCGGTCGCGGCTTCCCTCCCCAAGGCTGCTCCCGAGAAGCTGGTGGAGCCGCCTCCCTCGTTCTCCGCGGAGCCGGCCGCCGAGGCCCCCAGCAAGTTCGTCGCGGAGGCCTCCGCCGCTCCCGCGCCGAAGCCCAAGCGCACCGGCCTCGCCGTGCTCGTCGTGCTGTTGATCGTCGTCGCGGTCGCGGCGGTGGTCTTCTACGTGATGCGCAAGGACGACAAGAAGCCCGGCGCGACAGGGCAAACGAACGCGGCGCCCAAGACGGCGGCCCCGACCTCGACCGCGACTGCGACCGGGACGTCGACGGCGGTCACCACCGCGACCGCGGGCGCGAGCGCGACCGCATCTGCCTCCGCGACGTCGACCGCCTCTGCCGCCGATACGACCTCCGCCTCGGCGAGCGGCTCCGTGGGCACCGCGAGCAACCTCGACCCGGCCGTCCCCCCCAAGGACCCGGCGACGCTGCCCGACAAGGACGGGTTCCTGTACGTCCAGTTCGATGGCGACGGCGACGTCTACACGACGAACGGCCAGAAGCTCGGCAAGACGAACACGTGGCTCCAGGTCGCCTGCGGGCCGCGCTTCGTGAGCGTCGCGAAGGCGGGGCAGACGGCGCCGGGAGGCGGCCGCAACGTCCCCGTGC
>JBGAID010000085.1:0-50482 GCA_044225865.1 Polyangiaceae bacterium | reverse complement strand
GTCGCCGCCTTCGGATCTCGATAGACGACGTGGAAGGCGAGGCTCGTCCGGTCCTTGCCGAGGCTCTCGTGACGATAGCGATCGAACAGCTCGATCCGCTCCGCGAGCTCGCCGGCCGCCTCCGCGATGGTGCGCTGGATGTCGCCCGCCGACACGTCGTCGCTCACGACGAGGGCGATGTCACGGGTGGAGGCGGGCAGCACGGGGATGGGCCGATACTGCGGGACCCGCGCCCCGATCGCGATGAGCGCGTCGAGATCGAGCTCGATGATCGCGCACGGACCGTCGAGCTCGATCGCGCGCTCGACCCGGGGATGGATCATGCCGAAGGTGCCCACGTCTCGTCCCGCGATCATGACCGCCCCCGCCGCGCGCGGGTGGAGGTGGGCGGGCAGCTCGTCGAGCCTCCGCACGTCCGCGGATCGCCTCGTCGCGCGCTCCACGATCGCGAGCGCGACGCCCTTGGCGTCGTAGACGTCGATGGGCTCTGGCTTGGTGAGCACGGCGTCTCGCCACCCGGCGATCACGGCCGCGAAGCTCTTCGCTTCGCGCGCGAGGCGCGCGTCGGGATCGCTCTCGGGCCGGTCGGAGCCGAGGAAGCGCGCGCCGGTCGTGAAGAGGCGGACGTTCCCGACGCCGTGGCGCCTCGCGCGGCGGACGGCGTCGAAGAGGCCCGGCAAGAGCGACGTGCGCATCACGGTGCGGTCGTCGGTGAGCGGGTTGATCAGTTTGAACGCCGCCTCCGGCGCGCCGATGGCGGCGAGCGCCGAAGGGGACGTGAAGCCGAACGTGAGCGCCTGCGAGAGGCCGACCTCCATCGCCGCCCTCAGCACGCCGCGCTCGACCTCCGTCTGGCTGCGCGGCGGCTCGGGACGAATGGCGGGCAGGACGGCGGGGATGGAGTCGATGCCGTGCACCCGGATGACCTCCTCCACGAGGTCGACCTCGATGCCGAGATCGGGGCGATGGGAGGGGGGGATGACCGTGATCGAGCCGGGCCCTTCGCTCGCGACCGAGCAGCCGAGATCCGCGAGCACCTTCTTGGCCTTCTCCCACGGCACCCCGACCCCGAGCAGATCGCCGAGCGTCTTCTCGCGGAGGGTGACGGGAGCCGTCTTCGGCACGCCCGGCCCGTGGAGCACGTGCTCGGGCGCGGCCGAGCCGCCGGCGATCTCGCAGAGGAGGCTCGCCGTCTCGTCCAGCACCGACGCCACGTCGCCCGGATCCACCCCGCGCTCGAAGCGATGGCTCGACTCGGTGTGCATGCCGTGGCGACGGGCGGCGCGGCGGACGCCGCGGGGGGTGAAGTAGGCGCACTCGATCAGGACGTCGCGCGTCGAGTCTTGGATGCCGCTGCCTTGCGCCCCCATCACCCCCGCGAGAGCGACGACCCCGGACGCGTCCGCGATGACCAAGTCGTCGGCCACGAGCTTTCGCTGCACGCCGTCGAGCGTCTCCACCGGCTCCCCCTCCTTGGCGCGGCGCACGACGACGGTGCGACCGGCGAGGCGATCGAGATCGAAGCCGTGGATGGGGTGACCGTAGAGCAGCATCACCCAGTTCGTGATGTCGACGACGTTGGAGATCGCCCGCACCCCGAGGGCCTCGAGCCTCCACTGCATCCCGAGCGGCGAAGGCCCGACCTTCACCCCCTTCACGAGGGCGGCGCCGTACACCGGGCATCGCTCTGGATCTTCGATTTGGATCGTGGCCGCTTGGGCGACGGTGAGGGCGGGATCGATCTTGCTCGGGCGAGGCGCGGAGCGCTGCAGCCTCACGCCGAGGAGGGCGGCGATCTCTCGAGCGAGCCCGAGGTGGCCGAGACCGTCCGGACGGTTGGGGGTCAAACTGATTTCGAAAATGGTGTCGAACGTCGCGGGGACCGCCTCCGCGAGCGACTTGCCGACGAAGCCGTCGAGCTCGGGGGGGAGGATTAAGATCCCCGCCTCCGGGCCGGCGTTGCGGAGCCCGAGCTCCGTCGCGGAGCAGAGCATCCCTTCGCTCGTCACCCCGCCGATGTCCTTCGGCTCGAGGGTGAGCCCCACCGCGGGGAGATGGGTGTGGAGGGGGGCGAGCACGACCAGCCCGCCTGGCTCCGGCACGTTCGCCGCGCCGCACACGACCCGCTGGGTTTGCCCGCCGAGATCGACGGTGACGAGCGAGAGCTTGGCCCTCGCGGGGTGCGGCTCGCGCGAGACCACGCGCGCGACCTTCACCTTTTCGCACGCGACGCCGAAGGCGTGGGAGCCCTCGACCTCGATCCCAGCGCCGGTGAGCCGCGCCGCGACCTCCTTCGCCGAGATGTCGATATCCGCTCCGAGGAGCTCGCGCAGCCAGCGATAGGAGGCTTTCACAGGTTCATTCTTCCGGGGGGATGGGCATGTCCGCGTCTTCCGGCTCGGGCTCCGGCTCCGGCTCGGGCTCGGGGCTCTTGCCGTCCTTCTTCGCGGCGTCTTTCTTCTCGAACTTGGAGGGCTCGGCGGCGGCCCAATCGCCTTGGTGCTGGGCGACCACGAAGATCGTGTCGTCGTCGGCGCGCTTCGCGAAGCGGGCGTTGCCCTTCTGCTTCTTGCCGATGAGGAGCTTGATCTCCTTGCCGTCCTTCATCTTGAAGGTGAGGACGCCGCCCTCTTTCTCGGGATGGTCGAGGCCGGTCGAGGCGACGGTGTCGGTCGGGTCCGCGAAGTCGTGGGCGTTGAGCTTCTTGAACGCGCTGATGAGGGTCTCGACGTTCTTGCCGTCGAACTTCTCCCAGCCCGGGCCCTTCGCCGGCTCTTCCTTCTTCGGCTCCTCTTCCTTCTTCGGCTCTTCCTTCTTCTCGCCGTCCTTCTTGGCGAGCTCGTCCTTCTTCTTGTCGCCCTTCTTGTCCGCCTTCCTGTCGCCCTTCTCCGGGCTCTTCTTGTCGCCGTCCTTCTTGGCCTCGTCGGGCTTCTTGTCGCCGTCCTTCTTGGCCTCGTCCTTCTTGGCCTCGTCGGGCTTCTTGTCGCCGTCCTTCTTGGCTTCGTCTTCCTTCTTGGCGTCTTCCTTCTTGGGCTCTTCCTTCTTCGGCGCGTTCGGGCTCTTGTCGAAGGTCCCCTTCCAGTTGTCGCCGTCGCGCGTGAACACGTAGTGACCCTCGGCGTTCACGAGGTCCACCGAGGCCACGTCCGTGTCCTTCATCTCGAAGATGAGCTTGTCCCGCCAGTTCTTGGCCTCTTTGCCGAACAGGACGGATTTGTACTCCTCTTTGCTGACGGTGAAGACGCCGTCCTTGCCGATCACCCGCACCGTCTGCCCGCGGCCGCCGCTCTTTCCGAAGACGACGTCGATGGCTTTGTCGCCGCCCTTGTAGGCGGCGAAGTGGATGCCTTTGCCGTCCGCGACCTCGTACTCGGCGTAGGCGCCGGTCCCGCTGTCGATCTGATCGGTGATCTTCAGCTTCTCGAGGCTCTTGAGGAGGTCTTCCACCTCCTTCGCGTTCGCCTTCGCCTTGATCGGCGAGGTGACGTTCCAGACGTCGTTCGTCTTCTCGAGGACGATCTTTCCCGTCTTCTTCTCGGCGTTCTCGAACTCCAGCTTGGTGATGTTCGGGGTGTCCTCCGGCTTGAGCGCGAAGCTCGGCCGGTCGGCCTTGGCGGCGGTGTGGCTGTCCCGATCGGCGGTCGCGCTCGATCGCCTCATGAAGAAGACGGCGCCCAGCACCGCAAGGATGCCGACGGCGGCGTAGATCTTGTGCTCGGTCTTCATCGCTCTGGCTCCCGTTTCAGACGCTGAGCTTGTCGCGGTTCGCCTCGCGCAACAGCCATCGCACGATGCCGTACGCGAAGATGAGGGCGGCGGGCATGATGATGAGCCACCACTGAATCGTGGACTGAAGGTTCTTGCGCTCCTGCTTGAACGCCTCGAACTTCTTCTTCATGTCGTCGGCGGTGTCGCCCTTCGCGGCCCGCGGCTTCTTCATCGAGTAGTTCAGATTCGGCTCGCTGAGGAGCTTCGCGTTGACGGCCACGAGGTCGGCGTCGTTCGCCATCCAGTCGAGGGTGCTCTTGAACGACGTGATGAGGGCGATGAAGTTCGCCTGGAGATAGGGCTGACCCATGTACATCGTCAGCTCCTGATCCCCCGCCTGCTGGCCGGCCATCATCTGCAGCTGAGGCGGCAGCGGCGGCGCGTTTCCGGATCGGGCGAACGGGTTGCTCAGGTACTGGGACGAAGAGAGCACGAGCAGGCGGGCCGGGTGCTCCTTCGAGGTCTGGGCGTTCGCCTTGATGCCCATGTCGTCGCCCTTGCCCGCGAACGCGCTCTTGAGGGCCCCGATCGCGGAGACACCGACGATCTGCTGCGCTTGGGGATCCGTCTCCTGCCAATCGGCGGTGTGGCGCATCGGGATGGTGTCGCTCGCGTAGATGCTGGTCCGGGGGGACGTGCGCGCGACGACCTTGAACTCCGCCTCCGGCTGCACGTCCTTGTTGTGGAGGACGAGGGGGGAGGGGAACGGGAAGGGGATCTGGGGCATCCGGAAGAACGTCGGGAACGCGACGTCGATGAGCTTCTCGTTCTCGTCGAGCGAGTCGTCGTCCTCGAGGATGGGAACGGCCGGGTTCACGAAGGCGATCCGCTCGCCCATCCGGGTCGGGTACTCGACCTGGAACGCGCTGCCGAAGTCGATCGCGGCCTCTCGCTTCATCTCGATGCCGTAGCCGGCGAGGAGCTTGTCGAGGCCGTGGGTGTTGAGGGTCGCCTTCATCTCCTTGTCGTTCGGCGCGAGGTTCACCGCGCTCGCGAACACGACGAGGGCTTTGTCTCCCGTCATGAGGAACTCGTCGATGCGACGGAGCTCCTTGTCGGTGTAGTCCTTCTTCGGCTGGGTGATGATGATGCCGATCAGGCTCTGATCGATCTGGGTGTCACCGTCCTTCAGGTCGACCTCTTCGAGCTCGTAGTACGGGAAGTACTCGTCGAAGACGTTCTTGATCGACATGGGCTGGCCGAGGCCGGAGGGCACGAGGCTCTCCGAGATCTTGATCTCGTCCTTGCCGGTGATGATCCCGTAGCGGTTCTTGCGGTTCTCGGCGCGGTCACGCACCTCGCGGATCTTGTTCGAGATGAAGAACTCGAGGCCCTGGGTGCTCTCGGGAGGCCAGAACGGGATGACCTCTTTCTCGGAGCCGTACTTGATGACGAAGCCGAGGTAGGCGTCGCCGACGCTCTTCTGGGTGTCGCCCGTCTCGCTGCGCTCGCGAAGCGGGTTCTCCTTGAGGCCCTCTTCCTTCGCCGCCTTCTTCTCGTCCTCGGTCTTCGGCTCGATGATCGTGTACTTGAACTTGCTGGCGCGGGGCTGACCGTCGTCGCCCTTCTTGCACTTGGCGTTGACGTACTCGTCGAAGAGCTGGGTGACGTCCTCGATGAACAAGTCCGTCTTGGCGAGGCCGCGGGTGACGTAGAAGTCGACCTGCAGATCCTTCGAGAGCTCGCAGACCATCCGCTGAGAGCCGAGGGTCAGGCTGAAGCGCTTCTGCGCGGTCGCGTCGAACCGGTAGAAGTTCGAATAGGAGAACAGGTTCGCGACCACGAGGATGGCGGTCACGAGCACGAGGTAGATGCCGGTCGCCGTCGCCGTCTTTCCGCGGCGCCCCATGATGGTCGGGGCCGGCTCGGCGGACCCGCGCGCAGGAGAGCCGGAGCTCTTGCCGGAGGAGGTCGTTCGCTCTTTGTCGGATTTCATGGGGTTTCCCTCACGCCCACTTGCGCCGCTCGAGCGCACGGAACGAAGCCATCAGGCAGAGGACGGTGATGGAGAGGAAGTAGAGGACGTCGCGCGTCGTCACGAGGCCGCGCGCGAGCGAGGTGAGGCGGGAGTCGAAGCTGATGAAGTCGACCGCGATCCGGATCTTCGGGGTCTCGATCTTGTCGAAGTACATCGTCGTCGTGTGGAGGAAGATCAGCGTCGCGAAGGTGACGAAGAACGCGATGACCTGGCTCTCCGTGAGCGAGGAGATGAGCATCCCGAGCGCCACGCTCGCGGCGCTGGCGAGGAGCAGGCCCATGTAGCCGGTGAGCACCGGGCCCCAGTCGAGGACGCCGAGGTTCCAGGGCCAAACGAACATCATCAGCGGGAAGAGGAGGGTGATGCCGATCGCGGCGACCACCACCAGCCACGTGCCGAAGAACTTCCCCAGCACGACTTGGTGATCTTTCACGGGGAGGGTGATGAGCATCTCGAGGGTGCCGGTGCGCCGCTCGTCCGCCATCACGCGCATCGTCAGCACGGGGGCGAGCACGGCCACCAACCTCGAGACCATCATCACGAGCGACGACATGCTGGCGCGGTTCGCCTGCCAGAAGCCACCGTCGTAGAAGAAGAAGAAGACGGCGAGCGCGGGCAAGCCGAGACAGAGCACGACGTAGGGCGTCGGGGTGTCGAAGCTCGATCGGAGCTCGCGCTTCGCGATGGTGAACGTGGGGCTCATGAACGAACGTCCTTCTTTTGGGGCTTGGCGCCCGGCTCTGCCTTGGAGGGCGAATCCGTCTTCGAGGTGGAGGCCTTCGCGGCGGGCTTGGCGGGAGGCTCTTCTTCCTCCTCGTCCTCGTCGTCGTCCTCTTCCGAGTCGCTCTCGTCCTCGTCGGACGCTTCGTCCTCGTCGTCGTCCTCGACGTCGTCCTCTTCGTCCTCGTCGTCGGCGTCGTCCTCTTCGGCTTGGGGCAACGCGTCGGCGGAAGAACGCTCGGCATCCTCTTCGTCCTCGCCCTCTTCGTCCTCGTCGTCGTCCTCGTCATCGACGTCGGGCGAGAACGCCTCCTCGACCTCGCGGGCGAGGCGGCCGCGGTCGGCGCGCTCGTCGTCGCGGGTGAGGGATTTGAAGGCCTCCTCGAGCGTCTCCGACTCGCGCCGGAGGTCGAGCAGGATCCACCCTTTCTGCAGCGCGAGCTGGAAGATCTCGGCCCGGAGATCCGCCTTGCTCGAGCCGCGCAGCTCGAAGCGGTGGGCGCTCCCGTCGGCGGGGAGCTCACGGATCGCGCTCACGGTGGGGAGGGCGCGGAGCTGGCTCTGACAGTCCTGGGCCGACGGAGGCTTCGCGCCTTTGTAGCCGCCCGCCGTCTGCACGTTCTTGCTGTCGACCGAGACGAGGTAGCGGACCTTGCCGCTGACGTTCTTGATCTCGTCGAGGGGTCCGTCGGCGACGACGCGACCTTTCGAAACGATGATGGCGCGGGCGCAGACCGCCTCGACCTCGTTGAGGTTGTGGGTCGAGAGCAGGATCGTCCTGTTCTTGCCCGTCTCGTGGATGTACCGGATGACCTCGGCGCGCTCGTTGGGATCGAGGTCGCTCGTGGGCTCGTCGAGGATCAGGATCGGGGGGTCGTGGACGAGCGCTTGGCCGAGCCCGACGCGCTGCCGATAGCCGTGCGACAGCGTCCGGATGTCTTTGCCGAGGACCCGCGCGAGGCCGCAGACCTCCACGATCTTCTTCATGCGAGCGCGGAAGGTCGAGAGATCCAAGCCTCGCATCTCCGCGCAGAAGCGGAGGTAGTCCCAGACCGTCATCTCGCCGTAGAGCGGCGCGCGCTGCGGCAGGTAGCCGAGCTTGCGCCGAACCTCGAGCGGCTCGTCGAACGCATCGAGGCCGTGCACCTTCGCGACGCCGGACGACGCCGAGATGAAGCAGGTGAGGATGCGCATCGTCGTCGACTTGCCGGCGCCGTTCGGGCCCAAGAACCCCACGACCTCGCCACGCCGAACCTCGAAGCTGACCCGATCGAGCGCGCGGAACTTACCGAAGTACTTCGTCAGTCCCTTCGCCTCGATCATCAATCCGTCTGCCAAAGCTGCCTCCAGTCACGCACGATCTGGCCCAGGCCGGGCGGCCGGCATCCTAGTTCCGGGCAGATCGGTGTCAACCGCTGGCCCCAAACCCACGACCCACCGGCCTATTCCCCGCCCGTACGCGCGAGGCCGTCGAGGACCGCGCGCGCCACGAGATCCGGCCTCTCGTCGGGGACCCAATGGGTAGCCCCTTCGATGGGGCGGATTTCCGCATCCGGGCACACGAGGCGCTTCATCGCCTCCGCGATGGCGAACCGAACCGCTTCGTCGCGGAGCCCCCACACGACGATGGAGGGGACACGGATGGGCTCGGCCGGTGGAACGAACCGCCCGCGCGTCCGGAGGAGCCGCCGAAAGGCGGCGCGATAGTAGGAGAGGCAGGCGCCGAGGCGCACGGGATCGGCGAGGGGCCCGGCGTAGAGCTCGATGTCTTCGTCGCTGAAGGTGCCGGCGACGGACGAGGCTCGAAGCCCGTTCGCGAAGGTGGCCGCTCCGTTCGCGGCGAGCACGCGCTCGATGCCGGGGATCTGGAACATCAGCGTGTACCAGCCTCCGCGCAGCTGCTTCGAATCGCCGAGCAGCTCCTTCGTGTAGGCGCCGAAGTGCGGGGCGTTCACGGCGGTGTGGTGGGCCACGAGCTGGGGCCGCTTCTCGCAGAGCGACCAGGAGATCGGGCCGCCCCAGTCGTGCGACAGCAGATGCACCCGGTCGCCGCGACCGTGCCCGGCGGTTCCGTCGATCACCGACTCGAGGTCGGCGGTGAGGGTCTCGAGGGTGTAGTCGCCCGAGGCGCCGAGGTCGCTCCTCCCGAACCCGCGGAGGTCCACGATCGAGACGGCGAAGCGATCACGAACGAGGGCGTGGACCTTGCGCCACTCCGCCGCGTTCTGAGGGAAGCCGTGGACGCAGAGCAAGCGAGGGCCGCTCTGCTCGCCCCCGAGCAGCACACGCAAACGGGTGCCGTCGCGGGCGGTGATCCACGTCGTCTCGAGCCCGTGCTCGGCGGGAAAGTCGGTGAGTCGATCCCCGGTCGCCATGGGCAGACCGATAGCGCGGGGCGCGCCCCACGGCGAGCGTGGGATCGACGTCCGCCCCGGTCAGGCGAGCCGCTCGGGGGCGCGGACGACGAGCACCGACCGGTCCGCGTGATTCACGACCTTCGCCGCCGTCGTCCCGAGGACGCGATCGAGGCCGCTGTAACCGTGCGAGCCCACGACGATGAGATCGACGTCCTCCTCGTTGGCGGCGCGCTCGATCGACGGCCACGGCGTCCCGGTGAGGACCTTCACCCCGGCGCGCAGCTCGGAAGGGATGCGCTCCTCTTCCTCTTCGAGGTCAGCCTTGGCGCGCTGCTCGAGGAACTCGACGATGTCGTCGGGCGCCATCTCGAGCGCGCGCTTCGGAAGGTCGTGCGGCAAGCCGACGGCGCGAAAGAGCACGACCTTCGCTCCCGTCCGGCGGGCGAGGCCGACCGCCGCGTCGACGACGAGCTTCTGACGTTCCGAACCATCCACCGCGACGAGGATCTTCTTCATGGGTAACCGCCCTCCGAGTGGCAAGCGGCGCGCCATGGGCTCCCGCGGCGGGCGGAGGCCTCGAAGGGGGCCGCGCATGCAGCTGGCGCGCGGACCTGCACCGCTTGCATCGGACCGAGCGGGAGGCCCGTGAGGGGTGAGCGACGCGGGCGGTACGAGCGTTGCGTCACCGCCGCTCCATGGTCGGTGCACGCAAGCTCACGGGGTGGAGGCGGATCGCGGACGCGATGTGGGGCGGCCCCAACGACCCGCAGATCTACGGCTCCATCGACATCGACGCGACCGCGGTCCGCGACCACATCGCGACCCTGCGCGCGGCCGGGCGTCGCGTCACCGTGACCCACGCCGTCGGGCGCGCGCTCGCCCTCGCCATCGCGGCCGTCCCCGACCTCAACGTCCGACTCGTCGCGGGCTACGCCCTGCCTCGAGCGAGCGTCGACATCTTCTTCATCACCTCCGTCGAGGGCGGCCACGACCTGAGCGGCATCAAGATCGAGTCCGTCGACCGCAAGTCGCTGGTCGCCGTCTCGGAGGAGCTCGCGAGCCGCGCCGTCCGCCTCAAGCGGGGAGAGGACCGGTCGTTCAAGAAGACGAAGCGCCTCATGGACACGCTGCCGAAGGTCTTGCTCCGGGGCGCCCTCGGGCTCTCCGCGTTCCTCGCTGGCGATCTCGATCGGAGCGTCCGCGCCCTCTCGATCGAGCGCGCGCCGTTCGGGAGCGCGATGGTGAGCAGCGTGGGGATGTTCGGCTTGCCGATGGGGTTTGCTCCGCTCGCGTGGACCTATCGCGTCCCGCTGCTCGTCCTCGTGGGCGAGGTCACCGAGAAGCCGGTCGTGATCGACGGACGGGTGGCGGTGCGTCCCATCCTCCCCATCTGCGCGACCATCGATCACCGCTACGTCGACGGCTGGCACGTCTCGAAGCTCCTCACCGCGTTCCGCGGCTATTTGGAGAGCCCGGCCGCCTTCGAGCCCGTGTGATCGCTACGGCGCCTGCTTCGGACTGGCTTTCGCGGCGCGCTCGAGCTCTCGCGCCTTCTTCGCCCGGTCGGGATCGGGGGAGACCCCGCGCCCCACTTCGAAGATGTCCGCGAGCAGATCGCACGACAGCGCGTCTCCCCCCTCGCAGGCGCGCGCGAGCCAGGGGATGGTGGCGGGAGCCCACTCCGCGGCGCTCGCGGAGCGCGGTGGCAACGAGCGCAGCTTGATGGCGTTGAGTTGGCCCATCTCACTGCACGCCTTCAGCTCGCCGGCGTTGCACGCCTTTGCGTGGTGCATCTTCATGCGGTCGAAGAGCTCACGGGAGCGGCTGGGATCCTCGGGGTAGCCCATGATGCCCTTCGCATAGAATCCGGAGAGGGCGCTGCACGCCATCGCCGCGTCGAAGCTCGACGCCTCGGCGCTGCATTGCTGCTCGAGCTTGGCCTTCGTCTCCGCGGGGAGCTCGGCCACCTTCATCCAGAGGTCGGCCCCCGCCGTCGACCCGGTCGTAGGGACGGAGCGAAACTTCATCGCGCGAACCGTCTCCGAAGGAGGCGCTGTCGGGGCCGCGCTCGAGGCCTCCCCCACCGGTGGCTGGGAGGGCGCCGGCGACGATGCGTCGGCCGTCTTTCCGGCCGCGCAGCCGGCGACGACCAGGGCGACCAGCGCAGTCACGTGGGGGCGCGGAGGCTCGGGCTCGCTCATCGGCGCAATGGTACCCCGCCACCGGCGAGGCGCCGTAACGGCCGAGCTCCGGCAAACGCATCGGCCTTCCGTCCGCTACGGAGGTTCCGTTCTCGCCGGCGACGTCGTATCGTGGCCTCTTCATTCGGACGCTACGAAACGGTCCTCTCGCATGAAGCACCTCCAGGAGATCGCAAAGGAGCAGGCGGCCCGAGCCGCTGCGCTCACCGGGCATGGACCCAAGGATTGGAAGACGCTCGCGGACGCGCGCACGACGACCTCGACCTGGGCGCCGCGCATCTCCGCCGACTTCATCCAGGCGATCGCCTCTCACCCCTCCGCGAGCTGGTATCTGGGAGAGAGCCGAGATCTGCGCGAGACCGCGCTCTCGCGCTGGATGGACAACCTGATCTCGGGGAGCCCGAGCGAGGGGTTCTGGGGCGAGTGCGCGATGGTGGGGCTCCTCCACGCCGCGCGTGGGGTCCCCGCCGCCCTCATCATCGCCTCCGCCCACCGCATCGAATCCATGTTCTTGCACCATTGCACGGCCGCGCTCGATCCCGCGCCGGCGATGCAGCTCCACGCCGCCTTCAGCCGCGTCCTGAGCACCGCCGTCGCGGTCATGACCGCGACCGCCGAGGAGGCGACGCTCGAGTGTCTCGTCGAGCTGGGCTTTCCCCCCGCCCGCTTCAGCCAGCGCCTCGGCCTCACCATTCAGACCCACGTCCGTCGAGAGCGCTCGATTCAACCCCAGCTCGAGTGGACGAACGACCTCTCCGTCGGAGTGCAATCGATCGACGAGCAGCACCGAGAGCTGTTCGGCCTGCTCAATCAGTTTCATCAGGTCTCGTCGGAGGAGGCGGACGAGGCCCTCTTTCGCGAGGTCGTCGGCGAGCTCATCGACTACACGAAGATCCATTTCGCGTTCGAGGAGACGCTCCTCCACAAACACGAGTACCCGGAATTGGACGGCCACAAGCTGGCTCACCGCGGGCTCGCCAATCAGGTCCATCGCTATGCGACCACCGCCAATTTCGGAGCGGGGCCGCTCGCGGCGGAGCTCTATCTGTTCTTGAAGACGTGGCTCAATGGCCACATCCGGGGGAGCGACAAGCGATATGCCACGCACCTCCGGGACCGCGGCGTGAGCTGAGCGGCGCCGTCCGCTGGCGCTTCGAGCGCCTCGGGCTCACGCTCCACGACCCGCGCGTAGCGGGAGCTCGTCTCGTGCTTCACGCGTCGGACCGTATCGCCGGACGAGGGGCGAAGCTTGATGCGGATTGACACATTGCGCGCCGCTATCGGCGTACGGCGAGGGCGAAGACGTCGTCCGCGATGGAACGGAGGCGCGATCGCAGATCGGTCGATACCGCGTCGAGGCGAGGGGATTCGCCGAGCCCGATGCCGATGAGCCTGACCGAGCCGGGGGCGGTCCACAGGCGCGTCGCCAACGTGAGCACGACCTCCACGTCGAGCCCGTGGCTCGAGACGGCAGGGGCGGAGCGGAGCAGGGCGCGCGCCGTCACCTCCTCGACCGAGCCGCGCGTGATGCCGACGGCGGCGTCCACCACGACGTAGTCGGCCGGCTCCGAGAGCAGATCGAGCAGGCGCGACGTGTCCGGCGCGAGGCCCACGCGGACCCCGCGGCGCGCGAGCTCCTCACCGACGAGCAACGCGATGGCGTCGTCCCCCGAGAGCGGTCCCCCGAGACACAGGAGGCAGGGACCCTCGCCGCTGGTCACGGGCGCCGATCGACGACGACCTTCAGGAAATGGGTCGAGCACGAGATGCAAGGGTCGTAGTTGCGGACGGCCTGCTCCGCGAGCCGGCGCGCGGGCCCCTCCTCGAGGCCGGCGATGGCGGGGCCGAGAGCGATCAGATCGAGCTCGATGCTGCGGAGGTTCTGTGAGGTCGGGGGGACGATGCGAGCGGTGACGAGCGCCCCCGAGGCGTCCACGTCGTAGCGGTGGTAGAGGATGCCGCGCGGCGCCTCGGTGATGGCGGTGCCGCGCGCCTCGCGGTACTCGAGATCGACGCTCGAAGGGGTGAAGGGCTCGTACCTCGAGGTGATCGCGATCGCCTCGTCGAGGGCTTGGACGAGCTCGACGGCGCGGGCGAGGATCGTCTTGTAAGGGTTCCGGCAGGAAGGCTCGAGGCCGATGCTCCGCGCCGTGTCGCGCGCGCGCTCGCCGAGGACGTCGTAGTTGAGGGCGAAGCGGGCGAGCGGCCCGCAGACGTACGTCTCGCGGCCGACGATCCGGGCGTGGAGCGCGGTCGAGCGGGCGACGTGCTCCTCGACCACGTGCTCCTCGAACGCGGACGCTTCGATGTCGAGCCCGCGGTTGGACACGAGCCGCCCGTCGCAGAAGGGGTAGTGGACGCCGTCGCGCAGAGCGACGAGCTCGACGTCGCGCTCCAAGTCCGGGAACGAGAACCCCGAAGCCCAAGCGGCGAGCTCGCGGGCCTCGTCGCGCGCGCGCTCGAGGACGGGCACGAGGGCGCGGACGCTCTCCCGCGGCGGGCACCGATAGAAGCCGCCCACCTTCACGTTGATGGGGTGGACCTCCCGACCGCCGACGAGCGTCATGATCGCGTTGCCCGCCTTCTTGATCGCGAGGCCGCCGCGGACGCGCTCGGGGGCGAGGGCGGAGAGGCCGATGACGTCGTCGACCCCGAGGAAATCCGGAGCGTGCAGCATCACGATGTGGAGGGCGTGGCTCTGGATCCACTCGCCGCAGTAGAGGAGGCGCCGCAGCTCCGCGATCTGGGGGGTCACCGCCGCGCCCGCGGCCGCTTCGACCGCGTAGCAAGCGCTCATCTGATAAGCGACCGGGCAAATGCCGCAGATGCGCGCGGTGATGTCGGGGGCCTCGGAGGCGGCGCGGCCTCTTAGGAGCGCCTCGAACAGCCGGGGGGGCTCGAAGATCTCCAGCTCGGCGTCCTCGACCCGGTCCCCTCGGACTCGGAGCGTGAGCCGGCCTTCCCCCTCGACGCGGGCGAGGGCGGAGACGGTGATGGTCTTCGTCTCATCCGCCATGCTTCTTGGCCTCTTCGTGGAATGCCGGCGCGGCGGCGTTGAACGTGGAGAGCAATCTGCTGATTTGGACCGCGGTCGCGCCGCGGCGCCTGAGCTCGGAGGCGAGGACGTCGGGGCGCGCCGCGTCGCTCGGCCCAAAGCAGCCATAGCAGCCGCGGCCGTACGTCGGGCATATCGCGCCGCACCCGCCGTGCGTGATCGGTCCGAGGCAGAAGCGCTGGGTGTCGCCGTCCTCGCGCGGGGCCGCCACCATCACGCATGTGTTGCCCGCCATCTTGCACTCGAGGCAGAGGGAGTGGGTCGGGATCGTGGGCTTGCGACCGAAGAGCATCGCCTTGATCACCTCGAGGAGCTGACCTTTGTCGATGGGGCAGCCATGGAGCTCGAAGTCGACGGGGACGTGGGCGGACACGGGCGTGCTCGTCGCGAGCGAGTCGAGGAGCTCGGGGTGGGCGTAGACGGCGCGGACCATTTCGCCGTGGTCGTGCATGTTGCGCAGCGCCTGGATGCCGCCCGAGGTCGCGCACGCCCCGATCGTGACGAGCTTCTTCGATTGGGCGCGGATGGACCGGATCCGCTCGAGATCGACGGCGCTCGTGATGGAGCCTTCCACGAGGGCGAGATCGTAAGGCCCCTCCGCGACGGCGCTCGAGGCCTCGAGGAAGTGGGCGATCTTCACCCGCTCGCCGATCGCGAACAGCTCGTCCTCGCAGTCGAGGAGGCGGAGCTGACACCCGTCGCACGACGCGAGCTTGAAGACGGCGAGGGAGGGTCGGTCGGTGCTCATAGCTCGCTCGTGAAGAGGGGACGCTCGACGCGGTCGAAGCGGTACACCGGCCCGTCCTTGCAGACGAACGACGAGCCCCATTGGCAGTGCCCGCACAGGGCCACGCCGCACTTCATGCTGCGCTCCATCGAGAGCCAGATGTCGCTCTTCTCGACCCCGCGCGCGGAGAGCTCGCGGGCGGAGAACCGCATCATGATTTCGGGGCCGCACACGAAGGCGGTCGTGGCGCGGGGATCGATGGGGGCCTCCCGAACGAGGGTGGTGATGACCCCGACGCGGCCTCGCCACGACCGGGTCGCGCGATCGCAGATCGCGTCGAGGTCGCAGTCGAACCGTCCTCGCCAGGCGGCCAAGTCGGACTTGAAGACGAAGTCCTCGGGGGTCCGCGCTCCGTAGGTCACGACGACGCGACCGAAGACGTCGCGTCGGGTGAGGACCTCGAGGATCGCGGGGCGGAGCGGGGCGAGGCCGAGGCCCCCCGCCACGAACAGGAGGTCTCGACCCTTCGCCTCCGCGACCGGCCACGGCGCGCCGAACGGCCCGCGGATGCCGACGACGTCGCCAGCGCGGAGATCGAGCATGGCGCGCGTCACGCCGCCGACGGCGCGGATGGTGTGCACGAGGCGGGTCGGATCGGAGGGGTCGCCGCTGATGGAGATCGGGACCTCGCCCACCCCGTGGGCGTAGATCATGTTGAATTGGCCAGGCCGAAACGTGAAGCCGTCCGGAGGGTCGAGCGTCCAGGTGAAGACGTTGCTCGACTCCGCGACGACCTCGCGGATCCGCGCGGGCCTCGGGATGTGGGCGCCCTGGTTCATCCGTAGAGGTCGAGCTTCTGGAGACGGGCCCGCGCGAGCCGCTCGTAGGTGCTCGCGAGGAGGCGAGATGCGATCGCGTATCCGAGCGTCGGATCCGCATCCATCTTGCGCTTGAGGCACTCGCCGTCGATGTGAAAGACGAGGACGTTGTCGCGGGCGCGACAGTCGAGGTGGGTGCGGACGCCCGGGGTCATCCAGCTCACGCCGCACACGTCGCCGGGGACGAGGGTCTCGACGACGGTCGGCTCTCGACCGGGGGACGCCGACTCGACGCCGATCGTGCCGTGCCGGAGCAGATACAGGGCGTGCTCGTGCTCGTCGTCCTCGCGCGAGAGGTACTCGCCGGGGGCGTAGCGGACGTTCTTCGTGCAGCCGATGATGACCCGCAGCTGAGGCTCGGGCAGGCCGGCGACGAACGGGTGTTCTGAGAGGACGCGCGCGAGGTCTTCCATCACGTCTCCTTCCTCGGGGAAGCACTCCTGGGAGAGATGCTGCTCGGCGCGGCTGCGATCGCGCGCGCCTCTTCGGTGATGTCGATGCCGACCGGGCACCACGCGATGCATCGGCCGCAGCCCACGCAGCCCGACGTCCCGAACTGGTCGTGCCAGGTCGCGAGCTTGTGGGTGAGAAAATGGCGATAGCGCGCCCCGACCGAGGGCCGCACCGTGCCTCCGTGCACGTAGGCGAAGTCGGCGGTGAAGCAGGAGTCCCAGCGGCGCACCCGCTCTGCTTCGGCTCCGTCGAGGCTCGTCGTGTCTTCGACGGTGGAGCAGAAGCACGTCGGGCACACCATGGTGCAGCTCGTGCAGCCGAGGCATCGCGCCGCGGCGTCCTTCCAGCGCGCGTGCTCGGGGCTTGCGATGAGGGCGTCGCGCAGCCCGTCCGTCTCCAGGGAGCGCCCCATCCGCTGGGCCGCGAGCTCGTGGACGCGCGAGGCTTCCGCGCGGTCGCGCTCCGACGCGACGGTCGTCTCGAGCTTCGTCAGGAGGGCGGCCCCGCGCTCCGATCCGGCCTCGACCACGAAGCGATGATCCTCGGGGCCCAGCTCGGTGGCGGCCAGATCGAAGCCGCGCTTGGCGGCGGGCCCGGTGCCCATCGAGGCGCAGAAGCAGGTGCTCGCGGGGGCGCCGCAGCTCACTACGAAAATGAAAGCGTCGCGGCGGCGGGCCCGATAGTCGTCGTCGGGGTAGGCACCGTCGAAGACGCGATCCTGCACGAGCACGCCCTCGACCTCGCAAGGGCGCAGCCCCACGAACGCGATCGGTCGAGCCTCGCGCGCGGGGGCCTGGAAGGAGAGCTCCTGGCCTTTGCGACGGATCTGTACGAGCGGCGCGCGGGGGACGAAGAGCTCGCGCTTCGGGGCGGTCGGTCCCACCGCCCACGAGAAGAGCATCTCGTCGCTCCGTTCGAAGATCCGGTAGTGGCCCGGGCGCTGCTGGTCGCCGATCCCGCGCGGAAGATCTCCGATGGAGCGCACGGGCCCGAGCGAGATCCCGTCGCCGGTCGCGCGCGGGCCCAGCGTTCGAAAACCATCCTGCTCGAGCTGCGACATGAGGGCGTCGAGCTCGCGCGGGCGCATCGTCCTCGCGGAAGGGCCGTTCGTCATCGAATCCCCGGACCCCCGCTCAAGCGAGCACCGTGCCGGAGTCCCGACCCCTCGAAGGCGAGGATGAACGGACCCGTGCACGGCAGAAGGTGCGTCGCCGTGCACGCGGTGCAGCGCGGCGACGGCGCCGTCGCGAGTTTGGCCTGGTCTGTCCAATGCTTGTCCCCATGGCCGAGGTCTCGTCCGGCGCCGCCCCCAGCGGCTCGCTCCTCGCTCCCACGAGGGAGCCGAGCGCTTCGCCGCGGGAGAGCTTCGCGCTGCGACACGAGGGGGACCGCGTCGTCCTGGAGGGAGCGCTCTCCCTCTCGAGCGGGCGCGAGCTCTGGTCGTCCCTGCGGTCGGTGACCCGCCCCCTCGCGCGCGTGTCGCTCGTGATCGCCCTCTCGGGGGTCACGTCGATCGACGGCGCCGTCATGTCGCTGCTCGTCGAGCTCCGCGCCGAGCTCGCTTCGCGCGACGTCGCCTGCGCGCTCGTCGGTGCGTCCGGGAAGGTCGCGGAGATCTCGTCCGGCTCTACGGGGGCGACGCAAGCCGCCGCCCTCGCGTCGAGCGAGCCGCCCGCTCCCTCCGCCATCGAGCACGTGGGGGGAGCGAGCTTGGAGGGCGCGCGGGCGGTCGGCCGGCTCTTCTCGTTCCTGGGTGAGCTCGTCGAGGCGGCGTGGGGGGCGGTTCGATCGCCCCGCTCCGCCAACCTCGGCTCCCTGTTTCAGCTCTCCGAGCGCGCGGGGGCGGACGGCGTGCCCATCGTCGCCCTCCTCAATTTCCTGGTCGGCTTCGTGATGGCCTACCAGTCCGCGCGCCAGCTCAAGCTCTATGGGGCGAACGTCTTCGTCGCGGACGTCGTCGGCATCTCCGTCACGCGGGAGCTCGCCCCTCTGATGACCGCGATCATCGTGAGCGGACGGTCGGGGGCCTCGTTCGCGGCCGAGCTCGGGACGATGAAGGTCTCGGAGGAGATCGACGCCCTGCGGACGATGGGCTTCGCGCCGGTGCGCCACCTGGTCATCCCCCGGGTGCTCGCCCTCGCCCTCGTCACCCCCGTCCTCACGCTGCTCGGCGACGTCGTGGGCGTGCTCGGGGGAGCTACCGTCGGCGCGGTCAGCCTCGGCGTGAGCGCGCGCGGCTACCTCGCGGAGCTTCGCACGGCCGTGTTCGTCCCGGACGTCGTCACCGGGCTCGTGAAGGGGGCTGGCTTCGGGATCGCGATCGCGCTCATCGGCTGCCAGCAGGGCCTCGCGACGAAGGGCGGGGCCCTCGGCGTGGGCCGGCGCACGACCTCCACCGTCGTGACGTGCCTCTTCGCCATCGTCGTCATCGACACCCTCTTCACCATGCTGTTCCGGGCCCTCTCCCTATGAGCGACAAACGCATGATCTCGGTCCGCGACCTCGCCGTCGGGTGGCGCGACGAAGCGCCGCTGCTCGAGCACCTCGACTTCGACGTCGAGCGCGGGGAGATCTTCGCGATCCTGGGCGGGAGCGGGTGCGGCAAGTCGACCCTCATGCGCTTCCTCTACGGGCTCGAGCGCCCCCTCGCCGGTCACGTCTCCATCGCCGGGCTCGGCCCGCCGAGGCTCGACGCGACGCGACCGCGCTTCGGGGTGATGTTCCAGCAGGGCGCCCTCTTCGGCTCGATGACGGTGGCCCAGAACGTCGCGCTCCCCCTCGAGCGGTGGACGGACCTGCCGAAGGACGCGATCGACGCGATGGTGCGCGCGAAGCTCCGCCTCGTCGGGCTCGAGGCGGCCGCCCGCAAGCTCCCGAGCGAGCTCTCGGGGGGAATGAAGAAGCGCGCCGCGATCGCGCGGGCCATGGCCCTCGAGCCCTCCCTCGTGTTCCTCGACGAGCCGTCCAGCGGGCTCGACCCCATCACCTCCGCCGAGCTCGACGAGCTCATCCTCACCTTGCAACGGGCCCTCGGGCTGACGGTGGTCCTCGTCACCCACGAGCTCGGCAGCATCTTCGCCATCGTGGATCGCGCGATCGTGCTCTCCGCGTCATCTCGCGGGATCATCGCGACGGGCGCGCCGGAGGCGCTGGCGAGGAGCGAAGACGCGCGCGTGGCCGCGTTCTTCCAGCGCGCACCGCGGGGGAGGGCGTGATGGCGGTCTCCACCCACTTCAAGCTCGGGCTCTTCACCCTCGCGGCCTTGGTCGCCCTCGTCGTGACCGGGCTCGCCCTCGGGCTCTCGACGATGCAGAAGGAGTCGGCCGAGCTCCACGTGTACTTCGACGAGTCGGTGGACGGCCTCGAGGTCGGCGCGCCCGTGAAGTACCGCGGCGTGGACGTGGGCACCGTCTCCGCCATTCGCATCGCGCCCGATCAGCGCCACGTCGAGGTCGTCGTCTCCATCGAGCGGACGCGAGCGGAGCGCCTCTCGCTCGCTCCCGCGAAGGGCGCCGGCAGGTTCGCGCCGCCGGAGGCGCTGCGTGCTCAGCTCGCGTCCCAGGGCATCACCGGGGTGAAGTTCGTGAACCTGGATTTCTTCGAGACCGCGCCGCCCCCGGAGGCGCTCGCGTTCGACACGGCGGAGCTCACCATCCCGGCGGTGCCGTCCTTCCTCAAGCTGCTGGAGGACGGCGCCCTGAGGACCCTCGACCGACTGCCGACCGTGATCGAGCCCCTCGGAAAGAGCCTGGCCGGGATCGACGCGTTCGTGGAGAGCCTTCGTAAGCAGGCGCTCCCCGAGCGCGTGGCGAAGGTCGTCGACGACGTGGACCACGCGGTCGCGATGGTGAAGGGGATCCTCCGGCAGATCGACGTCGCCCACCTTCCGGCCGGCCTCGCCGTCGCCCTCGACAACGTCAACCGCTCCCTGAAGACGCTGCGCGGGTTGCTCGACTCCGTCTCCGGACAGGACGGCCTGCTCGACAGCGCGAAGCGCGCCACCGACTCGGTCGGAGACTTGGGACGCGACACGAACGCCCGCACCGTCGAGCTCGATCGAACCCTCCGCGACGTCTCCGAGATGGCGCGGGCGATCCGCGACCTCGCGGAGGCGCTCGAGCGCGATCCGGACATGCTGCTGAAGGGCAAAGCGGAGCAGAGAGAGCCATGAGACCTTCCTCTTTCGCGCTCGCGCTCGCGGTCTTGACGTCGGGCTGCGCGCTGACCCAGAAGTCGGCCCCCACGCCGCTGCGCTTCTTCACCCTCGAGCGGGTCGACGCGCCCGCGGGCAAGCCGGCGGCGGCCGCGCCGATCCGGGTCCGGCTCGGGCGGGTGACGTCGAGCGAGAACCTGCGAAAGCGCATCGTCTTCCGGCGCGACGCCCAGGAGCTCGGCGAGTACGAGTCCCTCCGCTGGACGGAGAACCCCGAGGAGTACGTGCGTCGCCGGATCGCGCGGGCGCTGTTCGAGCAGCGTCCGGTCGCCCCTCCCGAAGGCAAGCGGGATCCCGTCCTCGACGTCGAGCTCACGGGCTGCGAGGAGGTCCGGAGCGGCGCGGAGCGGGCGGGCCGCGTCGTGGTGATCGCCCAGCTCTCCGATCCGAGCGGCGCGGTGATCTTTCGTCGAACCTTCGCCGCGATCACGCCGGCGCCGGGCGGCGGCATCGCGGCTGTCGTCGGCGCGCTCGACACGTCCCTCGACGAGGTGGTCGAGCGGATCGTCACCACCTTGCCCCAGCCATAAGGTCCCATGCGCCCCATCGACGGCTTCGATCCCGCTCAAACGCAGCCCTACGTCGGCTACGACCCGAAGGTCGCGGACTGGTTCTGGCGATGGACCGAGCGCGCCGTCGATCGCCTCCACGTCGAGGTGATCGGGATCGAGAAGGTGCCGGAGGGCCGGGCCCTCTTCGTCATGAACCACGCCTTCGGTTGGGACGCGATGCTCCCGATGGCGGCGATCCGAAGGGCCACCTCGCGCCGGGTCTACGCGCTCGGCGAGCACCTGTGGTGGAAGTTCCCGTTCTTGCGAACGCTGTCCTCCAAGGTCGGGACGGTGGATGGAACGCCCGAGAACGCGGACGCGCTCCTCGGCGCGGACCAGCTCGTCCTCGTCCTTCCGGGCGGGCTCCGCGAGTCGCTCAAGCCGCGCGAGCTCCGGTACCGGCTGCTCTGGGGGAAGCGCTTCGGCTTCGTCAAGGCGGCCCTCAGGAACCGCGCGCCGCTCGTCCCGCTCGCCGGGATCGGGGCCGACGAGATCTTCGATCTCGTGGGCGATCCGTTCGCGCGCGGCCGCTCGTGGCTGCGCCGCGACTTCCCGCTGCCGCGCCCGGCGTGGGGGCTGCCGCTGCTCCATCCCCGCCACCTGCGATACGTGATCGGGGATCCCGTCTACCCGACGCTGCGGCCCGAGGAGACGGAGGAGCAGGGGCTGCGCCGGCTGCGCCGCGAGGTGCGCGGCGCGATCGAGGAGATCATCGACGACGAGCTGGCTGCGCGCGCCGGGATGCGCTGAGGGAGCGCGGCCGCGTCAGTCTTCCTCGGCGCGCGGGTGCACGACCATGACCGGCCGCGCGCACTCCGTGACGACGCGCCTCGCCACCGTCCCGAGCGCGGCCCGCGAGGGGCCGGCGGCGTGGGCTCCGACGCACACTGCGTCGACGCCGAGTCGCTCCGCGGCGGCGAGGATCTCCGGGACCGGATCGTCGGCGGTCACGATCTCGATCCGCGTCGTCGCGAGGGCGGCCGCGTCCTTCGGGACGAGGGCGCGGAGCTCGGAGGTGATGGCGGCGCGCTCCTCGGGGGACATCGCCGCCTTCGTCACGTAGAGCAGGGTCGCCTCGCCGCGCGGCTGGATCATCCCGTAGCCGCTCGCGATCGCGGCGTGGAACGAGGCGGTTCGGTCGACGGGGATGAGCACCCTGCGGATCGACGGGATTTGATCGGCCTCGGCGCCCGGTGTCGTCGACGAGGGGACGCACGCGACCGCCATCCGCCCGAAGTGGAGCGCCCCGCTCGAGACGGCGCGCAGGCGCGCGAGCGGCCCGTGGCTGCCTCGGGTCCCCACCACGACCAGATCGGCCCGCTCCAGCTCCGCGACCTCGAGCAGGTGATCGGCGAGGCGGCCCACCCCGATCTTCGGACGCGCGACGAAGGTGCCGGTGCCGCCCAGGGCGCCCACCCGCTCCGCGATGTCGCGCGCGACGAGGCGCTCGAGCTCCGGATCGCGCTCGATGAAGCCGAGGTAGTGATCGAGCCCGTATCGCTTCGCGGCGTCGTGGGGGTAGTAGACGTGGGTCGCGATGACATCGCACGGACCGGCTTCGCAGAGCCGCCGCACGAAGGCGATGGCCCGGTCGGTGGTCGACGCTTCCCCGATCCCGAGGACGATCCGCAGCGAGCGCGCCCCGCTCCCCCACTCCACGAACAAGTCCGGGCTTCGAACGACGAGGGTCGGGCAGGGAGCGGAGCTCGCGATCCGCTCCGAGGTGCCCCCGAGGTGGACGAGCGACGTCGCCCCGTGCCCCTCCGAAGCGACGATCAAGATCGAGGCCCCCCGCTCGGCGGCAAGCTTCACGATCGCGCGGTGGGCGCTCCCCTCGACGACCTCGGTGGAGACGGTGCTCCCGGGCAGGCGGGCGGAGAGCGCGCCCGCGCGGGATCGCAAGAGGCCGGTGAGCTCGGCGATGCGGTTCTCCGACTCCACGCCGCGGCTGTCCGTCGCGTGGGCGAGGACGAGCTCTTCGCCGAGGCGCGACGCGATGGCGCCGGCCGCGGCCAGCGCGCGGTCGGCGGCGAGAGAGAAATCCGTTCCGAACACGATGGTCAAGAGACCCTCACGAAGGCTCCGCGCCCGATGGGCGCTGCGTTGGACGATGCGACGAGCGATCGGCCCGGCCGTGCTCCACGCGGTGCTTGATGCCGAGGAGCATTCGCCGATCCATCACGAACCCTAGCGACTCGGTGACGACCGGACCATACGAAAGGCGCGTCACGAGCTCGTCGCCGTAGGCGGTGCGGAATCGGCTGATGAGACGGCAGCGGTTGCCTTCGAGCGGCTCGAGCTGGAACAGCCACGAGACGATGACGTCGTTGGGGCGAGCCACCGGGGGACGGCCGCCTTGAGCCACGAAGAAGCGTCCCTTCTCGAGGGCGACGATCTCGAGAGGCGGCATCTTCGGGTGGAGGCGCAGCTCCCCCCCGAGCTGGATCGCCCCCCAGTCGGGGTGGAGGTGGCGAGCGTTCTGGATCTCGGAGCCGGCGAGGTTCTCCATCCATTGGTAGCTGTAGAAGCCGGCCTTGCCCTGCCCGATCTGAGCGATCCAGGGCCAGACCTCCTCGGCGGGAGCGTCGATCTCGATCCCGTGGGTCCAGCTCCAGCGCGGCTCGGGGACGATCTCGTCCCCGGGGTAGGCCCGGTCGACCAGCGCCTCGTCGAGTCCCCAGTGCGCTCGCGTGGTGCGGAGGAACGGCGTCAGCACGTTCACCATGAAGCCGATGGAGCCGACCATGCCGTCCGCGACGTCGCTCCACGCCTGAACGGGGTGCCCTTCCGCGCGCTGCTTGAGGTGGCCGAGCTGTGCGCGCTCCATGAAGTGGTGCACGGGCACCATCCACGTCGCTTGCTGCGGCGACTCCGAGAAGTCTACCCGCGCCCGCACCGTGAGCCGCGTCGTGGCCTCCCCGTACGGCTGCAGGTAGAAGATCCAGATGGCGCGCCAGTAGTGGGTGGGCGGGACGCTCTCGAACGGCATCGTGGTGTCGCGGTCGAGGTCGTAGAGCGCGCCGAGCACGAGGGCGTGATCGGGCGCGACGTGGAGCACCTCGAAGCCGGCCTCGTTCCCGGGCTCGGCGGGGAGGACGTCGCCCACCCGCACGTGCTGGAGCTCGGGGACGATCTCGCGCTCGCTGGGCTCGCCGCCGTTGTCGAGGACGTCGATGCCGTACCACCCCGCGCGTCCGCAGCCCATCTGCACGAGCCAGGGCCAGACCGCCTCGCGGGGCGCGAAGATCGTCACCCCCTGCGTCACTTGCACGCGGGGCTTCGGGACGAGATCGTCGAAGGGGAGCTCCCGCGTCTGCTCGCCCGCCTCCGCGGATCCGAGGTCGGCGGCGAGCATCTTCAGCAGGTGGACGCGGATGAAGTGAGAGGCGGGCCGGATCCGGCGGTAGTATTTTCGTAGCGCCTGCCACGCCCGCTCGTCCGTCGCGCCCATGTAGAGCTCGAGGACGATACGGGTCGCGGCGTCCCCGAGCGGCTCGAACCGCAGGCCCCACGCGACCTTGCCGTAGCCGGGCTCGTCGAAGGCCGAGAAGCGCTCTGCCGTCACCTCCGCGAGCTCGATCGAAGCCTGCCAGAATCGTCCGATCGCGCCGACGGCGAAGCCGCGGCCCGGCTCGTCGTGCAAGAGCCGAAAGCCCTCGCCGGCGGCGCCGAGGTCATCGAGCGTGTGGCGCGGCTCGTGCGACGAGGCGCGGCCGCGGACGAGGTCCGGCAGCGCTCGGAGCTTGAAGAGCACCCGGACCATCGCGCTGCGCCCGATGTCGAAATGCCGGGCGACCTCGTACGCGGCGGCGGGGCTCACGCCGACGTCGATGTGGTCCACCTCGACGTGCCGCGGATCGGAGACGTAACGTTCGAGCATCGCACGCGGTGCGTGCATGCCGCACGCCATGGAAGAGCGCGTTTCGAGCGCCGTATCGGCTCGGACGCGGACGCGCTGCTTGCGTCCGACCGCAAAGCTCGCGTCGCGCCACGCCGGCTCGGTCGCCGGCGAGCGAACACCTCAGAGCTCGAAGGCGTTCCCCGGGCGGACGCGCATCGGGGGCCCGATGACCGAGCGGAGCAGCGGTGGTGGAACGGCGGTTGCTCGAAGGATCCCTGGAGTCGAGCGCGCATGGATTTCTTCGAGCTGATTCACTCCCGGAGATCGGTTCGCGCCTTTCAATCGCATCGTCCGATCGAGGACCACGACGTGTCCCGCCTCCTCGAGGCGGCGAGCCGCGCGTGCTCCGCCGGCAACCTCCAGGCCTATCGAGTCGTGGTCGTCCGCGAGGGATCGATCCGCGATCGGCTCGCGGAGGCCGCCCATCGCCAGCACTTCGTCGCGACCGCGCCCCTCATCCTCGTCTTCATCGCCGACACCGCCCGCGCCGAAGCTCGCTATCGCGACAAGGGGCCGCTCTTCGCGATCGAGGACGCGACGTCGGCGGCGAGCTACGCCCAGCTCGCGGCCCAGGCGCTCGGGCTCGGCAGCGTGTGGATCGGGTCGTTCGAAGAGCGGGAGATTCGCGAGACCCTCCACGTGCCGGAGCGCTTCGTACCCGTCTGTCTGCTCGCGGTCGGGCACCCGGCCGAGCAGCCCGAGCCCACCCCTCGGAGGCCTCTGCACGAGATCGCTCGGCGCGAGACCTTCGACGGGCGCGGCTTCTGACGTCGCCGCGCGCGGCCGCTGCCTTCAGGCAGGATCCTCCGGGACGAAGGTCTGGAATCGCGCGTCGACCTCCGCCTTCACGCGGGCAGAGAGCCTCGCCTCTGCCATCGGGAACAGGACGAGCTCCTCCTTGGACATGTGGCGACGGAACAGATCGGAGTAGCGACCGGCGACGTCGGCGGCGCGCGCTCGGTCTTCACGCGACCACGGCTCGGCGGCGCCGATGAGGCTCGTGAGCTCGAGGCGGAGCCCTTCGAGCAGCAGGTGCTCCTCGATCATGATCGGGAGGGGCGCGCGCTCACGGGCGGTGAGGTTGCGCTCGATGGCGTCGAAGAGGATCTGCTCCTCGCGCTCCGCGTGCTCTGCCTCCGCGAACGTCGAGAAGAACGTGGAGAGCTCTCGGCCGTCGGTCCGCGCATCCCAGTCTTGCTCGCGTTCGATTCGGGAGGCCCAAGCGAGGAGCGCGTCGAGCCGCTCGAGGATGCGCTGATGGTCGGCCCGCAGCATGATGGTGGTCGCGAAGTTTGCGCCCTCGTCTGCAGCTTCTTCCATCGGACCGGGGGGCGACGAGAGCGCGTCGGAGCGGCCGAAGAACTCCTCCTCGGCGTCGATCGCGTCGAGCTCGCGGTCTCGCAGCGCCGCTTCGTGCTGCTCGTGCTCGGCCTGGCGGGCGAGGAGGCCCCCCGCGACCGCGCCGATCGCCGCGCCCGCGATCATCCCGACAGGCCCCGCGAGGACCCCCACCGCCGTCCCGGCGAGGGCGCCCACGGACGCGTCGATGGCTTCACTCGCGAGGTCTGCGACCGCGTCACGTCGTTGGACGGAGCGCTCCGGATTGGCGGGCTCGGGCGTCTTCATGCTGGGACCTCCAGCATCAAGCGCGCCAATCCTTCGCCGGCGCACGCCCCACCCCGGCGCACCGCCGAGCCCCACGTCGGCCGCGGGATGTGGTAACGCCGCCGGCAGCATCCATGGCGCTGGTGGTTCAGAAGTTCGGCGGCACCTCGATGGGATCCATCGAGCGCATCAAGAACGCGGCGGCCCGCGCCATCGCGGAGAAAAGGGCCGGCAACCAGGTCGTCGTCATCGTGAGCGCCATGGCCGGGGAGACGGACCGGCTCCTCCGGCTCGCCCGGGACCTGGCCGCCGTCCCCGCCGGCCGCGAGATGGACGCCCTCGCCGCCTCCGGAGAGCAGGTCTCGAGCGCCCTCATGGCGATCGCCATCCAGGCCCAAGGCATCCCCGCCAAGAGCTTCCTCGGTCACCAGATGAAGGTGCTCACCGACAGCGCGTTCACCAAGGCGCGCATCAAGGCGATCGACGCGAGCAGGGTGATGCAGTCCCTCGCGGAGGGAGAGATCGTGGTCGTGGCGGGGTTTCAGGGGGTGGACGACGAGGGCAACATCACCACCCTCGGCCGAGGCGGGAGCGACACGAGCGCGGTCGCGGTCGCGGCCGCCCTCGGCGCCGACGTCTGCGAGATCTTCACCGACGTGGACGGGGTCTACACGACCGACCCCAACGTCTGCCCCTCCGCGCGGAAGATCGATCGAATCAGCTACGAAGAGATGCTCGAGCTCGCGTCGCTCGGGGCCAAGGTGTTGCAGATCCGCAGCGTGGAGATGGCGATGAAGTACCAAGTACCGGTTCACGTTCGAACGTCGTTCTCGTCGGCCACGGGCACGCTCGTCACCAACGAGGGCGACCTCGAGCAGGTCGTCGTCACCGGCGTCGCGTACGACAAGAGCGAGGCCCGCGTCATGCTCGTCGGGGTGCGCGATCAGCCGGGCGTCGTCGCCGCCATCTTCTCCGCCCTCGCGGAGCACAACGTCAGCGTCGACATGATCATCCAGAACGTCTCCGCCGAGGAGCGCGCGGACGCCGCGACCGCCCTCCGCACCGACGTGACCTTCACCGTCGCCAAGTCGGATCTCGCGCGCGTGCGCGAGGTCATCGATCAGATCGGCAAGAACGTGGGCGCCGCCGACGTCCGCTACGACGAGGACATCGTGAAGGTCTCCGTGGTCGGCCTCGGGATGCGATCGCACGCCGGGGTCGCGGCCCAGATGTTCCGCATCCTCGCCGGCGAGGGGATCAACATCCAGGCGATCTCCACGAGCGAGATCAAGATCTCGTGCATCATGGCCACGAAGTACACCGAGCTCGCCGTGCGGGCCCTCCACGACGGCTTCGGGCTCGCGGGGTAGCGCTCAACGGCCTCGCAGCCAGGCCTGCATCTGGCGGCAGACCGCGTGCCATCGCTCGAGGAGGATCGGGTCTCGAACGAGGACGTTCCGCCACTCCAGGTCGATGGCCGCGAACGTGGGCTCGTCGCGAATGGCGTAGCGAGCGAGGACCTGGCCGCGCCGATCCGGGTACGCGGTGAGCTCGACGCACAGCGACGCGTATTGATCGAGCGTGAGCGATCGAGGCGGCGAGGGGCGGGCGGCCCCCCGGGTGAAGGGGAGGGTGACAGGCTCGCGCTCGCTCGTGGCGCCCTCGTAGCTGACCGTCATCGCGAGGGCCGGCGGCTCGAAGCCTTCGGCCGGATCGCGGCGGGCGCTGAGGGGCGGCCTCGCTCCCGGGGGCGGGAGGGACGGCGCGAAGGGCAGGGCCGCGTGGGGATCGACGGGGGACTCGGTCACCGGCAGCGTGGTGGCGAGCGGCGCGCCTGGGGGAGCGGGGGCGGAGGTGCGCGGCGCACCGGCGTTCGCGAGGGCGGTGATGCTCGGCATCTCGCGTCGCAGCTTCGCGAGGGCGGCCTCGAAGGCGGCGCTCCATCGCGTCAGGAGCGACGGGTCGCCCTGGCCCGACATCGCGGACGACCACGCCGCCTTGATGGCCGCCCAGCGCGGCGGATCGAGGCAGACGCCGCGGAGGACATCGTCGCGTTGGCTCGTCGGGAACAGCTTGAGGAGGGCGCCGATCTCGGCGTAGCGCGCGAGGCTCAGGCCCCCGTGCATCGGGCCCTGATCCTCCGGCTCGTCCTCGGGGCTCGACGACGACACGGTCCGATCAAGGTACGCGGCTCGCGGGCGCGAGCAAGCCCGAGGCGGCGTACGAACCCGCGACCTCTCCGTGAGCCGTCGTGCTAAGGGAGGGCATGCCGCACCTTCTTCGAGCTACCTTGCTTGCTTCTTCCGTCGGGCTCATCGCGCTCGGGTCTGGCTGTCGCGGAGACGACACGGGCACCGGCGCCACATCGTCTTCGGGCGCGAACAACGCCGGTGGAAACGGCAACGAGGGCGGCGGGGCGAGCACCGGAGGCGGCTCCGAGGGCGGCGGCTCGGTGCAAGGCTGCGAGGGGCCGGAGGTCACCGTCGCCGACATCGCGACCGGATCGTACGGGCCCGGGACGAAGGTAGCGGTGACCGGCGTCGTCGCGATGAGCCAGAAGTTCCTCGTCTCGAAGTCGAGCACCACCGACAACTGTCTGTGGGGCGTCTTCGTGTCGGCTCCCGGCCTCACCGAGACGGAGGCGAACAGCGGCCTTTTGATCCTCAGCTACGGGACCAAGGCGACGATCCCGCCCGGCGGCGACACGGCCTTCTGCCCCAAGCTCGGGCAGGATCCGGCCGGCGACAAGATCCCCGACAACACGATGCCGGGCGACGTGCTGAACGTGGTCGGCGTGATCTCGCGCTTCCCGGATCAGCCGACGTGCGATCCGCCCAACCCGCCGAACCAGGTCGGCATGCTCCAGCTCGGCTCCGTGTGCAGCGCCGAGAAGACAGGCGAGGCCGCCGTGCCCGCGCCCCACGTCCTGACCTCGGGCGAGATCACCAGCATCCAGAGCACGACCGATCAAGCGTTCCACGACCAATGGGGCGCGGTGAAGGTCCGCGTCGAGAACGTCGGCGTGGAGGCCCAAGGCGGCATGGTCGTCGGCGACTTCGGCATCATCAAGCTCGCCAACGGGATCGAGGTCGGCGACAAAATCTACTACCGCGGATACTCCGACAACGTCTGCCACGCCGGTCCGCAGTTCACCGACACGGCGATGACGTTCGACTACGTCGACGGCTTCCACTACCTCGCGTTCTGCACCTGGGGCCTGCAGGCGAACGACAAGTGCGCCGACTTCTCCCCTTCGAGCGGGGACTGCACCGCCGCCGACTGCCCGCCCGACCTCCTCCCCTGAGGACGACGAGGCTGTCAGCGCGCGAACGCGCCGTAGAAGCCCACGAACATTTGTGACGAGGGTCCGCCGAGGATCAAGAACTGGTACTCGAAGCGGATCCCGAGCGGCACGTTCGGGACGACACGAAACTCGAGCGAAGCAGGCAGGCCGATCGCGGGCATGAAGATGTGCCCGCATCGATAGGGATCCGTCTCGCAGCCCAATCCGACGAGATCCACGACCCCGAAGGAGACCCCGAGGGTCGGGATCCAGCGCGAGACGTCGACGACGTAGTCGACGGCGACGTTCGTCCCCCAGCTCAAGCGGGTGTCGTCGGGGAAGCCGAACAGCGTCGCGTTCATGGCGAAGTCGATCGCGTCGGTCAGGCCGTAGCGGGCGTGGAGCCCGCCGCCGAAGCCGTCCCGCGCGAGGCCGCGGGGGAAGTCCACGATCGCGAGGCCGCCGGAGGCGCCGAGGTGCCACTCGTGCTCGGTGGCACGCGCAGAGCCCATCCAGGAGAACGTCACCGCGAGGGCGGAGGCGACGGCGAGCGAGGTCGCGCGGTGCATTCGCCCGTGCAGGCTATTTCAATCGGTGCAGGCTCGACCACGGAAAAGGCGCGGGCCAGAACGGAGTGTCCACCGACGCCCCATCGAGATCGAACCACGGGCTCGAGCCAGAGCCGTCTTCCGCCTTCGGCGCGGCGAGCACGTGGAAGTCTTGAGCCGGCATGTACCCTTGCCCGAGCAGGCCGACCTTGTGACCGGCGTCGTCGACGGCCACGTCGAGGACGAGGACGGTGTGGCCGGGGCCGCCGGGCAGGATGAAGAAATCGCCGGGGGCGAGGTCCTTCTTATCGACAGGGAGGCTCGAGCTGCGCTCGACGGAGATCGTGGACGCGTAGTTGAAGACGGTGTCGAGGTACTTGCGGAAGGTCGCGTGGTCGCTCGCCGCCCTCGCGGTAGCGGCCCAGGTCACTCGATTGCCCTTCGCCACGACGCGCTCGCCCGCGGCGAACCTCGGCCAGGCCGCGAGATCGCCGCTCAAGAAATGATAGGCGATGCGGTCGCGGTCACCGCGCGACCAGAGCCACTCCGCGTGCAAGCGAATCACGGAGTCGGCGCACTGCTGGAGGTCGGCCGTCCCCACGTCGAGCTCCGCCACCGCGGTGATGCGCGGGTCGTCTCCCTTCAGCAGCAGGGCGCCTCGGTACGAGAGCACGGGCGTCCCTTCCGGTCTGAGCGGGAGGTCCCGCAGGAAAGCCCCGAACGAGCCGGCCTTCTCTTCGACCCGGTGGAACCCACGCGGAGCAGGGATCGCCGCCGAGAGCGGACGGATCTTCACGTCCTCGGAGAGCCACGCGTACCGCGCGCGCTCCTCCTGGGTCGGTGAGCGCGGATCCGCCGAAGGCTTCGCGGGCGCTTCGCTCCGGGCCTCCTCCGACGAAGCCTCCGGGCGCGTGACCTCCCCTGCCGAGACCCGCGCCGGCGCGCCGGTAGCCTCGAGCGATGGCGAGCCGACCTGATGGCTCGGAGCCTCCGACGAGCAGGCAGCTCCGAGGCCCAAGCACAGTGCGGAGACGAGAAGTGGCTTCATCGATCCCTCCATCGCGTGACCCGAGCGCAGCGTGACAGCTTCCGACGCGACGCGCTCCTGGTCTCCCGTCCCCGATGACCGACCGACTCCTGCCCGATCTCGCATGCCTCTCGGCACCGGAGTGGCCTGACGACCGCCTTTTTCAGCACACCGCTAGTACTGCCGGCCGGAAGTCCCAGGAACACAGAAGTCCACGGCCAGACTTCGCGCTTCGTGCCTGGAGCTGCTCCGCCCTTCACTTGCCGCGCCGGGCGCGGGGGCGGAGCAGATCCAGGCACGAACCGGATTAGACGCAGTCCACGCAGTGGACGGAGTCCAAGGAGGTCTACGCAGTGAACTTCGGGCCGGCAGTACTCTAGGGGTCGGCGAGCGCGAAGCGCGCCGGGGGTCCGATCAGCAGCGATAATAAGATTCCCAGATGCGCGCCATCCACGCCTCCACCTCGGCGGAGGTGCGGGGGATCGAGCCGGAGATGTTCTTCATCCCCGTCTTGGTGACGAGGACGTCGTCCTCGATGCGCACGCCGATGCCCCGGTACTTCTCGGGGACGGTGAGATCGTCGGGCTGGAAGTAGAGGCCGGGCTCGATCGTCAGGACCATGCCCGGGCGGAGCTTGCCATAGCGATAGACCTCCTGCCGGGCCTTGGCGCAGTCATGGACGTCGATGCCGAGCATGTGGCTGGTGTTGTGGAGGGTGTACCGCTTCTGGAGCTGGTGGTCGGGGTGCAGCGCCTCTTCCACCGAGACCTTGAGGATCCCCATGCGGACGAGCCCCTCGGCGAGGACGCGCTGGGCGGCGCGATTGGGCTCCATGAAATCGTTGCCCGGCTTCACCGCCTTCAGGGCGGCCGCTTGGGCGTCACAGACCAAGTCGTAGACCTCGCGCTGCGCCTTGCCGAACTTGCCCGAGATGGGGAGGGTCCGGGTGATGTCGGCGGTGTAGAGCTGATGGCCCTCGACCCCGGCGTCGAGCAGCAAGAGGTCGCGCTTCTTGAGGGCGGCGTCGTTGCGGGTCCAATGCAGGATGCAGGCGTTCGCCCCGCTCGCGGCGATGGTGCCATAGCCGACGTCGTTGCCCTCCACGCGCGCGCGGAGGTTGAACGTTCCCTCGACCTCGCGCTCCGTCTTCGACCATTGGAGGGCGCGGATGACATCCTCGAACGCGCGCTGGGTCGAGCGCACCACCGCCGTGAGCTCGGCGATCTCGAGATCGTCCTTGATGAGGCGCATCTCGGAGAGGAGCTCGGCGAGCTCCGCGTCGTGGGCGGCCTTCCCGGGGAGGGCCTTGTCGACCGCGTCGCTGAAGCCGCGAAGGACGCGGACGCCTTTGCCCGCCTTGCGCTTCTTGGCGATGGACTGGAGCGTCTCGCCGAGCTCGGGCAGGCCGCGGCACGCGTGAACGCCGAACCGCGCTTTGCTCTCTTTGACGCCCAGCCGGGGCCCGACCCAGAGCTCGCCTTTGGCGTGATCGGTGAAGAAGGTCCGATCGGAGCGGCCGGGGTTGGGCTCGACGAACAGCACGTGCGAATGGCCGCCTTTGGGCAGCGGCTCGAGGACGAGCACACAGTCGGGCTCGACGTTGCCGGTCAGATAGAAGAAATCGCTGCCGGGTCGAAATCGATAGACGGTGTCGTTCGCGCGGACCTTCTCGTGTCCTGTCGGGATGACGATCCATTCCCCGGGGAAGCGCTTCGAGAGCGCGGAGCGTCGCTTCGCGAAAGCAGCCGCGTTTGCGATGGCGGCGGGGAGCTTGCCGTCGCGCTTCTTCCACCCCTGCATCATGAACTGGACGAGGGCCTCGGGGTGCTGGGCCGGGCGCGCCGCCTTCTTGGGCTTTTCCGGGGCGGTCGCGTGAGGGACGACGGCCTTCGAAGGCGAACGAGCGGCGCTCTTCTTTCGGGGGCGGGTCGAGGCAATCGTTCCGTGATCGTGGCCGAAATCAGCGCGCTTCATGGCGTTTCGCATGAAAGCACCGTTCGCCAGCTGCCGCCAGCCTCGTGCTGCCGGCCCGAAGCTCGTGCCTGGAGCGGCTCCGCTCAATCGTGGGTGTACAGCGCGGCCGCGCGCGGCGCCTCGCCGCGTTCGAAGAGAACGGACACTGCGTTGCATCCGCCGGGGGCGCCGTCCGCGTCCTCACCGACCTTGGCCGCGCTCGTCGCGCACGCCGCGTCGTCGACGTCCGTTCTGAGGACCTCGGCCCCGTGCGCCGCGAGCAGCGAGACGATCGCCTCGTCGGGGAGGATGACCTTGCCATAGGGCATCGGCCCGCTGCTCACGATCGCGATCGAAGGTCGCACCGCCTTGAGGAACGCGGCTCGGGTCGAGGTCAGGGAGCCGTGATGACCCACGACGAGGACGTCGGCGCGGAGATCTCCGGGGTGATCGAGGAGGGCCGCCTCCACGCTCCCGCGCGCGGGGTCCTCCTCCGGGCGGGCTCGCTCTCCCCCCGTCGCGTCACCCATGAAGAGGACGCGCGACCGACCGAGCTCGATCGAGATCACGATCGAGGCGTCGTTCGGATCCTTGGCCTCCGGTCGCACCGAGAGGACCTTCATGCGCGCGCCCCGCCCGAGCTCGAACACGTCTCCGGGATCGAAGTCCTCTCCGCCGCGATGCCTCTCGACTTCGGGCTCGGCCTGGATCGACGCTGCCAGCTTCTCCGAAGCCTCCGTCGTAGACGGCAGGCCCGACTCCCAGACGTTGTCGACCTGGAAGCAACGAAACACGTCTGGCAGCAAGGAGATGTGATCCCGATGAGGGTGCGAGACGATCACGTGATCGAGGGTGGGCGGCTCCGGCGCGGGCGCGGGGGGCTCCCCTCCGCAATCCGGGACGGGGGAGGGCCCGAGGGCGAGCCGCAGATATGCAACCAATCGGTTGCGCGCGCCCGCCTTGCGATCGTCGTTGCTGCCGCCGTCGTAGAGGAGGCTGAAGTCCTTTCCCCGGACGAGCACGGCGAGACCGGTCCCGACGTCGAACGCGGTGAGCGAGAAGTCCGACTGCTCCTCGGCCGCCTCTCGCTCGATCGGCTTGGGGACGGAGGCGGTGTGGTCCTTGGCTTTCGTGCACGCGCCGAGGGCGAGCACCAGGAACACGGCGATTGCGGCGCGGGCGCGAGGCATCGACAATGGGGAGTGTCTTCGAGTCCCGAGAAGCGTCAAGTCGATCTGCTCGGCTGCGCGCGTTGGGCCGCGCTCGGAGCGGGGGTGGCGATCGGCGCGTGCGCCTCGAGCGCCCCAACCGCGGACCGCGTCGAGGTCGAGGTCCATGCGCCGCCCGCGGTCTCTGACGCCGCGAGCGCGGAGCTCGCGATCAGGACGAGCTCGCCAGCCAAACCCGCGGCGAGCGGGGCGCCTCGATCCAAGCCCGACAGCGCCTCGGCCGGAACGCCCTTCCCGTTTCCGATCGGAGTCCCGGCCGGCACCGCTGCCTCGGCGCAGTCGACAGCCACCGTGCTCGCCGTCGCTCGCCCGAAAGACACGGCTCGCATCGGGGCGCTCGCGGCGACGGAGGCCCCCGGGATGCAGCCATCGGGCTCAGCGCAGTCGGCGAGGTTCAAGCAAGGCGACGTCCTCCGGGTCTCGGCGACGCTGACGCCAGGGATGTGCCTCACCGCCATCGCCGTCGGTGACGGCATCGGTGAGCTCGACATGCACGTCGCGATCGCGCCGAGCGGGGCGGCGGGGCTGCCCGGCTTTCCTCCCATGGTCGTGGCCACGGACACGAAGACAGGCCCCGTCGCCATCGTCGGGGGAGGCGGTCAATGCTTCAAGTCGCCTCTGCCGCTCGCGATGCCTATCGTGGTCGTGGTGACGGCGACGCAGGGGCAAGGGGAGGCGACGGTGCAGCTCTTCACCAAGTGAAGGCGCCCGTCCGCCTCGAATCACGACTCAGGTGAGCGCGGGGGGCGCGGAGCTCGTGGCGATGGGCGGCGCCTCCGGCGTGGGCTCCGGCTGCGGCTGCTTGTGGGACTCGCGGACCTTCTCCGGCACGCCGTGGAGATCCCAGACCAGCCCGACCTTCGACATCAGCCAGAGGGCATAGAACGTCGGATCGAGCTCCCACCAATAGAAGCCTTGGCGCGTGGACCGCTGATAGTAGTGGTGGTTGTTGTGCCAGCCTTCACCGCTCGTGATGATCGCGAGCAAGAAGCTGTTGCGGCTCTCGTCCGTCGTCGCATAGCGGCGCGCGCCCCACATATGGGTGAGGGAGTTGATGGTGAACGTGCCGTGCCAGAGGAGGACCGTCGAGAAGACGAGACCCCAGAAGAGGGCCCACCACCCGCCGGCGAGGAAGAGCGAGACCCCGAGGACGGTGGGCGGGACGAGGTGGTATTTGTTGAGCCAGCGGAGCTCCGGATAGACCGCGAGGTCCTTCACCCGCTCCATGTCGGTCGCGTCGTGGCGCGACGAGAGGATCCAGCCGACGTGGGACCAGATGAAGCCGTCGAGCTTGGCGGAGTGGACGTCTCCTTCGAGGTCCGACCGCTTGTGATGCTGGCGGTGATGGGCGGCCCACCAGAGGACGCCCTTCTGCGCGCTCGACATCGCCAAGAAGGCGAAGAGGAGCTGCATCGGCCGGCTCGTCTTGAAGGTTCGATGGGAGAAGTAGCGGTGGTAGCCGGCCGTCACCCCGAACATGCGGATGGCGTACAGGCCGAGGGCGAGGGCGAGGCCCGTCCACGACCACCCGAGCACGAACACGCCGACGACGGCCAGCGCGTGCATGACGAAGAAGGGAATCGAACCAACCCAGTTGAGCTCGGCGAGCGTCGATCGTCGTTTCCGCACGACCGAAAGCCTAGCCAGGCGGTTGTCACGATCGTGTCAGGCCTCGGCTACAGTTGTGTTCGCGGACGCAGGGGGTTCGCCAGAAATGAACGCGGTGAGGGCTGCCGCTACGGGACCTGGTCGCGTCCAATGCATCATGTGGCCGGCGCCTTCGAAGTCGACCCGGGTGAGGTCCTTGATGCGGGCGAGGCGCTCTTCCTCGTCGGGAGGGTGCCATCCGAGCGGTCCTCCTCCGATGAACAGGGTCGGACAGCTGATGGCGTCGAGGAACGAGCCGAACACGGCGGCGCTGAACGGGATCGGTGACACCGAGCGGTGCAGAGGGTCCCACGCCCACGCGATCGAGCCGTCGTCGTCACGGCGCACGAGGCGCTCGGCCCGGGACGCCAAGATCTCGCGGTCGATCCGGGGGTGGGAGGCAGCGAGCCGCTCCACCGCCTCGTCGATGGACGCGAGCCTCCTCCCGCGCCGATCGATCCGGCCGAGGTCTCCCAGCCACTTGCGCATGCGATTGACGGAGAGCTCGGGCGGGTCGTGGACGGGGCCGAGGCCCTCCATGATCACGAGCCGCTTCACCCGCTCCGGCCGGCACGCGGCGTAGAGCGCGGCGACGCCGCCTCCCATGCTGTGCGAGACGAGGGAGAGGAAGGGGCGATCCAGCGTCTCGACGACGGCGTCGAGGTCGGCCACGTAGTCCGGAAAGTAGTAGTAGCCGCCCTCCGGCACGCGCTCGGAGTGACCGAAGCCGCGGAAGTCCAGGGCGAGCACCTCGAAGCCCGCCTTCACGAGCGGCGCCGCGACGAGGTCCCACGTCGCGGCCGCGTCCAGGAAGCCGTGAAGGAGGAGGATGGTCCGAGCCTCGTCCTGCGGCCCGGGCGCGTGGCCGAACCGATGGAGCGCCAGATCGACGCCGTTGCCGCGGATCATCTCGATCGTCTCGGAGCCGTTCATGCGCCCCTCTCACGGCCGAGCGCGCCTTCGCGAAGACGAGGGTGAGGGGTCGGCGAGGGAAGCTCGCGGGGGGTGGGCATCATGCAGACCCTTCTGCTCCGAAAAGCAGGGGAAGTCATCGGCTTCGAGCTCTGGTAGGGTCGCATGCCATGCATCCGGACTTCTCCTCTCCTACCGTCGACAAAGTCTATGTCGAAGAGCGCGCGGCCGCGCTCGGCAAGCGCAGCATCAAGAAGGCGACGAAGGTCGCCGGGCTGAAGCTCGCCATATCGATGATGGACCTCACGACGCTCGAGGGGAAAGACACCCCCGGCAAGGTCCTCATGATGTGCCAGAAGGCGCGCTGGCCTCACGAGGCGGAGGGGACCCCTTCCTGCGCGGCCGTCTGTGTCTACCCGAACCTCGTCCCGGTCGCGAAGAAGGCCCTCGAGGGCTCGACGGTGAAGGTCGCGAGCGTCGCGACTGCGTTCCCGAGCGGGCAGTCGCCGCTCGACGTGAAGCTCGACGACGTGCGCCGCGCCGTCGACTTCGGAGCGGACGAGATCGACATGGTGATCGATCGAGGAGCCCTCCTCACCGGTGACTTCGGCAAGGTCTACGACGAGATCGTCGCGACGAAGGAGGCGTGTGGGCCGGCCCACCTCAAGGTCATCCTCGAGACGGGCGAGATTGGCACCTACGACAACGTCCGCAAGGCGAGCCAGATCGCCATGCTCGCGGGGGCCGACTTCATCAAGACTTCGACTGGCAAGATCCAGCCGGCGGCGACGCCCCCCGTGACGCTGGTCATGCTCGAGGCGATCCGCGACTTCTTCTACAAGACGGGCAAGCGCATCGGCATGAAGCCGGCGGGCGGCATCCGAACCGCCAAGCAAGCTCTCCATTACCTCGTGATGGTCAAAGAGACGCTCGGGGACGCCTGGCTCACGCCCGACATGTTCCGCTTCGGCGCCTCCACCCTGCTCAATGACGTGCTCATGCAGCTCGAGAAGGAGCGCACGGGCGCCTATCAGGGGCAGGACTATTTCTCGAAAGACTGAGGGCGGTGCGCGTCACCCGTGCTGGGTCACGTGGGCGCGCGCGTGGTGCACGAGGCTCGTGACCGCCATCACGAAGGTGACCGAGACGAGCCCCAGCACGATTGGCCAGTTCCTCGACAACGAGAACTCGACGCCGAGGGCGCGCGGGATCTCTTGGGCGAGGATGAAGACGGCCATCACCACGACGAACCAGGCGAACCCGCGGCGGAGCATCGCCTGGGGGACTTTGTCTCCGAGGCGGGCCCCGAGGAGGCTGCCCACCACGGCGGCGGCGGCGACCATCGCCGCGAGCGGCCATTGGATAGGCGTCGAAGCGGCGTGACCGGCGAAGCCGGCCGCCGAGTTCAACGCGATGACCAAGAGGGAGGTGCCCACCGCCTCGCGCATGGAGAGGCCGGCGAAGAGCACGAGCGCGGGGACGACGACGAAGCCTCCCCCTGCCCCGACGAGGCCAGTGAGGGCGCCGATGGCCGCCCCCTCGAGGAGCAAGGGCAACACGCGAATGGCCTGCTTCCTACCCTCCGCCTCCTTACGCCCGCGCATCATGAAGCCGGCGATCGTCAGCATCATCGCCCCGAACAACACCAATAGAATGGTCGAGGGGACGAGCTTGGCCGCTCGCCCGCCGCCGTAGGCCCCGACCATGCTGCCGGCCGCGAAGAGGAGGCCGGCCTTGAATCGGACCCGACCCGCGCGGGCGTGGGGGATCATCGCGGCGAGGCTCGTGGTGCCGACCACGATGAGCGAGGTCGCCACCGCCTCGTGGGCAGGGAGGCCGAGGACGTAGACGAGGAGCGGCACGGTGAGGATCGACCCGCCGCCACCCAGCATGCCGAGCGACACGCCGACGACGACGGCGAGGAGGAGCGCAATGGCGAGGGTGGTGGGGGCGGGCATGCCTCAGGCCCTTCCACGAAGCATGCCGTTCCAATACAGCTCCGGCAGGCCATAGGCTTTGAGCATGTACATGCTGAAGCGCTCCACTGTCTGGTCGAAGGGGAAGCTCTCCATGGGCCGGCCGTCGTAGTCGAACTCGGCGAGGATGAGCTTCCCGTAGCCGGTCACGAGCGGGCAAGACGCATATCCGTCGTACTTCGACGGGAGGGGACGGGCGGCGCGGTGGGCGAGCAGATTGTCCACCAGGACGGGGGCCTGCTTGCGAATGGCGGCGCCCGTCCGCGACGTGGGCAACGAAGCGTTGTCGCCGAGCGCAAACACCTCCGGGAACCGCGGGCTCTGGAGGGTGTATTTGTCGACCTCGGCCCAACCCGCCTTATCAGCGAGGGCGCTCTTCTTGACGACGTCGGGGGCGCTCTGGGGCGGCACGACGTGGAGGAAGTCGTAATGAAGGACGACCTCCCTCTTCTCGTCGAGGTGCTGGAAGACCGCCTCCTTCGACTGCGTCCTCACCTCGACGAGATCGTGACGGAACCTCGTCTCGATGCCCTTCCTCGCCACGATCGGCTCGAGGGCTTCTCGATAGCGCTTGACCCCGAAGATGGCGGGGCTCGCGGCGGCGTAGGTGATCTTGGCCTTGTCCCGCACCCCCCGTCGCCTCAAGTGATCGTCGGCGAGGTACATGATCTTCTGAGGAGCCCCCGCGCACTTGATGGGGGTCGAGGGGAACGTGAAGACGAGGTCGCCCCCGGGCAGGCTCTCGAGGAACTTCCAGGTGAGGTCCGTGGTGTCCCACGCGTAGTTCGAGCAGACCCCATCTTTCCCGAGGTTGCCGTTCAGGCCCTTGATCTTCTGCCAATCGAGCTGCATCCCGAGGGCGACGACCAACTGGTCGTATCCGAGGTGGTCGCCATTGCCGAACTCGACGCGCTTCTTTTCGGGGTCGAAGGCGGCGATCCGCTCCCGAATCCACGTCGCGCCCTTGGGGATGTAGTCCGCCTCCATCCGCCGCGTGATCTTCTTGTCGAAGACGCCCGCCCCGACGAGCGTCCAGAGCGGCTGATAGTCGTGGTGCTCCGAGGGCTCGACGATCGCGACGTCGAGGGTCGGGTCCGAGGCGAGCAAGCGGGCGGCGACGGAGAGCCCGCCCGTCCCCCCGCCCGCGATGACGATGCTGTGGTGCTTTGCCATTATCTCGCTCCCCGAACGAGGGCCTTCGTTCCGCGGCCCGATATGGACTCTCCGAAGCGGCTCGCGAGGGCGACCGCGAAGCCGAGGGCGTGTTGAACCGGCTCCGTGCCGGCCGCCTTCATCGCGCCCCAGAGGCCGATGCGAGGCGGCGCCTCGGCGGCGCCGGAGAGGGCCCCCGCGAGCTTGCCGATGATATCGAGGGCGGCCGGGTCGAAGGCGCCGGAGCTCAAGATCCGACTGGCGGCTTCGTGGTGCTGGAGGCCCTGCTCGAGGACGCGCAGGATCTCGGGAGACGTCAGTCGCTCGAGGAGGCGCGCCAGGATCACGAACCGCTCCGTGAGGTCCACGCCCCGATCGGCGAGGGAGCTCGCGAGCCGGTCGAGGGTGTCGGTCGCCATCGCGAGGCCGGCGGGGAGCTTCTCCGCCGCGTCGAGGGCGGCCTCCAGGCGAGCCACCGTCTCCGGTCGCGAGAGCTTCTCCGCCGCCGAGAGCAGGGCGCGAAGTCGTCGCTCGATCGCGTGGGGGTCGTCGGCCGCGAGCCGATCGACGGTGTCGGTGCCCATCGCGACGGCGGCGCGCGCCGCCGCCTCGAGCCCCGCGATTCGGTCGGCGACGTACTCGAGCTTCTCGAGGCGAGCCTCGATCGACGCGAGGCGGTCCTCCGGAAGCGACGGGCTCACGATGCCCGCGTCGGCAGGCCGGCCTGATTCCAGGCCAGCATCCCACCCCTCAGGTTCATGATCCGCGAGAAGCCCATCGAGACGAGCTCCCGCGCCGCCCGGCCGCTGCGGGCGCCGGAGCGGCAGATGACCACGATGTCCTGCTCGCGGCTCCAGCCCGCGGCCTTCTCCACGACGGTGGCGAGGGGCACGAGCTCCGCGCCCTCGATGTGTCCGAGCTCGCCGGTGTACTCGTGGGGCTCGCGGACGTCGACGAGGCGCGCCTCCGTGAGGTGGGAATTGAGGACGAGGGGGTCGACGTCGCGAAAGCCGTCCGCGTGGGCGGCGCTGTTTCGGAAGAGCGAATGGGTCATGACAGTCTCCTCTTCGAATGCGCGGTGAATCAATGGACGGGAGTGACGCCGCACGCGCGATTGGCGGGTACGGCCTCGGCGAGCTTCTTCGGCGGGGGGAGCCCGAGGCCGTTCATGATTCGAATGAACTCTTCCGCCGACTTCCCGGCGAGGCGGGGGTTGTGGGCTCGCTCCTCGCCAATCGTGCTCGAGGTGAAGCCCTTGTAGTCGTGTCCCGGAAGCACGACGGTCGCGTCGCCGAGCGCGAAGAGCACCTCCGTGATCGAGCGATAGAGATCGTTCGGGTTGCCGTTCTGGAAGTCGCTGCGGCCGGTGCCGCGGACGAGCAGGGTGTCTCCCGAGAAGACGTAGCCCGGGACGGTGAAGCACATGCTGTCGTCGGTGTGGCCGGGGGTGGCGAGGGCGCGAATGGCGATCCCTCCGACGTGGAGCGCGTCGCCGTGGGCGAGCTTCACGTCGACGCACGGCGCGCCCGCGGCGGAGGCGGCGGTGCGAGCGCCGGTGCGGGCGCGGAGCTCGCCGGCGCCCGTGACGTGATCGGCGTGGACGTGGGTGTCGAGCACGTAGACGAGCTCGAGCCCGAGCTCGCCGACCAGCTTCAGGTCACGGTCGACCTGCCCGAGCACGGGATCGATCAGGACCGCCTTGCGCGAGGCCTCGTCCGCGACGAGATAGGTGTAGGTGGAGGACTCGGCGTCGAACAGCTGGCGGAGGAGCATGCCCTCGCCAATGCATCGGGGGTGCCAGCGCAACCGGCGCGTCGACGCCCCGAAAAGACCGCGCCCTGAAACGATTTGAAACGGCGATGAAACGCGGCCTGCTCAGCGCTTCTCGAGGCCGAGCTCCCGCATTCTCCGCCACAGGGTGACCCGGCTCATGCCGAGGATCTTGGCGGCGCGCTCGCGGTTGCCCCCCGCTCGCTCGAGCGCCCTCATCACCCGCAGCGTCTCTGGGGCGGCGTCGCGCGGAGGGTGCTCGACCGTCGACGAAGTCGTCGGCTCGCCCTCCGTCGTCACGCCGATGATCTCGGGGGGGAGATCGCCCGGCATCAAGATCGGACCGTCGCCGATCGCGTAGGCATAAGCGACCACGTTGCGGAGCTCGCGGACGTTGCCCGGGAAATCATAGGCCTCGAGGAGGGAGAGCGCGGACGGCGAGACCTCCCTGAGCTTGCGCCGGCTCTTCGGGTTCATCTGGAGGATGATGCGCTCGACGAGCAGGCGAATGTCGCCTTTGCGCTCGCGCAGGGGCGGCAAGAACACGGGGATGACCCGGAGGCGATACATCAGATCGGCGCGGAAGCGACCGGCCTCGACCTCCTTCCGCAGCGCGCGGTGGGTGGCCGAGATCACGCGCACGTCGACGGGGATCGGATCACGTCCGCCGACGGGGATGACCGTGCGCGTCTCGAGGACGCGCAGGAGCTTGGCTTGGAGCTCGAGCGGCAGCTCCGCCACCTCGTCCAAGAACAAGGTGCCCTTGTCGGCGAGCTGGACGTGTCCGGGGACGTCGCGGAGCGCGCCGGTGAAGGCACCCCGCGTGTGGCCGAAGAGCTCGCTCTCCAGGAGATTGGAGGGCAGGGCGGCGCAGTTGATGACCCGCAGCGGGCCCTTCTTTCTCGCGGAGAGCTGATGAATGGCGTGCGCCACGAGCTCCTTGCCGCTCCCGGTCTCGCCGCGGATCAGGACCGTCATGTCGTCGGCGGCGACGCGCTCGATGACCCGAAAGACATCCTTCATGGAAGTCGATTGGGTCCACATGCCGTGGAACTCGACCGGCCCGTCCGTGTCGACCGAGGTCGCGTCGTCGATCAGGAGCAGCCAGCCCGAGCTCGCTCCGCGAGGACCGAGGGGGACGGAGCGGACGGAGATGCGATGGCCCTCTTCGGCGGTGCCGGGGTGAGGGATGGACGTGGTGATAGGCCTCCCCGCGGCGAGGGCCTCCGCGACGGGACGGCGTTGAGCGCCCCCGCACAGGAGCTTGGGGGCGGATTGTCCGAGCGGAACGGAGAATCCGAGCAGGCGCTCCGCTTCGCGCGTCGCGCCGAGGACCTTCAAATCCGTGGAGAGCACGAGCAGGGCCCCGCCGAGCTCTCCCAACGCATCCATGAACGCCGCGGCCGGCGGAGCCGTCATGCCGCGACTCTACACCAAGCCGCGATCAAGCCGGATCGCCCTCGTCCGTCTTCGCCCGCTTGAGATCGAGCGGGACGGCGAGGTAGCGGAGCCCATTCGCGTGGGGCTTCGGCAGCCGCCCGGCGTCGATGTTGATCTGCACGCTCGGGTAGAGCAGCCGCGGGGGGGCGAGGGTGGCGTCGCGCTTGTTGCGAGCGGCCACGAAATCCGCCTTCGTGGTGGAGGCGCGGAGCTGGGGGTTCATCTCCTTGGACTTTCCGATGGTGGTCTCCCACTTCACGTCGCGTCCGTTGGGTTGATAGTCGTGTCCGACGAAGACCCGCGTCGCGTCGGGCAGGCGATAGAGCTTCTGAATGGACTCGAAGAGATCGTCGGCGCTCCCCTTCGGGAAATCGCAGCGCCCCGTCCCGTAGTCCTCCATGAACAAGGCATCCCCGGTGAAGATCGCGTCCTCGATCTTGAATGTCACGCACGCGGGGGTGTGGCCGGGGGTCGCGATTACGCCGATGTTCAGAGAGCCGGCCGCGAACGACTCCCCGTCTTCGAGCAGGCGATCGAACTGGCTGCCATCGACCTTGAAGTCCGGCCCCAGGTCGAAGACCCCTCGGAACGTCTCCTGGACGGCCTTGATCGCCGAGCCGATCGCGACCTTCGCTCCGAAATGCTTCTTCAGCCACTGCGAGCCGGAGAGGTGGTCGGCGTGGGCGTGGGTCTCGAGGACGTAATGCAGCTTCAGGCCCTGGTCCTTCAGGAACGCGGCGACCTTGGTGAGCGACTCCGTCTTCGTGCTGGACGAGAGAGGATCGTAGTCGAGGACGGGATCGATGATGACCGCGTCCTTGGTCTTCCCGTCGTAGACGACGAAGGTCACGGTGTAGGTCGGCGCGTCGTAGAAGGCTTTGATTTCCATAGCAGCGACTCCAGAGTGGAAAGCTTCGCGGTGGTGGCGTGCTCGAGGAGCATCCCCGCCGTCATCGCCGCGACGAAGACAATGGCAACAAAGGTGCCGGCGGCAGCGGATGTCAGCGCCGGCCCGGGACAGAAGCCTCCGAGGCCCCATCCCACGCCGAAGAGGGCCGCCCCGACGATCAAGCGAGGGTCGGCGTCTTTACGGGTGGGCAGGTGGAACCGATCGTCGAAGACGGGACGGCGCCTCCTCGTGATGATGCGAAACAGAATGAAATGGACGGCGACGGCGCCGCCCATCACGAACAGCAGGCTCGGCCTGAAGGCTCCCCCGAAGTCGAGGAAGCCCCGGACGTTGGCCGGATCGGTCATTCCGGAGACGATCAGGCCGGCGCCGAACAGCAATCCGGCCAGGAGCGACGCGAGGCGGCTGGCCATCATCGGCCTCCCAAGAGGCGAGTGAAAAGGACGGTCAGGGCCCCCGCGGAGATGAACGTCACCGTCGCGAACAGCGACCGCACGGAGAGGCGGCTGATCCCGCAGACCCCGTGCCCGCTCGTGCATCCGTTGCCGAGCCTCGTCCCGAAGCCGACGAGCAGGCCGGAAGCGATAGCGATCCCGACCCCGGGCGTCGCGACCTTCTCGAACGTGCCGGGGAAGACCGCGCGGGCAAAGAGGCCCGCGAGCATGAGGCCGAACAAGAACCACCCGCGAATCGGCACGTCCGTCGGGGACGACTGCAACAGCCCGCCGAGGAGCCCGGAGATGCCGGCCACTCGCCCATGGGCGAGGAGGAAAAGAGAGGCGGCCAGTCCAATGAGGGCCCCGCCTATGAGAGGCGCGCCCATGTCGAGGAGGAAGAGGTTCACGCCGTGGCCGAGAGCAGCCGGCGTGCCACCGCGAATGTCTCCCTACGGTACGCGTGTTGAAACGTTGTGAAACGTCGGTGTTTCAGGGCCGAGCTCGCGTTTCCGGGATCGCTTCAGCCGGCGAGCTCGTCTTCGAGCACGCCGTCCTCCACGAGGCGCGCGCTCGCGGCCGGGCTCCGCAGGGTGATGACGGGGACGTCCGCCTGGCGGAGGACCTTCTCTGCGACGCTGCCGAGAAAGAGGTGCTCGAGCCCGCGCCGGCCGTGCGTCCCCATGACGATGACCTCCGCCCGGGCGTCGCGCGCGGCGGCGAGGATGCCCTCCGAGATGTCCCCGAGGCGCGCGTCGACCTCGGTGGTGACGCACTCGCGGCGGAGCTTCTCGGCGATGCGCTCCAGTCGATCCCGCGCCTTGTCGAGGACATAGTCACGCACGCGCTTCGGGCCCTCCTCCCCCGGCGGCTGGATGATCGTCTCCGGCGGCAAGCCATGGAGATCGCTGGAGACGTGACAGACGACGATCTTCGCGCACATCGTCCGGGAGAGCTCGCGAACGAGGGGCTCGACGCGGCCGGCGCACTCCGAGAAGTCGTGCGCGAACAAGATGACCTTCCACATGGGCTCGGAGCTTCTGCAGTGAGAGTGCCAAGCTCCGCGCTCGTGCGTAACTCAGGCTTGAGCTACGCTCTGCGCCCATGCGCGCGACGCTGTACGCAGGGCTGGCTTCCGTGGGGCTTTCGATCGCGTGCTCGGACAGCGCCGCCTCGGACGAGCGCGGAGGAGCGGCGCCCTGGTCCACCGGCGCCGGCGCTACCGCCGAGCAGGGCGGGGCGGGCGCGGCCGGCGAGGGGGGAGGCCCCGCGGCCGAGCCGCGCGCGCTCACGGTGCGGATCGGGTCGACGCGCGCGACTCGAATCGACCTGTTCGTCTATGCGGCCCCCCGAGATGTCGCCCCCGTGCTCTCTCGCCGCCTCGACCCTTCGGGAGAGGACGCCTGGGAAGCGACGGTCACCGCGGACGAGCTCGCGGCGGCGGGGATCACCGACGTCGCCTATTACGGCGTCCGCGCCTGGGGGCCGAACTGGCCATTCGATCCTTCTTGGGAGCCCGGCTCGGAGGCGGGCTTCATCGCCGACGTGGACGACGAGGGCAATCGGTTCAACCCCAACAAGCTGCTCCTCGACCCGCGCGCAGAGGAGATCTCGCACGATCCGTCGACGCCGGAGATGCTCGACGGGAGCGTCTATCGAACGGGCCCCGACGACCGCAGCAAAGACAGCGGACCGGTCGCGCCCAAGGGGGTCTTCGTCGTCGCCCCCGCGCCGGGGCCTGCGGTCGGGGAGGGCCCGACGGGCTCGCTCGCCGCGGACACGATCTACGAGGTGCACGTCCGCGGATTCACCATGAGCGACCCGGGGGTTGAAGCAGCCTGTCGCGGGACCTACCGAGCGGCGGCGGAGAAGGCGGCCTATCTGGCGGACTTGGGGGTGACGGCCATCGAGCTCTTGCCCATTCAAGAGACCCAGAACGCGACGAACGATCTGGAGGCGAGCACGTCGGGTGACAACTACTGGGGGTACTCGACGCTCGGCTTCTTCGCGCCGGACCGCCGCTACGCCTGCGACGCCTCTCCCGGCGGTCCGACCCGCGAGGTGAAGGAGATGGTCGCGGCGATGCACGCCCACGGCATCAAGGTCTTCATGGACGTCGTCTACAACCACACCGCCGAGGGAGGGGTGGGGGATCCGTCCAAAGCGCGGCTGCTCTCGCTGCGCGGGCTCGACAACGCCGGCTATTACGAGCTCGCGAACGACGCGGGCCATTTCGCGGACAACACCGGGGTGGGGGCGAACACCAACGCCAAGAGCACGATCTTCAGGGACTTGGTGCTCGACTCGCTCTCGTATTGGCACGACGTGATGGGGATCGACGGTTTCCGGTTCGATCTCGCGTCCGTGCTCGCCAATGGCTGCGAACGCTCGTGCTTCGATTTCGACCCGGGGGATGAGGGCGGCATCCTCGCCCGCGCGATCGCGGAGCTGCCGGCGCGCGCCCCCGAAGGAGGCGCGGGAGTGGATCTGGTGGCGGAGCCGTGGGGGATCGGGCCAGGGACCTATCAGCTCGGGAGCTATCCAAAGGGCTTCGCCGAGTGGAATGGCCGCTATCGTGACACCATTCGCCGCGACCAGAATCGGCTCGACGTCGAGGCGGTCACGCCGCGGGAGGTTGCGCGCCGGGTCGCGGGGTCGCGCGACCTCTATGGCGACGACGGGCGGACGCCGGCCGCGACCGTGAACTATCTCGTCTCGCATGATGGCTTTTCGCTCCGCGATCTGTATTCGTGCAATCAGAAGGACAATGGCCAGCCGTGGCCCTATGGCCCCTCCGACGGGGGCGAGGACAACAACCTGAGCTGGGACTATGGAGGCGACGCTTCGCGCCAGCGCCAGGCCGATCGAACCGGCCTCGCGCTCCTCTCCCTGTCGGCGGGGGCGGTGATGATCACGGGAGGCGACGAGCTCTACCGGACGCAAGCTTGCAACAACAATGCATACAACCTCGACTCGGTCGCCAACTGGCTGGATTGGCAGGCTTCGGGTGACGAGCCCGCGCAGGCCCGATTCGCCAGGCTCGTGCTGCGGTTTCGGCGAGACCACGCCTCGCTGACCCCGATCGACTGGCCGAGCTGGACCTTCGTCTCCGAGACGGGAGCCCCCGCCACGGACGCGTACCTCGACAATCCGAACAATCACTTCCTGGGCTATCGGATCGACGCCGGCGCCGCGGGGGAGGACGATCGGAGCATCTTGGTGCTGTACAACGGGCACAAGGCGGCGGTCCCCGCCTCGATCCCAGCCGCCGCGGAGGGCCACCGGTGGGTCGTCGCGATCGATACGTCTTCGGCGGCGGAGGCGAGCGGCAACATCTTCGACCCCGGCGCGGAGCCGGACCTCGAAGGGGTGAGCTACGAGGTGAAGGCCCGATCGGTGGTCGTCTTGCTGGAGCGACCCGGCGAGCTCTGACGCGGCGGCTCTTCAGGCCTCGGCGACGTCGCGGAGGTAGGCGTTCACGCCATAGCCGCGCATCATCGCTTCGACCACCGAGAGCGGCTGGGCAAAGGCGGGATCCTCCAGATCGGCGATGTTTCGAACGACGGTGAGGGCGCGGGCGAGGACGGCGCGGGCGGCGCGGTCCCTCATCGCGAGGGTCATGGTGCGCTTGCCGCGACGGTCCACGAGGTGATGCCCGAAGAGCAGGGTGCGGAGATAGAAGGCCTCGGCCGCGGCGAGCGCTCCCGGGCCCTCCAGCAGGGCGGCGAGCGAGTCGGCGTCGCAGGCCAGGGTGCACGCGCTCGCGAGGGCGTGGGCGGCGATGCGTACGAAGTCCCCGGTGCTGCGCCAGTCTTCGGCCGCGAGCCGGTCGAGGTGCGGCTGCATCGCGCGGAGCATCGGGAGGATCTCGTGGGGGGAGGGGGGGCGAGGCTCGAGGAGGGCGGCGCGGCTCGCCCCGACGTCGAGCCCATCTTCCGCGATCGCGCCGGCGAGGGAACAGAGCGAGGCGGCGGCGTCGCGGGCCTCGACCGACTCCAGCGCGGTGGACCAAGCCACGAGATCGGCGCGGGCGACGGTGTGGCGCGGGCTCGCGAGGACTTCGTCGGGGAGCCGCTCGACGTGGTAGGCGGGGTCGAGCGCGCCGGCCTCGGTGACGGAGGGATCGAGCAGGGGCTCGCCGCGCTCGCTCCCAGCGATTCCGCTCGTGAAGACGCATGAGCACTCCGGCCAGGGCGAGAGCCGGATCTCCGCCCCGTCGTCCACGAAGCGGGCGGGGTACGTCCGGCAGCCGAGCGGCTTGTTCGCGGCGCCGGCGGCGGCGTGGATGCGGCACGCCCCGCCATCCGCGAGGTAAGCGCACCGGCCGTCGACGAGGGTCACCGCGAACGCGCCGGGATCCGCGCCGTAGAGGGGAAGGAAGATGCGGTCGGGATCCGCCCCGCCGTCGAGGACGCGCGGCTCGGCGGCGCGCGCGCGGGCCGCGTCGAGGGTCGAGAACGCGATCGAAGGATAGAAGCGGCAGCACGTGCCTGCGCCGTCGCAGTCGAGGGCGAATCCGGGCATGTGGCGGATGGGGCGCTGCGGATCGATCGCGGGGACGAGGGCGGTCGCGGCCTTCTCGGGATCGGCGATGCCTTCGCCGATCATGCCGTTCTGCGCGAGCTCGGTGACGAGCTCCTCGAGCTCGGTCGCGTCGATCGGGACGCCGCGCGATCGCAGCGAGGCGGCGACGCCGGCGAGGTCGCGGGTCCCATCCATGGCGAGGAGGGCGAGCCACGTGCGCGCGCCGATGCGGTGGCTCTCGAGGCGCTCGCCGTCGAAGAGGACGATGAGCTGGCCGGCGGGGGTGAGGTGTCGGCGCGCGACGACGTGGGGGAGGAGGCGGGGCCTCGCGATCGGCTCGCTCACTCAGGACCTCCAAGCATGGACGCGCTCGCACACGTCGGGAAACCCGAGCTCGCGGGTGAGATCGCGAAGCTGGGGGAGGGCGCCTCGCCACGCGAGATCCTCGAACGACTCCGAGATGGGCACGTCGTCGCGGAGGGTGGCGAGCCGCTTGAAGAGGGCGGCCTGCTCGCGTGACGCGGCGAGGGTCGAGGCGAGCTTGTCGCGCCCGCGCACGTCGGCGGGCCAGCGCGCAGAGGTGTCGGGGATCGCCTCGATCGACCCGAACTCCACGAGCAGCCGCGCCGCCGTCTTCTTTCCGAAGCCGGGGATCCCCGGGTAGCCGTCGGCGGTGTCCCCGACGAGCGCCAGCAGATCGGGGATCTGCGCCGGCGAGACCCCGAATTTTTCGATGACCCCGGCCTCGTCGGTGGTGGTGCGCCGCCGGCGATCGACGAGCACGACGTGATCGCCGCGGACGCACTGGGCGAGGTCTTTGTCGACGGTGCAGATGTGAACCCGGTCTGCGGCCGCGTAGAGACGAGCGCCGGTGGCGAGGGCGTCGTCGGCCTCGAACTCGATCATCGGCCACACGACGAGGCCGAGCGCCCTCATGAGATCCTCGACGAGCGGAAACTGGACGGACAGCGCCTCGGGGATCCCCTCTCCCGTTTTGTAGAAGGGATAGAGGCCGTTTCGGAACGACTCGATCACGTGATCCGTCGCGCACGCCACGTGGGTCGCCCCCTCCTCCCGGAGGAGGTAGAGCAGCGTCAATACGATGCCGCGGCAGGCCCCGACCTCGACGCCCTTCGGCGAGCGCCGCGACGGGGCCGCGAAGAACGCCCGGAAGAGCTCGTAGGTCGCGTCGACGAGGTGGACAGTGGGCATGCGCGATCTCCTCGTTACCGCAAAGGCCCGACGTCGTCGTGCGTGATCGGCTTGGTTG
>JBGAID010000084.1:0-50634 GCA_044225865.1 Polyangiaceae bacterium | reverse complement strand
CGCTTCGCATCGACGGTCGCCCGCCGTAGCGCAAGGGGTAGCTTTCCTGGCAGGTGGAGTCCGCCAGGTCAGGACTTGGTTGGGTCATCACTTCCTTCCTCACCCGATCCTCTCTGCCGGCTTGGCCGGCGCTCTGCCCCCACTCGTCGGCGCTAACGCGCCGCCGGTCTCCCCCAAACGCATGCTCGGGCTGCCAAAGCGCAGCCCTGCGCGTGCGTGGGGGAGACAAGGAAAGCGTGCTACGGATTCCGTAGCGTCTGCTGCCACGTCCCCCCAGGTCGAACCCATCCCAAGCTCGCAACCACCTCACAGCTCGCCCCCGCCCAACCTCGCCACGACCTCCAAGCTCGCCCCCGCCCAACCCCGCCACGACCTCGGTCGGCGCATGTTCCTCATGCGCCGACCGGCGCAGCGAGCCTTATAGGCGAGCGAGCATCTGGAACTCTTGGGCCGAGCGCCGAGCGGGAAACAGAGACCGGCGCAGCGAGCCTTATAGGCGAGCGAGCATCTTAGTCTCGGGCCGAGCGCCGAGCGGAAAACAGAGCCTAAGCGTCGATGTTGATCCCCAGGCGTTTGCGGAGCGCGAAGAACTCGTCGCTGACGGAGAACAGGACCATCTCTTTATGGCGTTCGCGGTTGGGGACGCCTTGGCCGTCGTCGGCGGCGCGGAGCAGCTCGAGAGAGAGCTCGAGGTCGTTCGCGAGGATGAGGCCGGCGCGGTCGGCGGAGAGGTCGACACCGGCGACCCACTTCTTGAGGTCGATGGCACCGGCTTGGAGCAGCTTCGTCACGGAGCTGACGAGCTGATCGCGGACGGTGCCGCCGAGGGCCTTCTCGAGGAGGTTGATGTTCTCGCCGACGGGGCCTTCGAGCTCCGGAGAGACGGGGAAGGCGGGGACGACGAGGCGGATGGCGGCGAAGAGCCACGCCCGGAGCCCCGTCCCGGTGGGGACGAGGTGCCGGATGTAGAGGCCGCGGCGGTAGTAGGTGAGGTGGCGGGCCGCGACGAAGCTCGCCGGCTGCGTGGGCAGCTCGAGGGCGAGGGCGGCCTGGCCGAGGACGATCGCCGGGGTGTGGGCGTGGAGGAACGCGAGGCCGCCCTGGTCTTCCGGGTTCTGGAAGGTGGGAGGAGGCTCCATTCCGAGGACGCCGCAGGCGTAGTAAAGCGTCTGCGACATCGGGTAGGGGTGCCGCAGCAAGTCCAGGGCGTAGGCCTGCTGGTAGCCGAGCTGCTCGAGGGGCTGACCGTTGCGACGAAGCACGGCCGGCTCGATGAGCTCGAAGATCGAGGTCACGAGCGGGTCGGCGTCGGGGTGCATGAGCATGGCCCAATCGTCGTCCGAAAGCCGCGACTGCGCGGCGGCGGGGCCCTCGGGACGCATGCGGCGATAGAAGCGCTCCTCGTCCGGCTCGGCGAGGTTCATGCACGAGAGGGCCTGGCAGAGGCACCACGCCTCGTCGGCGCGCTTCGACTCCGTGTAGAGCTTGCGGAGGAGTCGATACGGCTCCGGCTTGGCCGGGTTCTTCTTCAGGATGGGGCGCTGGGCGGCGACGGCCTTGTCGAGGTACTGGGCCGGATCGCTCGCGTAGAGCGACGCGAGCATCTCGTTGCGCTCGTTGTTGTCGGGGTCGAGGGTCTGGGCCGCCTCGTAGGCGTCGATCGCCTCCGTCGTCCAGCCGAGCTTCACCCGATAGAGGGCGCCCAGCCGATCGAACGCGGCCAGCATCTTGTCGCGGTCGCCCGCGTCGGTCGCCTGGTCGAGCTGGATCTTGATGAGTCGCTCGACGCCCTCGTGATCGCCGAGCTGATCGCGGACGTCGATCGCCTCGCTGACCGCCTTGTCGAGGGTCGGATCGAGCTCCAACACCTCGTCGTAGAACTTCGCGGCCCGCTCGGGCTCGCCCATCTGACGGCTCGCGACGATGGCGGCGGTGTGGACGTACTTCGCCTTCTGCTTCGTGTCGGAGACCATCGACGCGAGCTTGAGGACGATGTCGACGAGGCGGCCCCAGTCCTTCTCCTCGCTGTAGAGCTGCATCAGCTTGGTGAGGACGCGCCGGTCGTCGGGGCGCTCGTCGAGGGCGGCGACGTAGCTCTTGCTCGCGCGGGTCCGGTCCGAGAGCTTCTGCGAGTAGATGTCACCGATCTCGAGCAGGAGCGAGGTGCGGGCCTCGCCGGTGAGGGCGTCGAGGCCGCGGTTCTTCATCCGGATGAGCTCTTCCCAGTCGCCCTTCTGCTCGTAGACCTTCGCGAGCAGATCGAGGGGGACGTTCGACTCCGGATCCAGATCGCTCGCCTCGGAGAGGGGACCGACCGCCTCGTCGAGGTTGCCGAGCTTGAGGCGCGCCGTGCCGAGGCCTACGAGGACGTCGGCGCGCGCGCGCATGGTGAGCTTGTCGTCGAAGCGCTCGAGGACGTCCTCGTAGAGCTTCGCGGCGCGCTTGGCCTCCCCCGCGTCCAAGAAGACGCGCGCCGCGCCGGCGATGGCGTCGGCCGCCTCCGGGGCGAGCTTGAGGAGGGTCTCGACCACGTTCTTCGCCTTCTCCGTCGAGCCCGTCTTGGCGAGGGCGTCGACGTAGCGCATGAGCACGCGCTGGGCGTCCGGCTTCGACATCGCGTCGACGCGGCCGACCACGTTCTCGTACGACTTCGAGGCCTCGATGTAGCGCTCCGCCTCGAAGGCGATGTCGCCCGTGACCATGTGCCCGAGCAGGTTCGTCGGGTCGAGATCGACGGCCTTCTTGGCGGCCTCGGCGGCGCGGGTGGCGTCGCGGACCTTGTCCCGCAAGAGCACCGCCATCTCGCCGTACAGGCGGCCCTTCGCGATCTTGCCGTCGGAGACCTCGATCTCTCGGGTGATGAGCTCGATCGCGCTCGGGGCGTCGCCGCGCGCGAGGTACGCGGCGCGCAGCGCGTGGGCAGCGCCGATGTTGGAGGGCAGGGCGTCGAGGGCGGCCTTGTAGCGCTCGATGGCGCCGTCCTTGTCGCCCTTCTCCTCGAGCATCTTCGCGGCGCGGACCCAGAGGTCGCTCTTCTGCTCGGGCTTCTCCGCCTTCTGGGCGAGGGACTCGACGGCGCTCAGGGCGGCGTCGGCGTCGCCGGTCGCGACGCGCACGTTGGCGAGGGACTCGAGGGCGCCGGCGTGGTTCGGGTCGATCTCGAGCACGCGCTCGTAGACCTTCTGGGCGCGCTGCGGCGATCCGATCTGCTCGACGAGGACGCGGCCCATCGAGAGCAGCGCGTCGATGCGCGTCTTGTCCTCGGTGATGAGCTTCAGCATCTTCTCGTGTCCGGCCACCACGTCCTCCCAGCGATCGAGGGCGCGGTAGTGGCGGAGCAGCGACGCGAGCGTCGCGGGGTGGGCCGGGTCGAGCTCGAGGATGCGCTCGAGGGTCTCCGCCGACTTGCCGTGATCGAGGAACTCTTCCTCGTGGATGCCGGCCATGCGCTCGAGGAGGTTGATCTTCTGGCGCGGGGTCGCCGCCACCTTGTACTGGCGCTCGAGGACCTCGAGGAGCTCACCGTAGCGGCCCTGTCGGTTCAAGATGCGGTCGAGGCCGCGGAGCCCGGTGAGGCTCGTCGGGTCGACCTCGAGGGCGGCCTCGTAGCGACGGAACGCCTCCGGCAGGTTGTTGAGGTCGTCCTCGTAGAGCTCGGCGACGCGGCACATCGCCTCGACGCGCGCCTCGCCTCGCAGGGCCTCCGCGCGCCGCTCGAGGATCTTCGCGAGACCCTCTTGATCGCCGAGCTGTTTGTAGATGCGGGTCAGGGCCTCGCAGGCGGCGTCGTGGCCGGGATCTTCGGCGATGATTTGCTCGTACAGATCGCGGGCCCGGCCCGGATCGGAGAGCTTCGTCTCGAGGAGGTCGGCCGCCTCGGCGCGCATCGCGCGAGCCTTCTCCGGCGTCGCGGCGCGATCGGCGCGGCGGAGCAGCACCTGCCCGAGCTCGTTCCACTGCTGGGCGCGCCGGTAGACCATCGTCATGCCGGTGAGGGCGCCCTCGTTCGCCGGGTCGAAGGGGAGCACCGCCTGGAAGCAGGGGAGGCCCAGATCGGGCCGCGCCACCTTCTCCGAGTACCAAGCGCCGAGCCGGTTGTAGAGGGTCGCCTTGGTCTCGTCGGGCATGCGCGGGTGGGTCGTCACCTCGCTCAGGATCTGGAGGGCGTCGGCCCAGAGCTTCATGTCGGTGCCGGCCGCGCGCTCGAGATCCGCGGCGTACGCGTCGTTCTGCACGTCCTGGGCGAGCGCCTGGGCGTACGCGAAGACGCCCTGCTCGCGGTCTTCGAGCTCTCGGACGTAGAGGTGACCGATCTGGTTGAAGCAGCGCGCGCGCTCGGTGTGGCTCTCGCTCTTCTCTGCGTGCTCGAGGAGCATCTCGATGAGCTCTTCGAACTGACCGAGGTTGCGGCGCAGCTCCTCGAGGGCGGTCTGGGCGACCTCGTCCTTCGGGTCGAGCTCGCAGATCTGCTTGAAGAGATCGAGGGCGGGCTCGTGGAGCTTGGCGTGCTCGAGGATGCGCGCGGCTCGGAACATCAAGCTCTTCTTCGTCTCGATGCCCTTCTTCTTGGCCTCTTCCTCCTCTTCGAGGTCGATGGAGTCGGCCGCCATCGCGAAGGCCTCCGCGACCTTCTGCGGATCGGCGCCGTCGTCGATCGCGCTCTCGAGGGCCATCGCCGCGTCGTGGTCCTGGGGGTCGGCGACGAGGGCGTCGACCTTCGAATCGAAGTCGGCCCCTTCCATCTTCGCGGAAGAGGCGGGCTTGCCGATCGCGTCGAGGGCGGCGAGGACGGCGGCCACGTTCTTGGGGCGGCGATCCGCCGACTTGTCGAGGAGCTTCGCGATCAGCTCGTCGACCTCCTTGGTGATCCAGCCGCGCGGCGCGACCGACGAGGCAGAAGGCGCCGGCGTCGACAGGTGGGCGGCTACGAGATCGGCCCCGGTGGTGCCGGGGAAGGGGGGCTTGCCGGTGAGGAGCTCGAACAACAGCGCGCCGAGGGCGTACAGATCGCTCGCCGTCTCGGCGGGCTTGCCGCGGAGCTGCTCGGGGCTCGTCGCGCGGAGGGCCCAGGGGTGGGCGAGGGCGGCGAGGCCGCCGGCGCCGAGCCGATCGAGCCCGCCGTCGACGAGGATCGGCTGGGGAGAGCCCGCGCTCGATCGCGCGACGACCACGTTCTCGAGCTTCAGGTTGCCGTGGGCGAGGCGCGCTTCGTGGAGCGACGCGAGGGCGCCGAGGATCCCTCGGATCAGCGGCCGCGCCTCGTTGAGGTGGAGGGCGCCCGATCGAGCGATGCGCGTCGCGAGGGGCTGACCCTCCGGCATCTTGTAGGAGACGAACACGCGCCCGCCTTCGAGCCCGACCTCCGTCTGCTGGGGGAGGTTCTCGTGCTGGACCCGACCGATGAGGCGGGCCTGGGCGACGAAGCGACGCACGGCGGTGGCGTCGGAGGTGGACGCGGCCTTGTAGACCTTGAGGGCGCGCTCTTCTCCATCCTTCTTCGCCGCGTAGATCGTGGCGCGAGGACCGTCGCTGATCTTCCGGACGATGGTGTGGCCGAACGCGGTCGCGCCCGCCTTCAGCTCTTGCTCGGTGGAGATGCCCGTCCGCTGCATCTCCTTGACGCGCGGGTCGACGTCGCCGCGCGTCCCGACCATCGCGTCGACGAGGGCCATCGTCGCCTGGGCCTCCATGCACCGCTCCACGAGCGCCTTCGCGAAGGACGCCTTCGATGCCGTGCCCCCGACCTCGTTGGGGGTGAAGCTCAGCAGGTCGCCAGAGAGCGAAAGGAGCTCCTCAAGGGAGAAGAGGCGCTCCAGCTCGCCGCGCACGATCTCGATCGACATGGTCCTCCTCGATGACGCCGTTCGGTCTCGTTCGCGAGCCGCGTTCGCGCGCGAGACGGTTTTGGGGGCGCCGATGCTACGTAGGAGCGTCTTATGGCGACAAGGCCCCCTGAGGGCAATCGGTTTTCTCGGGGGCGGCGACGGCGCTTTGCGTCGAAGCACGACCAAAACGAGACCGGCCCCGGCCCCGGCGCGCTATGGTGGTGCGCTTCGCTCCGATGACCGACGACGGCCGGTTCCATCCCTCGTGGGGGCTTCGCTTCTCGAAACGTGCGCTCGGGCTCGCGCTCGCGCTGGCGACGAGCCTCGCCTCAGGCTGCGGCACCACCACCGGCTTCGAGGTCATCCACGCCGTCCCGAGCTACGTCCTCACCGTCGACGATCTGGTCGCGCGAGTCCACCGCTCTCCGCGGGAGCTCGGGGTGAGGACGGAAGGGGTCCAGGTCGTGGGGGTGCTGGTGAGGAAGGGCCTGCCCTGCGACGTCGCGAGCTTCGGCGCGGTCGCGCGCCCGGAGGCGTGCACCGGCCCCGAGAACGCGAACGTGTTCTCTTCGTCCCGCGATCCCGGGGCCGGCGCCTCGATGAGCGTGCTGCTCTACGGAGCCGACGCGAACGTGGTCGAAGGAGAGGTCTACGTGCTCGCGGGGAGCGTCGAGGTCGCCCCCAGCATGCCCGATCGATGGGCGCTCCGCGCTCAGGTCCTCGCGCGGGTCGCGCCTCCCTGACCCGTCGCGCGCCGGCGGTCGGATCAACCCCTGCCGCGACGAAGCTCGAAGAGCGCAGTCGCATGGTAGGGGTCGGCGAGCGCGAAGCGCGCCGGGGGTCGGATCAACCCCAGCCGCGACGAAGCTCGAAGAGCGCAGTCGCGTGGCAGGGGTCGGCGAGCGCCGGGGGTCGGATCAACGCCGCTTGCCCGCGAACTGGAACACGATCTCGCTCTGCCGAACGAGGCCGAGATCGTTGCGGGCGATGCGCTCCACCGCCGCCGGGTCGTCGCGCATCCGGGTGACCTCGCCGCGCAGGTCGTCGATCTCGCGCTCGAGCTGGCGGTTCTCTTCGTTCACGCCCGAGAGCTCCTTCTCGAGGCCGCGCAGGCGCGGCAGGCCCTCCGGCGAGAAGATGAGGACGGGCGCGCCGACGAGGGCGAGGACGAGGATCCCGATCGGGAGCACGCGCTCCAGCAAGAGGCGCAGGCGGGCCATGGGAACGGCTCATGGCACGCGCCGCGCCCTCGATCCTAATTTTCGGCTATCGTGGGCGCGTTGACCCTCGAGCTCGCGCGGCGGCTTCTATCGACCGGGGCGATCGCCGCGCGCGACGTGGAGGCGGCCCTCTATCTCTCGGTCGTTCGGGGCGTCTCGATCGCGCGCGCCCTCGTCGATCGCGGGGTGCTGAGCGAGCGCGTCCTCGAGGACGAGCTGAGCCGTCGCGCCGGCCTGCCGCTGCGCCAGGTCCACCCCGCCGCCGACATCGTGGAGAAGCTCCCGCGCGGGATGTGTCGCATGCTCGCCGCCGTCCCGCTGCGCTTCGACACCGTCTCGGGCGCGACCGAGATCGCCGCCGTAGATCCCCTCGACGGGCACGTCGCGGCCGAGTTCATGTTCCATCTCGGCACCCCCATCCGCGTCCAGCGCGCCACGATGTCCTCGATCGAAGAGGCGATCCGCCGCATGGAGCTCGCGGAGGGAGGCATCTCGAGCCGATCGCGGCGGCGCACCCCCGCGTTCCCGCACGGCGCCCCCGACACGGTGCCGCCTTCGCCACCGCCCTCGAAGCCTTCTCCCGACGAGCAGCCCATCCCCCTCGTGAGGAGGCTCAGCGCCCCCGGCACGCCCACCTTCCCGGATGGGTCTCTCCCGGGGTTCGCCCTCGAAGATGCGGAGGCCGAGGCTCCCTCGGCACCCGAGGAGAGCGAGCCACCGCGCGCCCCGCTCCTCACCGCGGCCGACGACGTCGATGCCCACCCCCGTCTCGCTCCGCTCGCCGACCCCTCCCATGCTCGTCGCTCCACGGAGCTCCTCGCGGGAGGGGAAGAGGAAGAGGCGAGGCCGCCCGGCCGTCGCAAGGTGCTCCAGTCCGCCCCCGATGTCCCCACCACGTCGTTCCCCTCCGCGCCGCCCCCCTCCGCGGGCGCGCCCCTCTCGGAAGCGCCGGCGACCGAGCCCGATCCGTTCGCGCTCCACCCCGCCTTCGAGGAAGAGCCGACACCGATCGATCCCGAAGCGCCCCTCCCATCGGGCCCGCCGCCGGCGACGATCCCGCGGACGCCCGACGCGGGGTGGTCGCCCTCGCTTCCGGAGCTGCTCGATCTCATCGGGCGCGCCCGGGGCCGAGACGATCTGCTCGAGCTGATCCTGCGCGCGGTGACGTTGATCGCCCAGCGCGCGGCCGTCTTCGTCGTGCGCCGCGAGGGCTTCTGCGGATGGAGCTGCAACCCCGCCTTCGGACCGGAGGAAGATCTGAGGCGCGTCGTCATCCCCACCGCGCAGCCGAGCATCTTCGCGACGAGCGCGGCGGCGGGCTTCTACCTCGGTCCCATCCCCCGGACCCCGGTGCACGCCGCGCTCCTGTCGGTGCTCGGGCGGGCGAGCCCCGACGTCGCCGTCTACGTGGCGAAGGCGCGCGGGAGGCCGACGATCGTCATCGTCGCCGATCAGCTCGACGACACCCTCCTCGGCACGCGCGCGCTCGGCGAGATCGCGAAGCGGGCGGGCGAGGCGCTCACGCGCATCCTCTCTCAGCGCTGATCGTGCTTACGTAGCGTCATCGCGGGCCCCTCACGTAAGATGCGCCGATGCACGCGCGAGGCTTGGTCGGGCTCGTCTTCGTTCTTCTGTCCGCGAGCGGCCTCGCGGCCTGCGAGTCCGATCCAGAGGGCACGGGCGGGACGGGGGTGGGCGGCGACGGATCGGGAGGCGGCGCACCCGCGGACGGGCCGACATTCTACAAGGACGTGCTGCCGCTCCTCCAGAGGTCGTGCCTCACCTGCCACAGCGCGGGTCGCATCGGCGGCTTCTCGCTCGCCACGTATGAAGAGGCCAAGACGCAGGCAGGGATGATCGCGGCCGTGACCGAGGCGGGCATCATGCCCCCGTGGCACGCCGCCGAGACGGACGCTTGTCAGCCGCGCCTCGCGTTCCGAGACGATCCGCGCCTCACCGACGACGAGAAGGCGCTCCTCCGAGCGTGGGATGACGCGGGCGCGCCCGAGGGCGATCCCGCCGACGGCCCGCCCGACTTCCAGATCGCGGACCCCGATCTCGAGAACGCCGACATCACGATGACGCCGGCGGAGCCCTTCACCGTCGAGGGCGATCGGGACGAGTTCGTGTGTGTCGTCTACGACCCGGGGCTCGACGCGGATGAGAACGTGGAGGCCATCCACGTCGTGCCGGGGAACACCAAGGTCGCCCACCACGCCCTCGTGTTCCGCCTCGATCGCGCGAGCGCGGATGAGCTCTCCGGGGGCAGCGAGCGCTTCGATTGCTTCGGGGCGCCTCCTGGGGATCTGATCCACGCCTGGGCGCCGGGAGGCCGGCCCCTCGAGCTCCCGCCGACGGTGGGCATGCCGCTCGCGGCCGACCAGGTCCTCGTCGTGCAGATGCACTATCACCCCACCGGCACGAGCACGGAGGAGGACGCGACGAGCCTCCAGGTCCGCTTCATGGACGACACCCCCGTGTACGACTACCAAATCGCGCTCCCGGGCAACGAGTCGGGCGCGCCCGGGCTCCTGCCCGATCCGGACGACCGCGGTCAGCCCGAGTTCCGCATCCCCGCCGGCAGCAACGAGCACGTCGAGCAGATGACGATCGAGGTCCCGACGATCCCGATCGAGCTGCCCATCCTCGTGGTCGCGAACCACATGCACTACGTCGGCGTGGATCAGCGCTTCTGGATCGAGCGCGCGAGCCCGAAGGCGGACGAGCCGGAGACGGAGTGCCTTCTCCAGACGCCCTCGTGGGACTTCAACTGGCAGCGCCTCTACATGTTCGACGGCGACATCTCGGAGCTGCCCACGGCGTCGAGCGGCGACAAGCTGAGGCTCGAGTGCCGGTACGACAACTCGATGTCCAACCCGTTCGTGGTGCAGGCCCTCGCCCAGCAGGGGTTGTCCGCGCCGCAGGACGTGTTCCTCGGCGAGACCACCCTCGACGAGATGTGCCTCGCCGCGGTCGGATTCTTGACTCCGCACCTGTGACGCGCGAGGTGCGGTCGCGCATGCGCACCGCCCGCTCGATGGATCTCGTGCTCGCCGTGAGCCTCGCGCTCGCGGCCTCTTCTTGCTCGAACGGATCGCCGGGGACGAGCGCGGGGCCGCGCGACGTGCCCGTGTCCGCCGCGCCCCCCGAGACGGCGCGGGCGACCGCGGAGGCTCTTGCCCCCGCGAGCGCGCCGACCGCCCCCGCTCCCACCGCGAGCACGGAGGCGCCTCCCGCGCTCGTCACGACCGGCCCCGCGCCGGCCGCGAGCGCGGCCTCGGCGGGCTCCGCGCGCGCGAGCGGAAAGGCGATCGAGGTGAAGAACATCGGCATGCACATCGGCGGCGGACCGAACGACGAGCCGACGAAGGCGCCCATCAAGCAGAGCGTCGCCCCTCACCTCGGCGAGTTCGCGGCGTGCGCGGAGAGCGTCGCCGACTTCCCCCCGAAGGGCGGCGACGTGAGCGTCGACCTGCGGATCGAAGCGGAGGGCGGCAAGGCCGACCTCCGCAAGTACAAGAGCGCGATCAAGGGCGAGGCGTTCGAGAAGTGCGTGCGCGACGTCTTCGCCGCGATCGACTTCAAGAAGCCGAAGAAGGGAGCGACCGTCGTGAGCTACTCCCTTCGATTCACGCCCGCGAAGTAGGCGGACTCAGCTCGGGCGGGCCGACCCGAAGCCGCGTCCTTCCGGACGACGCGGCCTTCGCCCCCGTCCGTCTCCGCCGCCGTGGGTTGCGTTGCCGTGCTGGCCGCCGCCGTGCTGGCCGCCGCCGTGGTGCCGCGGCGCGGCCACGGGCGCGTCCATCGGGCCGGCGTCGAAGCCCGCGAAGCGCTGCTCGGGGATGCGCCGCTTGATGAAGCGCTCGATGTCGCGGAGGAACGCGACCTCTTCTCCGTCGCAGAAGCTGAGCGCGGTCCCGAACGCGCCCGCGCGGCCCGTGCGGCCGATGCGGTGGACATACTGCTCCGGGACGTTGGGCAGCTCGTAGTTCACGACGTGCGAGATGCCGTCCACGTCGATGCCGCGCGCCGCGAGATCGGTCGCGATGAGCACGCGCGTCGTTCCGGCGCGGAACGACTCGAGGGCGCGCTCGCGAGCGCCCTGCGACTTGTTGCCGTGGATGGCGAGGGCGCCGATGCCGCCCTTCGTCAGCTGCTCGGCGAGGCGGTTGGCGCCGTGCTTCGTCCGGGTGAAGACGATCACCCGATCGATCGGGCTCGTCTTGAGGACGTGCTCGAGGAGGGCGCGCTTCTGCTCGCGCCCGACGCGCACCACCGACTGCTCGACGCCCTCCGCCGTCGTGACCCGCGGCGCGATCGCGACCGTGATGGGATCGATGAGGAGCGAGGACGCGAGCTTCGCGATCGCGTCCGGCATCGTCGCCGAGAAGAGCATCGTCTGGCGGGGCCGCTTCGGCAGGGCGGTGATCACCCGGCGCACGTCGTGGATGAAGCCCATGTCGAGCATGCGATCCGCCTCGTCGAGGACGAAGTAGGTGACGTCGTCGAAGCGAACGAACCCCTGTCCGAGCAGGTCGAGCAAGCGGCCCGGGGTCGCGACGAGGATGTCGAGGCCGGGCCGGGAGAGCACCGCCTCTTGCGGCCGCTGGCTGACGCCGCCGTAGACGATGGCGTGGCGGAGCCCGAGGTGGGCGCCGTAGGCCTCGATGCGCTCGCCGATCTGCGCGGCGAGCTCGCGGGTGGGCGCGAGGATGAGGGCCCGGAAGCCCTTGGCGCGCGGCTCGTGGGAGAGCCGCTGGAGGATGGGAGACAGGAACGCGAGCGTCTTGCCGGTGCCCGTCTGGGCGCCCGCCATCACGTCGCGGCCCCGAAGGGCGCCCGGCACGACCTCGGCCTGCACCGGGGTGGGCGTCGTGTAGCCCTCACGCACGATGGCGCGGACGATCGAAGGCTCGAGCCCGAGGGCGGTGAACGGCGACTCCGCGACGCGCGCGAGCTCTTCGGCGCTGGGAGGGAGGGGCTTGGCCGGCGCCGGGGCAGGAGCGACCGGCGCGGGCGCGGGGGCTCTCTGCGGAGCGGGCGAGCTCGCGGGCGCGCCGGCGGGAGAGCCATTGGGACGGGAGGACGAGGAAGGACGAAAGGAACGACGATGACGAACGAAGCTCACGAGCAGTACCGTTTTCTTGCGGCGAGCGCTCCGAGGCGGAGCGCAGAGAGATCGAGACACACGCGCCGTACGCGGGCTCGCGGGACGATCGCGTCGCCCCACCGCGCCTCGTCTCGCCGTGCAAACAGCACGAGCCGCGAGGCCATCATCGGGCAAGATGCCCCATCGCACTCCCGCGGCCACGCGTGACCAGCGGATGTTGCGTGCGATCTGATGGCGGGCACCTTAGCGCGCTACCCAACTCGTCGCAACCCGGGTATGGGGGCCCATGTCGTACGCGCGCGATGTCATGGGTGGGATCCTGGTCGTGGCGGCCTCCGTGCTCGCGGTGGGATGCGCGCACGGCACCGGCGATATCTTCGGCAACGGATCGGGGAACGGAGAGGGCGGCGCCGCCGCGGCCTCGGCCGAGGGCGGCAACGACAACGGCACCGGCGGGCAGACGGACAACGTCACGACCGGCCCGACGCCGACCAGCAACACGACGACCACGACCGGCTCGTCGATGTCGAGCAACGCGTCCTTCTGCGGGGACGGCGTCTGCGACCTCGGAGAGGACTCTTGCTCGTGCCCCTCCGATTGTCCGGACGATCCGAACAGCTGCTCCGACTGCGAGTGCGGCGACACGGGCGGCGCCTGCTACTGCGATGACGCGTGCGCGACGAACGGTGATTGCTGCGCGAACAAAGTCTCCGTCTGCGGAGGCACCACCGTCGACCCGAGCACGACGTGCGAGGCGAGCGAGTGCGGCGGCAGCGGCGGCAGCTGCTACTGCGACTCGGCGTGCGTCTCCGCCGGCGACTGCTGCGCGAACTATCAAGATGTCTGCGGTGGAGCGGTCGACCCGCTCATGAGCTGCGACATCGGAGAGTGCGGCGGCAGCGGCGGCAACTGCTACTGCGACAGCGTGTGCGTCGACGCGGGCGACTGTTGCCCGGACGCCTGCGCCGTCTGCGGCTCCTGCTGAGCCGCGCGCCGCATCAATCCGGCGCGGGCAGGGTGCGGGGGATGTTGCAGCCGCCGTCGATGGCGAAGCCGCACACGCCGACGCAGACCTCCCCGAACGGGCACTCGTCGTCGGTCTCGCACGGCTGCGAGCAGAACGGCGCGGGCCCGAGGGGCGCGTCGTACCGGCCGTTGCCGTCCACGTCGAGGTAGATGGGGTTCGTGATCGCGTACGGCACGATCGGGGACCAGTCGGGGACGGACGGCGTCGCTGCGAGGAGCTGGTTCACGACCGGCACGTCCGCGAACGCGCCGCTCGCCGTCTGCGAGAGCTGGATCTCGCCGAACGGGATGTCGAAGATCATCGGGCGCGGCTGGTTCTCGTCGGAGAGGCCCATCGCGACGATCACGATCCACGAGTCGCGATCGGGCACCTCGATCGGGACCTCGACCCGGAAGTCGCGGATCACCTCCGGCCCGTTCGCCTCGGTGATCTCGCGGACGATGTGGCCGTTCACATAGATCTCGACGCGATCGGCGCCGAACCAGCTGGGGGTCTGCACGTCCAGCTTCATCGACAAAGTCTTCCCGGCCGAAGTCCGGACCACGTCGCCGAAGGTCGCGTCTTCGATGGACGCGGTCACGAACGGACCGTAGCTCGCGACGGCGTGGCCGGAGCGGAGGCTGTCCACCACGTCCTGGGCCTCGACCGCCTCCGGCACCTCCGCCTCGCTCTTGAAGTAGGTGCGCGGTGAGCCCGGCTCTTTGAGGCCGTCGTGGCTGTCGCTCGAGCCGATCTGGGTCGGGGTGAGGCCGTGCTCGAGGTACCGGAAGAAGTCGTCGAGCTGCCCGGCCCGATACGCGCACGGCATGTCGCGCACGTCGTCGGGGACAGGGTCGTCGCCGTATTGGGCAGGGTCGCACAAGGCCTGGCTCGCCGCCTCGTCTCCGTCGAAGTCGAAGGCGGCCCTCTGCTCCGACTCCGTCCGCTCGAGCATGCGCTTCGTGTACTCGAACGCGAGGCGCGACCGGTTGCGGCGCTTGCAGTCGGCGAAGAGCTCGCCGTCCGCGCACGGCGCGAGGGTGCCCTCGGTGGACTCCGGGCAAGACGCGAGCAACGCGTCCTCGTCGTCGCTCGCGTTGAGCCGCGTCTTGCACCGCGTCCAGTCGATCATCTCGCCGACGGTGGGGGTGCGGATCAGATCGAGGCGCTTCGCGCCCATCGCCTCCATCGCGTCGAAGTCGCAGCTCACGGTGGAGAGGACGGGGTTGCCCTGGTTCAGGGTGTCGAGCTTTCGAAGGAGGGTGAACGTGTCGACGCCGCTCTGATCGATGTAGCCGAAGAACCCGTCGCGAGGATGGGCGACGATCGTGAACGGCTCGACGCCTCCGTCGCCGGAGGCGCGGATCGCGTCGAGGATCTCGCCCCCGGAGAGGCAGGACCAATCGGGGGCGCCGTGGCGCGGGACGTCGAGGTTGTCGTAGTCGAGCGGGAAGCCGATGAAGTGGCCGTACTCGAGGGTCGTCACCTCCGCGCTCGAGAACGTCTTCACCTGGGGATCGAGCCTCAGGTCGCGGACGGTCGGCGCGTAGTCGGTCGCGACGTCGTGGTCCGTCGACACCGCCACGTCGAGGCCCTCCGCCACCACCGTCGTCACGCGGCGATCCAACGGCATGCCGCTGTCGAAGCTCGGAGCGGAGTGGAGGTGCATGTCGATGGACATCCACCCGGTCGTGTCGACCTCGTGGGCGAGCGCGACGTCGACGCGGGTCACGTCTCCCGAGCCGACGTCGATGTCCTCGACGTGGGCCTCGTACTCGGGGCCGCGCGAGACGAAGAGGCGGTAGGCCCCGGGCTCGATCCTCACGCGCCCGAGCCCGGTCGCCGTCAGCTCCACCGCGCGCGCGCCGTTGGCGAGGCGCCCCTCTCCTGCGTAGACGCGGCGCCGGCCGTCGCCTTCGAGCGGGGCGCCGTCCACGAGAGGGACGAACGTGAGCTTCGCGGGCATGAGCTCGCCCTCGGCGCTCGCGACGCGATACTCCACCGTCCCGAGCTCCGCGAGGCCGAACGCGAGGGTCGTCGTCTCGCCTGCCCGCACGGTCACGTGCTGGGGCTTGGAGATCGCGTGGTAGGAGGGATCCATCGCCACCACGACGTAATCGCCGGGGGCGAGGCTCGCGTGGAAGCTCCCGTCCTCGGGCCGCTCGAGGCCGACGTCCGCGTCGATCGCGTCGACCACCCCGACGTCCCCGCGCGCCTCGCGGTTCGCCCGCGCGACGTCGTCGATCGTCTCGAAGTCGCGCGACGGATCGGGATCGACGAACACCACGAGGGGCGCGTTCGCGACGGGCTCGTCGGTGGACGTCCATCGGACGAAGCCCTCCACCGTGCCGTCCTCGATCCCGCGCAGGGTGTCCATCGTCGCCGTCACGCTCGCGATGTCCCCTTCGCCCACCACCAGGTAGCGCTCGTAGACGAAGGCGCGGTTGCGATCGCACGCGGCGTCGTCGGCGACGTCGAACGCGCACTGCTTGCCCCCGACGAGGAACGCGGTCGCGGCGCTCGCGAAGATGGGAACGTTCACCTCCGCGTGGTCCTGACCTTCCGGCGGCAAGGAGAGGTATCCGTAGCTCACGTCCTTGCCGGCGGCGGCGACGAAGTCATAGGTGAGGGGCTTCGTGAAGGTGTTGCGGCCCTCGTTCGCTGCCGACTGCACCGCCTCGTCCTCGTCGAAGCCGACCCCGGGGGCGAACACGTTGTTCTGGTTCCCGAAGAAGACGAAGTCGCCCGCGACGACCCCGGCCTTGTTCACCGCGGGCGGGTCGTCGATGGTCGGGGTGTCCCCGAGCATCACTCCGAAGACGCTCCGCGGAGCGTCGTAGACCTCGAGGGGGAGCAGATCGCTGCACGCGCACGTCTGACAGCCGTCCTCGTCCTCGGCGAAGCCGTGGTCGCACGAGAGGAAGCACGAGCCCATCCCGGGGCAGCTCGGGGCGTTCGTCGGGATGAGGCGCAGCTCGGTGCGGATCTTGATGAACCGATCTCCGGGGGCGAGGGAGTAGTCGGTGATGAAGTGCACGTCGGTGCGGACGTGAGGGAAGATCGTGGAGAGGAGCGCCTGCTGATTTTTTAGCACTGCCAGCGCCTCGTAGAGGAACTCGCCGTCTCCCTCGACCCGGATCACCGCCTCCTGCCCGTCGCTCCCGTCCTTGAGCACGGTCACCTGGGCGCTCGTGGGGTTGGGGACGAGCAAGTTGGCGATGGGGAACGTCTCGCTGAAGCGATCGTGGCCGTGGCCGCCTTCGAAGCCCAAGAGCGGCCGCCGCAGGTCGAGGTCCACCAAGCTGCCGCCGTAGATCCCCGGCGCCGGCGACGACCGCGAGCCCAGGATCGCGGCCCGGATCCGATCATTCTCGAGGAGGAAATCGCCCACGTCCGCGGCCGCGACCGGCCCTCCCACGAGCTCGCTCCGATCTTCGATCTGCTTCGCCCGGAGGAGCGACGCCGGGCCCGGGTTGCACCCGACGGGCGTCCCCGCGACGAGGGCGAGCGCGACCGCCGCGGCGAGCGCGGCCGCTCTCGGCAGGGCACCTCTCTTCACGGCGCGACCAGCTGGGCTTGGAAGATCAGCGCGTCGTTGGAGAGCGAGAGCCCGTGGATCTCCTCGCGGTGATCGAGCTCGACGGTGGTGCGCACCATGCCGTCGAAGAACATCGCCGTCGCGCCCGCGGCGACGACCCAGTTGTCCCCTTCGTCGTCGACGGTGAGGCTCGGGTCGATGTACTCGAAGCGCGCCGTCACCCCGAGCAAGTCGCGCAGGATCATGTAGCCGGCCTCCGCCACGACCCCGAGGCTCTTCACCGGCGCGACGTCGCTCGTGGGCTCGGCCGGGTCCGACTTCGGATCGACGTACGTGAAGATGCCCTCGGCGAGGAGATGGAAGCCGAGCGCGTGCAGGAGCGCGTCCCCCTCGACGGCGTGGATGCCCCGCGCGGCGCTATCACTATAGTAGTACGCGGCCCCCACCCCGAACCGCGGGCGCTGGTGGGTCTCATCCGCGATCGGCGTCGACAGGGGACCGATCGGCTCGGTCGCGACGCGCCCCACGTAGGCGAGCCCTTCGAAGCGGTTGCCGAGGGGCGCGTAGTTCTGGGCGTAGCCCGCGTAGAACGTGTCCGATCGGGAGAAGCCGTTGAACACCCCGAGGTCGTAGACGAAGGCGCGCCTCGCCACCTCGCCGCGCGCGACGAGGCCGACCTGCTGGCCGGGCGCCATCGCACGCACCGAGAGCGGCCGCTCCGTCAGCGCTTGGTCCCCCGACCCCGCGATCGCGGAGCGGCTGAAGGGGACCGTCATCGCCCCGCCCCAAGCCTGCACGTACGGAAAGCCCACGTAGGCGAGCCACGCGTCGTGCAGCCTCGCCGAGCCGTCCTCGCGCGATCCGAGCTCGACCGAGACGCGCGCCCGGCCCTGATCCTTGAGATCGACCTCGAGGCCAAAGCGGCCGCGACGAAGGCGGAAGCCCTCCGAGTCGGAGGCGTCGCCCTCCTGGGCGAGCGCGTCGTCGCCGACGTAAGGGAGCACCTGGGCCTGAACGAGCAGCACCGGGATGAACGAGACGGGTCCAGCCGTGAGCCTCAGCGCGGCGCGCAGCGGCCGCTCGACGGCGCCTCCCTCGTCGGTCGACTTCGAGCTCTTCGTCTCCTTCCCCTTGGCGGCCTTCTTCTCGGGGGCGGGCTCCGGCTTCCTCTCGGGGGCGGGTGGGGGAGGGTCCGTCGGCTTCGGCTTCTCGGGATCGGGTGGCGCCTCCGAGGGCTCGCCCTTCGGGGGGGCGTCCTGGGCGAAGGCTTCACCGAGCCCGAGCGCACCCGTGAGGATCGACGTGAGGGAGAGGGAGAAAGCGAGAGCTCGACGCACGTGCGCGGCATCGTCTCAGAGAACCTGCAGCCGGTAAACCGAGGGTCCGTGACGTCCTTGCAACAGATCGTGAACGAGCGCGCTACGGCCGGCCGCCGATGTCCTCGTGGAAGAAGACCTCGTCTCGAGGCGTGGTCGAAGGTGAGCCCTCCGCCCGGATGACCTTCGGCGAGCGCTTCCACGCCGCCGGGGGACCGAATAAGGGTCCATCGATGCGCGCCGCCACGATGCTCGTCCTCTCCGTGCTCGCCGTCTTCGCCGGCTGCGGCGGCAAGCCCAAGAAGAAGGAGCTCCCCGCAGCGCAGGGGGCGACCGGCACCTGCGAGCGCGCCGCCGACAAATACAGCGCGTGCATCCGGGAGAAGCTCGGCCCCGACGCCGCCCGCATCGTCGAGTCGAAGCGCGACGTGGCCAGCTGCGCCGCCGACCCGAAGACGGTCTCGATGTACGAGACCTGCCTGCCCGAGGCCGATTGCGACGCGTTCATGAAGTGCATCACCGACTACGCGAAGTGAGCGCGCGCTCGCTCTTCAGATCGCCGCGCCCACGTCGACGCGCGCGGCCGGCCGGGGGCCGGGGGCGGGGTCACGACGGTGACCTCGATGGGGGGTTGGGCGGCGATGGTCTTCTTGACCTTGCAGCCCTCGGCGGCCTTGATGACGGCGGGGCGGTACTTCTCCGGGAAGGACTCCGGGAGGGTGATCTCGAGGCTGATCTTCGACGGCAGCTTGCTGGTCGGGTCGTAGTCGGCGCGTTGGACCAGCCCGATCCCCTCGGTGGGGATGGGCAGGGTTTGGCAGAACCTGGCGATCGATCCCGGCGCACGTCGCGACGGACGCGAGGAACAGATCGAACGGAGCGGGCGCAGCGCCCTCGCCGCCGAGATCCTTCGGCTGGTCGGTCGCGATCACGAACGCGCCGACCTTGGCGTCGACCCGCTTGCCCCCGGGAAAGCTCACCTCGATATCCATGGTTCCTTTCCCGCGTCTCCTCTCGAAGCGTAGAGCCGCGAAGGGCCGCGGAGGGTTCTCGCCCGGGCGGGGATGTCAGAGGCCGAACGCGTCGGCCTGCTCGGCGCTGTTTGCCGCGCCTTGCCGGCGCGCTGGACGGGAGCGGGGGCGGGGGCACCCCCGGGGAAGCGGTGGCGGCGGCGCCGAAGTTCCCGGCGGCCTTGTTGAGCTCGGCGTTCTGCGACTCGAAGCTCTTGTCGATGTCGGCGGCGCGCGCGCTCGAGGCGGGCTTCGCGAGCGGACGGGCCGACTCGTTGGCCTTCACCTGCGCCTCGAGCCTCCGCTTGGCCTCGTCGGCCTTGCCGGCCTCGAACAGATCGTTCGCCTCCTTGAGGGCGACCGCGGTCTCGCTCCGCTGGACGCGGTCGAGGACGATGGCGTCGAGCTTGGAGACGCTGCCTCGATCCGAGACGAGCTCCACCGCGAGCTTGCCCGAGACGGCGTCGTCCTTCTCGTTGGCCATGTCGCGGTAGCCGAGGCGGACGGAGGCGACCTGGGCCGATCCGAACTCTGACGAGCACCGTCGCCCTTCGCGAAGGCGCCTCGCGAACGCGCGAGACGAGCACGGCTCCGAACTTCGCGAAGGCGAAGACGCGGAGCCGGCGCGAGAGAACGTCCGGTCGAAGACGCGGACGGTTCGACGCCGGGGCGAGCTCGAGGTCGGCGACGACGTTGCTCGCCACGCTGTGGACCACGTTCTGGGCCTCTTGCTCGAAGACCCGGGTGAGATCGACGTCGTTCTCCACGAAGTAGTGCCGGCCGTTGGAGCTGACGGCGATCGCGCTCATGACCTTCTCGTCGAAGTCGACGTCGACCCCGATGGTGGTGATGTTGACGCCCTGGGCGAGGGCGCGCTGGGCGAGGCCGTTGAACCCGGGGATGTCGCGGATGCCGTTGTTGGTCTTGCCGTCGGAGAGGAGGATCATCCTCGTGACGACGCCGTTCTTCTGGGCGGCGGCGCTCTCCAGATCGGCGAGGCCCTCGAGGCCGCGGTCGAGATGTGCCGCTCCCAGCTGATGTTGCGGCGGCCTGGATCGCCGGATCGCCGGGTCGAGGCGTTGATTGGCCGGAGGGCACGACCTTCTTCGCGCGGTGTCGAACGCGATGACGGAGAGGGTGTCGCCGTCGCGGAGCTGCTCGACGGCGCGAACCGCGCCCTGGAGCGCGTTCGTGATGCGCGTGCCCGCCATCGAGCCGCTCTTGTCGATGACGATGGAGAGGGCGGCGTTGGGCGGGGCCGCGGCTGCTCGGTCGTCGCCGCGGACCTCGAGCATCACGTAGGTCTCCCCCGGATCGCTCGCGAGGAGGGCGGCGTGGCCCATGCGGCCCTCCAGCGTCAGCACCGATCCGACGTCGGACACGGAGCTCGGGTCGTTGCTCTGCTTCCTGTCGCCTGTCCCGCTCCGGCCCTTGGAGGGGGTGTCGTCGTCGTCCACCGACGCGGTCCGACGCTCGGCGGTGGCGCTGAAGCCGCCCGCGGGAGTGACGGCGAAGACCGCGCCTCCGACGAGGACCATGCCGAGGCACGAGAACAGACCGACGTGGAGGGCTTTCATGACTTCGTATTCTCCGGGGCTTTGGGTACGACGATGAAGGGGGCGCGGTGGGGGCGGCCGACGCCTACCCGAGCGAGGGCATCCCAAGGCGGGATGCTTCCGATGAGGACGAGCAACGAGTCGAGTCGGATCTGATTTCTTTCTTGGGGCCGGTCGATCGCCGACACGACGACGTAGCCCGCATGCACGCTCTGGACCTCGACCCCGAAGCGTACGTCGAGCCGGCGAGCTTTTCGCAGGCGCTCGACCTCGGCGATGTTGCGGGGCTGGCCACGAGCGTAGGTAGCGGCACGAGCCAGAATTGTGACCGAAGTGCCGGCCTGATGGGCGAGGGCGATGGCCGCCTTCCATCGCCGCGTCGCCCAGGCTGACGACCACCACGCGGCGGGGCGAGGCCCGAGCGTCGGCGAGGTGGTCGACGGTGGACCCGCCTCGGGAGTGGATGCGAGGCGGCGCGGCCTGCTGGCCGATGGCCACGATGATCGAACGCGCGAGGACCTCCCGGGGGCGCTGCTCGCCTTCGGTGGCCTGCACGATGAAGAGCCCGTCGGGCCGTCTGACGGCCTGCATGCGGACCCCTTCGTGGATCTCGAGGCCCCACGGCGGACGATCCGCATCCAGTTGAGGAGCAGCTCGCACTTGAGGACTCTCGAGCCAGAGCTTGCCCTCCACCGGCAGCTCGAGGGGCTGATCGAACACGAGCTTGCCTCGCGGAAAGCTCTGGATGCTCTGGGCGACGCCTCCTTGCTCGAGCACGACCGCCTCGGCGCCGAGCTCGCGGAGCCGGAGGGCGGCGCTGATCCCGGCCGGCCCCGCCCCCACGATGCACACGTCGAACGCCGTCTCGCCTCCGCGGGTCGGCCGGGGCCGGCTCGGGAGGGCCTTGTACGCCGCCTCCGCGGCGCGCGTGCCCTGGGCGATCGCGTTCTTGATGAGCGGCACGCCCGTCACGTCGTTGGCGAGAAGGGTGGCCTTCGACCTCTTCGCTCTCCAGCGTCAGGCTCCTGCGCGGCCGCTCGAGCATGGAGCCCTCGTCGGCCACGACGAGGGAGCCGTTCGGACAGCGCTGCTCGCAGAGGCCGAGGCCGCAGCAAGCGTCCGGCCTCGCCACCACCGCGACGTACTTCTGAACCTCGATCACGCCGTACGGGCACGCGTCGACGCACGCGTAACAGCCGAGGCAGGTGGTGGTGTCGACGATGGGCAGTCGCTTTCGATCGGCGGGGGCAGCGGCGCCGCCCTTGAGGCTCGCCTCGCGCCGGCGCGACCGGAGCCGGCCGAGAGCTTGAGCGCCGGCGGTCCCCGCGTAGCCGAGCAACCCGAACGCGCCCGCTGCCCCCAGCCACGAGAGCGACGTGCCGGCGCCGGACCCTTTGTCGACGACGGGCACCTTCGTCGCCGCTTCGCGCGCCGCCTCCCACGCGAAGGAGCGGTCTTCGAAGTGCTGCTCGGCGCATGCCCCTTCGCGCGGGGAGGGGGCACGGATCCCCAGATCGTCGTCGCGCTTGTCCCGCGGTCGGTCGCGGTCGCGCGTGCGGTCTCGGTCTCGATCACGATCTCGATCGGGCCGTCGCGCCGGCGCCTTCGTGGGCGGCAACGCGACGCGGTGCTCGTCGAAGCAGATCGTGGGCTCGAGGTCACCGCCGCCGGCGAAGCTGCGGCAGCGCGCGAGGGGGTCGCTCGCGTCCTTCTGATGGCACTTCGTGCACACCCCGAGGGGGATCGTCGGAACGAGGACCGTCCTGCCGGCGTGGAACGAGACGTCCTCCACCGTCTTCTGACCCCACGTCGAGTACCGGATCGCCGGCCCGTCCTCGGTGAGCTTCACCCCGCTCTGCGGGCCGTGGATGGTGTGGCAGGTGGTGCAGCCGAGCTCGCCCTCCTTCGCGAGCTTCCGGTGGGCGGGGCGCGTCGAAGGGTGAGGCTCGTGGCAGCCCACGCACGCCTCCTTTGCTTTCTTTTTGAAAGCGGGGGCGCTCTCCTCCTCCTTGCCGTGGCATTTCTCGCACCCGAGCTTGGCCTTGACGTGGGGCGGGGTGAGGGGGCCCGGCCCCCCTGCTCTCCCCGCCGCCGGCTCCGCGACGACGAGGGACGCGAAGAGACCGGCCGCGGCGCAGCCCGCGCCGACGTACGCGGGGAGGACGCGCGTGACGTCGCTCGTCGCGCCGGCCGCCTTGTTCGCGGCCTTGGGGGTCGGGGCGTGACCGGCCGCTCCCGGCGCTGGTTGAGGCGCGACGAAGAGGGTCTTGTGCACGATCGGCGCGCGCGGGGGAGGGCTCACGGACCACCTCGGTAACCCGAGACGCCGAGCACGTGGAGCACGCCGAGGACGCAGGCGATCGTGAACGCGACGATGTGGATCGGGAGGAACACGCGGAGCAGCGTCGTCAGGAAGCGCTGGGCGGGGAGCGCGCGCAGCTCCACCGCGAGGCGCACGAGGTCGTCGAGGCCGGTGAGGCGCTCCTTGCCTCGCCCCTCGAGGGCGGTGTCGATGCGGACGCGGAGATGCTTCTCCTCCGCTCGCAGATCGCGGCCGCTCGCGACGAGGAGGACGGGCCCGAGGAAGCTCTTCGCGTAGGGCAAGAGGACCCGGCTCGCGACCGCCTTCACGAGGTCGTCCTTGCCGGAGAGGCTCTTGTAGAGCCGAGCCGACATCGCCCCCCGCTCCTTCGCGAAGTCCTCTGGCAGGAGCGGGGTGCGCTCGATCTTCGAGAGGGCCTTGGGCGCGAAGGCGTACGTGGCCGCCATCGCCGCCCCGCTCGCCCCCGCGAGGTAGAGGGCGACGAGGAGGGCCGAGCCGCGCGTCGCGGCGAGGAGGTGGTCGTGGGGGGCGTGGGCGATCGCGGAAGCCGACCGACGAGGCCGAGCGCGAGGTGCACGACGTAGTGCGGTCGGGTCACGCTCTGGACGCTCGCGCCCCGGGCCCTTGGACTTTGCGCCGAGCGGCGCCGCCCGAGCTTCATCCACGTCGAGACGAGCCGCTTGGGGGCCACGTACGCGAGCAGGGCGATCATGGTGACGGCCGCGGCGACGCCGGCCGCGTACTCGAGGCCTCGATGAGGGGGCCCAGTGCCCGCGCGCCCTCATCACCGCCCCCGCGAGCGCGACGCCGGTCGCGGCGAGGGCGCCCCGAGCACGGCGGACCACGCCGGCATCGGAGCGGGGCTGGAGGTGCCCGGAGGCCGCGCCGCGCCCGCGCCGCGGCCGAGGAGGGCCGCGACCTCGCCCCACTCCTTCTGAGGGTCGATGCGCTGGATCGCGCTCGTCGGACAGACCTGCACGCACGCCGGTCCGCGCTCGTACGTTCGGCAGAGATCGCACTTGGTCGCGAGCAGATCCGCGGTGACGCCAGCAGGCCGGGGCGCGGCGGCGGGGCGCTCCGTCATCTGGATGTTCGTCCACGGGCAGGCGCGGGCGCACGCGCCGCACCCGGTGCAGAGCTCCTCGCGGATGAACACCTCACCGCTCTCGTCCTTGCCGATCGCGCCGGTGGGGCAGTCGACCATGCAGGCCGGGTTCTCGCAGTGTTGGCAGGAGCTCGGCAAGAGGAGCGACGTCGGCGCCTGGGCGAGGTCCCGGCCCGCGAAGACGTCGAAGGTGCCTTCGCCCCGCCCCCCCGCGAGCGCTCCGCGGGTGACGATCTTGTCGCCCCGCCGGATGAGCCGGCTCGTACCGTAGAGGCTCCCGCACGCCCACGAGCAGTGGCCGCAGCGCACGCACGTCTCGAGGTCGATGACGAGGAGCGAGCGGGCGACGTGCACGCGATACAGATCGCGAAACACGTGCTGGGTCGCGTTCTTCACCTCGCGCCGGATGATCCCCTGCTGGCGCGCCCCGACCCCCAGCGCGACCCTCCGCAGCCGGACGAACAGGTCGCCGTCGCGAGCGGCGAGGGCGCGGACGACGCGGGCGGGGACGGACACGAGCACGGTGGGCCCGTTCGCGATCGCGCTCGCGGATCGCGGGGTCGCCTCCTCGAGCTCCTCGTCGCCGAAGAAGTCGCCGCGCCCGACGTAGCCCTGGACGCGGATGCGCTCGTCCTCTTCGGTCTGAATCTGGACGAGGCCGTCGACCACGACGAAGAGCCCGACGGAGGCGTCCCCGGCGCGATAGATTGGCTGGTTGCGGGCGAACGTGTGGAAGGTGACGGCGTCGACGACGGCCTCGATGCCCTCCTCGTTCAACGACTGGGAGAGCGGGGTTCCTCCGATCGCGTCGCGGGCCGCCCCGCGGCGGAGCGTGCGCTCCATCTTGTCGGCGAGATCGGCGCGGCCGGATCGGACGATGGCGCGCCGGAAGAGGTGGATCGGGATCTCGACCACGATCGCGCCCGCGGGGCCCGCGAAGGCGTCGGTGTGGCGTCGCGCGGTGACGGAGGCTTCTTCCCCGAAGGAAGCGCCCGCGAGCACGGAGCGAACGAGGATGCGATCGCCGACCGGCTCCCCGGCGCCGGACCTCCGCTGGGCCGCGAGATCGATCTGGCCGCTCGCGACCACGAAGAAGGAGTCGGCCCGCTCCGACTGGGCGTAGAGCCGCTGCCGCGGGGCGAGACGGTGCTGGGTCGCGGCCGCCTGGAGCTCGCGCTGGGCGCGCGCGTCGAGGCCGGCCAGCGCCTCCGCGTCGAGCCAGCTCCTCGCGGCCGGAGCGCGGCCGTGCCCCACCTCGGCCGTCATCGGCCCGACGACGACCTCTCCGCCGTGGCGACCTCGACGATCTCGATCCTGTCGAACATCGAGTCGTCCACGAGCGGTCCCGAGGGCCGCCGGCCGAGCCGATCCATCGCGCGCTCGTAGTCGGCGAACGCCCTCACCAGATAAGGAGGAAACGCGCGGAACAGCAGTCGGGCGCGGACGGTGAAGGGCCCGCGCGCTCCGCCGACGTCGAGATCGTAGGTGTAGGTGATGGGGACCTCGGGCGGCATCGACCGGGTGTCGATGATCGCGTCGGGTGCCTTCGGCGCGCCGCGGGAGGCGTCGAGGGATCCGACCGGAAAATAGGTTTCGAACAAGGCGCGCGTGCCGGAGAGGTTCGAGGTGCAGGTGCCCTCGTCGATGTCGTAGTTGCCGTCCGCGAACCGATCCCCCCGGTGCTCGTTCGGGATGCCGAGCGGCAGACAGTTCCCGTTCCCGTCGATCTGGGAGATGCACTGCACGCAGCGGAGGAACCCGTTCTGAAAGTTGATCAGGCCCTTGCCGATGAAGCGGGTCCCTCCCGCTTCGGGCGGCGGCGACCACTCGCCCTTGTCGGGGCCGTCGCGGACGTCGGCTCCGAAGAGGCCTTGAGGTCGGCCTTGGGCGTCGAGCACGTTGGGGTCGGTGTTGATCCGATCGAAGATCTTGTCGCGCAGGTCTTCGTCTCGCCGGTCGACGCGGCCGACCTCGTAGACGAGCCGCCCCGACTTGTCGCGCACCGTGAGGTGGACCCAGATCTCACGCTCCTGGCTGAACCCCGCCGGCACCTTGTGGCCCGCCCCGACGTTCTCGAGCTCGACGGGGACGGTGAGGCGAGAGCCCGAGAGGCGGACCTCTCCGATGCCGAGCTCGAAGGCGGCGCGGAGCAGCGCGTTCCGCCGCGCTTGGGCGGAGATGGGGATGCCCGAGATATCGAGGGAGGTCTCGTCGAGGAGGTCCTTCGGGTACTCGCGCGAGAGCGGGAGATCGACGCCGGAGAGGTAGTGGGTCGTGACGCGCGTCGATCGCTCCGAGCTCGAGGCGACGCGGCCGTCCGGGTATTGACCGGGGGCCCGCGGCGAGAACCGCGTCCCCTCCGGACACAGGTCGCTCGCCTTGGCGTCGTCACCTCCGTCCGCGACGCACACGCCCGGGAAGGAGGACATGTGACAGTCCTGACAGGTCGCGGCCTCGCGCCCTTTCCTCCGTTCGAGGGCGGCCCAGTCGCGCCACTCCGTGTACGCGTTGCGCAGCCGCTTGAAGTGCTCGCCCTTCTGCGGCGCCCCGATCGCGTCGCTGCCGAAGAGGCGGACGTCGTGGCAGCTCCCGCAGAACTCGCTCGAGGCGAGGTATCTCCGCATCGACTCGTCGGGCCGCTTGTGGGGGAGGGGGGCGCCCCCCGGTCCGCGCGGGGCCTCCGAGCGTCCCAACAAGAACGAGGAGGGCTGGAGGTCGTAGCCGCTGTTCGAGATCCCCAACAGCCCGAGCCGATCCTCCGGCCGCGCATCGAAGACCCGGCCCGTCACGAAGGACGACCAGGTGGGGTTGCCTTGGTAGCCCCCGCGTGAGCCGCCGCTCACCGGTCCGTGGACCTGGTGGCAGAAGGAGCAGCCGATCCCCTCCAGGGTGCGATCGTCGATGAGGTCTCGGACCGGGAAGAGCGCGCGCGGATCGCCTCCGCCTTTGCCGGCCCACGGAGGGATGACCGCCGTCTGCGCCTCCATCGGGGAGTGGCAGTTCACGCACCAGTGCTCCCCCCCGGACCCGCTGATCGCGAAGCCCGTCTGCGGGTTCGTGCACGCGAGGTCGCGCGTCGTCTTGCGGAGCGCCCCCGCGCCGTTCGGGCACGAGAAGTCCCGACCGACCTGCTCTTCGATGAGCGACTCGAGGGCGTTGAACAACGGGCTCTTCACCGAGTGCCCCATCACGCTGCGTCTCCACTCGGAGACTTGGCGCGAATGGCAGCTCGCGCAGTCGGCGGCGTCGAGATCGTCGTTGCCCATCGGGCTCACGCTGCCCACCTTCACGTCGGGCTTCGGCGCCTTCTTCGGCGCCTCGAGCGTGCTCATCGCGACGGCGGCGACGGCGGCCCCTGCCGCGACGGGAAGGAGGATCTTGGTCCACGGCACGCTCGCGGCGGGTCGCCCCCCGAAAGCGCGGATCGGGGCGGCGAGGGCCGCCGGCTCGGCCGCGCGCTCCTTGCTGCGCTCTCGCGCGACGCCAGCGCTGGGCAGCGTCGTGTGCTCGGGGGGATCGATGGGCGACGCGGGCAGCGTCTTCGCGGGCCGGTGACGAGGCGCGCCGGCGACGGGGGCGACGACCGGTGCGCCGAGCGCCATCGCGGCCGCCCCCGGTCCGCCCGCGTGAAGCGCGGCGAGCGCGTCGACGAAGGCGACGGCCGACGTCGGCCGCTTCTCGGGATCGGGGTGAAGGGCTCGTAACGTCAGGGCCTGCAGCCCCGGCGGCAGCGCCTCTGCGACCTCCCGCGTGAAGGGCGGCGCCTCGCTCCGCGCCGCCTCGAGCGCGCGCCGCAGCCCTCCCCCGGCGAAGGGGTGCACGCCAGACAGCATCTTGTAGAGCAGGAGGCCCAACACGAAGCGGTTCGCGGCGTGGTCGAAGGGCGCCCCGTCGACCTGCGCGGGAGGGCACCAGATCGGCGCGAGGGAGCCCTGGGGCAGCGCCGGATCGAAGACGACGACGGCGCGGTCCTCGTCCACCAAGACCGCGTCGGGGGTGAGCGCTCCTTTCGCCGCCCCCTGCGCCTCTGCGTCCGCGAGATCCTCGGCCACGTCGAGGGCGATCGACACCGCGCGCCGGAACGGCATCGGGTTGCGGTCGGCTTTGAGGATCGCGTGGAGGGTCGGAGCACCCGCGCGCGTGATCGCAGCTCGATCGATCGGAGGGCGGGTGCGGCGCATCGTCACTTTCTCGTCTTGGGCGAGCTCGAGGCTTTCTCCTTCGCCGTCGCGCTCGCTGGCGTCTTCTCGTTGGGGGCGCTCGTCTTTCGGAGCATGTACGCGACGAGGCCGGAGAGGATGGAGAGGATCACGATGATCCCGATCGCGATCGCGCCCGGCACCTCACGTCCTCGCTCCGCCTTGTCGAGGAGGGCGATCGTGTCGGCCCGCGGCACCGCCGTCGGCTGCTGAGGCGCGGTCGGGATGGGGAGAGGGCCGTCGGCCGGCTGCGTCGGTCCCGGGGTCCTCGCGCCGCTGATCGCGGGGGCTTGGCGCGGGCCCGATCCGGCGCCGTCCATTCGATCCGTCGACGGCCCCGCCCGCTCGGTCTCGGGGATCGGGCCCCCTCGTGCTCCCGGATCGCGGCTCGGTCGGTTCTTCGACTCGATCGCGCCCAGCGACTCGCGCCCTTGTCCTCCTCCATACCTCGCCCGAGGGGAGACGGCGCCGCTGGGGCGCGCGGCGGGGATGAAGGGCTCGAGCCGAGCCACCACGTCCTCCGCGAGGTAGGGCCGGTCCTCCGGGGCCTTCTCGAGGAGCTGGAAGAGCGTGTCTTCGACCCCCTTCGGGACGCCGCGCCGGACGTCCTCCGCGAGAGGAGGAGGCTCGGCCGTGCACTGGAGGTTCAGCAGCTGGCGCGGCGAGTTGGAGACGAAGGGCGGCTGTCCTTGGAGGAGCTCGTAGAGGATCAGCCCCAGGCAATAGAGGTCGCTCCGGTGATCGATCGAGTGCGCGTCGATCTGCTCCGGGCTCATGTACTGGAGCGTGCCCACGCTCTGGGTGTTCGTCTGATTCATCGCCTCGATCACCTTGGCGATGCCGAAGTCCATGACCTTGATGGTCCCGTCGTTGAGGACCATGATGTTCTCCGGCTTCAGATCCCGGTGGATGACGGGGGGCGTCTGGCTGTGGGCGGCCGCGAGCGCGCTCGCCGCCGAGGACACGATCGCGACCGCCTCCGCCCAAGGAAGCCGGCCCCGCTCCGCGATGACATGACGGAGCGTCCGTCCGTCCAGGTATTCGAGCACCATCACCATCTCGCCCCCCACCTCCATGGAGGAGAGGCTCCTGACGATGTTCGGGTGCTCGACCCTCGCGAGGATCTGCATCTCGTTCAGGAAGAGCCGGCGCGCGTGATCGCTCTTCGCGAGCTCGGGGTGCAGCACCTTCAGCGCCACGCGGCGCTTCGAGAGGCGCTCTTCCCCCTCGTAGACCTTCCCCATCCCGCCCTCTCCGATGAGACGGCGGACGAGGTACTCGCCCATTTGCTCCATGCCTTCGGTGTCCTCTTGCAGAGCTTCGGCTAGGCTTGAGACGTACGACATGGCGACGGGGCTTGTCCCCTCGTAGCCACGTCGCGATGCAACGTGACCGGGATTCTACGCCACATCCTCGAAGGCCCCACGAATTCGGGTGGCGCCCCCGATTTGGCCCCGCATCCCCTCGAGAGCACGAGACCGTCGCCTTCGAACGCATCGGGGAGGTAGGACGCGGTGGCCGAGGACCGTCCCAACGATCGGAACATGCACGGCGTGAGCCCCACCATGGACGATCTGGCCCCCAATCCCCAGCCGCTCTCGCTTCGAGGCGGAGGGGGGGCGGTCGCCAAGTCCGCAACCCATTCTTCCTCTCCTCCATCCTCCAAGGCGGTGCGGTCTCAGGCGGTCGCCCGCCTGCTGTCATCGACCGCCCCCCCCTCGCGCTTCGTCGTCGTCCTGAGCGTCGTCCTCAGCCTCGTCGGGGCCCTCGTCTCGTGCGGGGTCTTGCTCTACGGCGAAGGGGTCGTCCGCGTCCGATACGAGGGGCGGGTCGCCCACGCCCTCGCCCTGAAGAGCAACAGCGTGACGAGCCGCGTCTTCTTCGGCGCCATCGCGGTGCTCGGCTCGACCGCCCTCTCCTATGGCGTCTTCCTCGCCGGCTCCGGCCGGCGCGTGCGGGTGAGGTCGTGATGAAGTCGACGACGCGGGTCTTCTTGCTGCTTCCGTTCCTCGTCGCCGCGCCGGCGCTCGTCCTGCTCGGGACGCGCCTCTCGAAGTACGCCCCGAGCCCTCTCCTCCTCGGATGCGCGGCGGTGGGCCTCGTCTTCGGCGTCGTCTCCTGGTGGCAGCGCGGCGGGCCCGCCCTGCACGCGCGCCTCGATCCCGCCGACAGCGATCGCATCGCGTCCAACGCGCGGCGCGCGATCGAACAGGCGAACGCGAAGGTCAAAGGCCGGCTCACCGCCGCCGAGATCTCGGAGCTCTGGGTGTTCTACGAGCGGTGGATCAACCTCGAGCACGAAGAGCAGAGCCGGTATCGGGAAGAGCTCGCCTCGGACGGCATCCCCATGCTCCGGCTCGGAGACGCCCTGCGCTACTTGGGGGCGTGAGCGGCGAGCGGCGCGAGCGCCCCCGTCAGCGCATCGATGAAAGGGCGCGGGTGCTCGCGGTGCATGAAGTGCCCGCCCGGCACCGGCACCACCTCGTAGCTTCCTCGATAGCGCGACCGCGCTCGCTCGTAGACCTCGGGCGAGACGTTGTCATGAAGGCCGGCGAACGCGGTGGCGGGGACGGTGACGAGCCTCCGCTGAGACGCGGGGACACGAGGGGAGAGGGCGCGGTAGTAGCCCAGCGCCGCCTCGAGCGATCCGGGGGCGGAGAGGCTCCTCTTCACCGCCTCGGTCTCGCCGGGGGGCACCGTCCACGCCGGTGACCACCGTTGCACGAGATCGTCGATGAGGGTGAAACCTCCCGCGCGGATTCGCGCCGCTGCTCCCGGGAGGCGGAGGGTCACGAAGTGACGCAGGGTCCAGAGGACCTTCGGCGTGGGGACGATCGAGGCGGGGTGAGGGATGCCGACGGTGACGAGGTGCCGCACCTTGGCCGGGTCCAAGCCGACGGCCGAGAACGCCGCCACCGCCCCCCAATCGTGGCCGATCACGATCGCCTCGCGCTCGCCGAACGCCTCGATCAACGCGAGCACGTCCCTCCCCAGGGTGTCGGCGTCGTACGCGCCGTCCTCTGGGATCTCCGTGGGGGCGTACCCGCGCATGAACGGGGTGACGACGCGCAGGCCGAGCTTCGCGACCGCGGGCCGGACCTCGTCCCAGGTGTGGGGCGTGTCCGGGAAGCCGTGCAGCATCAGGGCGAGCGGACCATCGCCCTCGGCGAAGTAGGCGAAGGAGAGCCCGTTCGCGTCGATGGTCTTCAGGCGCGGCGCCACCGTTCGAGTGTATCTCCCTATTTCACGCGGCGCGCGAGGGCCACGATGCCGAGCGCCGTCTTGAACGCCTTGGGAGGGCTCGACTCGCTCGACCCGCCGAGGGCCACGACGTTCACCGGCTTGCCCGTCTTCATCAGCGCGAAGAACACCTTGAGCGGCTTGCCCTCGTCGTCCTTGGCGCGGCCGAAGAAGATGTAGGCCGGGACGGACTTGTCCTCGCCGAGGAGGAACGCCTTCGGCTTCTTCGACCAGACCGTCTCCTTCCAGCGGAAGAGCTTCGTCATCTCGTCGACCTTCTTGCCGCCGTTCTCGTGGGCGCCGTAGCCGGTGAACACCACGGCCGCGTCGAGCTCCTTCGAGTAGAGCATCCCGAGCTCGCCCTTCTTCTTCTTCTCCCATCCCGGGTTCATCACCGCGAGGTTGCCGACGGGCAGCCACTCCGCCTTGGGCGGCGGCTTCTCGAGCCCCCCGAGGGCGGGCGCCTTGTCGGGCACGTTGCTCAAGTCGACGGTGATCCCGCTCGACGTCTCCCCGGGCTTGTCATCCATGACGCTCGCGACGTCGACCTCCCCGCCGCTCGGCTGCGCCGTCTCCGCGCCCGATGGGGAGGCGGACGGCGGCGTCGCTGCTTGCGCGGAGCCCTCCGTCTTCGTGGAAGCAGTGACGGACGCGGCGGCGGTCCCCGTCGTGCCCGCGGTCGCGGAGGTCGTGGACGACGTGCTCCCGGCGCCATCCGTCTTTTCGCCGCACGCGACGAGCCAGGCAAAGAGGAGCGCGAGAGAAGCGGAACGATTCGAGCCGATCATCTTCATGGTCACTTGGGTCTCCGTTGCGCAGCCCTTTCAAGAGCCGAGCCGCGCACGCGCGCTCTCGGTGCCCCCCGATCGCGCGGAGAAAACGCGACCGTCGCTGGCGCTCGACGCCCGCGGGCGGGAGCACCGGGGGCACGGCGAGGGCAGGTCGACGGGTCGGGTGCCCCGACCTACGCTTGCGCGATGGCGGATGAGGTCGTGCTGCGCGGCGTGAGGACGCTCGAGCCGCACCGATTGGGGGTGACGATATCGATCGCGATGACGGCGCTCGTCGCGGTCGCGCTCGTCGCGCTGCTCGTCACGGCGGGACCTCCCACGACGAAGGACGGAGGCGCGTTCTTGCGGCTCCTCTTCCTCACCATCTGCGGTGGGCTCGGCTCCGCGTGGTACTTCGGGCGGATGCGCAAGCACGTGTCGGCCGCCGCCGCCGATCTCCGCGTGACCTCCGACGCCATTCATCTCGGAGCGAAGAGGCTCGCGGACCGTTCCGAGCTCCGCGCCGCGTTCGTGTCGCCGATCGAGGTCGGAGGGGCAGGGGGGCAGCCCGCGGTCGTCCACATCTCCCGCGGGCCGCTCGCGCTCCCCGTCGAGCTCGTCGTGCCCACGATCGAAGACGGCCGGAGGCTCACCACCGCCCTCGGCCTCGGGGCGGCTCAGCGCGCGAGCGAGCTCCCCCTCGGCGCGCTCTCCGTCGAGAGCTTGAAGAGCCGCGTCCGCGGCACCTGGATCGGCGGCGCGATCCTCGTGGCCTCCGTCCTCGGCACGATCGCAGCGGCGAAGGGCGGGCTCGTCGCGCCCGCGATCATGCTCGCGCTCGCAGGCGCGGGGACCCACGTGACGATGCTGCTGCGCCTGTTCCACTCCGCCAAGATCGTCGTGGGCTCGGACGCGGTTCTGGCCTCTTGGTTTTCGCACCGAGTGAGCATCCCGCTCCGCGACATCGTGCGGGCGGAGGCGGTCGAGGGCGAGGCGTGGGCGACCATGCTGCCGATGATCGTGCGCGTTCACCTCAAGGACGGTCGCTCCGTCGAGCTTTTGGGACGGGCGGGGCGTGCGTCCGCGATCGGCAGCTTCAACCACCTCGCGCGAATGCACGCGGAGACGATCGCGGAGCGGATCAACGAGGCGGTCGCGTCGCGAGGCGAAGCCGCGCCTGCGACCGCGTACGCTGCGGAGGAGGGCGCCCTCGAGCGGGGCTCGAGATCGATGGAAGCGTGGGTCGCGGCGCTTCGAAAGCTCAACGACGGCACGGCCGGCTTCCGCGATCACGGCGCCTCGGCGACGGTGGTGGAGCGACTGCTCGCGATTTTGGAAGACGCCTCCGCGAGCCCGACGCGGAGGGTGGCGGCCGCGGTCGCGCTCGCCCCTCACCTCGATCCCGAACGCCGGGGTCGGGTCCGCATCGCCGCGGAAGCGACGGCCGCGCCGAAGCTCCGGGTCGCCCTCGAGGCGGCCGCCGCCGCCGAGGACGACAAGCTCGTGCGCGCCCTCACCGAGGTCGCGTCGGAGGAGGCCCAAGAGGCAGAGCAGCGCGGGGGCGCCGCACTGTCGGGTGGTATGCGCGATCCAGCTGAGGGTTCGACGATCCAGTGAGCCGTCGGCTCGCTGCGCGCTTTTCTCGCGCGAAGAGGTGGCTTCCGCGCTGGCCAACCCCTTGCTACACGCGGCGGCGTGAACCTCACCAAGATGCTTCGTGGGTTGGCCGCGCTCCTCGTGCTCGGTCTCACCGTCCCCGCTTGCGACGATGGGGTCGACACGTCCGACGAGCAGAACGAGACGGCCGCGACCGGCAGCTTCGAGATCTTCGTCGGCGCCGACGGGCAGTACTACTTCCAGCTGCTCGCCAAGAACGGCGAGCGCATCCTCGACTCGGAGGGGTACACCTCGAGGACGGGAGCGAAGAACGGGATCTCGAGCGTGAAGTCGAACGGGACGAACGCGGCCCGCTACGAGGTGCTCGCGGCCGACAGCGGCGAGTTCTACTTCAACCTCAAGGCCGGCAACGGCAAGGTCATCGGCAAGAGCGAGATGTACTCGAGCAAGGCGGCGGCCCAGCAGGGCGTCGACGCCGTCATGCGCGCGCTCGAGAGCCCCTCCACCGCCGACGCCGCCACCGGCGCGGGGGCGTTCGAGACCTTCAAGGGAACGGACGGAAAGACGTACTTCCACCTGCGCGCGAAGAACGGGCAGATCATCCTGCAGTCGCAGGGCTACGCGTCGAAGAGCGCGGCCACGAGCGGCATCTCGACCGTGAAGAAGAACGGCGTCGACGCGAGCCGATACGATTTGGTGGCGGGGGTGAACGGTCAGTTCACGTTCCGCCTCCGCGCCGCGAACGGGAAGATCATCGCGCGCGGCGAGATGTACGTCAGCAAGTCGAACGCGATGCGCGGCGCGACGGCTGCCCGCACCCTCCTCCGGGAGATGACGGGGGCCTCCAGCGTGACCGACGCCGCCATCCGGACCGAGGTCGAGACGGCGGCGGACGGCCTGCTCTTCATGAGCGAGTCCGACTATCCCTTCTCGTTCGTGAACGCGCCGCTCACCGCGTCCGATCACGTGAACGAGGCCACCGTCCGCGCCAAGCTCGCGTCGTACGTGGACGCCGATCCCGGCGCCGACAAGCCCCTCAGCGCCCTCGTCTCGATGAGCCAGACCTGGGAGGAGTGGAAGAACGCCGGCCACAACTGCTACGACCCGTCCGACCCGGTCGCGATGGAGAGCTGCAACAAGATGCGGACGCTCGAGCAGGTCCTCGAGGCGAACCTCAGCGACATCCACGTCTACTACTTCGGCAAGAACGGGACGAACGGGAACGTGCAAGGGATCGGGGTCTCGATCTTCATCGTCGGCCGGTCTCCCGAGGGCAACCTCGTCGGGGTGCGGACGCTCGCGATCTGGACCTGACGCGAGCCGAGCTGTGCTACGCCCCGGGCCATGGAAGGCTCGACGAAGCTCGGCGGGCGCGCGGCGCTCGCGCTGACCGTTCTCTTCTCTCCCGGTTGCGGCTCGGACGGCGGCGGCGCCGGCTCCGCCTCCTCGACCGCGACCTCCACCGCGGAGGCGCAGAAGAGCGCGCCCCCCGCCGCGGTCGCGACGAGCGCGGTCACCGCCACCGTCGCTCCCTCGCCGCCGCTCGCATCGAACGCGGTCGTGATCGACTCGCTCAAGCTCGCGATCGAGCCCCCGCCGGGGACGACGGGCGGCTCCCACGAGATGGGCAACGGCGTCTCCATCCTCTCGTTCTCGGGCCACCCCGTCTCGATCACGGTCAGCCTCGCCCACGGCGATCTCGCGTACGCGAAGAAGCATCGCGAGACGGACGAGGGCTTCCAGAAGTGGGTGACGGAGACGGAGGACACCGCCGTCGCGGAGATGCTCGTCGACAAAAAGAAGGAGTACTACGGCTTCGTCGTCCGGAAGATCGGCGACAAGACCTACGAGTGCGGGACGTTGACGATGAAGCGTCGCTCGTCCCCGAACGAGAAGGCGGTGCGCGAGGCGCTCGCCCTCTGCAACGGGCTGCGCCTCAAGTAGCCCCTCGGGCGAGGGCGCGAGCTCGCCGAGAGAGCCCGAGCACGACGGAGTGGAAGCTCGCGAGCCGGCGCGCCCCCGCGCGCGGCAGCCGCTCCGCGATCGCGTTCGCGACGAGGGGCATGCGCGACGTCCCGCCCGTGAAGCAGACGATCTCGACGTCGTCGGCGGCCGCGCCCGCCGCCTCGAGGGTCCGATCCAGGCTCGCAAGGATCGCCTCCACCTTCGGCCTCGAGCAGGCCTCGAGCTCGGAGCGGGTGACCGGCTGCTCGACCGCGATGCTGGGATCGGCGACGGCGAGCACGGTCCGGTCCTCGTCGGAGAGCCTCCGCTTCGCCCCCTCGACGCCCTCGTAGAGCGAGAAGCCGAGCCCGTCCTCCACCAGCGCTTCGAACCGCTCGAGCTTCGGGCGATCCTCCGCGCGCGTGAGGCCGCCCCGGATCGTGTCGAGCATCTTCATGGTGCGGGAGCGGTCGGCGAGGGTGAGGTCGGCAGGGGAGGCGAGCATCTCCACGAGGGTCGCGGGCATGGTGAGCTCGTTCTTCCCGAACGGCACCCGATAGCGCGCCTCGGAGCCGAAGTGGCGCGCGACGGAGGCGCGCGTGAGGGCGCCGTCGATCGCGTCGCCGGCCACGGAGACGCCGCCGACGGCGAGGACGTCCTTCGCGTCGAAGCCCTCTCGCGACATCGACACGAGGGTGAAGTCGGAGGTGCCGCCGCCGAGATCGGCGACGAGGACGAGGCGCGGCTCCTCGAGATCGGCGGCGAAGTCGTAGGCGGCCGCGACCGGCTCGGGGCAGAACGCGATCGTCTCGAAGCCGGCGATCCGCGCCGCGCGCTCGAGCCGCTCCTCCGCGAGTCGATCCTCCTCCGCGTCGTTCGAGAAGCGCGCAGGCCTGCCGAGCACGACGCTGCGCACGTCGGCCCGATAGTGGTCGCACGCGCTGTGCCGCATGTGCGCGAGGAACTTGCCGACCAGATCCTCGAGGGTGGCCTGCCGATGGCCGATGGTGGTGTGGGTGAACGACTTGCTCGGGAGGTGCCGCTTGATGGAGCGGATCAGCCGGCCCGAGAAGCCGTTCTCCACGAGGGCCCGCGGCGCGCGCGCCCCGAACTCGAACTCGTCGAGGCTCTTGAAGTAGAGCGCGCTGCGCAGGACGGTCGGATCGCTCGCGGCGAGGTCGAGGGGGGCGGGGGGAAACACTGCGTCCGCCGAGGCCGCGGCGAGCAGGGAGTTGCTGGTCCCGAAATCGATGGCGAGCCACGTCGGCGTCGCCGTCGGATGGAGCTCTTGGGTCACGAGATCACCTCCGGAAGGGACCCCACACTTTGGTCATTTCTGTGCGCTTTACGAGCTATCGAGTTCAGGCTATCGTTCCGCTCGATATCGGGATGTCCACCCGCCTGGCGCTCCCGTTCCTGGTGCTCGTCGCCGCCGCGTGCGACGAGGCGTCGACCGATCCGGAGCCGCCCTCTCCGCGGCCCGGGCTCGCCCCCGCCGATCCCGCGAAGCCGGGGCCGTACGCCGTCGGCGTCACCACCATCACGGTGAGGAACGGCGATCGCGAGCTGCCCATCGAGGTCTGGTATCCCGCCGACGAGGGCTCGGGGGAAGAGGTCGTCGACTATCCGGTGCTCATCGGGACACTCGAGATCGCCGCGATCCCCTCGCTCCTCCACGCGCGCCGCGACGCCGCCGTCGCCCTCGAGGGAGCGCCTCATCCCGCCGTCGTCTTCTCGCACGGCTACTCCGGCATGCGGGTGCAGAGCGTCTACCTCGGCGAGCACCTCGCGTCGCACGGCTTCGTCGTGGCCGCCCCCGATCACGTCGGCAACACCCTCTCCGACGTCGGCACGGTGCCCTCCGGCGTCTCCGCCGGCCAGCGCCCGGTGGACCTTTCCCGCACCCTCGACGCGGTCCTCGAGGCGTCCGACACGTTCCCGGGGCTGCTCTTCCTCGCCGCCGATCCGGCGCGGGTCGGGGTCGTCGGTCACAGCTTCGGCGGCTTCACCGCGCTGCGCGTGGCGGGGGCGGAGCTCGACGCGAGCTACGTCGCCGCCCAGTGCCCGGCCCACGAGGGGGAGTTCATCTGCGAAGGTTGGGACGCGACGATCCCGCAGCGTCAGCGCGACGAGCGGTTCGTGGCCGCCCTCGTGCAGTCGCCGGGAGACGCGTTCACGTTCGGCGAGGCGGGGGAGGGCTACCGCGCGATCGACGTCCCGCTCATGATCCAAGCGGGCACCCACGACGAGGTGAACCCCCCCGCCCGCGAGCAGGAGCCGATGTTCGACGCCGCCCCCGCGCCGGCGTCGCTCGTCGAAATCGAAGGAGCCGGCCACTTCAGCTTCTCCGACGTGTGCGTCCTCACCGACGCCCTCGGCATCGAGATCGATCAGCTGAGCGACGGGTGCGGCGACGACGACGCCCCGCCCGCGGAGGCCCACGCGAGGATGAACACCTACGCGACCGCGTTCCTCCAGCGGTACGTGGCGAAAGAGGAGGTGTCGGCGAGCCCCCTCGACGCCGGCCCGGGGAAAGGGATCGCTCGGCTCGACGCCAAGTGACCGGCGGGTCTACCCTGAGGTGGTGCGCCGCGCGCTCGTCGCCGTCCTCTCGCTCGCCGTCGCCGCCTGCGCTTCGCGCCCCTCGCTCGAAGAAGGTCGAAGCGACCGCACCGAGGAGCAGGACCTGCCGCCTCTCCCTTCGAAGCCATCGGAGGAAGGAGCGCACCCGCCGGTGGCCCCGTCGGGGCCCCGCGCGGAGCCTCAGGAGTTCGCGAGCGAAGCGCGGCTCCTCTATCGCGTCGTAGCGTGCGGGGGCGACGCGGAGCTTCCGCGCAACGTGGACGCGCGCGTCGTCGACGCCCACTGCCGGCAGCTCGAGACGATGCTCGCGAGGTACCGAACGAGCTACGTCTCGGTGGCCTCCCCGTTCCTCGCGAAGCTCCGGCCCAAGGACCTCCCCGAGAAGGTCGTCTACCCGTTCTCGGGCGGAGACCTCGTCACCGCGATCACCACCTACCCCGACGCGGCCGAGTACACGACGGTGTCCCTCGAGCTCGCCGGTGATCCGCGCCGCATCCACACGCTGGACGCGAAGAGCCTCGACGTGAGCCTCCGCAAGCTCCGCATCGAGCTCGCGGAGCTGCTCGACCTCGACGCCTACTCGAAGAGCGAGACCTTGAAGAAGACCCAGCGCGGGGAGATCCCGGGCGAGCTCTCTTTCTTCCTCGTCTCGCTCGCGGTGCACGGCCTCGAGCCGGTCTCGATGCGGTACTTCGCGGTCGAGGCGGACGGGTCGATTCGCTATTTGTCCGCCGCCGACATCGCCGCGAGCACCCACGAGCTCGCCGATCAGCGCAAGGCGACGTGGACCCCTCCCGACTTCTCGGAGGCGTTCGCGAACGTGGAGATCCGCTTCAAGAAGGCGGGCGATCCGAGCGCGCCGGTCCGCATCCATCGCCACATCGCGCAGAACCTCGACGACGCTCACCTCGCGCCCGGATCCGCCGTGCTCGCCCACCTCGCCGAGAAGGGGAAGGTCGCGGCCATGACGAAGGCGGCGAGCTACCTGCTCTGGACGGAGGGCTTCTCGGACATCAGGACCTACCTCCTCGAGCACGCCGTCTTCATGGTCTCCGACTCGACGGGGATCCCGCCCCCCCTCGCCAAGCCGGCGGGGTTCGTGCAAGAGACCTACGGCAGCTTCGGCGGCTCGCTGCTCCGCGCGAGCGCGAGCCTCAATCAGGCCTTCATCGACCTCTGGCGATCGGAGCCAAAACGCGCCCTGGCGTTCCGCTACGGCTACCGCGATCGGAAGAAGCAGAACCATTTGCTCGTGACGAAGAAGGGCTAAGCTCTCGCCCTCATGAAGACCCGAGCCGCCGTCGCATACGAGCCGAAGAAGCCCCTCGTCGTCGAAGAGATCGATATCGAAGGTCCGAAGGAGGGCGAGGTCCTCGTCCAGCTCGAGGCGACCGGGGTCTGCCACACCGACGAGTTCACCCGGTCGGGCGCCGATCCGGAGGGCCTGTTTCCGGTCATCTTCGGCCACGAGGGAGCGGGGGTCGTGGTCGAGGTCGGGGCAGGGGTGAAGGGCCTCAAGCCCGGCGATCACGTCATCCCGCTCTACACCCCGGAGTGCCGCGCCTGTAAGTCTTGCACGAGTCGCAAGACGAACCTCTGCACCGCGATCCGCGCGACCCAAGGCAAGGGCCTGATGCCGGACGGGACGAGCCGGTTCTCGATCGGAGGCAAGCCCATCCATCACTACATGGGCTGCTCGACGTTCTCGCGCCACACCGTCCTGCCCGAGATCGCCCTCGCGAAGATCCGAGAGGACGCTCCCTTCGACAAGGTTTGCTACATCGGCTGCGGCGTCACGACCGGCATCGGGGCCGTGATCTTCACCGCCGGCGTCGAGCCGGGGGCGAACGTCGTCGTGTTCGGGCTCGGCGGCATCGGCCTGAACGTGATCCAGGGCGCCCGCATCGCCGGCGCGGACATGATCGTCGGGGTCGACATCAACCCCGGCCGCGAGAAGATCGCGCGGCAGTTCGGGATGACCCACTTCGTGAACCCGAAGGAGATCAAGGGCGACCTCGTGGGGCACCTCGTGGAGCTCACGAAGGGCGGCGCCGACTACAGCTTCGAGTGCGTCGGCGACGTGAGGCTGATGCGCCAGGCCCTCGAGTGCTGTCACCGCGGCTGGGGGGTGAGCGTCATCATCGGCGTCGCGGGCGCCGGCCAGGAGATCGCGACGCGCCCGTTCCAGCTCGTGACGGGACGGGTGTGGAAGGGGACCGCCTTCGGCGGCGCGCGCGGCCGGACCGACGTGCCGAAGATCGTCGACTGGTACATGGAGAAGAAGATCGACATCGACAGCCTCATCACCCACAAGCTGCCGCTCGATCGCATCAACGAGGCCTTCGATCTGATGCACGAGGGCGCGTCCATCCGCACCGTGATCGATCTCGCATGAGCGCCCCCACCGTTCGCAGCGAGCAGCGTTGCTTCGAGGGAAGGCAGGGCTTCTACGAGCACGCGAGCGCGTCGGTCGGAGGGCCGATGCGCTTCTCCGTGTTCCTCCCCCCCGCCGCCCTCGCCGGGGCGGACGTGCCCGCGCTCTACTACTTGGCCGGCCTCACGTGCACGGAAGAGACGTTCGTCACCAAGGCGGGAGCGCAGCGCGCGGCGGCCGAGCTCGGCCTCGCCATCGTCACGTGCGACACGAGCCCCCGCCACGTCACCATCGAGGGCGATGAGGAGCACTGGGACTTCGGCAAGGGGGCGGGCTTCTACCTCGACGCGACGCAGGCCCCTTGGTCCGGCGCCTACAAGATGGAGAGCTACGTCACCCGCGACCTCGTCGAGGTGGTCGAACGATCCTTCCCGATCCGAAGAGACCGCCGCGGGATCTTCGGTCATTCGATGGGGGGCCACGGCGCGCTCACGCTCGCCCTCCGTCACCCCGATCTCTACCGGAGCGTCTCTGCGTTCGCCCCCATCGTCGCCCCGAGCCGAGTGCCCTGGGGACAGAAGGCGTTCGCGCGCTACCTCGGCGACGACGCGGACGCCCACGCGGCCCACGACACCGTCGCCCTGCTCCGAGCGCGGCGGTTCGACGGGACCCTGCTCGTGGATCAAGGGACGGCCGACAAGTTCCTCGATCGCGAGCTCAAGCCGGAGCTCCTCGAGGAGGCCGCGCGCGCGAACGGACAAGCCCTCGACCTGCGAAGGCGCGAGGGCTACGACCACAGCTACTACTTCATCGCCACGTTCGTCGAACAGCACCTGCGCCATCACGCGCAGGCGCTATCGATTTCGTAGCAGGATCAGCTCGCGCGCTTCTCGCGGCTGATGTGGGCCTCTCCGGTCGAAGAGATGTCGGAGAGGCCGCTGCGCGTCAGCACGTCCTTCGCGACGTCCACCTCTTTTCCGTTCTCGGTGTGGACAGCGACGAGGATGTTCCCGCTGCGGAGCTTGCCCTCGTAGTGCTTCGCTTCGATCTCCGGGATCCCCATCCCGACGAGGGCGCCCGTCACGCCGCCGAGAGCAGCCCCGGCCGCGACGCCGCTCAGCGCCGCCATGATCGGTCCAGCCGCGATGAACGGCCCGAGACCCGGGATGGCGAGGGCCCCGATGCCCGCGAGGAGCCCGAGGGTACCGCCGATGACGCCGCCAGCGGAGCCGCCTGCGACCGCTCCCTCCGGAGCCTTCGTGTTCTTCTCGTGGCCGACGTCACGCATGCCGTGCTGATCGGGCCAGAGCACCGAGATGTCGCCGAGGGCGAAGCCCGCGTTCTGAAGCGCGACGACGGTGTTCTCGGCCTCGAGCCGGTTGCGCGAGATCCCAAAAACCGATTTCGATGACATGGCTAACCTCGATCCTCTTCAGTCGTGTTTGACTTCGAGCTGGTTGTCGACGCGCTTCACGCCCGTCGTGTTCACGGCGACGGTCTCGATGCGCGATCGCTCCGTGTCGTTGTCGACCGGACCTCGCAGCGTCACGATGCCGTCCTTCGTGACGATCTTCACGTTCTTGGCGGTCTGAGAGAGATCCGAGCCCATCACGTCCTTGCGGATGTTCTGCGTGATGGTCCGGTCCGCCTCGTTCTCGCCTTGATCGAGCGGCGTCTTGGACTCGGCCGTTCGATCACGCTCGTTTCTCTTCGTGTTGTCCGCGTCTCGGTCGCTCGTGCCCTTGTTGCAGCCGATGGCTACCAGGGTGACGGCGAGCACCGCGGAGAGCCTCATGCTCATGATGACCTCCGCGCTCCCTCCAGCACGGCGCGGGCCATCGCGAACTTCCGCAGCGCGTCGTGCATCGCGCCACTCGAAGTGCGAAAGGGCGCGTACACGCGCGCCGCGTTCGAGGCATGCGTCTACGAAGATCGCGGGGGCTTCGCTCAGCGGTGGCGCGCGCGGCCGCCTCGGCGCGCGCGGCCGAGCACCACGCTCGCGAGCGCGATCGAGAGCCACGTCCCGAAGCTCGCCCGATCTCTCGTCGCGACGTCGCAGCTGCAGCCGTCCTGGGCGTCGATGTCGAGGCCCGCGCCGCCCTGGCCGCTGCCGCCGTCGCTCGTGGCGCCGCCGTCTTGGGCGCCTCCGCCGTCACCGATCGGCCCGGAGCCGCCGCTCGAGCTCGCGCCGCCCTGCCCGTTGCCGCCCGCGGCGCCCCCGCCTTGGCCGCTCCCGCCCTGGCCCGCACCCCCGCCTCCCTCGCCGACGGGGGCCTCGTAGGTCACCCCCACCGCCTGGCCGGTGAAGCTCTCCGACGACGAGGAGCCCGTGCACATCGTGTAGAGGTAGTGCCACTGCGGGAGGATCAAGATCGAGGGCGACTGGGGCGCGTCGACGCTGAGGTGGAGGGTGACGGTGCGCTGCTGCCCCGGCGCGAGCGTCCCCATGTCGACGCCGCTCGTGACGTCGGAGAGGACGACGGGGTTGCCGCCGATGTCCCCGGGGGACCCATCGGTCGAGAAGTCCACGAGGCCGAGGCCGGAGGGGAGCGGGAGCTTGAGCTCCACGCCGTTCGCGGTGGCGGTGCCTTCGTTGAGGAGCGTGGCCGTGACCGCGAACGTGTCGCCCAGCGTGACCGAGCTCGGGGCGGCGGACGTGGTCGAGTTGCCGTACACGAAGCCGGGCGCGTTCACGTCGATGGCGATCCCGGCCAGGATCGGCATGTAGCTGTCGTCGAGGGTCTGGGTGCGGAGCACGGCCGAAGTCTGGCCGGGAGCGAGCTGCCCAGCGACCGAGCTCATCTGCACCGTCGTGACGTCCCATCCCTGGCGCCCGCCCACGCTGTTGGAGCCGGGGGTGTGGTTCGCATTGCCGAAGGAGCCGGACGTGTCGAGGGCGCCCGTCGCGCCGTTGATCTGCGAGCAGAAGAAGTTGTTCGAGGGGTTGTTGGGACCGGAGAGGTTCACGAAGTTGGAGGCGGCCGTCTGACCGATCGCGAGCTGATCGCCGACCCGGTTCGAATCCCCCTCGATGGTCGAGATCGCGATCGTGCCCTCGATCTCCCCCGCGGGCGGGGCGCAGAACCCGCTGACGCCGTAGTCGATGGTCGTGTTCTCGTCGACGAAGGCGGTGTCGCCCACGAAGATGGAGAGGTTGCGCGTCTTCTCGCTGTCGTAGCGGTAGGCGAGGACGAGGCTCCAACCCGCGGCGTTGAGCTGGTTGATGTTGGACGCTTGGGTCGCGGGGACACCCTCGACGGCGTAGGTGCCGGTGCCGTGCTGGGCGATGAAGTCGGTGACCTCGGCCGACCGCATGTAATAGCGAATCGTGAAGGAGCCATCCTGGGCGATCGTGGTCGCGGTCGCCGGATCCGGGGCCACGGAGAGGGAGTCGTTGCCGAAGGTGAGGGTGACGGGCGTGTCGAGCATCGCCGTCACGTCTTCGTTCCCGTAGGCATAGCTGCCTCCCCAGACGAGCTCGGCGTAGAGCACCTCCGACTCGAGGGGGAGGGTGAGGGTCGCAGTGGAGCCGTTCTCGGTCCAATCGCTCGTCGTGCCGAGCGGCCAAGGGAGCGTGCCCGCGGGCGCGTCGGTGTCCATGCTCAGGCCGTCGAGGGTGATGAACGTCCCGATCGCGTCCGACGTCCCCGGACCGTTGAAGTTGATCTGCTTCGAAAGCCCGAGGGTGTTGCCGACCGCGATGACGTTGCCGGGGACCGTGTCCGAGAACCGGAGCTCCTGCGCCTCCGCGCGGGAAGCCGACACGGCGACGAAGGCGAGCGAAGCGGCGACCGACAAGGACTTCATGGCGGGATCTTCAGCCCGTCCACGGGGCCTCCGTCAACCCGTGCGTTCAGAAAGGTGCGAATCGGACCTGGGGGATGGGGTGCCCACGCGCGCCGGCGATGCGCGCCCGATCCGAGGCACTTCGGATCGAGGCGCGGCATTGTGCACCTCGCCATCCTCCGCCGCGCGCGCCGAGCGGATGCATCCCGCCGTGGCATGAGCGGTGCTCTTCATTCTTCACGGACGATGCGACATCGACGAATCATTCCCAACCGTTTTCCTTCTCTGCCCGCGTCGAGCCTCCTCGTCGCGACCATCGCCTGCACCATCGGTGCAGCCGTCACGAGCTGCCGCGACCACGACGACGCGTCGCTGCGCCTGTTCGCTCCCGGTGAGATCGAGGCGGCGACGGTCGACGAGCGAGCCGCGTTCGACATCGAGCCCTACGTCGGTCACTACCGCTTCGTCGGGGGAGACCCGGAGCGAGACGCGCTCGGGCGCGCCATCGACACGGTCGCGGAGACGTTCAACCCGCTCGCGCGGCCGATGGTCAAGGACAAGCTCTCGGAGGCGACGGCGATCCCGACCATGCTCGAGATCGCGGCCGAGGAGGGAGACGTCATCGTGAAGGCAGGGACGACCGATCGAGCCTCCCTCGACGGCACCCCCGCCCCCAGCGTCGCCATGACCGGCGAGGTGATGCAGATGAGCTTCCAGACGGGGCCGTTCCTGCAGCAGACCTTCCGCGGCGAGGAGAAGGGGCGCGTCGTCCGCTACGAAATCAGCAGCGACAAGCTCGTGGTGAAGACCCGCATCTTCGCCGCCCAGCTGGAGAAGGATCTCGAGTACACCCTCACCTACGAGCGGTCGCCCGGCTCGACGTGAGGCGGGCGCGGCGCGCTCAGAGCGGACAGCCGAAGGAGCACTCGGGCCAATGGACCTCGACCAGGCCCGCCTCCGGGAAGCTGACCACGGTCGGCGTCGGCGACGCCGCGAAGCCGCCCACGCTGCCGATGCAGGGGCCGGTGCCGGTGCAGTCGCAGTCGATGCATTCGCTCGAGGCCTGGACGCTCACGCCGTAGGACCCGGCGGGGGCGGAGACGATCTGCGAGCAGGAGGTGCCGCCCGAGGACTCGAAGAAGCACGCTTGGGGCATGGTCCGGTCCAAGAGCCCGGTCCCGTCCCAGGTCACGTCGAAGGACGCTCCCGGATCGATCCGATACACGAGCGGCTGGCAGGCCCCGCAGTAGATCTGCGGCTCGGTCTGCAGCTCCACGCACGTCAGCAAGCAGCTCGCGTCGAACGGGTAACGGGCGGCATCGTCTCCGGTGGGTACGAGCTGATAGTCGAGGTTTTCGCAGTTGCCGGGGATGTACATCGGGACGAAGTCGTCGTTCACGAAACGGAGCGTGAGCGTGCCCGAGCCCGCCTCGTCTTCGAACCCACCGCACGCCCCGCCTTGCCCGCCGCCTCCGCCCCCGGCGGCCTCGCCACCTTGGTCGCCGCCGCCTTGTTGCACGACGCTCGACCCGCAGGCGGCGACAGAGAGGGAGAGCAGGACGGCGAACGGCATCGACGCGTTGGGCATCATGCCCGGGCCCGAACAAGCTCCGTGCCAGGCCCCGAGGCGACCTTTCGGCTAGAAAACCGCGGCGGACGGGGTTCGCCCGACGGCGGGCGATGCAGGGCTGGCGCACGGTGGCGCAAGGAGCGGCTTGCGCGAAGCGCTCCGAGCGCGCTTAGCTCCTGTCGTGACAACGGTCGCCTCCGCGCCGACGCGCGTCTTTGCGCTCACGCTGCTCTTCGCCGCCTCGTGCAAAGACTCACCGAGCGAGCCCGAGCCGAAGAAGCCGCCCCCCGTCGCCGAGACCTCGCAGGACACCCCGCGGGAAGGGGACATGAAGGTCACGACGGACGCGCCCCTCCATTGGGAGGCTCCCGCCGGCTTCACCCTCACCGAGTCCAGCGACAGCACCGCGCGCCGAGCCGGTTATTCCGTCCCGCGCGTGGGAGAGGACAAAGAAGACGGGGAGCTGCTCGTTCTCTATTTCGGTCGCGGGAAGGAGTCCGAGCGCGACGCCCAATGGAGCTCCTGGTTCTCGCAGTTCGACGGCGACGCCAAGCGCGACGCCAAGCGCGACGCGTTCAAGGTCGGGGACCTCGAGGTCGAGACCTTCGAGTTCCTCGGGAGCTACAAGCTCAACGTCGGCCCCCATCGCAAGCGCGCGACCCGCTCGCCGGTGCAGATGGTGAAGAAGGACTTCCGCATGGTGGGCGCGTTCGTGAAGTCGCCGAAGAAGGGCAACTGGTTCTTCCGCCTCGTGGGGCCGGACCAGACCGTCCTCGCCGCCAAGGATGCCTTCCTCCAGATGATCAAATCGGCCAACTGAGCCCGCCGCGCGGCGCGCCGAGGGTAGAATGGATGGAGGGTGCCCCCCTGGCGGGGGGTGTGCTACGAGCCACCGAGGGGTCCATGTCGACGGCGATCCGCGTGAGCTCGGGCCTGAGCGAGGCCGAAGTCGGAAAGCCGGCGCCGGCTCGGTCCGGGCGCATCCTCGTCCCGCGCGCCAAGGACCCGAGCCCGGCCGACGTGGCCCGGGCGGTCGCTGCCCTCGCGAAGGTCGGAACGCGCGCCGTCCGCCCGAACGATCTCGATGCCCGGGACCCGGAGTTCATCGAGGAGATGCTCCCGTTGATGGATCTCCTCTACGACCGGTACTTCCGCTGCGAGACCGAGCTCGAGGCGCACATCCCGAAGGGGCCCGTCCTGATCGTGGCCAACCACAACGGCATGACCGGCACGCCCGACATGTTCTGCCACATGACGGCGTTCTGGCGGCTCTACTCGACGAGCCGGGTCGGCTACGGGCTCATGCACGACGTCCCGTTCTCGTTCCCGGCCGCGGGGGCGTGGCTCAACGCCGCGGGGGCGGTCGCTGCCCATCCCGAGAACGGGGAGCGCGCGCTCGAGCGCGACGCGGCCGTCCTCGTGTTCCCCGGCGGGGACGTCGACGCGTGCAAGCCCTACCGCGAGCGCTACCAAGTCACGTTCGGCAACCGCCGCGGCTTTCTCCGGCTCGCGATCAAGATGGGGGTGCCCATCGTGCCCGTCGTCAGCGTGGGCGGGCACGAATCGCTCTACATCCTCACCCGCGGCGGTCGCATCGCCGATGCCCTCGGGTTGAAGAAGCGTTTCAGGTCGAACGTCTTTCCGTTGGGCCTCGCCCTCCCGTGGGGGCTCGTGGTCGGTGTCCCGCTCCCTCACGTGCCTCCTCCCGTCAAAATCCACACGCGAATCCTCGCGCCGATCGTGCTCGACGTCCCTCCCTCGGCTTCGAACGATGCACGCGTGCTGGATTCATCGTATGAACAGGTCGTGACGGCGATGCAGCGGGCGATGAACGAGCTTCGAGACGAGGGCCGCCACGGCCTCCTCCCGCGGCGCGCCGCTCGAGGCGAGGCCTCATGAAGCGGATCGAGGTCGCCGTCTTTCTCATCGCGGTGTCTCTGCACGGCGGCGGCCTGCTCGCCGCCCGGTCGTTGCCCAAGCTCCACCACCTCCAGAAGGTGCTCTCCCCCACGATGACGCTCGAGTTCGTCTCGACCGACATCGAGCTCCCCCAGGTCGAGCGACGCGAAGAGCCGGAGCCCGAGCCGGAGGCGAAGGACGAGCCGCGTCCGCCCGACGACGAGACCCAAGACGAGAACCGCGCCGGCAGCGCCACCACCGAGGCGCGCGCCAACACCCGCCGCGGTCCTCGCGGATCCCAGGGGCCGAGCTCGGGAGGCGACGGACCCTCCAGCGGGGATCCCGGTCCCGGCCCGCAGATGACGAGCGGCGATGGCGACGGGGATTGGAGCGCTCCCGGCTCCGACACCGAGCCCAGCATTCCGGGGGTTTCCGGGCCTCCGGGGGTGAGCGATCTCACGCGCCGGATCGCGGTCAACGGGGCCAAGGCGCCGCCCGCCGAGACGAAGGCGCCGAAGGCGAAGAAGGCGGACCGCCGCGTCGCCGACAAGGTCATCAAGGAAGAGCTGCAGCGCAAGGACAAGGCCCTCGGCCTGGATCTGCCGGCGGCGGGGACGATCGCGAGCATCATCAAGAGCGCGGTGCTCGGCTCCGACGCCCCCGCCGACTCGGCGGCGACGTTCCAGGTGATGCTCGGGCCCGGCGGCAAGGTGACGAGCGTGACGGCGGGCGCGTCCCGCGGCGGCAGCAAGGCGACTTGGGACGCGATCGCGGCCATGGTGAAGGGCACCCTGAAGGCCCAGAAGTTCACCCTCACCGACGACTACGCCAAGGGCGCGATCATCGTGGTGAACGTCGTGTCGAAGATGAAGATGCCGTCCGGCGCAGAGGTCGGGGCCGGCCTCAAGCTGAGCCTCACCCAGAACTTCGACGTCGCCGACATCGGGGCGAAGCCGGTCCGGGTCGTGGTGGCGCCGTTCACGGCGACGCCCGTCCAATAGGTCGCTACGAAAAACGTAGCAGCGGAGCGCCCGTCACGGGAGCTTCACCTTCATCCCCGCCTTGACGCCGTTCTTCCGCGTCCAGCCCGCGTTCATCTCGAGGACGTATTGAGCGGCGCAGTTGGGGGTGAAGGTGTCGTCGCTCAAGGTCGGTGTGTTCTCCTCGATCCCGACGATGGTCCCATCCTTCGCGATGAAGATCATGTCGAGGGGGATGCAGGTGTTGTGCATCCAGAACTTGAGGACCTGCTCGCGCTCGAAGACGAAGAGCATCCCGTCGTCCTCGGGGAGCGACTTGCGGTACATGAGCCCGCGCTGACGATCCGCGTCGAGCTCCGCGATCTCCGCGTCGACGCGCTTGGGCCCGCCCGACGCTTCCGGGAACTCCACCGCCGCCCGGCGCAGATCGGGAGGGGTCTGGGGATCGGCGGGGCAAGCGGGGTTGGGGACGGGGCCCGAGACGACTCGCTGCGGCTTCTCTTGCGTCTCCCGGATGCATCGACGGGGACGGAGTGGCATCGCGGAGGGGCCGGTCGCCGTCGTCGCGCCCGTCTTTCTCTCCGACTTCGAGCCGCCCCTCTCTTCCTGCTTGGCCGCGGGCTCGGGCGTGCGCGCGTCGCAGCCGAGCACGCCGAGCATCGTGACGAGCAAGAGCACCCTTCCGCCTCGAACCCGCGCGTGCATGTCGGGACTCTTTACTACGAGACCGCTCAAGACGCCTCAAACGCGTGACGACGAGAGGCGCCGCCTGACGCGGATTTGGGTACACTGCCCGCCCATGAGAGCCACACGCCTGCTGCTCTGCGTGCTCGGTGCGATGTTGACCCCGGCCGCGCTCGCGTTGCTCGGCTCGGCCGGCTGCGACAACAACGTCATCGTGCCCGACGGCGATGGTGCGGGCGGCGGCGGAGGCGGTGGAGGGGGCATCTTGCCCCCCGACTCGACGGGGACGGGCGCGCGCGACGCGGGCCACGACGCCCTCGAGGAGTACGTCGACCCGGGCTGCGGAGAGATCCCGCCCCCGCTCGAAGACTTCGTGTGCGACCCCCACGACCAAGGCAACGGCGACTGCATGCCGGGGGAGGCCTGTTACATCTACGTCGACTACCCCGACGATCCGTGCGGCCAGGAGATCTACGGATCGGTCTGCTTCTTCGAGGGCTCGGGCCATCAGGGCGACGGTTGCAGCGGCGGGCAGGACTGCGCCGGCGGCTACGTCTGCGTGGTGACCGGCTCTGGCAACCAATGCGTCGCGATGTGCGATCTCGAGGGCGTCAACCAGTGCCCCAACGGGACGGTGTGCGAGCCGATCGACGTCGACGGATACGGCGGGTGCCTGTGACCTCGAGAAAGAGCGCGGTGCGCTGGCTCTCCCGCGCCGCTTCGGTCGCGCTGCTCGCGAGCCCGATCGTGGGCAACATGGTCGCTTGCGGCGCGCGCGACGAGCTGCCGCCGTTTCCTCCCGCGCCGCCGATCCCCGACTGCGTAGTGGACGCCGACTGCGAGGGCTTCGACGACCTCTGCCGGAACGTCCGCTGCGTGGCCGACGACGGGGAGGGAGGCGGCGCGTTGGGAGGAGAAGGGCAGGGGGGCTCCGGCGGCACCAACGGCGCGCGCTCGGGCCTGACCCTCCTGCAAGGCC